>NZ_JBICSL010000009.1:0-87731 GCF_043197045.1 Micromonospora sp. NPDC049282
CAACCATCCGAAGACAGCCACCAGTCCGGGGTATAAAACAATTGGCACTGGCTTATCAAGCACCCTGTTGAGTTCTCAAAGAACAACCACACACCGCACCGAAGACCCCCACCAGGAGGGCCCCGATCCCGGGGCATCTCGTTCACATCCCCGCCGCTCTCGCGCCGGGCACTTTTACTACGTTACCCGCTGGTTTCTGCCGTGTCAAACCGGTGTTTCCCCATTTGACATGCATCACCCTTTTACCGGGCACACCGCGATTCGCCGACCGGAGTCGGCTGCGTCGAGGATTTCGGCAGGACGGCCGATCACGGTTTCCCGCTGGCCCGTCCGTTTCCCTGCCGGCCGATAACCTTACCCGGTCGGTTCCGCCTCACCAAATCCGCCTCCCGGCGGATCCGGGGCACCGCCCGCGTCCCAGGTCCTGCGCTCCGGCCTTCCAGGTCTTTCGCCCTGTTCGTCCGTTCCGCGCTGGCAGAGAAAAAGTTACGCGCCCGGTGGTTTGATCGTCAAATCCACCGGGCGCGTCCCGCGTCACATCCTCGACCGTCGACTATCCGCGCAGCTCGACACCGGCGAACGACCGCTTGCCCCGGCGCAGCACGAGGTAGCGCCCGTGCAGCAGGTCGGCCGGCGAGACCGTCGCGTCCACCTCGCCGATGCGGGTGTTGTTGACGTAGGCGCCGCCCTCTGCGATCACCCGCCGGGCCTCCTTCATGCTCGGCACCAGGCCCGACTCCTTGAGCAGGCCGGCGACATCGGGCAGCTCGTCGACGCGTACCAGACCGGCCTCGGTGAGCGCGGCCCGCAGCGTCTCCGGGGACAGCTCGTCCAACGCACCCCGGCCGAACAGCGCCTGGCTGGCCGCCACCGCCTGCGCCAGCTCACGCTCGCCGTGCACCAGGGCGGTGAGCTCCTCGGCCAGGGCACGCTGGGCCGTGCGCGCCTGCGGGCGTTCGGCGGTGGCCTTCTCCAGCTCCTCCAGCTCCTCCCGGGAGCGGAAGCTGAAGTAGCGCAGGTAGCGGGTGACGTCGCGGTCGTCCGCGTTGAGCCAGAACTGGTAGAAGGCGTACGGGCTGGTCATCTCCGGGTCGAGCCAGACCGCGCCGGTCTCGCTCTTGCCGAACTTGGTGCCGTCGGACTTGGTGACCAGGGGCGTGGTGAACGCCTGCACCGGTCCGGCGCCGCGCCGGCGGACGTAGTCCACCCCGGCGGTGATGTTGCCCCACTGGTCGGAGCCGCCGTACTGGAGCTGGCAGCCGTGCCGGCGGTGCAGCTCGAAGAAGTCGTTGGCCTGGAGCAGCTGGTAGCTGAACTCGGTGTAGCTGATGCCGCTCTCCAGCCGCGCCTTGACCACCTCGCGGGCCAGCATCTTGTTCACCGGGAAGTGCTTGCCCACGTCCCGGAGGAACTCCACCACCGACATCTGGCCGGTCCACTCCAGGTTGTTGACCAGCTGGGCCGCGTTGTCGCCGGTGTAGGTCACGAACGGCGAGAGCTGGTCCCGGATCCGCTGGACCCAGCCGGCGATGACCTCCGGCGGGTTGAGCGTGCGTTCGGCGCTCTCCTTCGGGTCACCGATCTGACCGGTGGCGCCGCCGACCAGCAGGAGCGGCCGGTGCCCGGCGAGCTGGAGCCGGCGAGCCATGACGACCTGCATGAGGTTGCCGACGTGCAGGCTGGGGGCGGTCGGGTCGAAGCCCACATAGAACGTGGCGCTCGGGCCGTCGAGCAGCGCGCGCAGCTCGTCGGGGCCGGTCGAGTCCTGGATCAGGCCCCGCCACAGCAGGTCTTCGGTCAGGGAGTCCCGCCCCTGCGGGAGGTTGCTGTCGGTCACGGTCACCGATTCTCCCCCATGCCCGGCCCGGGGCCGTACCGGGTTTGCGTCCGGGCCGCGGACTAGGCTGGCGGCGCCGCCGAGCACGAGGAGGAACGACGGTGGAGATGCCGGACCTGACCGGGGGCTTCGCGGCCCTGCTGGGGCTCAAGTTCGACGAGGTCAGCGGTGACCGGGTGGTGATCCGCTGGCAGGTCCGACCGGAGCTGCACCAGCCGTACGGGATCCAGCACGGCGGCGTCTACTGCTCGGTGGTGGAGACGGCGGCCAGCGTCGGCGGCGCGATCTGGCTGGGCGACAAGGGCAACGTGGTCGGGGTGTCGAACCAGACCGACTTCCTGCGCGCGGTGCGCGACGGCGAGCTGACCGCGGTCGGCACGCCGGTGCACCGGGGCCGCAGCCAGCAGCTGTGGCTGGTGGAGATCACCGACGGCGACGCCCGGCTGGTGGCCCGCGGGCAGGTGCGGTTGCAGAACCTCACCGCCGGCTGAGGCATTCGCCCGAAACCGGGCGCTGACGCCGATATCGTCGCGTCGATGAGACCACCCGTCCCCGATCCGACGTGAGGAGACTCCTCGCCGCCACGCTGGGCGTGCTGTCGGCCATCGGCGGGTTCGTCGACATCGGCGATCTGGTGGCGGCCAGCCAGGCCGGCGCGCTGTTCGGCATGGCCCACGCCTGGGTGCTGCTCGTCGGCGTGGTGGGCATCTGCGCGTACGCGGACATGGCCGGCCGGATCGCGGCGGTGAGCGGCCGGGCGGTGTTCGACCTGGTCCGGGAGCGGCTCGGCCCGCGGGTGGCGCTGCTCAACCTGGTCGCGTCGTGGCTGGTCACGGTGGTCACGCTCGCCGCGGAGCTGGGCGGGGTGGCGCTGGCGCTGCACCTGGCCACCGGAGTCAGCCACCTGCTCTGGGTGCCGCTGGCCGCGCTGGCGGTCTGGTTGGTGCTGTGGCGGATGCGCTTCGAGCTGATGGAGCGGGTCTTCGGCCTGGCCGGGCTGGCGCTGCTGGTCTTCGCGGTCGCGTTGGTGGCGTTGCCGACCGACTGGGCGGAACTCGGGCAGGGCGCCTGGCAGATCAGCTCCGCCGGGCACGGCTGGCCGCTGTACTGGTTCGTGGCGGTGGCGCTGTTCGCCTCGACGGTCAGCCCGTACGAGGTGTTCTTCTTCTCCTCCGGCGGGGTGGAGGAGCGGTGGGGCGCGGCGGACCTGGCGCGGGCCCGGTCCAACGTGCTGATCGGTTTCCCGGTCGGCGGGTTCCTGGCGTTGTCGCTGATCGCCGTGGCGACGGTGGCCTACCACCCGTCCGGCGCCTCCCTGGGCTCGCTCGACGAGGTGGCCCGGCCGGTGGCGACCGCGCTGGGCGGCGCCGGCCTGGCCGCCGCCGTGCTGGCGTTCTTCGCGGTGACCTTCGGCGCGGCGCTGGAGACCGGGCTGTCGGCGGCGTACGCGGCGGCGCAGTACTTCGGCTGGCAGTGGGGCAAGCGGGTCAGCCCGCGCGAGGCGGCCCGGTTCCACAGCGTCCTGCTGGTCGGCCTGCTGCTCGGTGTGGTGATGCTGATGACGACCGTGGACCCGGTGCGGTTGACCGAGTACATGCTGGTGCTGAGCGCGGTGGTGCTGCCGCTGACCTACCTGCCGATCCTGGTGGTGGCCAACGACCGCACCTATCTCGGCGAGCGGGTCAACGGCTGGTGGACGAACCTGCTCGGCGCGGTGTTCCTGCTGCTCATCGTCGCCGCCTCGGTGGCGGCGATCCCACTGGCGATCGTGACGGGGATGGGGCGATGAGGGTCCAGCTCGCCAGGCAGCTGCTCGACCGGCAGATCGTCGACGTCGACGGCCGGCTGGTCGGGCGGGTCGACGACATCGCGTTCGCGGTGGACGACGAGGGCTACCCGTACGTGGCGGGACTGCTCACCGGTCAGGGCGCGCTCGGGCAGCGGATCGGCGGCCGGGTCGGGCGGCTGCTGGTGGCGGTGGCCGACCGGTTCACCGACGATCCGCCGGTGCCGCCGTTGCGCGTGCCGCTGGCGAGCGTGGCCCGGGTGGACAGCGCGGTGCGGCTGCGGTGCCGGGCGGCGGACCTGCCGTCCTCGCCGGTGGAGGCGTGGTTGCGGCGGCACCTGATCGAGCGGATCCCGGGGTCCCACCGTGCGAGCGGGTGAGCTGCTCGGGCGCACCGCGTACGACCTGCACGGCCGGCGGCTGGGGCGGGTGGTGGACGTGGTGGTGCGCGGGGGGTGGCCACCGGAGCGGTTACGGATCACCGACGTGATCGTGGCCGGTCACTGGTGGACCCGGGTGGCCAGCCGGTTGATCGGGCCGGAGCTGCATCCGGCCGGGCCGTGGCTGCTGCGGACGCTCGCCCGGCTGATCGGGCGCAGCACCCACCAGCTGCCCGCCGACGCGGTGCAGTTACGCCCGCCGGTACCCGGCTTCCCGTTCGGCCCGCCCGTCGACCGGCGCTGAGCCGGCCGGGCGACGGCCGTTCGACCCCGGCAGCCGGCGGGCCGTTGTGGTCAGCGGCGCGCCTCGTCGAGCGCGGGGGCGTCCGCCGGGTCGCCGTCGTCCTCCGGGTCGGTGCCGGTGGCGTCGTCGTCGCCGTCGGTCCGCTCGTGGCGGGGGCGACGCCGGATGTGCACCTCGGTGATGGCGCGCTGGTCGACGCCGGCGACCGCCAGCTCCCAGCCGTCGACGGTGACCTGCTCCCCCGCCACCGTCGGGATGTGCCCGAGGCAGATCAGCACCAGCCCGGCGACCGTGGTGTAGTCGCCGGCCGGCCGGTTCGGCAGTTCCACCCCGAGGTCGGTGAGGTCGTGCACCGGGAAGGTGCCGGGCAGCACCAGCGTGCCGTCCGCCTCGGTGCGGACCGCCTGCAGGTCCCGGTCGGTCTCGTCGTAGATCTCGCCGACGATCTCCTCGAGGATGTCCTCCAGCGTCACGATCCCGTCGACCGCGCCGCGCTCGTCCACCACCAGGGCGATGTGCTGCCGCTCGGCCTTGAACTGGCGCAGCGCGTCGACCACGGGCAGCGAGTCGGGCAGCAGCATGGGTGGCCGGGCGATCTCGTCGACCGGCCGGTCGTCCGGGACGCCCACCAGGTCGCGCAGGTGGATGACGCCGACCGCGTCGTCCAGGCCGCCGTGCCGGACCACGGGCGCCCGGGAGTGGCCGGTCGCCGCGAGGACGAGCCGCGCGGCGTCCGCGGTGGTGCCGCTGTCGAGCGTGAAGACCTGCAACCGGGGTACGAGGACGGCGCGGAGCTGCCGGTCGGCGATCTCCACCGCACCGGCGATGATCGTCCGCTGCTCCTTGGTGAAGCCGTGGTTGCCGGCCACGATGTCGCGCAGTTCGTCGGGGCCGATCTCGTCCGGCTCGTGCTTCGGGTCGAGGCCGAAGAGGCGGACCACCATGTCGCTGGTGGCGCCGAGCAGCCAGACCGCCGGGCGGGTCACGCTGGCCAGCACGTCGAGCGGTCGGGCCACGACCAGCGCCCACCGCTCGGCGGACTGCATGGCGATGCGCTTGGGCGCCAGCTCGCCGAAGACCAGCGTGACGAACGTGAGCACCAGGGTGACGGCGACGATGGCGACCGTCTCGGCGGCGTTGCCGAATACCCCGAGCAGCGGCACGAGCGGTCGGGCCAGGGACACGGCCGCCGCGGCGGAGGCGAGGAAGCCGGCCAGGGTGATGCCGATCTGGATGGTGGCCAGGAAGCGGTTCGGGTCCTTGGCCAGGCGGGCCAGCGTCCGGCCGCCGCGGCTGCTGCGCTCCAGCCGTTGCAGCTGGCTGTCCCGCAGCGAGACCAGGGCCATCTCGCTGCCGGCGAATGCCGCGTTGACGATCACCAGCACACCGACCAGGGCCACCTGGCTCCAGTAGCTCTGCACGAGCGGTTCTCTCCCTCGGCCCGATCCGGGTCGGCGATGGCCGACTCGCCGGCCGGCAGATCCGGTCGGCGTGGCCCCTCTGTGCCCAGCCGGCGCACGCCTGAATCCTGTGCACACACCGACACCGGGCAAAAAATGCGCGGTCCGCATCTTTGCGTGCCACGCATCTTTTGCTAGCGTGGCGACGTGAGCGGACTACGGGAGCGCAAGAAGGCCGCGACCCGGGCGGCGCTGAGCTGGGCGGCCATCCGGTTGACCGTGGCCCGCGGCTACGACGCCGTGCTGGTGGAGGACATCGCCCATGCCGCCGGGGTGTCCCCCCGCACGTTCAACAACTACTTCGCCAGCAAGGCCGAGGCGATCGCCGCCCGGCACCTGGACCGCAGTCGCCGGGTGGCGGACGCGCTCCGGGCCCGCCCGGCCGACGAGCCGCTGTGGACCGCGATCGAGGCGGCGGTCCTCTCCTCGTGGGCACCCGGCCCCGAGGTCGAGAAGTCGCCCCCGCACGCCCACGACGAGTGGGTGGCCGGGCTGCGGGTGATGCTCGCCGAGCCGGCACTGCAGGGCGAGATGCTGCGGGCCGGCGCGGTCGCCGAGGCCGAACTGGCCGAGGCGGTCGCCGAGCGCACCGGCGCCGACGCCACCCACGACCTCTACCCGCACCTGGTGGCCGCCGCGGTCGGCGCGGCCGCCGGCGCGGCGACGCGGCACTTCCTCCGCGCCGAACGGTCGGAGCCGGTCGAACGGCTGCTCTCCGAGGCGCTGGCCCAGCTCGCCGCCGGCCTGCCACCACCGGCCTGACCCGACCCCACCGTGAGAAGGGGGCCCTTCGCTACCGGGGGCGTTAACAAGGGGCCCCGCCTTTCAGTCTGCCCGCGGCCGTCGGGGTGGTTCGCCGTACCCTTGAGGGGATCTTGTCATGATCGATGTGCTCGTCGTCGGGGCCGGGCCGAACGGCCTGATGGTCGCCGCCGAACTGGCGCTGGCCGGGATCCGGCCGGTGGTGTGCGACCGGCTGGTCGAGCCGACCACCGAGAACCGGGCCAACGGGCTGGTCGGCCAGGTGGTCCGGATGCTCGACCGGCGCGGCCTGCACCAGCGCCTCACCGGCGACGCCACGCCGCCGCGAGCGGCGCCCGAGTTCGTCTTCGGCGCGCTGCCGCTGGACCTGAGCGGTGTCGCGGACAACCCGCTGCACGGGCTGCCGGTGCCGCAGCGGCAGATCGAGCGGGTGCTCGCCGACCGGGCCGCCGAGCTGGGCGTGCCGGTACGCCGGGGATGCGAGGTGACCGAGCTGCGGCAGCGGGACGACGCGGTGGAGGTCGGCTTCGCCGACGGCACGACGCTCACCTGCCGGTACCTGATCGGTGCGGACGGCGGGCGCAGCACCGTCCGGAAACTCGCCGGGATCGGCTTCCCCGGCGTGACGACGGACCGGTCCGTCTCGCGTACCGCCCAGGTCGGAGTGCCGCCGGAGTCGATCGACCCGGCGACCGGCGGCCTCACGGCGCCCGGTCACGGGACCGTCCCGCCGTTCCGTCACACCCGCACCGAGCGCGGGCTGATCGTCTGGGCGCCGTTCCCCGACCGGCCGCCCCTGGTCAGCACCTCCGAGTGGCCGGACGAGCCGGAAACGGACGCGCCGATGACACTCGCCGAGATGCGCGCCAGCGTGGCCCGGGTGCTCGGCGCCGAGGTGCCGCTCGCCCCGCCGACCGGCGCCGGGCCGCACGTGCTGCGCCGCGTGGTCGGCGGCAACACCCGGCTGGCCGAGCGCTACCGCGACGGCCGGGTGCTGTTGCTCGGCGACGCCGCACACGTGCACTCCGCGATCGGCGGCCCGGGCCTGAACCTGGGCCTGCAGGACGCGGTGAACCTGGGCTGGAAGCTGGCCGCCCGACTGCACGGCTGGGCCCCGGACGGGCTGCTCGACACCTACCAGGCCGAGCGCCGCCCGGCGGCCCGGCGGGTCACCATGTCGACCCAGGCCCAGTCCGCCCTGATCGCGCCGGGCAGTGAGGTCACCGCGCTGCGCGAACTCGTTGGCGAGCTGCTCGCCCGGCCGGAGAACGCCGCGCACGTGGCCGCCCTGATGGCCGGCGCGGACATCAGCTACGACCCGGGACCGGACGGGCCTCCGGTCGGCAGCTGGGCGCCGGACCTGGTGGTGCACGGCGACGCCGGGCCGGTGCGCCTGGCCGAGCTGACCCGCGACGCGCGCCCGCTGCTGCTCGACGCCACCGGCACCCTCGGTGCGGCGGCCGCGCCGTGGCGGGACCGGGTCGACGTGATCGGTGGGCGGCTGACCGGAACCTCGTCGACCGCGCTGCTGCTGCGACCGGACTGCTACCTGGCCTGGGCGTCCGCCGAGGCCGCGCCGGACCGGGACGGGTTGCGCGCGGCGCTCACCCGCTGGTTCGGCCCACCCCGGGACTGACGGCGCTCAGGCCGGGTCGGGCAGGTCGAGCACGTAGGCCGCGCCCTCGGGGCGGAAGCCGAGCCGGTGGTAGTAGGGCGCCACCATGCCGGGCGGGCTGACCACCCGGCGGAAACCCCGGTCGGTGAAGAGCCGGCTGCGCCGGTAGACGAACTCGCCGGGGGTGAAGTCGCGGAACGGCGGGGTGACGTAGTCCAGGTCGATCTGGGCCACCCCGCCGGCCTCGGCGTGCGACACCATCACGCCGACCACCTCGTCGGAGCGCACCACCAGGAACGCCGAACGGTCGGCGGCGGCCGGCTCCCAACGGAAGGCCGGGTTGAACCGGGCGATGTCGGCGGCGTGCACCCGCAGCGTGTGTGCCAGGAACGCGTCGCCGGTGCCCACCTCCACCACCTGGTAGGTCTGCTCGTCGTGCCGGGTGGCGAGCAGCTTGCGCAGGTACCAGACGTTGATCACGGTGAGCACCACGTTCAGCCCGACCATCGGCCAGACGTGCACGGCGGCGTTGTAGCCGATCAGGATCAGGCAGCCGACCAGGTTGAGCGCGCGCAGCCGCAGGATGCGCGTCTGCAGCAGGGACCAGACCAGCAACGCGGAGCCGGCCCAGCCGACGAGTTCCAGCCAGTTCACCCGGGGAAGACTAGTGGTCGCGCTGGTCAGGCGCCTCGGCGGGCAGCTCCAGCACCCACTCCTCGACCTCGGCGCCGCGGCCGACGGCGTATCCCGAGTCCTCGCCGACCACGACGAAACCGCACTTGCGCAGCACCGCGAGCGAGGCGGCGTTGTCCTTCGCGGCGCGGGCGCGCACCGGCCGCCCGGGCAGCTCGCGCAGCAGCGCGGTGAGCCCGGCGGTGGCGTGCCCGCGCCCCCAACGCTCCGGGTTGATCCAGTAGCTGACCTCGGTCTGGTCGTCGACCGGGAACGCCGCCACGTGCCCGACCACCTCGCCGCCGGCGACGATCGTGCGGTTGACGACGCGCTCGTCGGCGCGGATGCGGGCCCAGTGCGCGTCGAACGCCGCCCGGTCCGACGGGTCCTTCGGACCGAACGCGGCCATCCAGTTGGCCTGCGGATCCTGCTCGTGGGCGAAGAACGCGGGCAGGTCGTCGTCGCGCACCGGACGGATTTCCACCTCAGGGGTCACGGCCGAGACGTTACGCGGACCCACCGACACCGGTCGGGACCTCCGGCCCGCCGGGCGTCCCGTCCGGCCCTGCCGGCACCGCCCGCCACACCGGTACGAAGAAGGAGGAACGACGCAGTCGAGGAGGCCGGACCATGCGGAAGTACGTCTACGACTTCATCGAGGGTGACCGGAGCCGGGCCGACCTGCTCGGCGGCAAGGGCGCCAACCTGGCCGAGATGACCCGCCTCGGGCTGCCCGTGCCGCCCGGGTTCACCGTGACCACCGACGCGTGCCGCGCCTACCTGGCCACCGGCGAGCCGCCGGACGGGCTGTACGAGGAGATCAACGCGCACCTGCGCGAGATCGAGGCGCGGCTGGGCCGGCGGCTCGGCGACCCCGGCGACCCGCTGCTGCTGGCCGTCCGCTCCGGCGGCCGGTACTCGATGCCGGGGATGATGGAGACGATCCTCGACATCGGGCTCAACGACGCCACGGTGGCCGGGCTGGCCGCCCACGCCGGCGACGAGCGGTTCGCCTGGGACTCGTACCGGCGGCTGATCCAGATGTTCGGCCGCACCGTGCACGGCATCCCGGCCGAGGAGTTCGAGCACGAGCTGGCCTCGGTGCGGGCCACCGCCGGGCCGGCCGGGCCGAGCGCCGAGCAGCTGCGCGACCTGGTCGACACGTACCAGAAGATCTTCGCCCGGCACGTCGGGCACGACTTCCCGCAGGCGCCGCACGAGCAGCTCTTCCTCGCCGTCCGCGCGGTCTTCTCCTCCTGGCGCTCGGAGCGGGCGCGGGTCTACCGGCGGCAGGAACGGATCCCGGACGACCTGGGCACCGCGGTCACCGTGATGGCGATGGTGTTCGGCAACCTCGGTCCGGACTCCGGCACCGGGGTGGCGTTCACCCGCGACCCGGCCACCGGCGTCCCCGGCGTCTACGGCGACTACCTGACCGACGCGCAGGGCGAGGACGTGGTGGCCGGCATCCGCAACACGGTGCCGCTGACCGAGCTGGAACGACTGGACCCGGCGAGCTACCACCGGCTGCGGCAGATCATGGCGACGCTGGAGCGGCACTACCGCGACCTGTGCGACGTCGAGTTCACCATCGAGCGCGGCCGGCTGTGGATGCTGCAGACCCGGGTCGGCAAGCGCACCGCCGCCGCCGCGTTCGTGATCGCCGCGCAGCTGGCCGACGAGGGGCTGATCACCGCCGACGAGGCGCTGACCCGGGTCAGCGGGGCCCAGCTCGCCCAGCTCATGTTCCCCGCGTTCGACGCCGCCGGCGCGCCCGCGCCGCTCGCCGTCGGGGTGGGCGCCTCGCCCGGCGCCGCGGTGGGCCGGGTGGTCTTCGACTCCGCCGCCGCGGCGGCGGCCGACGGGCCGGTGATCCTGGTCCGCCCGGAGACCAACCCGGACGACCTGCCCGGCATGATCGCCGCGGCCGGCGTGCTCACCTCGCACGGCGGGAAGACGTCGCACGCCGCCGTGGTGGCCCGCGGCATGGGCCGGACCTGCGTGTGCGGCGCGGACGCGCTGCGCATCGACGTCGAGCGCGGCGAGTTCACCGTCGACGACCGGGTGGTGCGCGCCGGCGAGCTGATCTCGATCGACGGCACGTCCGGGCGGATCTGGCTCGGCGAGGTGCCGGTGCAGCCGTCCCCGGTGGCCCGCTACCTCGCCGGCGAGCTGCGCCCCGAGTCCGACCCGCTGGTCGCCGCCGTGCACCGCCTGCTCGGGCACGCCGACGCGGTCCGGACGCTCGGCGTACGGGCCAACGCGGACACCCCGGACGACGCCCGCCGGGCCCGCCGGCTCGGCGCCGCCGGCATCGGGTTGTGCCGGACCGAGCACATGTTCCTCGGCGAGCGCCGGGCACTCGTCGAGCGGCTGATCCTGGCCGACGGGCCGGCGGAGACCGCCGCCGCGCTGGACGCGCTGCTGCCGTTGCAGCGGGCCGACTTCGTCGGGCTGCTCGCCGCGATGGACGGGCTGCCGGTCACCGTCCGGCTGCTCGACCCGCCGCTGCACGAGTTCCTGCCCCCGCTTGCGGAACTGACCGCCCGGGTGGCCGGCGCGCGGGCGCGCGGCGAGGACCCGGGCCGCGACGACACGCTGCTGGCCGCGGTGCGCCGGATGCACGAGGCGAACCCGATGCTGGGGCTGCGTGGCGTGCGCCTCGGGCTGGTGGTGCCCGGCCTGTTCGCGATGCAGGTGCGGGCACTGGCCGAGGCCGCCGCGCAGCGGGTACGGGCCGGCGGCGACCCACGCCCGGAGATCATGGTGCCGCTGGTCGGGGACGTGCGGGAACTCGCCGCCGTGCGGGACGAGGCGCGACGCGTGCTGGCCGAGGTGGGCGACGTCCCGGAGATCCCGATCGGCACCATGGTCGAGACGCCCCGGGCCGCGCTGACCGCCGGGGAGATCGCCACCGAGGCGCGGTTCTTCTCCCTGGGCACCAACGACCTGACGCAGACCACCTGGGCGTTCTCCCGCGACGACGTGGAGGGCTCGTTCTTCCCCGCGTACCTGGCCCGGGGGATCTTCCCGGTCTCGCCGTTCGAGAGCCTCGACGTCGCCGGGGTGGGGCGGCTGGTCCGGCTCGCCGTCACCGAGGGACGGGCCGCCCGCCCGGAGCTGACCGTCGGGGTCTGCGGCGAGCACGGCGGCGACCCCGACTCGATCGCGTTCTTCGCCGCGGCCGGACTCGACTACGTCTCCTGCTCGCCGTACCGGGTGCCGGTGGCGCGGCTCGCCGCCGGCCGGGCCGCGGTCGTGGCCGGCACCGACTCGTCCGACTCCCGTTAGGAGGGCAGCACCATGACCGCCATCTTCAACCCGACCGGGCTGAACACCGTACCCCCGGTGCCCCGGCCCGCGCCGCCGGCCGCCGACCCGACACCGGCCCCGGCGGACCCCGGGCCGGTGGGCCCGGTGCTGGAGCTGCCCGGCGCGGCGTTGGTGCCGGTGACCCACGCCGGCCGCCCGGTCGGCGCGTTCGTCGTCACCGACGGCCGGGTCCGCTACCGCCGGCTGGTCGACCCGGACCAACTGGTCGCGGCCGCGACCGGCGCGTTCGCGGTGGCCGCGCTCACCGCCGCCGTGGCGCTGTGGTCACGCCGCCGCCCACCGGCGGTGCACACGGTCACCATGGGCCCCGGCGGCTGGCTCAGCCTGCGCGGCCTCCCGGCCCCCCGCCCCGACCACCGCCCCTGGTGGGCCCGCGTCCTGCGCGCCCACCAACTCCCCCGACAGGAGCGATCATGAGCGGCAACCAACGCGTCGTGGACCCGTGGCGGGGATTCCGGGACGGCCCGTGGCGCGAGACGGTCGACGTCGCCGACTTCGTCCGCCGCAACCACGAGCCCTACTCCGGGGACGCGTCGTTCCTGACCGGACCGACCGACCGCACCCTCGCCGTGTGGAACCGGCTGCGGGAGATGTTTCCCGAGGAGCGGCGGCGCGGCGTGTACGACGTGGACGCAACCACCCCCTCCACCATCACCTCGCACGGCCCCGGCTACGTCGACCGGGAGCGGGAGCTGATCGTCGGCCTGCAGACCGACGCGCCGCTGCGCCGCGCGATCATGCCGGCCGGTGGGCTGCGGATGGTGGAGACCGCGCTGCGGGCGTACGGGCGCGAACCCGACCCGCGGGTGCACGAGATATTCACCCGCCACCGCCGGACCCACAACGACGCGGTCTTCGACGCGTACCCGGCCGGCGTGCTGGCCGCCCGGCGCTCGCACGTCGTCACCGGCCTGCCCGACGCGTACGGGCGGGGCCGGATCATCGGCGACTACCGCCGGGTGGCGCTGTACGGGGTGGACCGGCTGATCGCCGAGCGCCGCGCCCACAAGGCGGCGCTCGACGACCGGCGCAGCACCGACGACGTGATCCGGGACCGGGAGGAGCTGGCCGAGCAGATCCGCGCGCTCGGCGAGCTGAAGGAGATGGCCGCCGGGTACGGCTTCGACATCTCCCGCCCCGCCGCGACCGGCCAGCAGGCGATCCAGTGGCTCTACTTCGCCTACCTGGCGGCCACCAAGGAGCAGAACGGCGCGGCCATGTCGCTCGGCCGCACCGCCGGTTTCGTCGACGCCTACCTGCGGCGGGACATCGCCGAAGGCCGGCTCGACGAGACCGGCGCCCAGGAGTTGGTCGACGACTTCGTGATCAAGCTGCGGATCATCCGCTTCCTCCGCACCCCCGAGTACGACCAACTGTTCTCCGGTGACCCCACCTGGGTCACCGAGTCCCTCGGCGGGATGGGCGCGGACGGCCGGCCGCTGGTCACCCGCACCACGTTCCGGTACCTGCAGACGCTCTACAACCTGGGGCCGGCGCCCGAGCCCAACCTGACCGTGCTCTGGTCGCCCCGGCTGCCGGCGGGGTTCAAGCGGTTCTGCGCCCAGGTGTCGCTGGACACCAGCGCCATCCAGTACGAGAACGACGAGCTGATCCGTCCCGCGTACGACGACGACACCGCGATCGCCTGCTGCGTGTCGGCCATGCGGGTCGGGCGGGACATGCAGTTCTTCGGCGCCCGGGCGAACCTGGCGAAGGCGCTGCTCTACGCGATCAACGGCGGCCGGGACGAGCTGACCGGCGAGCAGGTCGCCCCGCCCACCGCGCCGGTCGGCGGCGAGACGCTCGACTACGACGAGGTGCTCGCGGCGTACGACCGGACGCTGGACTGGCTGGCCGAGACGTACCTGGACGCGCTGAACGTGATCCACCACCAGCACGACCGGTACGCGTACGAGCGGCTGGAGATGGCGCTGCACGACCACCCGGTGCGCCGGTTCATGGCCACCGGCGTCGCCGGCCTCTCGGTCGCGGTGGACAGCCTCTCCGCCATCCGGTACGGCCGGGTCAAGGTGCTGCGCGACGAGACCGGGCTGGCCGTCGACTACACGGTCGAGGGCGAGTTCCCGGCGTACGGCAACGACGACGACCGGGCCGACGAGATCGCCGTCCGGCTGGTCGAGACGTTCGCGGCGAAGCTGCGCCGGCAACGCACCTACCGCGACGCCGAGCTGACCATGTCGGTGCTCACCATCACCTCGAACGTGGTCTACGGCCGGCACACCGGCAACACCCCGGACGGGCGGCGGGCCGGCGAGCCGTTCGCACCCGGGGCGAACCCGATGAACGGCCGGGACACCCACGGCCTGGTCGCCTCGGCGCTGTCGGTGGCGAAGCTGCCGTACGACGCGGCCCGCGACGGCATCTCGCTGACCGGCACGGTCACCCCGGACGGCCTGGGCCACACCCGCGCGGAGCGGATCGCCAACCTGGCCGGGGTGCTCGACGGGTACACCGACGCCGGCGGGTTCCACCTCAACGTCAACGTGCTGGACCGGGACACGCTGCTCGACGCGATGGCCCGTCCGGAGCGGTACCCGCAGCTCACCGTCCGGGTCTCCGGGTACGCGGTGAACTTCGTCCGGCTCACCCCGGAACAGCAGCGGGACGTGGTGTCCCGGACGTTCCACGGGTCGCTGTGACCGGCCGGCCCCCGGCGGCGCCGGCAGCGGCGCCGCCGGTCCCGGACGGGGCGGTGCACTCCTGGGACACGTCGATCGGGGTGGACGGGCCGGGCACCCGCTTCGTGGTCTTCCTCGCCGGCTGCCCGCTGCGCTGCCGGTACTGCCACAGCCCGGACACCTGGTACGGCCGCAGCGGCCGGCGCCGCACGGTCGACGAGATGGTCGCCACGGCCGCGCGGTACCGCCGGTTCCTCCAGGTGGCCGGCGGCGGCGTCACGGTCAGCGGCGGCGAGCCCCTGTTGCAGCCGGCGTTCACCGGCGAGCTGCTGCGCCGCTGTCACGCGCTCGGACTGCACACCGCGCTGGACACCTCCGGGTTCCTCGGCGACCGCGCCGACGACGCCCTGCTGGACGCCACCGACCTGGTGCTGCTGGACGTCAAGGCGGGGCGCCCGGAGACGTACCGCCGGGTCACCGGCACCGGCCGGCTCGCGCCGACGCTGCGCTTCGCCCGCCGGCTGGCCGACCGGGGCACGCCGATGTGGATCCGGTACGTGCTGGTGCCGGGCCTGACCGACGCCGCGGACGAGGTGGCCCGGGTGGCCGACGTGGCCGCCGGGCTGGCCGGCGTGCACCGCGTCGAGGTGCTGCCGTTCCACCGGCTGGGCGCGCACAAGTACGCCGAGCTGGGCCTCGCCTTCCCGCTGGCGGACACCGCGCCGCCGGACGCGGAGCTGCTGGCCCGGGTGCGCGGGCAGTTCGCCGCCCGGGGCCTGACCGTCACCTGATCCGGTGCGTGTCGCACTAGCATGAGGCCATGTCGACACCACGGCTGCGCCGCCGCCCCGCCTCGCCCGTCCGGGCCCGGATCGCGTCCGCAACCGGCGCACAGGCCACCGGCGCACAGGCCACCGGGGCGCGGGCGCTCGGCGCCACGGCCGTCGGCGCGCTGGCCCTGGGCGCGGTCGCGCTCGGCGCCGTGTCGGTGGGCGCGCTGGTGATCGGCCGGCTGGCGGTGCGCCGCGCGGTCGTCCGCGAGCTGCGCATCGGCCGGCTCGAGGTGGACGAGCTGGTCGTCCGGCGCCGCGGCGAGCCGCTCGACGGGTGAGTCAGCTCGCCGCGGTCGTCGGATAGCCGTACAGGTCGAGCAGGCGGACCCGGGACGCCTGGAGACGATCCACCACGACGCTCATGAACCGGGCGGTGAGCTGCCGGCCCAGCGTGTCGTCGGACTCCATCAACCGGCGCACCCCCGCCGCGTCGAACTCGACCGCGGTGCTGCGCAGGGTGGCGACCGCGCCGAACTGCCAGCGGTAGGGCGGGAAGAGCCAGGACCAGCCGAGCACGCCGCCCGCGCCGATCGTCTCGATGCCCACGTCGCCGCGGCCGGGCACCGGGAAGTCCAACGCCACCTGACCGCCGCGGACCAGCCAGAACCGTTCGGCCGGCTGGCCGGCGCGGAACAGCCGGTGCCCGGGGTGCCAGGCCACCGGGCGGGCGTAGCCGGTGAGCTGGGGCAGCCAACCGTCGGGCAGGCCGGCCAGGAACGGGTGTACGCGCAGCATCTCCAGCGGGGTCATCACGCCTCCACGGATCGGCGGCAGGAAGCCGTTACCCCATCCCACCCGGTCGGGGGCCGGACGCGACAGGGCCGATGGTCCCGTGCCGCGTCGTCAGGAGGGGGCTCCTCCCGTCGCGGGAACGACAGGAGGGGGCCCCTCCCAACCGCGTGCCCGCGTGGCGGCGCCTCCGGGCGAGGCCGGGAGCGGCCACAATGGGCTGAGCCGACCGGAGGGGACGCACCGATGAACCGACCCGTCGTGGCGGGGGTGGACGGATCGCCGTCCAGCCTGGCCGCCGCCGACCAGGCCGCGGCGACCGCCGTGGCGCGCTCCCGTCCGCTGCTGCTGGTGCACGGATACCTGCACCCGCTCGGCTACGGCGTGCCGCTCAACCCGTACGACCTCGGGTTGCCCGCGCCGACCGAGGAGGCGGAGAAGATGCTCGAGCGGGTCGCCGCCGACCTGGCCGAGCGGCATCCCGGGCTGCGGGTGGCGGTCCGGCAGGTCGCCGGCGGCCCGGGCGCGACGCTGGTGGAGGAGTCGCGCCGGGCCGAACTGGTGGTGGTGGGCAGCCGGGGGGTGGGCGGCTTCGCCGGGCTGCTGCTCGGTTCGGTGGGCGGGCAACTCGCGCAGCACGGGCACTGCCCGGTGCTCGTCGTCCGTCCCGCGGAACAGCCGATCCCGGTCGACGGTCCGGTGCTGGTCGGCGTCGACGGCTCCGACGCCGCGGCGTACGCCGTCGAGCTGGCCGCGGACGAGGCCGCCCGCCGCGACGCCGAGCTGGTGCTGGTGCACGTCCGCGCGCCGGAGCGCGGCGCGACGGCGCCGGAGGTGGCGGCCGAGGCGAGCACCGCCGAGCGGGCCGAGGCGGCCGAGCTGTTGGCGGCGGCGGCCGCCCGGGTCCGGCCGGCGCACCCGGGGTTGCCGGTGACCGAACGCGCCGTGGCCGCCGCTTCTCCGGAGACCGCGCTGCGGGAGGCGAGCGCCGGCGCGTCGCTGGTGGTGGTCGGTTCCCGGGGCCGGGGCGGCTTCGCCGGGCTGCTGCTCGGCTCGGTCAGCCAGGCGCTGGTGCAGCACGCCCACTGCCCGGTGCTGATCGCCCACCGTCCGGAGCCGGCCGACGACTGAGGCCGCCACCGCGGTCAGGCGTGCACGACCGGGCTCGGCCCGCGGCCCGAACCGGGATCAGGCGGCCGAGCCCGGACCAGACGGCCGAGCCCGGACCAGGGGGCCGAGCCGGGATCAGGCCGGGTCGCGGCCGGCGAGCAGGTCGGCGAAGTCGGTGGTGAGGGCGAACGGATCGGCCGGGCCGGTCGCCGGCGGCCGGCGGTCCACCTGTTCGGCCAGCTCGCCGGCGGCCCGGCGGATCCGGGTCCGCAGCGCGCTGTCGCCGTCGTCGCCGGCCCAGTCCTCCGGCGCGGCGAAGACCGCCGTCGGCAGCGTCACCGCCCGCAGGTACGAGAACATCGGCCGGACCGCGTGCTCCAGCGCGAGCGAGTGTCGGGCGGTGCCGCCGGTCGCCCCGATCAGCACCGGCGTGCCGGCCAGCGCGTCGCGGTCCACCACGTCGAAGAAGGACTTGAACAACCCGTTGTAGGACGCGTTGAAGATCGGCGTGACCGCGATCAGCCCGTCGGCCGCCGCGACGGCGTCAAGCGTCTCGCGCAGGGCGGCCGGTGCGAAGCCGGTGAGCAGGTGGTTGACCACGTCGTGGGCGTGCTCGCGCAGGTCCACCGGGCGCAGGTCGACGGACGCGCCGCGGCCGGCCAGCTCGTCGCGGGCGGCGGCGGCGAGCTGGTCGGCGAGCAGGCGGGTGGACGAGGGCTGGCCGAGACCGGCCGAGACGACCGCGAGGGTACGCCGGGTCATCGCTCCTCCTCCGTGGTCGCGGCGACGCCGACAGCGGTCGTCGCGGTGTCACGGGCGGCCAGCAGGCCGGCGTGGGTGGGCGCCTCGGGCACGTGCGCCGGGCGCATCGAGTCGAACTCCTTGCGCAGCACCGGGACCACCTCCTCGCCCAGCAGGTCGAGCTGCTCCAGCACCGTCTTCAGCGGCAGGCCGGCGTGGTCCATCAGGAAGAGCTGCCGCTGGTAGTCGCCGACGTAGTCACGGAAGCCCAGCGTGCGGTCGATGACCTGCTGCGGGCTGCCGACGGTCAGCGGCGTCTGCCGGGTGAACTCCTCCAGCGACGGGCCGTGCCCGTAGACCGGGGCGTTGTCGAAGTACGGCCGGAACTCGCGTACCGCTTCCTGCGAGTTGCGGCGCATGAAGACCTGTCCGCCCAGGCCGACGATCGCCTGCTCGGGCGAGCCGTGGCCGTAGTGCGCCCAGCGCTGCCGGTAGAGGCCGACCATCCGCTGGGTGTGCTCCTTGGGCCAGAAGATGTGGTTGGCGAAGAAGCCGTCGCCGTAGTACGCGGCCTGCTCGGCGATCTCCGGGCTGCGGATCGAGCCGTGCCAGACGAACGGCGGCACGCCGTCGAGCGGGCGCGGGGTCGAGGTGAACGACTGCAGCGGCGTACGGAACTTGCCCTTCCAGTCGACCACGTCCTCGCGCCAGAGCCGGTGCAGCAGGTCGTAGTTCTCGATGGCCAGGGGGATGCCGTTGCGGATGTCCTGCCCGAACCACGGGTAGACCGGGCCGGTGTTGCCGCGACCCATCATCAGGTCCACCCGGCCGTCGGCCAGGTGCTGGAGCATCGCGTAGTCCTCGGCGATCTTGACCGGGTCGTTTGTGGTGATCAGCGTGGTCGAGGTGGAGAGCAGCAGGCGCTCGGTGCGCGCCGCGATCCAGCCGAGCATGGTGGTGGGCGACGACGGCACGAACGGCGGGTTGTGGTGCTCGCCGGTGGCGAAGACGTCCAGGCCGACCTCTTCGGCCTTGAGCGCGATGGTGGTCATGGCCTTGATCCGGTCACGCTCGGACGGCAGCCGCCCGGTGGTCGGGTCGACGGTGACGTCACCGACGGTGAAGATTCCGAACTGCATGACCAGCTCCTCGGGTGAGATCCGGACCGGTCGACCCGGCATCGCAAGGCACAACCTATTTGACGAGTCAACTATTCCAGCCCCGGCCCCCCGGGCCCCACGTCGATCTTGCACTTCCGGCCTCCGTGACGCCCTCTTCGTCCCGTTATTGGAGGACCGTAACTGCAAGATCGCGTACGAGGTCGAGTGCTGGAACCTCGGTTCGGCGACTACCCTTGCCGGCCATGACGTACCCCTGGCTCGACGCGCCGGCCGCGGAGATCGCGGCGACCGGGCGGACCCTGCTCGGCTGGACCGTGTCGGCGAACGGCGTGCGGATCCGGCTGACCGAGGTCGAGGCGTACGCCGGCACCGGTGCGGATCCGGCCTCGCACGCCCACCGCGGGCCGACGCCGCGCAACCGGGTGATGTTCGGGCCGGCCGGGCACGTCTACGTGTACTTCGTGTTCGGCATGCACTGGTGCGCGAACATCGTCTGCGGTCGCGACGGTGAGGCGGCGGCCGTGCTGTTGCGCGCCGGCGAGGTGGTGGGCGGGATCGAGGCCGCGCGCGAGCGGCGTCCCCGCGCCTCGGACCGGGAGCTGGCCCGGGGGCCGGCCCGGCTGGTCACCGCGCTCGGGCTCGGCCGCGACGCCAACGGCAGCTCGGCGGTCGACGGCACCGGGCCGCTGCTCCTGACACCACCGGTCGAGCCGGTGGACCCGGCACGGATCACCGCCGGGCCGCGGGTCGGCGTCGCCGCGGCGCACGACCTGCCGTGGCGGTTCTGGCTGGTCGACGAGCCGAGCGTGAGCGTGTACCGCCGGCACAGCCCGCGCCGGCGGCCCGCGACGCGCTGATCGGGCGCAACCTGAGGGACCTCGCGGCGCGTCTCAACCCCGGGAGGGCCCGGGCTCCGGCGTACGAATGACTTTCAACGGGGTGTTGACAACATGCCATTCCTCGGTGTCTGATGGACGGCATGGTCACCGTGGACAACGACCCGTTCACCGCTCCGGATGCTGCCCAGGCCCGGGCCCACCGCAACTACGCGGCGCTGCTGCGGATCGCCGAGCGGCACGCCGGCACGAACTCCCAGCGCCGGCGCTACGCGCACCCGGACGTTCCCGACGCCTACGAGGCGGCCACCCTGGTGATGGCGCTCGCCGGCGGCGCCGAGCTGGACCCGGGCGAGGAGCCGGTCGACCAGGCCGACCTGATGGCCGCGCTGACCCTGATCCCGCACGTGCGGGCCGAGGTGGACGTGCTGGAGGCCGGGCTGCTCCAGGTGGCTCGCGGCCGGGGCATGACCTGGCAGGCGATCGCCTTCGGGCTGGGGCTGGGCAGCCCTCAGGCCGCCCGGCAGCGCTACGAGCGCCTCACCGTGCGCACCGGCACCGGCGACTGACCCGACGAACCGTGCCGGCCGGCCCGGCCGGCGGCTGTCACACCGACGGGTGAGACTGTCCGGGGACGACGGCACGGGAGGACGCGATGACGCGCGAGGAGATGTTGGCCTACTGCCTGGCCAAACCGGGAGCCTGGCTGGACCGTCCGTGGGAGGGCGACGAGGTGGTGAAGGTGGGCAGCCGGATCTTCGCCTTCCTCGGCTCCCCCGAGGGCGAGGCGCGGCTCGGGGTCAAGTGCGGGCCGTCGCGCGAGGTGGCCGACGAGTGGCTGCACCGGTTCCCGGACGACGCCCGGCCGTCGCCCTACATCGGCCGGTCCGGTTGGAACACGCTGCGGATGACCGGCGGCATCCCGGACGACGAGCTGGTCGACGCGGTCGACGGGTCGTACGACGCGGTGGTGGCGAAGCTACCGAAACGCGAGCGACCGACGGCCTGAACCCCGGGCACTGGTCAGAACCGAGCGGGGGCGATGCCGTCCAGTCGACGCGCCTTGATACGGTCTCGCGCCCACCGCAGGGACGGGCACTCGTCCGCCGTGTCATAGCAACGGTTGCAGTAACCCAAGATCCAGTGCCGCCGAATGATTCGTTTCGCCAACTCGGGCACCCACTCCGACCGGGGCACTTCCCTCTCGATCATGGCCACCTCCCGAAACAAGCAGATCCGGGCACGGAGCCATACGTCGCGCGCCCGGATCGCTATCCAGACACTCCGCCAGTTGCCGACCGGAAGAGCGCTACTCGGCAACTTGCCATGGATAGCCATTGGTAGTCAAGGACCCGCCATGGGTGATTGAGTAAGGGAGCCGACCGGAGGAGAACCACCAGTGCCACCGCAGTACCGCTACCAGCAGATTGCCGAAGACATGGCGAACCGGATCAAGTCCGGGGAGTTCCCGCCCGGCTCGCGCCTGCCGAGCCGGGCCGAGCTGTGTGAGCAGTACGAGGTATCGAGCTTCGTCGCGGACCGCGTGTACCTGATGCTCAAGATGCAAGGGCTCACAGAGTCGCTGCCGGGCGCTGGTGTGTACGTCAAGGAGAACGCGCCGGGCCGGTGAAGCCCGGGGCGTCCCCTGTCCGCTCAGGTGTCCCAAAACGCCTCCCCGTTGCCGCGTGCCGACCCGGTCCGGCCAGCGCCCGCTTACGCGCCTGCCGCGCCGCTTCCACGGTGTTGCCCGCGATCAGGGAGCCGGCAACGAACAACACGGGCAACGCCCAGGTCGCGGGGGTACTGATCGTGGCGGGCCTGGGAATCGCGGCCGTGGTCTACATGGTCAAGCTCAGCGGTAACTTCGCCAACGTGGCCTCGGCGGGCATCACCGCGATCAGCGGGATAGTGCTGGCCGCCATCGGCGCCATCACGATGGCGATCCGCGAGCGGCAAACCCGGACGGGTCGCTCCTAGCGCCAGGTGCCAGGGCCGGAGGTGCACTCCGATCCCGGCACCATCCGCATGGAGAGCCAGGGGTAACCAGGCGAAGATGCACCTGGCCTGGCGATTCCGTTGCCCAGCGGGGTATCCAGGGCAGCCAGCCTCCGGTGGGCCTCTTCAGGCGGCCCGCTGAAGGGTCCCGTCAGGGTCTCTGGCCGGCGGTCGGACCTGGTCCGGGGCGGATGGACACGCCCGCCCCGGACCAGGTGGCATCAGCGGGGTACGACCTGCTCGGCGGCCCAGTCCCGCCAGCCGGCCAGCTTGTCCGCGGCGGCGGCGAGCTGGTCGGCGACCGGCCCGGGGCCGGTGGAGCCGGGGGTGGTGCGGGCCGCGAGCGCCGAGCGCACCGAGAGCACGTCGCGCACGGACGGGTCCAGGTGCTCGCTCACCGCGGCCAGATCGGCGTCGGACACCTCGTCCAGCGCGCAGTCGCGGGCCGCGCAGAGCGCCACCAGCCGGCCGGTGATCTCGTGCGCGTCGCGGAACGGCACCTGCCGGCGGACCAGCCAGTCGGCGACCTCGGTGGCCAGCGAGAAGCCCGAGGGCGCGGTGGCCGCGAGCCGGTCCACCCGGACCGTCATCGTGGAGATCATCCCGGCCAGCGCGGGCAGCAGCAGCTCCAGCGTGTCGACCGCGTCGAAGGCCGGCTCCTTGTCCTCCTGCATGTCCCGGTCGTAGGTCATCGGCAGGCCCTTGAGCATGGTGAGCACGCTCATCAGGCCGCCGACCAGCCGGCCGGACTTCCCCCGGGCCAGCTCGGCGATGTCCGCGTTCTTCTTCTGCGGCATGATCGACGAGCCGGTGGCGAACGAGTCGTCCAGCTCGACCCAGCCGAACTCCTGCGACGTCCAGAGCACCACCTCCTCGCCGAGGCGGGACAGGTGCACGCCGGTCATCGCGGTGACGAAGAGGAACTCGGCCACGAAGTCCCGATCGGCCACCGCGTCCATGGAGTTGGCGAACGAGGTGCGGAAGCCCAGCTCCTTGGCGACCGCCACCGGATCCAGCGGCAGTCCCGAGCCGGCCAGCGCACCGGCGCCGAGCGGGCTGATCGCCGCCCGCTCGTCCCAGTCGCGCAGCCGCTCCAGGTCGCGCAGCAGCGGCTGCACGTGCGCCAGCAGCCAGTGCCCGAACGTCACCGGCTGGGCGTGCTGCAGGTGGGTCATCCCCGGGGCGGCGGTGTCGAGGTGCCGCTCCGCCTGCTCGACCAGCGCCTCGGCCAGCTCGACCAGGCGGGCGGCCACGCCGCGGGCGTGGTCGCGCAGATAGAGCCGCAGGTCGGTGGCGACCTGGTCGTTGCGGGAGCGGCCGGCGCGCAGCTTGCCGCCCAGGCTGCCCAGCCGCTCCAGCAGGCCGCGCTCCAGCGCGGTGTGCACGTCCTCGTCGTCGACCGTCGGGCGGAACGCGCCGGAGGCGCAGGCCGCCTCCAGGTCGTCAAGCGCGGCCAGCATCCGCCCCAGCTCGTCCGGGTCGAGCAGGCCGGCGCCCGCGAGGACCCGGGCGTGCGCGCGGGACCCGGCGATGTCGTACGGGGCGAGGCGCCAGTCGAACTGGACGCTCACCGACAGCCGCGCGAGAGCCTCGGCGGGACCGCCGGCGAACCGGCCTCCCCAAAGGCTCGTCCGGTTGGTGGCGGCGCTGTTCTCGGTCAGGCTCTTGTCGTCCACCCCACCCATTGTGGTGGTCACGACCGCGACCCTTCCCACCGGGCGTGCCGTACGGCGCCATCGACCCGATCGCTCATGGTGTGGTGTTCCCTTCGACGTGCTCTCCCCGGCGGGCCCACCCGGCGAGCCGGTCACCCAACGCGGCGCCGCCGTCGGCCTCGCGGGCGACGACGAGGATGGTGTCGTCGCCGGCGATGGTGCCGACGATCTCGGACAGGCCGGCCCGGTCCAACGCGCTGGCCAGGTAGTGCGCCGCGCCCGGCGGGGTGCGCAGCACGGCGATGTTGCCGCTGGAGTCGACGCCGTTGAGCAGCTCGTGCAGCAGCCGGACCAGCCGGGCGGGCGCCCCCTCGGCGTCGCGCAGCGGCCGGTGGCCGTCCTCGGGGATCAGGTAGACGCCACGCCCGTCGCCGCCGCGCGCGGTCACCGCCCCCAACTCCTTGAGGTCACGCGAGAGGGTGGCCTGGGTGACCTGGATGCCGTCGCCGGCGAGCAGGTCGGCCAGCTCGGTCTGCGAGTGGATGGCGGTGTCGCGGATCAGCTCGACGATGCGGGCGTGCCGCGCGGCGCGGGTCAGCGGGGCGGTCATGAGGAGGCCTCCAGGAGAAATGTCAGCAACGCCTTCTGGGCGTGCAGGCGATTCTCCGCCTGGTCGAACACGGCGCTGCGCGGGCCGTCGAGCACCTCGCCGGTGATCTCCTCGCCCCGGTGGGCGGGCAGGCAGTGCAGCACGATCACGTCGGCCGCGGCGTGCGCCAGCAGTGCGTCGCTGACCTGGTAGGGCCGGAACGGGGTGATCCGGTCCAGCCCGTCGTCCTCCTGCCCCATCGACGTCCAGGTGTCGGTGGCGACCACGTGCGCCCCGCGTACCGCGTCGGCCGGGTCGGTGAGCACGTCGACCGAGCCGCCGGTGCCAGCGGCGATCTTCGCCGCCCGGGCCACGATCGCCGGATCCGGTCCGAAGCCGGTCGGGCCGGCGATCCGGACGTGCATCCCGGCGGTCGCGCCGGCCAGCAGGTACGAGTGCGCCATGTTGTTCGCCGCGTCGCCGACGTACGTGAGGATCCGCCCGGCGGTGGCGCCGAACCGCTCCCGCACGGTGAGCAAGTCGGCCAGCAGCTGGCAGGGGTGGTAGGTGTCGGTGAGCGCGTTGACCACCGGCACGGTGGCGTGCTCGGCCACCTCGGCGATCCGGTCGTCGCCGTGGGTGCGCAGCACGATCGCGGCCACGTAGCGGGACAGCACCCGCCCGGCGTCGCCGAGGGACTCCCCGCGGCCGAAGTGGGTCACCTGGGTGTCCACCACGAGGGGGTGGCCGCCCAGCTCGGCGATGCCGGCGTCGAACGAGATCCGGGTGCGCAGGCTCTGCTTGTCGAACAGCACCGCCACCGACCTCGGCCCGGCGAGCGGCGTGTGCGCGTACCGGTCGGCCTTCATCCGGGCGGCGAGGTCGAGCACGGCGGCCTGCTCGGCGGGGGTGAGGTCGTCGTCGCGCAGGAAGTGGCGGATCATGCGGGGGCCTCCGTGCGGGTCGCGGGGGTGGGCGCGGCGGCGGGCGCGGCGGCATCGGCGGGCGCGCTGTCGAGGGCGGCGGGCAGCGCGGCGAGGAACGCGTCGACCTGCGCCGGGGTGAGGATCAGCGGCGGGGCGAGCCGGACCACGTCGGCCTGCACCGGGTTGACCAGGAAGCCCGCCTCCCGCAGCGCGTTCGTCACCACGCCGGCCACCGGCCGGTCCAGCGCGATGCCGAGCAGCAGGCCGGCGCCGCGCACCTCGCGCACCAGCGGGTGCCCGAGCGCCTCCACGCCGCGCCGCAGCCGTTCGCCGACCCGCTTGACGTGGTCGAGCAGCCCCTCGTTCGCGATCGTGGCGATCACCGCGAGCGCGGCGGCGCAACTGACCGGGTTGCCGCCGAAGGTGGTGCCGTGCGAGCCGGGGGTGAGCAGGTCGGCGGCCGGGCCGAAGGCCAGGCAGGCGCCGAGCGGCAGGCCGCCGCCGAGCCCCTTGGCCAGGGTGACCACGTCCGGCTCGACCCCCTCGGCCTGGTGGGCGAACCAGTGCCCGGTCCGCCCGACCCCGGTCTGCACCTCGTCGAGCACCAGCAGGGCGCCGTGCGCGGCGGTGATCCGCCGGGCCGCGGCGAGGTAGCCGGGCGGCGGGACGACCACGCCGTTCTCACCCTGGACCGGCTCGACGATCACCATGGCGGTGGCGTCGGTGACCGCGTCGGCCAGCGCGTCCGCGTCGCCGTAGGGCACGTGGGTGACGTCGCCGGGCAGCGGGCGGAACGGGTCGGCCTTGGCGGGCTGGCCGGTGAGCGCCAGCGCGCCCATGGTCCGGCCGTGGAAGCCGCCCCGGGTGGCCACCACGTGGCGACGCCCGGTGAGCCGGGAGAGCTTGAACGCGGCCTCGTTGGCCTCCGCGCCGGAGTTGGCGAAGAAGACCCGGCCCGGCCGGCCGGCCAGGGCCAGCAGCAGTTCGGCCAGGGCGACCGGCGGCTCGGCGACGAACAGGTTCGACACGTGCCCGAGCGTGGCGACCTGCTTCGACACGGCCGCCACCACGGCCGGGTGGGCGTGCCCGAGCGCGTTGACCGCGATGCCGCCGAGCAGGTCGACGTACTCCCGGCCGGCCTCGTCGACCACGACGGCGCCGGCGCCGGCGACGAGCGCCAGCGGCGGCGTGCCGTAGTTGTCCATCATGGCGGCGCTCCAGCGCCGCACCAACGTGCTCATGAACCGGTCACCATCGTTCCGAACCCTTCCGAGGTGAAGACCTCGAGCAACGTGGAGTGGGCGACCCGCCCGTCGACGATGTGCGCGGCGGGCACTCCCCCGCGCACCGCCCGCAGGCAGGCCTCCATCTTCGGGATCATGCCCGACTCCAGCGACGGCAGCAGCTTCGCCAGGTCGTCCGCGGTGATCTCGCTGACCAGGCTGGACGTGTCCGGCCAGTCGGCGTAGAGGCCGGGCACGTCGGTGAGCACCACCAGCTTGCGGGCGTCCAGCGCGACCGCGAGCGCGGCGGCGGCGGTGTCCGCGTTGAGGTTGTGCAGCACCCCGTCGGCGTCCGGCGCGACCGTGGAGACGACCGGGATCCGGCCGGCCGCGATCAGGTCGGTGACCGCCGAGGAGTTCACCGACTCCACGTCACCGACCTGCCCCACGTCGACCGGCTCCCCGTCCACGTACGCCGGGCGGCGCACCGCGGTGAACAGCCCGGCGTCCTCGCCGGAGAGCCCCACCGCGAACGGGCCGTGCGCGTTGACCAGGCCGACCAGTTCCCGGCCGACCTGCCCCACGAGGACCATCCGGACCACGTCCATGGCTTCCGGGGTGGTGACCCGCAGGCCGCCGCGGAACTCGCTGGCGATGCCGAGCCGGCCGAGCATGGCGGAGATCTGCGGGCCGCCGCCGTGCACCACGACCGGCTTGAGGCCGGCGTACCGGAGGAAGACCATGTCCGCGGCGAAGGCCCGCCGCAGCTCGGGGTCGGCCATCGCGTTGCCGCCGTACTTGACGACCACGGTGGCGCCGGCGAAGCGGGCCAGCCAGGGCAGCGCCTCGATCAGCGTGGCGGCCTTGGCCTGGGCGTGGCTGAGATCAGCGGTGAGATTCATGCTCGAGCGGGCCTTTCGTTCGCGACTGCGGGACTCCGCTCCGCTGCGTTCCTCGCGCTCACGTCGAGCGGGCCTTTCGTTCGCGACTGCGGGGCCCCGCTTCGCCGCGTTCCTCGCGCTCACGTCGAGGAGGCCGAGTTCTCGTGGACGGTGTCGGCGAGGAGCTGCCGGGCCAGGTCGTGGCACGCGGCGGTGACCGCGGCGGTCAGCTCCGCGCCGGTCGGCTCGATGCCGGAGGCGCCGCTGGCCAGCAGCAGCACGGTGTCGTTGGTGGACCTGCAGCCGTCGGAGTCGACCCGGTCGAAGGTGACCCGGGTGGCGGCCCGCAGGGCGTCGTCCAACGCGTCCGGGCCGGCCACCGCGTCGGTGGTGAGCACGCAGAGCATGGTGGCCATGGCCGGCGCCGGCATGCCGGCGCCCTGGGCCATCCCGCCGACCGTCCAGCCGCTGCCCCGCGCCACCGTGCTCTTCGGCCGGGTGTCGGTGGTCATGATCGCCTCGGCGGCCGGCAGCCCGCCGTCACGGGACAGCCGGCGCACCGCGTCGCGCACGCCCGGCAGCAGCTTCGGCATCGGCAGGCGCTCGCCGACCACGCCGGTCGAGCAGACCGCGACCTCGCCGGCGCCGACGATCAGCCGGGCGCTGCCGGCGGTGAGCGCGGCGGCGGTGTGCTCGGCGGTGGCGTGGGTGTCCTGGAAGCCGGCCGGGCCGGTGCAGGCGTTCGCGCCGCCGGAGTTGAGCACCACGGCGCGAACCACGCCGCCGTGGACGACCTGCTGGGTCCAGAGCACCGGGGCGGCCTTCACCCGGTTGGCGGTGAAGACAGCGGCGACGCCGGCGTCCGGGCCGTCGTTGACCACGAGCGCGACGTCGGCGGCGCCCGAGGTCTTGAGGCCGGCGGCGACACCGGCGGCGCGGAAGCCGCGGGGGGTGGTGACGCTCACGGAGCCACCCCGAAGACGGAGAGCCCGGTGGTCTCGGGGAGACCCATCATCAGGTTGGCGTTCTGCACGGCCTGACCGGCCGCGCCCTTGCCCAGGTTGTCGAGGGCGCCGACCACGATCACCCGCCCCGAGTCGACGTCCACGGTCGCCTGGAGGTGACAGGAGTTCGAGCCGGCGGTCGCGGCGGTGTGCGGCCACGCCCCCTCGGGCAGCAGGCGCACGAAGGGCTCGTCGGCGTAGGCGGCAGCCAGCACCGCCCGCGGGTCGGCGTCGCCGGTCGGCACCGCGGTGACGGTGGCGAGGATCCCCCGCGGCATGGGGGCGAGCACCGGCGTGAACGAGAGGCCGGTCGCGCCGGTGGCCTGCTTGATCTCCGGCACGTGCTGGTGCGCGCCCACCTTGTAGGGGGACAGGTCGCCCATCACCTCGCTGCCCAGCAGGTGGGCTTTGGCGGCCCGGCCGGCGCCGGAGGTGCCGGAGGCGGCGACCACCACCACGTCGTCGGGGCGTACCGCGCCGGCGGCGATCAGCGGGGCCAGCGCCAGCGTGGTCGCCACCGCGTAGCAGCCGGTGCTGGCCACCCGCCGGGCGGCCGCGATCCCGCTCCGCGCGCCGGGCAGCTCGGGCAGCCCGTAGGTCCAGGCGCCGGCGTGCGCGCCGCCGTAGTAGCGGGCCCAGGCGTCCGCGTCGCGCAGCCGGTGGTCGGCGCCGAGGTCGACCACCGCGACCGCGTCGGGCAGGGCCGCGGCGAGCGCCGCCGACTGACCGTGCGGCAGCGCCAGGAAGACCAGGTCCGCGTCGGCCAGGGCCGCCGGCTCGGTCGCCCCGAGCAGCAGGTCCAGGCCGGCGAGCTGCGGGTGTACGGCGGCGACGGGCTGGCCGGCCTGGCTGTGCGCGGTGGCGGCCACGAGGTCGAACTCGGGGTGGCCGGCGAGCAGGCGCAGCAGTTCGCCCCCGGCGTACCCACTCGCCCCGGCGACAGCTGTTCGGATACCCATACCCACCTCCGCATGACTATGCAGAGAAGGCTACCGGGACTCAGGCATCACTGCAAGGTCATGCAGCGCACTGCATAGGAATGAATTCTCGTGAACCCACTCACGCGGACGGTCGACGAGCGTTGAGAGGGCCCCCGCCTCTACCGGATGCGTTAAGCGGGGGCCCCTCCTTACACCTCAGACGCCGCGGAGGGTGGCGCCGAAACGCTGGGCGGCGAGCGCCACCGCCGCATCCCGCGCGGCCACCGCCTCCTCGCCGGCCAGCGTCCGGTCCGGGGCCCGGAACGTCAGCTTGTACGCCAGCGACTTCCGACCCGCGCCGAGCTGCTCGGAGGCGTAGACGTCGAAGAGCCGGACGTCCTCCAGCAGCGCGCCGGCGCCCTCGACCAGGGCCCGCTGCACGTCGGCCGCCGGCACCGCCTCGTCGACGACGAGCGCCACGTCGATCAGCGCCGGCGGGAACGTGGCGATGACCGGGCCGCTCACCAGCGGCGCGGCCGGCAGCGCATCCAGGTCCAGCTCCATGACGCTGGTGCGGCGGGGCAGCTCCAGCGCGGCCACCACGGCCGGGTGCAGCTCGCCGGCGTGACCGACGACAGCGTCGTCGACCAGCAGCTCGGCGCAGCGGCCCGGGTGCCAGGGCGCGCGCTCACCGGCCCGGACGGTGACCCGGTCGGCGGGGATGCCGGCGGCGTCGAGCACCGCCCGGCCCGCCTCGACCGCGTCCGCCCAGCCGGCCGTCCGACCCGCGCCCCACCAGCCGGCCGGCTCGATCTCCCCGCACACCGCCACCGCGACGTGCCGCGGCTGCGCCGGCACCACCGCGTCGGCGGCGGCGAACTCCTCGTCGGTGGGACGACGGTCCACGCCCATCGCCGGCGGGGCGCCGGCGCCCGGACGCGGATGGAAGACCGCGCCGATCTCGTAGATCGCCACATCCCGCTGACCCCGGCCGACGTTGCGCCTGACGATGCCGAGCAGCGGGCCGAGCAGCGTGGTGCGCAGCAGCGGCTCCTCCTCGGACAGCGGGTTGGCCACCCGCACCGCCGCCCGGCGCGGGTCGTCGGCCGACAGGCCGAGCTGGTCGGCCAGCTCCGGCGCGACGAACGGCTGCGCGAGCACCTCGACCCAGCCGCGCTCGGCGAGCGAGCGGGCCACCGCGCGGCGGCGCTGCTGCGGTGCGGTGAGGCCCCGGCCGGGGCGCGCGGTGGGCAGCACCGACGGCACCCGGTCGTACCCGTCGAGGCGGACCACCTCCTCCACCAGGTCGGCCGGGTCGGTCAGGTCGGGCCGCCAGCTCGGTGGCGTCACGGTCAGCACCTCGCCGGCGCCGCCGGCGGCCACCCCGGCGGCGCCCGGGTCCTCGCCGAGCCGGTCGACGCCCCGGGCCACCGCGCACCCGACCTGCTCCAGCAGCTCCACCACCCGATCGGGCGAATACGACACGCCGATCCGGCGCGACGGCAGGTCCACCGGCAGCGTGACCGGCGGGGCCGGGCGGACGTGGTCGAGGTCGAGCACCTCGGCCCCGGCGGTGCCGCCGGCCAGCTCGGTGAGCAGCCGGACCGCCTTCTCCAGCGCGACCAGCGGCAGCGTCGGGTCGACGCCCCGCTCCCAGCGCTTCGCGGCCTCGCTGAACAGCTTGTGCCGCCGGGCCGTGCGGCCGACCATGGCCGGGTCCCAGTGCGCCGCCTCGAACAGCACGTTCCTGGTGGTGGCGAGCACCTCGCTGGTCTCGCCGCCCATCACCGCGGCCAGCGAGATCGGCCCGGTCTCGTCGCAGATCACCATGTCCTCGGCGACGAGGCTACGGCTCACCCCGTCCAGGGTGGTCAGCTTCTCCCCCGGCTCGGCGCGGCGCACCACCAGCGGCCCGGCGATCCGGTCGGCGTCGAAGGCGTGCATCGGCTGGCCGAGTTCGAGCATCAGGTAGTTGGTGATGTCGACCGGCAGCGAGATGCTGCGGACGCCGGCCACGGTGAGCCGCTGCCGCATCCAGCCGGGCGTCTCCGCGGTCGGGTCGACGCCGCGCACCATCCGGGCGGCGAACCGGTCGCAGCCGACCGTGTCACGCACCTGGACCGGGTACGCCGGCTCGGCGGTCCCGGCGGTGGCCGGCGCGTCCGCCGGGTCGCGGAACGGCACGCCGAGCGCGTGCGACAGCTCGCGGGCGATGCCGCGGACGCTGAGCGCGTACCCGCGGTCCGGGGTGATCTCCATTTCGACCACCACGTCGTCCAGGCCGACGATCGACCGCGCGTCGTCGCCCGGCTGGGCCTTGACGTCCTCGGGCAGCACGATGATGCCCGAGTGGTCGTCGCCCAGGCCAAGCTCCTGCGCCGAGCAGATCATGCCGTGGGAGTTGCGCCCGTACGTCTTGCGCGCGCCGATGGCGAAGTTGCCCGGCAGCACGCCGCCCGGCAGGATCACCACGACCTTGTCGCCCGGGGCGAAGTTGCGCGCACCGCAGACGATCTCCTGTGGCTCGCCGGTGCCGTTCGCGGCGCCCACGTCCACCCGGCAGAAGCGGATCGGCTTCTTGAAACCGGTCAGCTCCTCGATCTCCAGGACCTCGCCCACGACCAGCGGACCGGTGACGGTCTCCCGCAGGTCCACGATCGACTCGACCTCGATGCCGAGGTCGACCAGCGCCTGCTCCAGGTCGCCGGTGGGCAGGTCGGCGGGGAGATCCACGTACTCCCGCAACCAACTGACAGAAACTCGCATGACTGTTCTACCGCCGTTTCCCGTAGCTCAGGCGCCGAACGCGCGGGTGAACCGCACGTCGCCCTCGGCCATGTCCCGCATGTCGCTGACCCCGTGCCGGACCATCACGGTCCGGTCGATGCCCATGCCGAAAGCAAATCCGGAGTAGACCTCCGGGTCGATGCCGCAGGCGCGCAGCACCCGCGGGTTGACCATGCCGCAGCCGCCCCACTCGACCCACTGCGGCCCGTCCCGGTGCTCCGGGAACCAGACGTCGAACTCCGCCGACGGCTCGGTGAACGGGAAGTAGTGCGGCCGCCAGCGCGTCTTCGCGCCCTCGCCGAACATGGCCCGGGCGAAGTGGTCGAGCGTGCCGCGCAGGTGCGCCATGGTGATGCCCTTGTCCACCACCAGACCCTCGACCTGGTGGAAGACCGGCGCGTGGGTGGCGTCCAGCTCGTCGGTGCGGTAGACCCGGCCGGGCACCACCACGTAGATCGGGGGCCTGCGGCTGAGCATGGTGCGCGCCTGCACCGGCGACGTGTGCGTACGCAGCACGAGACCGGAGCCCTGGGGGGCGATGTGGAACGTGTCCATCAGCCCTCGCGCCGGGTGGTCGGCCGGGATGTTCAGCGCGTCGAAGTTGGTCCACTCCAGCTCGACCTCGGGGCCCTCGGCCACCTCGTAGCCCATGCCGATGAACAGGTCGCTGATCTGCTCCATCAGCACGGTCAGCGGGTGGCGGGCACCGCGCGGCCGGCGGTCGTGGGGCAGGGTCACATCGACCCGCTCCTCCACCAGCACCCGCTCGGCCTGCTCGCGGTCAAGGATCTCCTGCCGGGCGGCATACGCGGACTCGACGGCGCGGCGGGCCTCGTTGACCCGCTTGCCGGCGTCGGACTTCGCGGCCGGCGGCAGCGCGCCGATCTCCCGGCGGGCCAGCGACACCGGGGACCGGTCCCCCAGGTGCGCCGGGCGCAGCGCGGTCAGCGCGTCCGGGTCGGCGGCGGCGGCGAACGCCTTCTCGGCGTCGGCCACGGCCGCGGCCAGGGCGTCCGGGTCGAGCAGGGCGACCTGCTTCGGGTCGTACGGATCGTTGCGGTAGCTCATGGTGAACGGGCACTCCCTCACGGCGGCGCCGACCCTTCCGCAGGGCGGCCAGGCGAGTCTACGGACGCGCGGCTTCGCCGCAGCCCGCCGGTGGGAGTCGTGCAGGGAGGAAGGGTCAGGCCTGCCGCCCGCCGACACCGGCGGGCTGGCTAAACGAACGCCGTGGCGCGTTCATCACGAGGCGGACTCCCCTGCTGTGTGTGGCGCGGCCGTCGTCCTACCCGCGGCTGTCGGCCGGCGCAGTGCTCTGGCCGAAGAATACAGGCAGACGGCCGCCGCCGCAGCCAGGTTCAGGCTCTCGGCGCGCCCGTGCAGCGGCACCCGGACCCGGGCGTCGGCGACGGCGGTCAACTCGTCCGGCAGGCCGTGCGCCTCCGACCCGAACAGCCAGGCGGTGGGGGCGGCGAGCCGGCCGGCGTCGGCGAGGTCGTCCAGGTCGCTGTCGCCGTACCCGGTGGTGGCGAGCACCGACAGCCCGGCGGCCCGCAGCGCCTCGACCACCCGGACCGGGTCGTCGGCGCGGACCACGTCGACGTGGAACAGGCTGCCGGCGGAGGCGCGCACGCACTTGCCGTTGTAGGGGTCGACGGCCTCGCCGGCGAAGACCACCGCGCCCGCGCCGGCCGCGTCGGCGGTGCGCAGCACGGTCCCGGCGTTGCCCGGGTCACGGATCCCGGCGAGCACCGCGACCAGGCGCGGCCCGCGCGCCAGGGCCTCGCCCAGGGGTACGTCGAGGTGTCGGCAGACCGCCACCAGGCCCTGCGGCGCCACGGTCTCGGCGAGCGCCGCCAGGGCGTCGTCGGTGACCTCGGAGACCGGCACGTCGGCCCGGGCGGCGGTCGCGGCGAGGTCCGCGTACCGGTCCAGCGCGGCCGGCGTGCCGAACAGCTCGACCACCGAGCCGCCGCGGGCGAGCGCCTCGCGGACGGCCTGCGGCCCCTCGGCCAGGAACCGGCCGGCCTGCTCCCGGTCGCGCCGGCGGTGCAGCCGGCGGGCCGCCGCGACCCTCGGGGTACGCGGGGTGAACGGGCCGGAGACGGCGTCGAGGCGCCTCCCCTGCGACGGTGACTGCATGGGAGACGCCTCGATCTGCCGTACGGGTGGGTCAGGCGGCCTGGGCCGCGGCGCCACCGGTGCCCTCGGCCGCCACGGCGGCGCGGGCCAGCTCGACGATCGCCGCGAACGCGGGGGCGTCGTTGACGGCCAGGTCGGCCAGGATCTTGCGGTCGACCTCGATGCCGGCCAGGCGCAGGCCCTGGATCAGCCGGTTGTAGGTCATGCCGTTGGCCCGGGCCCCGGCGTTGATCCGCTGGATCCAGAGCTGCCGGAAGTCGCCCTTGCGGTCGCGACGGTCCCGGTAGGCGTACTGCATCGAGTGCAGCACCTGCTCCTTGGCCTTGCGGTAGAGCCGGGAGCGCTGACCGCGGTAGCCGCTCGCGGTCTCCAGCAGGGTACGACGCTTCTTCTGGGCGTTCACAGCCCGCTTGACGCGTGCCATCTCAACTCCTTCTTCGGTTCAGGTGGCTCGCGTCAGCGGCCGAGCATCTTCTTGATGCGCTTGGTGTCGGCCTTGGCCAGCTCGACCGTGCCGGTCAGCCGCCGGGTCTGGGTGCTGGGCTTCTTCTCCAGGTTGTGGCGAAGACCGGCCTGCTGGGCAACGATCTTGCCCTTGCCGGTCACCTTGACCCGCTTGCCCATACCCGTGTGGCTCTTCATCTTCGGCATGTGGAACGTCTCTCCCTGTTACTGGCCGCTGGTGTCAGCGGTCGGGCCGGTCTCACCGGCTGCTGCGGTCTCGGCGGCCACCGGGGCCTCGCCACCTGCCGGGGCTCCGGACTCCTCCTCCGCGGCGCGGTCCCGAGGACCACCGCGGGACGCCGTGGCGGCGACCGCGGAGGCCTTGACGGCCCGGTGCGGAGCGAGAACCATGATCATGTTTCGACCGTCCTGCTTCGGCGCGGCCTCGACGTATCCCAGGTCCGTGATCTCGGACTCGAGCCGGCGCAGGAGCCGGTAACCCAGCTCCGGGCGGCTCTGCTCGCGACCGCGGAACATGATCGTCACCTTGACCTTGTCGCCCGCCTTGAGGAACCGCACCACGTGACCCTTCTTGGTCTCGTAGTCGTGCGGGTCGATCTTCGGCCGGAGCTTCATCTCCTTGATGACGGTCTGCTGCTGGTTACGCCGCGCTTCGCGCGCCTTGAGTGCGCTCTCGTACTTGAACTTGCCGAAGTCCATGAGCTTGCACACCGGCGGGCGCGCCATCGGCGCAACCTCGACCAGGTCCAGGTCGACGTCCGCGGCCAGCTGCAGGGCGCGCTCCAGCGGGACGATGCCCACCTGCTCACCCTCAGGACCGACCAGTCGGACCTCACGTGCCCGGATCTGCTCGTTCACGCGTGGTTCGACGCTGATGGGGCCTCCTCGAGTCGAGTCTTCTACGTGCCGACTCCGCGGGCTCCCGGGCGGGAGCCGACCCGGAAAGCAGAAGGCCCCGGCGTATGCCAGGGCCCACTCGACCGGTCAGCACGATCACAGGATCGCGCATCCGGGATCGGGACGTGCCCGAAACCGGGGACCGGACCCGGACGCCTGGACGGCGACTCGGGTGGGAGCGGGCGCTCCGCTTCTCGACCGCCCGCTCGTCAGGGACGGGGGCAGTCTGGTCGACTCCGCAACACTACACCCTCGGCCCAGGCCCGCCCAAACCGGGCCCGCAGGTCAGCGGGGCGCCGGGGGGCCGGCGGCGAGCGCGGCCAGGTGCGCCTGGTGCAGGCGGCGCAGCGCGCGGACCGCCTCGACCGCGCTCTCCTTGTCGGCCGCCTGCAGCGCCACCATCGGCAGCAGGTCGTCGTCGTGCAGCTCCAGGCTGGCCCACGGGGCGCCGCGGTCGAACCGGACCCCGCGGATCACCTCCCAGGGCAGCTCGTACGAGCCGATCACGTTGCGCACCCGCACGCCCCGGGCGTCGGCGACCACCCGGGGGCGGGTGAACAGCAGGAACCCGAGCGCGCCGAAGACGCCCAACCCGACCATGGCGAACTGGTCGCCGCGTTGGAACGAGCCGTAGCCGTCGCCGGTGGCGCCGGTCAGCGAGGTCGCGACGAGGCTGAAGACCACCACCAGCGTGATCGCCGCCGCCCAGCAGACCACCCGGACGCGGCGGGGCCGCACGGTCACCACGGAATCGCTCACCCGACCAGTCTGCCATCCGGCTCGCGCTCACCCTCGACCGCCACACGGGCCGGCGTCCGCCGCCGGACGCCGGCCACCAGCACCGCCAGCAGCGTGAGCACCGCGCCGGCCAGCACCGGGAGGCGGACGCCGGGTCCGCCGGGCAGCGCCAGGTCCAGCAGCAACGCGCCGCCGAGCTGCCCGGCCACCAGCGCCAGGCCGGTCCGCAGCACCCCGGCGGCGCGTACGCCGACCAGCAGGGCGAGCACGATGCCGACGCCGAACACGCCACCGACGTAGAGCCACCACTGTGTCGGCCAGCGCGGCTGGTCGGCGAGCGCGCCGACCAGCACCGCCACCGCGCCGATCACCGCCGTGCTGACCACGAAGTTCACCGCGAGGCCGGCGGCCGGCCCGATCCCGGCCGCGACCCGGCCGTTGAGCGCGGACTGCAACGACACCGCCAGCCCGCCGACGACCGAGAGCAGCACCAAACCGACCGCCAGGTCGCCGACCGGCCGGCCGACCTGCGCGAGGGCCACCGCGCCGACGCCGAGCGCCGCCCCGGCCACCCGGGGCGCGGTGAACGGCATCCGCCCGGCGGCGGCCAGCCCGGCCCGGTCGACGGCCAGGCCGCCGAGGCTGCCGCCGGCCACCTGGGCGATCGTGAACACCGCCACCCCGAGCGCCGGCACCACCACCGGCGCGGTCAGCACGATCACCGCGCCGCCGAGCCCGCCCAGGTAGGACCACCAGGGCAGGCCGGCGCGGCGCAGCCCGGCCAGCCCGGCCCGCATCGACGGGACCACGGCCAGCCCGACCAGCACGATCAGGCAGCCGCCGAGGTTGTTGACCACCGCCCCGAGCACCGGGTCGCCGGTCCGCTCCCCCAGCTCGGCGTTGACCACGCCCTGGGCGGCCGAGGCCACACCGCCCAGGACGACGACGGCCAGCGCGGCCGGGAGCGGCAGCGGCCTCACAGCCGACAGGCGTGGATGTTGGTGACCAGGATCGCCCGGGCGCCCAGCTCGTAGAGCTCGTCCATGATCCGGTGCACGTCGTCGCGGAGCACCATGGCCTGCACCGCGACCCAGCCCTCACGGTGCAGCGGCGAGACCGTCGGCGACTCGATGCCCGGAGTGAGCGAGCTGGCCCGGTCGAGCAGCCCGGCCGGCACGTCGTAGGCGAGCATCACGTAGCGGCGGGCGACCAGCACGCCGTGCAAGCGGCGCTGCAACTGCTCCTGCTGGGCGCCGCCGGCGGCGCCGACCCGGCGGACCAGCACCGCCGAGGAGCGCAACAGCGGCTCGCCGAAGACCACCAGCCCGGCCTGGCGCAGCGTGACGCCGGTCTCCACCACGTCGGCGACCACGTCGGCCACGCCGAGGCGGATGGCGTTCTCGACCGCGCCGTCGAGCCGGATCACCTCGGCCTTGACGTCCAGCTCGGCGAGGTGCCGCTCGACCAGACCCGGGTACGCGGTGGCGATCCGGTGCCCGCCCAGCTCCCGTACGTCGTCCACGTCCTGCGGGCGGGCGGCGAACCGGAAGGTGGCCCGGCCGAAGGCGAGGTCCACCACCTCCTCGGCCGGCGCGCCGGAGTCGATCAGCAGGTCCCGACCGGTGATTCCGACGTCCAGGTCGCCGGAGCCGACGTAGGTGGCGATGTCCTTGGGGCGCAGGTAGAAGAACTCGATGTCGTTGGGCTCGTCCCGGCAGACCAGGTCCTTCGGGTCGGTGCGCTGGCGGTAGCCCGCCTCGCGCAGCATCTGGGCGGCCTTCTCGGCCAGGGCGCCCTTGTTGGGTACGGCGACGCGCAGCATGGGAGTGCTCCTTCGTTCGATCGGATGATCAGCGGACGGGCACTCACAGATGTCGGTAGACGTCCTTCAGCTCGAGACCGGTGGCCAGCATCAGCACCTGCGCCTGGTAGAGCAGCTGGGAGATCTCCTCCGCGGCCCGTTCCGGGCCCTCGTGCTCGGCCGCCATCCACGACTCGGCCGCCTCCTCGACGACCTTCTTGCCGATGAAGTGCACGCCCTTGGCGAGCGCGTCGACCGTGCCCGAGCCCGGGGTGCCGGCGGCGGCCTTGGCCTGCAGCTCGGCGAACAACTCCTCGAACGTCTTCACGGAAGGCGATTCTTCCAGCTACCCCGGTCCACCGCGCCCGCCGGGTCCACCCCGGCCGTCGGCCGGTCCCCAGCTCCGGTACGCCATCCGTAGCCCGGGCAGCTCCGCGTACCCGATCTCGGTCACCAGAGTCAGGCGAAGCCGACGCGGTGGGCGTTGGCGGCGTCCAGGCCGCGGATCGCCAGCGCGGCCTCCAGCGCCGCCACGGTGGCCGCCCAGCCCTTGTCCTCGGCCGAGCCGGGCAGCCCGGCCCGGTCCCGCGCCTGCTCGATGGTGTCCACGGTGAGCACACCGTGCGCCACCGGCTTGCCCTCGTCCAGCGCCACCCGGGTCAGCCCCTCGGTGACCGACTGGCAGACGTAGTCGAAGTGCGCGGTCGCGCCGCGCACCACGACGCCGAGCGCGACCACCACGTCGACGCGGCGCGCCATCGCCTGGGCCACCACCGGCAGCTCCACCGAGCCGGCCACCCGGGCCACCACGGCCCGCGCCCCGCACGCCCGCGCGGCGTCCACCGCGCGGTCGGCCATGTGGTCGGTCAACTCGCCGTGCCAGCGCGCGGCCACCACGCCGACGGTCAGCCCGGCGGCGTCCACCGCGGGCGCGCCCGGCTCCCCGAAACCCGCCATCGTCCTACGCTCCGATCTCGTCACCGGCGACCGGACGCCCCATCGGCGCCTCGGTCGCCTCGTCCAGCCCGTCCAGGAGGTGGCCCATCCGGTCCCGTTTGGTGCGCAGGTAGCGCACGTTCTCCGGGTTGGACCGCACGGGCAGCCCTTCCCGGCCGGTCACGGCGAGGCCGTACCCCTCCAGGCCGGCCCGCTTGGCCGGGTTGTTGGTCAGCAGCCGCATCGAGCGGACGCCCAGGTCGTACAGGATCTGCGCGCCGGTGCCGTAGTCGCGCGCGTCGGCCGGCAACCCCAGGTCGAGGTTCGCGTCCACGGTGTCGCGCCCCTGGTCCTGCAACTGGTACGCCTGCAGCTTGTGCAGCAGGCCGATGCCGCGGCCCTCGTGCCCGCGCACGTAGAGCACCACCCCACGCCCCTCCTGGGCGATCCGGGCCAGCGATGCCTGCAACTGCGGCCCGCAGTCGCAGCGCAGCGAGCCGAAGACGTCCCCGGTGAGGCACTCGGAGTGCACCCGGACCAGCACGTCCCGCCCGTCGCCGACGTCACCGATGACCAGCGCGACGTGCTCGGCCGGGTCGTGCGCGGCGCGGTAGCCGTACGCCCGGAACACGCCGTACGGCGTGGGCATCCGCGCCTCGGCGGCCAGCTCGACCTGCTTCTCGGTGCGCCGCCGGTGCGCGATCAGGTCGGCGATGGTGACAAGCGTGAGGCCGTGCTCGGCGCAGAACTTCTCCAGGTCCGGCAGGCGCATCATGGTGCCGTCGTCGTTGACCAGCTCGCAGAGCACGCCGGCCGGGCGCAGCCCGGCCAGCCGGGTCAGGTCCACCGCCGCCTCGGTGTGCCCGGGGCGGCGCAGCACCCCGCCCGCGCGGGCGCGCAGCGGCACCACGTGGCCCGGACGGGCCAGGTCGGTGGGGTCGGTGCCGGCGTCGGCGAGCAGCCGGATGGTGTGCGACCGGTCGGCGGCCGAGATGCCGGTGCTCACCCCCTCGCGGGCGTCCACGGTCACCGTGTACGCGGTGCCACGCCGGTCCTGGTTGGTGTGGTGCATCGGCGGCAGGTCGAGCCGGTCGCACTCGGCCTCGGTCAACGGCACGCAGATGTAGCCGGAGGTGTGCCGGACCATGAACGCCACCAGCTCCGGGGTGGCCAGCTCGGCCGCGAAGATCAGGTCGCCCTCGTTCTCCCGGTCCGCGTCGTCGACCACGACCACGGGCCGGCCGGCGGCGATGTCCGCCACCGCCTGTTCGATCGAACCGAAGATGGTCATGCCACGACCTCCGAGTACGTCGCCGGGATCGGCGGGCCCGCCGCCCGCACCGCCCGCGAGGTGCGCCACCAGCTGTGGAAGCCGGCCGCGCAGAACGCGCCGTAGACCAGGTACATGGCGGCCGACGGGTAGAAGCCGCCGCGCAGCAGCAGCGGCACGCCGACCGCGTCGACGGCGATCCAGACCAGCCAGAACTCCACCCAGCCGCGGGCCATGCCGTAGGTGGCGAGCAGGCTGCCGACCAGGATCCAGGCGTCCGGCAGCGGCCCCCACGAGCCCAGCGCGGCAAGCGCCGGATACGCGGCGGCGGTGCCCACGGCCGCGGCGACGAGCAGGCCGAGCCGTTCCCGGCCGGTGGCCCAGCGCGGCACCACGGCCGGCTCCGCGCCCCCGCCGGAGCGGCGGTTGCGCGACCAGCGCCACCAGCCGTAGACGCTCACCGCGAAGAAGAAGACCTGCCGGCCGGCCTGGCCGTAGAGGTCGTGCGCCTGCGGGGTGGCGAAGACGCCGCCGAGGAACACGGTGAACAGCAGCCCGTTGCCGATCATGCCGACCGGCCAGGCCCAGACCACCCGGCGCAGCCCGAGCAGCGCCGAGGCCAGCCCGAAGACGTTGCCGACGATCTCCCGGACCAGCACCGGCGAGCCGGCGACGTGCAGCTGGGCGTCGAGCAGCCAGCCGAGCGGGCCGGTCACCGGGCACCACCCATCAGCCGCTCGACGTACTTGGCCAGCACGTCCACCTCGAGGTTGACCGGATCGCCGACCTGCTTGTCGCCGAGCACGGTGAGCTTGAGGGTGGTGGGGATCAGCCCGACCGTGAACCAGTCGTCGCCCACCTCGGCGACGGTCAGCGACACGCCGTCGACGGTGATCGAGCCCTTCTCCACCACGTAGCGGGACAGCTCGGCCGGGAGCCGGAACCGGACCGTCTCCCACTGCGCGGCCGGCTCCCGGGCGACGACCTCGCCGACGCCGTCCACGTGCCCCTGCACCAGGTGCCCGCCGAGCCGGCTGTTCAGCGCCGCCGCCCGCTCCAGGTTGACCGGGTCGCCGGGGCGCAGCGCCCCGAGCGCGGTGCGGCGCAGCGTCTCGCCCATCACGTCGGCGGTGAAGACGCCCCCGTCGACGTCGACCACGGTCAGGCAGACCCCGTTGACCGCGATCGAGTCGCCGTGCCGGGCGTCCGAGGTGACCAGCGGGCCGCGGATGGCGACCAGCGCCGAGTCGTCGCCGGTCTCGGTGCTCCGGACGATCTCGCCCAGCTCCTCGACGATGCCGGTGAACATGTTCAGGCCTCCCTCTTCCGGGGCAGCGCGGTGATCCGCAGGTCGGGACCGACAGGCGTAACGTCGGTGATCTCCAGGTCGACGGCGTCGGCGATGGTCGTCACGCCCGCGTCCCGCAGCACGGTGGGGCCGGCGCCGAGCAGCTTCGGCGCGACGTAGCCGACGATCTTGTCGACCAGGCCGGCGGCGAGGAACGCGCCGGCCAGCGTGGGGCCGCCCTCCAGCAGCGCGGCCCGCACGCCGCGGTGGTGCAGCTCGGCCAGGAGCGCCGCCAGGTCGACCCGGCCGTCCGGGCCGGCGCCGACCTCCGCGGCGGTGGCCACCCAGGTGCGCGCGGCGCCGTCGCGGACCCGGGCGTCGACCGGGGTACGCCCCGAGCTGTCCACCACCACGCGCAGCGGCTGCCGGATGGCGAGCGTGCCGTCGCGCAGGTTGCGGGCGGTGAGCCGGGGGTCGTCGGCGAGCACGGTGCCCACCCCGGCGAGCACCGCGTCGACGGTGCCGCGCAGCGCGTGCACGTCCGTCCGGGCCGCCTCGGAGGTGATCCACATGCTGGTGCCGTCGGCGGCGGCGGAGCGCCCGTCGAGCGTGGCCGCGTACTTCCAGATCAGGTAGGGCCAGCCCCGGCGCATCGAGGTGAGCCAGGCGATGTTGCCGGCCTCGGCCTCCTCGCCGCGTACCCCGAGGGTGACCTGGACCCCGGCGGCGCGCAGCGTGGCCGCGCCGCCGGAGGCCACCGGATTGGGGTCGGGCACGGCGATCACCACCCGGGCCACGCCGGCGGCGATGAGCGCGTGGCTGCAGGGGCCGGTGCGGCCGGTGTGGTCGCAGGGCTCGAGCGTGACCACCGCGGTGCCGCCGCGGGCGCGCGTGCCGGCCTGTGCCAGCGCGACGATCTCCGCGTGCGGCCCGCCGGCGTACGCGTGGAAGCCCTCGCCGACGACCTCGCCGTCGGTGTCGAGCAGCAGGCAGCCGACGACCGGGTTGGGGCTGGTGGCGCCGAGGCCGCGGGCGGCCAGCTCGACGGCGCGACGCATCGCCTCGTCGACGGAGACGCTCGCCATGACTGCCCTGCCCTCCCGCTCGCCGGACACGCGCGGGCGGGGTGGGGAGCAGCGGCACGGTGGCCGCGGACACGCGGCGGCGGAGAACCCGGGAACGGCATGGCCGGCCCCGGGAGCCCACGCGGCGGCTGAGGGTGCTCAGCGGCCGGCAGGGGCCTCCCCCGTTCCGCGCGCTGTCTCCCATCCGGACTTTCTGGGGGCGGACGAGCCGCACCCCAACCGTCGGCCCCGGATTCTCACCAGGTCCACCGTCCGGCCGAAGCCGTCCGGGTCGCGGGCTTACCACGGTCGGACCGTGGATCACCGCCGGTTCGGAATTTCACCGAGCCCCGCCAGCGCGTGGTGGGTACCCCGGAAGTCTTACACGTTCCGCCGCGACGCGCGCCACAGAGGCGAGCTACCTCACAGCCGAGGACCCCCGGATCAGGTGACGCCGCGGCGGCGGTCGACCGCCACGTACGACCCGGGTTGGCTCTTGGCCACCGTCTTCATCTCGGACGCCACGGCGATGGCCTCCAGCGGATCGGTGAACCGCTTGCCGCTGTCGGACAGCGACACCCCGATGGAGAGGGTGACCAGCGCGGCCCGGCGGATGTTGCCCCGCCGGTCCTTCAGCTCGACGAAACCGCGTTCCCGGTCGGTGGCGTCGTAGAGCGCGTCGGCGGCCTTCTCGAAGTCGACCACCGCGCGGCTGGTCAGCGGCCGGACCTGGGTCGGCGCGCAGACGATGACGAAGTCGTCGCCGCCGACGTGGCCGAGGAAGGCCGGCGGCAGCCCGATCGACACCACCGCCCGGTGCAGGCTGCGGGCCAACGCCGAGATGAACTCGTCCCCGCGGACGAAGCCGTACCGGTCGTTGACGCTCTTGAACCGGTCGATGTCGACGTAGCCGACGGCGTAGTCGACGCCGCTGCGCACCCGGTCGGTGATCTCCCGCCGGATGCGGCTGTTGCCGGGCAGGCCGGTCAGCGGGGAGACCTCCCGGAACTCCTTGTTGCGGCGCAGCGTGGAGCTGACCCGGGCGACCAGCTCGGCGGTGTCGAACGGCTTGACCAGGTAGTCGTCGGCGCCCGCGCTGAGGCCGTTGACCTTGTCGGAGGTCATGCCCTTGGCGGTCAGCATGATCACCGGCAGCGCCGAGGTCATCGGGTCGGCGCGCAGCCGGCGGGTCAGCTCCAGGCCGTCGACCCGGGGCATCATCAGGTCGACCACGGCCAGGTCGGGCCGCTGCCGCTCGATCACCTCCAACGCCTCCTGGCCGTCGGCGGCGTGCAGCACCTCGAAGCCGTGCAGGCGCAGGTTGAACTCGACGAAGCGGGCGATGTCCTCGTCGTCGTCGACGACCAGGATGACGTCGGGTCGGTCGCCGGCCGGATCCATCTCAGGCCCCGGTCATCGCACGTTCCGCCAGACCGCGCAGGCGGCGTACCGCCTCGGCCGGGTCGTCGGCGCCGTAGACCGCGGTGCCGGCGACGAACGCGTCGGCGCCGGCGGCGGCGGCCTGCTCGATGGTGTCGGCGGCGATGCCGCCGTCGACCTCGATGCGCAGCTCCAGGTGACCGCTGTCCACGTGCCGGCGGGCCGCGCGCACCTTGTCCAGCAGCGACGGCAGGAACCGCTGGCCGCCGAAGCCGGCCTTGATCGTCATGATCAGCAGCGTGTCGAAGCTGGGCAGCAGCTCCAGGTAGGGCTCGATCGGGGTGTCCCGGTCGATCGCCAGCCCCGCCTTCGCCCCGGCGGAGCGCAGGTCCTTGGCCAGTGCCACCGGGTCGTCGCACGCCTCGGCGTGGAACGTGACGTTGTACGCCCCCGCGTCGGCGTAGCCCGGGGCCCAGCGGCGCGGATCGGTGATCATCAGGTGCACGTCGAAGGGCAGCTCGGTGGCCGCCAGCAGGCTCTGCACCACCGGCAGGCCGATGGTCAGGTTGGGTACGAAGTGGTTGTCCATGACGTCCACGTGCAGCCAGTCGGCGGCGGACTCCACGGCGCGGACCTCGTCGGCGAGGTGGGCGAAATCGGCGGCCAGGATGCTGGGCGCGACGACGGGCGGCGGTACGGTCACGGGGTCAGTGTACGAACGCGGTCGCCCCCCGGCTGCGGCACGGCACCACGGGGCACAGGCGGTGACTCTTCCGTCACCTCGGGTGCAGCATCGGCCCGACCGGACAGGAAATCGACACGAATAGTCGTCTGCCACTGGCCGATCGACTGAAAGATGACGAAACTCCTACAGGGACGGTCGCATATGCTGCACGCCCGGCGGGAGACGCCGCACGGGCCCGCGGCGACCGGCCGCCATCTCTCCGGCGAAGGAGCGGACGATGCGACGGTGGCTCCATGCGCTCGCGCTGGCCGGCGCGGTGACGGCGGCGCTCGCCGGCTGCGTCCAGGCGCACCGGGCCGACGGCGACCTCATCGACGACTGGGCGGCGTTGCCGGCGCCACAACTCTTCGTCCCGGCCACCGACGCGTGCCTGCCGCGGCTCACCGCGGTGGTGCAGGCGGCCACGTACGAGACGGTGGACTGCGCGCGCAGCCACCTGGCCGAGGCGGTGCACGTCGGCACGTTCACCGGGCCGGCGGCGCTCGGCGCCCGCCCCGAGCCGGGCTCACCGGAGCTGCGCACCGCCCGGGCCGAGTGCGACCAGCGGGCCCGGGAGATGATCGGCGGGGACTGGCACGCCGCCCGGCTCACCCTGAACATCGCGCTGCCACCGGCGACCGCCTGGATGTCCGGCGCCCGCTGGTTCCGCTGCGACCTCGCCGAGACCGACAGCATCGACAACACCCGCCCGGTCAACCGGGTGGGCAGCCTGCGCGGCGCGCTGGTCGGCGACAACCCGCTGGTGCACCGCTGCTTCGACCCGAAGCTGATCGGGGCGAACCTGAACTACATGGCCCCGGTGCTGTGCACCGAACCGCACCGGGCCGAGTTCGTCGGCGTCTACGCCGAGCGTGACATGAGCTGGGCGGAGTTCGCCCAGGCCGCGCCGGCGGCGCACCGGCGGTGCATGACGCTGATCGCCGCGTTCGCCGGCGTGCCGGACAATGCCGAGCTGCCCTACCGGGCCGGGTCCATCTTCTATCCGCCGTCGCAGCGGGAGTGGGAGGAGGGCGACCGGGGCGTGCGGTGTTTCCTGTGGAGCGACGACCGCAAGCTGACCCGCTCCATGCGCGACGCCGGCCCCGAGGGACTCCCCGTCATCTGACCTCGGTGCCGTATGCTGCGTCGCCGAGGCGTACCGGTCGGCCGGGCGGCTCCGGACGGCGGGGAGGTCGGTCGCGATGCGGCGATGGTGGGCGGCGGTCGCCGCGGGCGCGGTGACGGTGCTGGCGCTCGCCGGCTGCAGCGCGCCGGCCGGGGTCGACCGCGACCTGACCGACGAGTGGCCGGCCTTCGCCGCCCCGGTCGGCTTCGTGCCCAAGGCCGACGTCTGTCACCCCACCGTCGCGGACGTGGGTTATCTCAGCGGCTACCAGCCGGTCGACTGCGCCACCTCGCACCGGGTCGAGACGCTGCACGTCGGCACGCTGACCGGCCCGGACGCCGGGCGGTCGGCCCCGCCGCGGGCCGGTTCGGCCGGCATCCGCACCGCGCACGCGGAATGCGCCCGGCAGGTGACCAGGGCGGTCGGCGCGGACTGGCGCTCCGGGCGGTTGCAGCTCTCGGTGGTCTTCCCCTCGGCCCTGGCCTGGTCCGGTGGCGCCCGCTGGTACCGCTGCGACGTCGCCGAGGTGAACGGCCTCGACGAGGGGAACGTGACCTCCCGCACCGGCAGCCTGCGCGGCGCCCTCAAGCCCGGCTCGCCGCTGGCGCTGGCCTGCTTCAACCCGAAGCTGACCAAGGACGAGGTGCAGGCGATGCGGCCGGTCGCCTGCACCACCAGGCACCACGCCGAGTTCGTCGGGATCTACCAGGCGCCCGACATCAGCTACGCCGAGTTCCAGCGCACCTCGCTGCGGGCGCACAAGGCGTGCCGGGGCCTGATCGCGAAGTACGCCAAGGTGCCGAACGACGGCAACATGCAGTACCGGGCCGGCACCATCATCTACCACCCGTTCGAGCAGCAGTGGCGCGACGGCGACCGGGGCGTGCAGTGCTTCCTCTGGGTGTCCGAGCGGACGCTCACCCGCTCGGTGCGCGGCGCCGGCGGCAAGACCCTGCCGATCACCTGAGCCCGGGACGGGGCGGGCGCGAGCCCACCCCGCCCGGTCGCGCTCAGCCGACCTGCAGCGTCACGTCGTCGACCACGAAGCTGGTCTGCAACGAGGCGTCCTCGACGCCGGTCCACTTGAGCGTGACCGTCTGGCCCGCGTAACCGGCGAGGTTGAAGCTGCGCTGGGTGTAGCCGGTGGCCTTGTTCAGGTTCGAGTACGTCGCCAGCGTGGTCGACCCGACCTGCACGGTCAGCTTGTCGTACGCGGTCGAGGTGGTGGTCTCGGCCGAGTCGATGTGCAGCCAGAACGCCAGCGTGTAGCTGGTGCAGCCGACCGGCAGGGTGACCGACTGGGACAGCGTGTCGGTGTGCGACGAGCCGTAGCCGTCCATCCATGCCTTGTAGGTCCCGGTGCGGGCCGCCTGGCCGGAGTCGTTCGTGATCACGCCCGAGCTGGCCGTCCACGACGTGCTGCCCGACTCGAAGCTGCCGTTGCCGATGAGCTGACCGCCGGTGCAGCCGCCGCTGCCGCCGGTCACGGTCAGCGTGTAGCTGGCGGTGCGGGTGGCCGAGCCGGTCCCGGTGACGGTGATCGTGAACGTGCCGGTGGTCGCGGTGGACGAGGCGCTGACCGTCATGGTGGCGGAGCCGCCCGAGGTGACCGAGGACGGGCTGAAGCCGACGGTGACCCCGCTCGGGGCGCCGCTGGCCGACAGCGCGACGGTCTGGGCGCTGCCGGAGGTGGTGGCCGTGCTGACCGTGGCGGTGGTGGAGCCGCCCCGGGCGACGCTGCCGGAGGTGGGGCTCACCGCGACGGAGAAGTCGTTGGCCGGGGTGCCGCCGCCGACCGCGAGCGCCCAGATCGCGTACGCCACGCCGTCGGCGCTGCGGTTGAGCACGGTCGTGTTGATGTTGCTGGTGGTGTCGCAGGAACGGTGGTAGCAGCCGTCGTACGCCGCGCCGGAGGTGCCGCCCCACTTCGCGGCCTGGGCCGCGGTCTTGGTGTAGCTGGCGCCCGCGGCGTAGCCGGAGGTCTGGATGCCGGCGTTGGCGAACGAGTAGTCGTCGGAGCGGCCCTGGCCCTCGGTGTTCTCCTCCGGCTGGATGCCGAACGAGTCCCAGTATGCCTTCAGCGGCGCGGCGGTGGCCGAGGTGATCCGGTTGATGAAGTAGCCGCCGTTGGGCGAGCCGACCATGTCGAAGTTGTAGTAGCCCTTGATGTAGCCCCGCTGGGTGGTGCTGAGCTGGTTGACGTAGTGCTTCGACCCCTGCAGGCCCTGCTCCTCGCCGTTCCACCAGGCGAACCGGACCCGCTTGGTCATGGTCGGGTTCTGCGCGGCCAGCACCAGGGCGTTCTCCAACAGCGAGGCCGAGCCGGAGCCGTTGTCGTTGATGCCGGGGCCGGCGGAGACGCTGTCCAGGTGGGAGCCGAACATCACCACCTGGTCGGTGGGGCCCTGGGGCCACTCGGCGATCAGGTTGCTGCCCGGGTAGGTGCAGCTGGTGCAGTTCTGCTCGGTGACCGTGTAGCCGGCGGCCTGGAGCTTGCCCTTGACGTAGCTGACCGACGCGGCGTAGCCGGCCGAGCCGGCCCGCCGGTTGCCGCCGTTGCTGCTGGCGATGGAGTTGAGCTGGGTGAGGTGGGCCTGGACGTTGGTCAGGGAGACGTCGGGTGCGGCGAGCGCGGCGGCGGCCGGCGCGGGGGCGGGGGCGGACGCGGGAGCGGCGGAGGCGGTGCCGGCCAGGCTCGCCGTCGTCAGGGTGGCGACGAGGGCGAGCGCGAGGCTCGTGGTCGGCGTGCTGCGTCTCATGGAGACTCCTCGTGGGAACGCGGGGGTGACGGACCGTTGGACCGGTGATCGGAACAGTTACATGTATCGATCGCACAGTCAACGGGCCGTCACATCCCACGAACCCCCTCCCCCGCCCGAGATGCACCCACCTACGGGTCACCCCACCCCCCACCCGTCTCCCCCCGCTGCTGATTCACGGAAAGAGTGGGCATGGCGCGCGGAATGCCCCCACTTTCCGTGAGTCAGCAGCGGGGGTCAGCCTCGGCGTAGGACGGCCAGGAACATGGCGTCGGTGCCGTGGCGGTGCGGCCAGAGCTGCACCGTCGGGCCGTCACCCAGGCCCGGCATGCCGGCCGGCAGCAGCGGACGGGCGTCGACGAAGTCGACCGGGAAGCCGCACCGCCGAGACGCCTCGGTCACCGTCACGTGCGTCTCCACCACGTGCGGCGAGCAGGTCACGTACGCCACCACGCCACCCGGGCGGACCGCCCGCAACGCGGCCGTGAGCAGCTCCCGCTGCAGCCGGGTCAGCGGCGGCAGGTCCGACGGCTGGCGCCGCCAGCGCGACTCCGGCCGGCGGCGCAGCGAACCCAGACCGGTGCACGGCGCGTCGACGAGCACCCGGTCGAAGTGCCCCTCCGGCAGCTTCGGCTCGTCGCCGACGCCACGCCCGTCGGCATGCACCACGGTGACCGGCAGGCCGCGGGTGGCCCGCTCGACCAACCGGGCCCGGTGCTCGGCCACCTCGACCGCGGTCAGCCGCGCCCCACGCGTCGCCGCCAGCGCGCCGAGCAGCCCGGCCTTGCCGCCCGGCCCGGCGCACAGGTCGAGCCACCGGCCGTCCGGACCGTCCAGCGGCGCGGCGGCCAGCGCGTCCGCCACCAACTGCGAACCCTCGTCCTGCACGTGCGCGCGCCCGTCGGCCACCGCCGCCAGCTCGCCCGGCGCCCCACCGGGCAGGTAGACCGCGTACGGCGAGAACGCGCCGGGCGCGCCGCCGACCTCGTCCGCCAGCGCCACCGCGTCGGCCAGGCCGGGACGGGCGCACAGGTGCACCGGCGGGCGTTCGTTGTCCTCGATGAGCAGCCGGGTGGTCTCCCCCAGATCGCCACCGAGCGCCTCGGCGAACGCCCGGACGATCCACTGCGGATGGCTGAAGGCCAACGCGAGACGGCCGATCGGGTCGGTCTCCTCGGCCGGGGCGAGCTTCGTCACCCAGGCGTCGGCGTCCCGGCCGGCGATCTCCCGCAGCACCGCGTTGGCGAAGCCGGTGGCGCCCGGCCCGACCATGCGGACCAGGTCCACGGTGGACGACACCGCGGCGTGCGCCGGCACCCGGGTGTGCAGCAGCTGGTAGGCGCCGAGCCGCAGCGCGTCGCGCACCGGCGGGTCGATCCGCTGCACGTCCCGGCCCGCCGCGTCGGTGACGATCGCGTCCAACGTGCCGGTGTGCCGCAGCGTGCCGTAGGTCAGCTCGGTGGCGAACGCGGCGTCCCGGCCGCTCAGCCCCGCCTCGCGCAGCATCCCCGGCAGCATCAGGTTGGCGTACGCGTCGTCACGGTGCACCGCCGCGAGCGCCTCGTACGCGACGTGGCGGGGCAGGTCCACCGTCGGCCGGACCGGGCGCTGCCCGCCCCGGCGGTCGGCGCCGCCCCGGTACGACCCGCCGGGCCGGCCCGCACCGCGCGGACGGTCGCCACCGCGCTCGTACCCCCGGGGACGCTCGCCCTCGACGGGCCGCTCCGGCCCCGTCATGAGAACACCTCACCGGCGGCGACCCGGGCGCCGCGCGCCCAGTCGCCGGCCGGCATGGCCTTCTTGCCGGCGGCGCGCACCTCGCCGAGCCGCACCGGCCCGGTCGCGGTGCCGACCAGCACCTGCGACTTCTCCACCAGCAGCTCACCCGGCTTCAGCTCCGGGCCGTTCGCCAGCGGGGTGACCGGGCCGAGCTTGACCCGCTCGTCGCGGAACGTGGTCCACGGGCCGGGCGCCGGCGCACAGGCGCGGATCCGCCGGTCCACCGCGAACGCCGGGTCGGTCCAACGCACGCGCGCGTCCTCCACGGTCAGCTTCGGGGCGAGGGAGACCCCGTCGGCCGGCTGCGGCTCGGCCCGGGCGGTGCCGGCGCCGATCGCGTCGAGCACCGCGACCAGCAGCCCCGCGCCGGAGTGGGCGAGCCGCTCCAGCAGGTCGCCGGAGGTGTCGGCGGGCCGGATCTCGTCGGTGACGGTGCCGAAGACCGGGCCGGTGTCCAGCCCTTCCTCCAGCTGGAAGACGCTGGCCCCGGTCAGCTCGTCGCCGTGCAGCACGGCGTGCTGCACCGGCGCCGCGCCCCGCCAGGCGGGCAGCAGCGAGAAGTGCAGGTTGATCCAGCCGTGCCGGGGGATCTCCAGCGCCACCGGCGGCACCAGCGCGCCGTAGGCGACCACGGGCACGCAGTCCGGCGCGAGCGCGCGCAGCCGGTCGAGGAACTCGGGCTCCCGCGGCCGGGCCGGGGTGAGCACCTCGACGCCGTGCGCGTCGGCCCACGCGCCGACGGGCGAGCGGACCAGCCCTCGGCCGCGGCCGGCCGGGGCGTCCGGGCGGGTGACCACGGCGAGCAGCTCGTGGCCGGAGGCGGCGATCGCGTCCAGGGCCGGTACGGCGACCGCCGGCGTGCCGGCGAAGACCAGGCGCATCCGGGTCACCGCCCCAGGCTGAACGGGTTGCTGAGCGGGTGCGGGCTGAGCTTGACCGTGGGCGGGGCGCCCTGGTCGTACCAGTCGGCCTGGCGGATCGCCTTCATGGCCTCCTTGCGGCCGGCCGGGTCGAGGCGGTCGACGAAGAGCACCCCGTCGAGGTGGTCGGTCTCGTGCTGCACGCAGCGGGCCATCAGGCCGGTGCCGACGATCTGCATCGGGTCGCCGTGGGCGGTGAAGCCCTTGGCGACCACGTTCTGCCGGCGCTTCGTGTCGAAGTAGAGCCCGGGGATGGACAGGCAGCCCTCCGGGCCGTCCTGCTCCTCCTCGTCGGGGAACTCCAGCACCGGGTTGACCAGGTGACCGAGCACGTCGTCGACGTCGAAGGTGAAGACCCGCAGGCCCACCCCGAGCTGCGGGGCGGCCAGGCCGGCGCCGTTCTGGTCACGCATCGTGTCGGTCAGGTCGGCGACCAGCTTGCGCAGCTCGGCGTCGAAGTCGACCACCGGGTCGGCCGGCGTGCGCAGCACCGGATCGCCGAACAGACGGATGGGCTGAACGGTCACGCGGCGTGGCTCCTCATCTGGGACGGCTGGTGCGACCCCAGTCTACGGAGTCGGCCCGGCCGCCCCCGACCGCGTACCGGGAACGGCGACCGGGACCGCCTCGCGCCCGGGCGTGACCGGCAGCGTGGCGTAACCACGCAGGGTGAGCCGGACCCGCCGCTCCGGTGTGCCGGCCAGCGTCAGCTCGGGCAGCCGGCGCAGCAGCAGCGGGAACGCCACCTGCGCCTCCAGCCGGGCCAGCGCCGCGCCGAGGCAGTAGTGCGGCCCGGCGCCGAAGGACAGCGGGTGGATCTGCGGACGCCACGGGTCGAAGCGGGCCGGCTCCGGATAGCGGCGGGGATCACGGTTGGCCGCGCCGAGCATCACGATGACCCAGCTCGCCGGCGGCAGGTCGACGCCGCCGTGCCGGGACGGCGCGGTGCTCATCCGCGAGGTGAGCTGCACCGGCGAGTCGTAGCGCAGCAGCTCGTCGACGTGGCCGGGGGCGAACTCCGGGTGCTCGCGCAGCGTCGCCGCCGCGGCGGGGTGGTCGAGCAGCGCCACCAGGCCGTTGCCGAGCAGGTTGGTGGTGGTCTCGAAACCGGCCACCAGCAGCACGATCAGGTTGGCCAGCAGCTCGTCGGCGGAGAGCCGGTCGCCGCCGTCGTCGTGGGCCTGGACCAGCGCGGTGGTCAGGTCGTCGGCGGGCGCGCGGCGGCGGGCCGCCACCAGCTCGGTGAAGTAGGCCCGCAGCTCGCCCGCGCCCCGGTCGGCCACGGCCAGCTCGTCCGGGGTGATCTCCGGCTCCAGCACGCCGGTCAGGTCGGCGGCCCAGCGCCGGAACACCGGCCGGTCCGCCGCCGGCACGCCGAGCAACGCGCAGATCACCCCGACCGGCAGCGGGTACGCGAACTCGGCCATGAAGTCGACCGGAGCCCCGCCCCGGGCGCCGGCCAGCATCGCGTCGACCAACTCGTCGGCCTGCGCCTCGACCACGCCGCGCATGGCGGCGATCCGGCGCGGGGTGAACGCGCCGGCGGCCAGCCGCCGCATCCGGCTGTGGTCGGGCGGGTTGGTGCGCAGCATCGACCGGGAGATCGACAGCACCGCCGGGCTCTCCCGCCAGCCGGGCATGAACTGGTCGCGCAGGCCGTCGTCCATCACCCCGAACCGGGCGTCGCGCAGGATGGCGTCGGCCTCGGCGTAGCCGGTCACCACGTAGAAGACCGGACCGGCCTGGACCACCGGACCGTGCGCCCGCAGCCGCTCGTAGGCCGGGCAGGGCTCGACCCGACCCGCGGGGGACATCAGCAGCGCGAGGTCGTCGGCAGGATCCACGGTCGGCCTCCCCAGGCATCGGAGACCCTCATCATGCTCCGCCGCGCCGGATCGAGCGATCCGGTCCCGTCCGCGGAGGGCTCGCTCAGGCGCCGGCGCCCGGCTCGCCGGCCAACACCGGACCCCCGCCGAGCAGCGCGTGCTCGGGCAGCGGCAGCGCGATGCCGTGCGCGTCCTGCCAGTCGTGGATCAGGCCCGGCCGGGCCTGGGCGGCGAAGAAGTCCACCGCGCTCATCCCGCCGACCACCGGCTCGTCGACCTCGGCGACCAGCCGGGCGGGAACCATCGGGAGGGCGCCGCGCACCGCGGCGCTGAGCCGCCGGTGCCCGTCGACCACGAAGAAGTACTCACCGGTGTAGCCGATGCTCAGCGGCTCCACCGCCGCGTCGCCGGCGCCGCCGTGGGCGTGCTCCGGGTCCCAGGAGCCGCGCAGCGTGGAGACGTCCTCGGTGGGATAGACCCGGGTCGGGTCGAGCAGCAGCAGCGGCTGGCCGGCGCGCAGCACCTCGGCGCCGAGACGGCCCTCGTAGACGTCGACGACGTGCTGGATCACCTGCTCCGGGGTGGCCCGGGTGGTGTCGCAGATCAGGTCGTAGTTGCGCAGCCGGGCCTTGTCGACGCCGTAGCGGACGATGAAGCGGTTGCGCTCGCTCTCGCTGCGCTCGCGCAGCTTGGCCCGCGCCTCCTCCAGCGTGGTGTAGCTCTCGGCCGGGCCGGACGGGCGGGCGAGCACCCGCCGGGCCGCCTCGGTCGACTCGGTGATCATGTGCACCTTGAGCGCGTCGGTGAAGAAGTGCCAGGCCAGGCGGGAGTCCATCACCAGCGACTCGCCGGAGGCGGCGATGTCCCGCTGGAGCTGGTCGACGTAGCCGTCGACGGCCTGGTCCAGCTCGGCGTGCAGGTTGAGCTGGAGGGCGGTCATCTGCCGCTCCTGGGCCATCTGCCGGTAGAGGTCGCCGACACTGACCCGGCGCAGCCCCAGCCGCTTGGCGATCTCCACGGAAACGGTGCTCTTGCCGCTGCCGAGGTCACCGTTGAAGACGATCGACTGACGAACGGTCACGACTGGTCCACCCCTGCTCACCGGCTGACTGACGACATCGAATCCGTGTGGCCCGACGTGCCGGAGCACCCGCCGCGCCGCGTCCCGTGCGGAAATTTCGCACGGCTGGGCATGACGGGCGATGCTATCACCGCGCGCTATCCAATTGCCGGACCAGGTGTGCGGCAAACCCCAGGTCACGACCGTGCGCGAGGGGCCGGGTGCGCTCGGTCACGACCGCCGGGCCCGGTCAGAACATGCTGAGCGGATCCACCTGGAGCCGGACCGGATCGGCGGCCTTGCGGGCGCTGCGCTGCGCGGCCGCGGCGTGCAACGCGTCGGCCAGCGCGGCGGCCCGGGCCCGCGGCACCCGGACCAGCATCCGCTCCCGCCCCTCGTCGGCCGGCACCGGGCCGAGGATCTCGGCGTCGTCGGGCAGTCGCGCGCCGGCCAGCAGGTCCGCCACCGCGTCCGCCACGCCGGTGACGCTGGCCATCCGCACCGCCGGCGGAAAGCCCAGCTCGCGGCGCTCGGCCAGCTCCCGTGCGGCGAACCAGGCCGCGTCCCACCGCAGCAACGCCTGCACCGGGGCGAGCGCGCCGTCGGCGACCACCACCACCCGGCCGCCGGCCGCCCCGGGGCGCGCCAACGCGGCGCCGGCCAGCCAGCGACGCAGCGCCTCCTCACCGGCCCGCAGGTCGGCCCGGGTGAGCAGGGCCCACGAGTCGAGCAGCAGCACCGCGCCGTAGCCGCCCTCGGCGACCGGCTCGGCGCCCGGGGTGGCGATCACCAGACCGGCGCCGCCGGGCACGGAGGCCAGCACCTCCTCACGCCCGGAGGTCCGCACCGGCACCCCCGGGAACGCCCGGCCCAGCTCCTCGGCGGTGCGCCGGGCGCCGGTGACCGAGGCGCGCAACCGCCGCCCACCGCAGTCCGGGCAGGCGTACGCGGCGGCGACCCGACCGCACCAGCGGCAGGCGGGCGTGCCCTGCGCCGACGGCAGGCCGAGCGGACCGGCGCAGTGCGGGCAGCGGGCCGGGGCCCGGCAGTCGGCGCAGGCGACCGAGGGCAGGTAGCCGCGGCGGGGCACCTGCACCAGCACCGGCAGGTCGGCGCGGAGCGCGTCGCGGGCGGTGGTCCAGGCCAGGCTGGGCAGCCGGGCGGAGGCCGCGCCCGGGTCCCGGGCCAGCTGCGGATCGTCGCCGGTGGGCGCCATCGCCGGCATCCGCGCCCGTACCGTGGCCCGGTCGGCGACCACCTCCCGGGCCCAGCCGGTCTCCACCAGCAGTTGCGCCTCGGCGGTGCGGGCGTAGCCGCCGACCAGGGCGGCCGCGCCGGTGAGCTGTGCCCGGGTGAGCAGCACGTCGCGGGCGTGCGGATAGGGTGCCCGGGGCTCGGCGTGCAGGTCGTCCCCGTCGTCCCAGACCGCCACCAGGCCGAGCCGCTCGACCGGGGCGAACATCGCCGCCCGGGTGCCGATCACCACCGACGCCTCGCCCCGCCGGGCGGCCAGGAAGGCCCGGTAGCGGCGGGCCGGACCGGCGGCGGCGGTGAGGCAGGCGTGCCGGTCCGGGCCGAGCACCGCGGTCAGGGCGGCGTCGAGGCGGTCCAGGTCCCGGCCGTCGGCCACCACCACCACGGCTCCCCGGCCGCCGGCCACGGTCGCGGCCACCGCGTCGGCGTACCGGTCGGCCCAGTCCTCGCCCGGCAGCGCGGACCACACGGCGCGCGGCGCGCGGCCGTCGGCGAGCGCGCGCAGCAGCGCCGGCCCGGCCGGATAGTCCCGCCAGCCGCGCGGGTCGAGCGGGGCGTCCGAGCTGCCGGCGGCGTCGGCCGGCGCGTCGGCGGCGGTGACGGACTTCTCGGCGCGGGCGTGCCGCGGCGGCACGGCCAGCCGGAGCACGTCGGCCAGGCTGCCGGCGTACCGGTCGGCGACCGCCCGGGCCAACCGGGCCACCTCCGGCGAGAGCACCTGCACCGGCGAGACGACCTTCTCCAGGTACGCCAGCTTCGGGTGGTCGGACTCGGCGACGCGCTCGAGCAGCCAGCCGTCGACGAGCTGGCCGGCGAAGCGGACCTTCACCCGGACCCCGGGCCGGGCTTCGGCGTCCAGCGCCTCGGGGACCAGGTAGTCGAACGGGCGGTCGAGGTGCGGCAGCGGCACGTCCACGCAGACGCGAGCGACCGGCGACCCCTCGGCGGGTCGCCGGTCGCGGCGCGTGGCGGTGGTCAGGCTCCCGCGGCCGACTTGAGGTCGGCGGCCCGGTCGGTGCCCTCCCAGGTCAGGTCCGGCAGCTCCCGGCCGAAGTGGCCGTAGGCGGCGGTCTGCCGGTAGATCGGGCGCAGCAGGTGCAGGTCCCGGATGATGGCGGCCGGGCGCAGGTCGAACACCTCGGCGACGGCCTTCTCGATCGAGGCCACCGGCACCGTCTCGGTGCCGAACGTCTCGATGAACAGGCTCACCGGGTGCGCCTTGCCGATCGCGTACGCGACCTGCGCCTCGCACCGCTCGGCCAGCCCGGCGGCGACCACGTTCTTGGCCACCCAGCGCATCGCGTACGCCGCCGAGCGGTCGACCTTCGACGGGTCCTTGCCGGAGAACGCGCCACCGCCGTGCCGGGCGTACCCGCCGTAGGTGTCGACAATGATCTTCCGGCCGGTCAGCCCGGCGTCGCCCATCGGGCCGCCGATCTCGAACCGGCCGGTCGGGTTGACCAGCAGCCGGTAGCCGTCGGTGTCCAGCCCGAGGCCCTCCAGCTCCGGCGTGATCACGTGCTCCCGCACGTCCGGCGTGAGCAGCGACTCCAGCGAGATGTCCGCGGCGTGCTGGCTGGACACCACCACCGTGTTCAGGCGCACCGGGCGCAGCCCGTCGTACTCGATGGTCACCTGGGTCTTGCCGTCGGGCCGCAGGTAGGGGATCGTGCCGTCCTTGCGCACCTGCGACAGCCGGCGCGCCAGCCGGTGCGCCAGGGCGATCGGCAGCGGCATCAGCTCGGGCGTCTCGGAGCACGCGAAGCCGAACATCATGCCCTGGTCGCCCGCGCCCTGCGCGTCCAGCGCGCTCTCCGAGCCACCGGTACGCAGCTCGAAGGCGTTGTCCACGCCCTGCGCGATGTCCGGCGACTGGGCGCCGATGGACACGCTCACCCCGCAGGAGGCGCCGTCGAAGCCCTTCTTCGACGAGTCGTAGCCGATGCCGAGGATGGTCTCCCGCACGATGGTCGGGATGTCGGCGTACGCCTTCGTGGTCACCTCACCGGCGACGTGCACCTGCCCGGTGGTGATCAACGTCTCCACCGCGACCCGGCTGTGCGGGTCCTGGTCGAGCAGCGCGTCGAGAATGCCGTCGCTGATCTGGTCGGCGATCTTGTCCGGGTGGCCCTCCGTGACCGATTCGGACGTGAAGAGACGTGTCACGGCACTCCTAAGCATGTGAGACTTCGAAAGGTCACTGGGCGGCAGTTTAGTCGTCCTCGTCGCGCCGCGGATCCGGGAACGTGGAGCCGACCAACCGTCAGGACGGCGGATCCAGTCGAGCGACCACGAGGTCCCAGACGGCGTCGGCCAGGGCCTCCTTGGGCTGTTCGGGGAACCGGTGCACGGCGCCGTCGGCGCCGATCACGGTGGCCGCGTTGGTCTCCGCGCCGAAGACCTTGTCGACGCCGACCTCGTTGACCACGATCAGGTCGGCGCGCTTGCGGGCCAGCTTGGCCCGGCCGTTGCGCTCCGCGTCGTCGGTCTCCGCGGCGAACACCACGAGCAACTGACCGGGACGGCGCCGCCGGCCCAGCTCGGCGGCGATGTCCGGGTTGGTGACCAGCTCGATGGTCGGCGCGGTGCCGTCCTCCGACTTCTTGATCTTCCCGGTCGCGTAGCCGGCCGGGCGGAAGTCGGCGGGTGCGGCGGCCATCACCACCGCGTCCGCGGCGTCGGAGGCGGCCAGCGTCGCGGCGCGCAGCTCCTCGGTGGTGCCCACCCGGACCAGGTCCACCCCGGCCGGGTCGGCGAGCTCCACGTTGGCCGAGACGAGGGTCACCCGGGCGCCGCGCGCCACGGCGGCGCGGGCGAACGCGTACCCCTGCTTGCCGGAGGACCGGTTGCCCAGGAAGCGGACCGGGTCGAGCGGCTCGCGGGTGCCGCCGGCGGTGACCACCACGTGCCGGCCGGCCAGGTCGGCCGGCGCGGCGGCGCCGCGGGCCAGCGCCCGGCGGGCGACCGCGAAGATCTCCGCCGGGTCGGGCAGCCGGCCCTTGCCGGAGTCCTGCCCGGTGAGCCGGCCGACCGCCGGCTCGATCACCCGGACGCCCCGGGACCGCAGGGTGGCCACGTTGGCCACGGTGGCCGGGTGCTCCCACATCTCGGTGTGCATGGCCGGCGCCAGCACCACCGGGCAGCGCGCGGTCAGCAACGTGTTGGTGAGCAGGTCGTCGGCGAGGCCGTGGGCGGCCTTGGCGAGCAGGTCGGCGGTGGCCGGCGCCACCACGACCAGGTCGGCGTGCTGCCCGAGCCGCACGTGCGGCACCTCGTGCACGTCGGACCAGACGTCGTCGGCGACCGGCTGGCCGGAGAGCGCCGCCCAGGTCGGCGCCCCGACGAAGCGGAGCGCCGAGGCGGTCGGCACGACCCGGACCCGGTGACCCGACTCGGTGAGGAGCCGGAGCAGCTCACACGCCTTGTAGGCGGCGATGCCGCCGCCGACCCCGAGGACGATCTCGGCGGGCATCGGCGCGGGCGCGGTTACGGCTGGTCGGTCGGCTCGGCGGTGAGCAGGCCCGCGTTGATCTCGCGCATGGCGATCGAGAGCGGCTTCTCCTGCGGGGTGGTCTCCACCAGCGGGCCGACGTACTCCAGGAGGCCCTCACCGAGCTGGCTGTAGTAGGCGTTGACCTGACGGGCGCGCTTGGCGGCGAAGATCACCAGCGCGTACTTCGAGGTGGTCTTCTCGAGCAGCTCGTCGATCGGCGGGTTGGTGATGCCTTCGGGGTTGGTGGCGATGGATCCCACGAAATTTGACCTCTGCGTCTCGTGCGCCGCCGCGAGGGCGGTCGGTGGCCGCTCAACCGCTCGCGGGCGGTCGGGCCGGAGCCAGGACTGACGAACCGATCAATCCTACCAGTTCCGCCACGGCACGCTCGGTCCGGTCGTGCGTCACGGCGTGCGCGAACGCGTGCGCGACGGCCGGTGCGGCCCGGTAGGCCGGCGGCGCGAGCAGCACCAGCCGGGCCGCCGGCGCGGCGATCCGGACCGCGAGCGCGCCGGCCAGGTCCAGCGGCAGCAGCACCGGCCGCCCCTCGGCGAGACGGGACCGCACATCCGCGCGGGGCACCCCCCGGCGGTACGGCCCGATCCGGCACCACTCCAGCAGCTCGCCGTCGGCGATCAGCCGGTCGAAGCCGGCCGGGTCGAGGAAGAGCCGGTCCACACCGTGGCGCTCGCCGGGGCGCGGCGGCCGGGTGGTGGCGACCACCGGCACCCACACCGACGCGAGGCGCGCCCGGACCAGCTCGACGACACTGCCCCGGCCGGCCCCGGAAGGGCCGGACAGGACAGTGAGCCGAGCCGCCGAGCGCGCCCCGTCATCCGTGCTCACCGCTTGTTTCTACACGGTGGGCCGTTCAGTTGGCGGCGAACTCACCGAGCAGCGCCTTGCGCTGCTGCTCGCCGAGGCCACGCAGGCGACGGCTGTCGGCGATCTTGAGCTTCTCCATGATCTGGGTGGCCCGGATCTTGCCGATGCCCGGCATCGCCTGGAGCACGGCCGAAACCTTCAGCTTGCCCACGACGTCGTCGGACTCGGCCCGCTCAAGGACGGTGGCGAGGGTGGTCTTGCCCTGCTTGAGCTGCTCCTTCAGCTCAGCGCGGGCCTTGCGGATCTCCGCAGCCTTCTCCAGCGCGGCAGCGCGCTGCTCGGGGGTCAGTGACGGGAGCGGCACCAGTTCTCCTCAGGTCCCTAGTACGGCGGGCGGAGCCCCACCGCAGCTGTGAAACGTGGTGTCGCTGGCAACCAAAGGGGTCCGTGGTTCCCAGCGCGGGGAAAACTAGCGGTCAACGGAGCTTTCGGCAACGTGGACGCGCGATGATCAACGTAAAGTGACCGAGCCGTCAGTCAGTCAGGCGGCGGCCAGGGCGGCCCGGCACTCGGCCAGCACCCGCTCGGTGGCGGCCCGCAGGGCGGCCGGTTCCGGCCCCGCGCCCAGCACCTCCCGGGAGTACGACGGCAGCACCGACGGCAGCGCGGCGCCGAACACCGTGCGGAGCCCGGCCGGCGTGCCGCCCTGCGCGCCCAGCCCCGGCGCGAGCAGCGGGCCGTTGACCGAGCCGAGGTCGTGGCCGGTCTCGCCGATCGTCGCGCCGACCACCAGGCCGAAGCTGCCGAGCGGCTCCGCACCCCGGTTGAGCTGGGAAATCTCGTCGATGACGGTCTGCGCCACGGTGCGCCCGTCGGCACCGACGGCACGCTGCACGGCGGCGCCCTCGGGGTTCGAGGTGAGGGCCAGGACGAAGACCCCGGCACCGTGCGCGGCGGCCGTCTCGATCATCGGCGCGAGCGAACCTACTCCCAGGTAGGGGCTGGCGGTGATCGCGTCGGCATACAGCGGACTGGATGGATCGAGGTACGCCGAGGCGTAGGCGCGGACCGTCGAGCCGATGTCCCCACGCTTGACGTCGAGGAGAACGAGCGCGCCCGCATTTCGTAACTGTCGGATAGTTGACTCAAGCACGCTGACCCCGCGCGCGCCGAAGCGCTCGAAGAACGCCGACTGCGGCTTGACCACGGCGACCCGGTCGCCGATCGCCTCCACCACGGTGCCGCAGAACCGCTCCAGCCCTCCGACGTCGTCGGGCAGCCCCCAGTCGGCCAGCAGGCCGGGATGCGGGTCGATCCCCACGCAGAGCGGTCCCCGCTCCGCCACCGCCCGGTGCAGGCGTACGCCGAACGTCTCCATCGCGTCTCTCCCTCTCCCGGCGGCTCCGGCCGCCTCCGTGTCCGCGACGGCCCATCCGTCGCGCCGGTGCCGCTGCGACCGGACTCAGCCGGCCTCGACCGCCGCCGCCACGCCGGCCGCGATCCGGGCCACGTCCGTGACGTCACAGACGTAGGGCGGCATGGTGTAGACGAGGTCCCGGAACGGGCGCAGCCACACCCCCTCGGCCACCGCGGCGGCCGTGGCCCGCGGCAGATCCACCTCGTGGTCCAGCTGCACCACGCCGATCGCGCCGAGCACCCGCACGTCGGCCACCCCGGGAACGCCGCGCAACGGCTCCAGGCCGGCCCGCAGCCCCTCGGCGATCCCCGCCACCCGCCCGGCCCAGTCCCCGGCGCGCAGCAGGCCCAGGGAGGCGTTGGCGACGGCACACGCCAGCGGGTTGCCCATGAACGTCGGCCCGTGCGCCAGCACCCCGTCGGCCGAGATCGCGCCGGCCACCTCCGGGGTGCAGAGCGCCGCGGCCAGCGTGAGATAGCCGCCGGTGAGCGCCTTGCCGACGCAGAGCACGTCCGGCGTGACGCCGGCGTGCTCGGCGGCGAACATCCGCCCGGTCCGGCCGAAGCCGGTGGCGATCTCGTCGAAGACCAGCAGGATGCCGTGCGCCCGGGTCACCTCGCGCAGCACCCGCAGGTAGTGCGGGTGATGGAACCGCATCCCGCCGGCGCCCTGGACCACCGGCTCGACGATCACCGCGGCCAGTTCGTCGGCGTGCCGCTGGACCGCGTCCACCAGCGCCGCCTCGTACGCCGGGTCCGGCGGGGCGTCGAAGCCGGCCGGCGGCAGCGGCGCGAAGACCTGCCGGGGCAGCACGTCGCCCCAGAGGTGGTGCATGCCGCCCTCCGGGTCGCAGACGCTCATCGGGTGGAACGTGTCGCCGTGGTAGCCGCCCCGCCAGGTGCCCAGGCGGCGGCGCTCCGGGCGCCCCACGGCGCGCTGGTACTGCAGGCACATCTTCACCGCGACCTCGACGCCGACCGAGCCGGAGTCGGCCAGGAAGACGTGCTCCAGGCCGTCCGGGGCCAGCTCGACCAGGGTGCCGGCCAGGCGCGCGGCGGGCTCGTGGGTGAGCCCGCCGAACATCACGTGGCTCATCCGGCCGAGCTGGTCGGTCACCGCGGCGTCCAGCACCGGGTGCCGGTAGCCGTGGATGGCCGCCCACCACGACGACATGCCGTCGACCAGCTCCCGCCCGTCCGCCAACCGCAGCCGCACCCCCGACGCGCTCTCCACCACCAGCGGTGGGCTGGCCGGCGGCAGCGCCGCGTACGGGTGCCAGACGTGCCGGCGGTCGACCGCGAGGATCTCCTCGGGCGTCACGGGTCCTCCTTCGCCCCTCCCCCGTGATCTTGCGGTTTCAGCCCCCGCCGCGCCCGAAGAACGCGGTATGCCGGGTCCGAAACTGCAAGATCGCGCGGAGTGGGGTCAGGTCAGGGGGGTCGGGGGGTCAGGGGATGGTGCTGGTGATGGCGCGGGTCAGGGCGGGGCCCCGGTAGATGAAGCCGGTGTAGAGCTGGACCAGGGCGGCGCCGGCGTCGAACATCCGGGTCGCGTCGTCGGGGTCGAGGATGCCGCCGACGCCGATCACCGGCAGCCGTCCCCCGGTCTCCCGGTGCACGAACCCGACCAGTTCCCGGGCCCGCCCGGTCAGCGGCCGGCCGGACAGGCCGCCGGCCTCGGCGCCGCGCGCCCGGTCGGCCGGGGCGAGCCCGTCCCGGCCGAGTGTGGTGTTGGTGGCGATGACACCGGCCGCGCCCCGGTCGAGGCAGACCTCCAGCAACTCGGCCACGGCCGCCTCGGTGAGGTCCGGGGCGATCTTCACCAGCACCGGCTTCTCCCCCACCAGCGCGGCGAGCAGCGCGTCCAGGTGGGACCGGTCCTGGAGCGACCGCAGCCCCGGGGTGTTCGGTGAGGACACGTTGACCGCGAAGTAGTCGCCGTGGCCCTTGAGCGCCCGGTAGGAGGCGAGGTAGTCCGCCACCGCCTCGTCCAGCGGGGTCACCTTGGACTTGCCCAGCGAGATGCCCAGCGGCACGCCGAGCGGTCGGGGCAGCGCCGACAGCCGGGCCGCGAGGGCCTCGGCGCCGGCGTTGTTGAAGCCCATCCGGTTGACCACGGCCTCGCTGTCGCGCAGCCGGAACAGTCGGGGCCGGGGATTGCCCGGCTGGGCGTGCGCGGTCACGGTGCCGACCTCGACGAAGCCGAAGCCCAGCGCCGGCCAGGCCGGCAGCGCGACCCCGTTCTTGTCCATCCCGGCCGCCAGCCCGACCGGGTTCGGGAACCGCACCCCGAACACCTCGCGCGGCGCCGCCCGGAAGTACGCCCGACGCAGCACCGCCAGCGCCGCCGGCCGCCGCGACAGCCCCGCGAGCCGCCCCAACGTCCACTCGTGCGCCGCCTCCGCGTCCCCGCCCCCGAGCGCGAACAGCCGGGGCCGCACGACCTTCTCGAAGATCACCGCGACCCCCCCGGCTCAATGATCATGAAGGTGGCGGCGATCGCCGCCACCTTCATGATCGACAGGGTGGTCACTCGTTGGCCCGGAGGGCGGCGTGCAGGTCCTGGAGCGGGCGCACCCGCAGGTCGCCCCTGATCCGGGCCTCGATGCCCATCACCGCCGCCGCCGCGCCGGGTACGGTGGTGACGCACGGGATGTCGGCCGTGACGGCGGCGCTGCGGATCTCGTAGCCGTCCGAGCGGGCGCTCGCGCCGGAGCCCTGCGGCGTGTTCACCACCAGCGCCACGTCGCCGCCGAGGATCAGCGACACCGCGTCGGCCCCCTCGCCCGACTCGTAGTGCTTGCGGATCTGCTCGCAGGCGATGCCGTGCCGACGCAGCACCTCGGCCGTGCCGGTGGTGGCGACGATCTGGAAGCCCAGGTCGGCCAAGCGCTTGATCGGGAAGATCATGCCGCGCTTGTCCCGGTTCGCCACCGAGACGAAGATCTTCCCGGCGGTGGGCAACGACCCGTACGCGGCGGCCTGCGACTTCGCGAACGCCTGGCCGAAGCCGGTGTCGATGCCCATCACCTCGCCGGTGGACCGCATCTCCGGGCCGAGCAGCACGTCGATGCCCTTGCCCGACGGGGTGCGGAACCGCTTGAACGGCAGCACCGCCTCCTTGACCGCGATCGGCGCGTCCGGCGGCATGGTGCCGCCGTCGCCGGTCGGCGGCAGCATCCCCTCGGCGCGCAGCTCGGCGATCGTGGCACCCAACGCGATCCGGGCCGCCGCCTTGGCCAACGGCACCGCGGTCGCCTTCGAGACGAACGGGACGGTCCGGGAGGCGCGCGGGTTGGCCTCGAGCACGTAGAGCGTGTCGCCCTGCAACGCGTACTGGACGTTGAGCAGGCCGCGCACCCCGACGCCGCGGGCGATCTCCTCGGTGTAGCGACGCACCTGGGCGAGGTGGGAGCCGGCCAACGTGATCGGCGGCAGCGTGCAGGACGAGTCGCCGGAGTGGATGCCGGCCTCCTCGATGTGCTCCATCACGCCGCCCAGGTAGACGTCGCCGTCCGCGTCCGCCAGCGCGTCCACGTCGATCTCGATGGCGTCGTCGAGGAACCGGTCCACCAGCACCGGGTGGTCGGGCGAGATCTCGGTGGCCCGGCCGATGTAGTCGCGCAGCGTGGCGTCGTCGTAGACGATCTCCATGCCCCGGCCGCCGAGCACGTACGACGGCCGGACCAGCACCGGGTACCCGATCTCGTCGGCGATCGCCTTCGCCTCCTCGTACGAGGTGGCCATGCCGTGCGCGGGCGCGCGCAGGCCGGCCCGGGCCAGCACCGCGCCGAACGCGCCCCGCTCCTCGGCCAGGTGGATCGACTCCGGCGAGGTGCCGACCACCGGCACGCCGGCGTCCTTGAGCCGCTGGGCCAGGCCGAGCGGGGTCTGACCGCCGAGCTGCACCACCACGCCGACCACGCCGGGGCCACCGGCCGCCCGGCCGGACGAGTCCTCGGCGTGCCACACCTCCAGCACGTCCTCGAAGGTCAGCGGCTCGAAGTAGAGCCGGTCGGCGGTGTCGTAGTCGGTGGAGACGGTCTCCGGGTTGCAGTTGACCATGACGGTCTCGTAACCGACGCCTTCGGCGCCGGAACCGGACGCGGCGACCGTGCCGACCGGCGCGCTTCGCAGCGCTTGTACCGCGTGCACGCACGAGTAGTCGAATTCGATGCCCTGCCCGATCCGGTTCGGCCCGGAGCCGAGGATGAGCACCTTCGGCCGGGCCGAGGGCGCCACCTCCGTCTCGGAGTCGTACGTCGAGTAGTGGTAGGGCGTGGTCGCCTCGAACTCGGCCGCGCAGGTGTCCACCGTCTTGTAGACCGGCCGGATCCCGAGCCGGTGGCGCAACGTCCGGACGCCGTCCTCGGCGGCCAGCTCGGGGCGCAGCGCGGCGAGCTGCCGGTCGGACAGCCCGGCCCGCTTGGCCCGGCGCAGCAGGTCGGCGTCGAGCACCGGCGCGTCGACGATCTCGGCGCGCAGCTCGATCAGCCCGGCGATCTGGTCCAGGAACCACGGGTCCATGCCGCCGGACGCCTCGGCCACCTCGGCGATCGACGCGCCGAGGCGCAGCGCCCGTTCGACCGTGTAGAGCCGGCCGTCGTGCGGCACGCGCAGCGCGGCGAGCGTGTTCTCCCTCGTGGCGTCCGCCGGGTCCGGGGTGGTCCAGAACCCCGCCGCCCTGGTTTCCATCGAGCGCATCGCCTTGTTCAGCGCCTCGGAGAAGTTGCGGCCCAGGCTCATCGCCTCGCCCACCGACTTCATGGTGGTGGTCAACTCCGGGTCGGCGCCGGGGAACTTCTCGAACGCGAACCGGGGGATCTTCACCACCACGTAGTCCAGCGAGGGCTCGAACGCGGCCGGCGTCTTGAGCGTGATGTCGTTCGGGATCTCGTCCAGCGTGTAGCCGACCGCGAGCTTCGCGGCGATCTTGGCGATCGGGAAGCCGGTGGCCTTCGAGGCCAGCGCCGAGGAGCGGGACACCCGCGGGTTCATCTCGATCACGACGATCCGACCGTCGGCCGGGTTGACCGCGAACTGGATGTTGCAGCCACCGGTGTCCACCCCGACCTCGCGCAGCACCGCGATGCCGAGGTCACGCAGCCGCTGGTACTCCCGGTCGGTGAGCGTCATGGCCGGGGCGACGGTGACGCTGTCGCCGGTGTGCACGCCCATCGGGTCGACGTTCTCGATCGAACAGACCACCACCACGTTGTCGTTCCGGTCGCGCATCAGCTCGAGTTCGTACTCCTTCCAGCCGAGCACGCTCTCCTCGATCAGCACCTCGTGCACCGGGCTGGCGGCCAGGCCGGCGCCGGCGATGCGGTCGAGGTCGGAGTCGGTGTGCGCCATCCCGGAGCCGAGGCCGCCCATCGTGAACGACGGCCGGATGACCACCGGCAGGCCCAGGTCGGCGACGGTGTCGCGGACCTCGTCCATGGAGTGGCAGACGCGCGAGCGCGGGGTCAGCGTGGACGGGTCCTCGATGCCGAGGCGGACGCCGGCCTTGGCCACGATGTCCTTGAACAGCTGCCGGTCCTCGCCCCGGTTGATCGCCTCGATGTTGGCGCCGATCAGCTCGACGCCGTACTTCTCCAGCACGCCCGCGGCGTGCAGCGCGACCGCGGTGTTCAGCGCGGTCTGCCCGCCCAGCGTCGGCAGCAGCGCGTCCGGGCGCTCCCGGGCGATGACCAGCTCGACGAACTCGGGCGTGATCGGCTCGACGTACGTGGCGTCGGCGAACTCCGGGTCCGTCATGATCGTCGCCGGGTTGGAGTTGACCAGGCTGACCCGGATCCCCTCGCTGCGCAGCACCCGGCAGGCCTGGGTGCCGGAGTAGTCGAACTCGCAGGCCTGTCCGATCACGATCGGCCCCGAGCCGATCACCAGGATGTGCTTCAGGTCGGTCCGCTTAGGCATTCTTTCCGCCTTCGATGAGCTCCACGAAGCGGTCGAACAGGTAGTCCGCGTCATGCGGGCCGGCCGCCGCCTCCGGGTGGTACTGGACGGTGAAGGCGGGCACGTCCTCGGCCCGCAGCCCCTCGACCACGTTGTCATTGAGGCAGACGTGCGAGACCCGCACCCCGCCGAAGTCGGTGTCGACCACCTGGTCGGGCACCACCGCTCCGGACCGGACGCCGGGCACCTCTACGGCGAAGCCGTGGTTGTGACTGGTCACCTCGACCTTGCCGGTGGCCCGGTCGAGCACCGGCTGGTTGATGCCGCGGTGGCCGTACCCGAGCTTGTAGGTGCCGAAGCCGAGCGCCCGGCCGAGGATCTGGCTGCCGAAGCAGATGCCGAACAGCGGGATGCGCCGGGTGAGCACCTCCCGGGCCAGCGCCACCGGGCCGTCGGCGGTCGCCGGGTCGCCCGGGCCGGGCGAGAGGAAGACCGCGTCCGCGCCGGTGGCCAGCAGGTCCTCGACGGTCGAGCCGGCGGGCAGCACGTGGGTGGTGACGCCCCGGGCGGCGAGCCGACGCGGCACGTTGCGCTTGATGCCCAGGTCCAGCGCGGCCACCGTGAACCGGTGCTCGCCCAGGGCCTCGACCACGTACGGCTTCGCGGTGGTCACCTCGGTGGACAGGTCCGCGCCGACCATCGACGGCGAGCGGCGGACCCGCTCCAGCAGGGCGGCCGGGTCGTCGTCGACGCTTGACACGCCGACCCGCATGGCGCCGCGCTCACGCAGGTGCCGGGTCAGCGCCCGGGTGTCCACGCCGCTGATCCCGACCACACCCTCGGCGGCGAGCCGGTCCTCCAGCCCGCCGGTGGCGCGCCAGTTCGAGCCGATCCGGGCCGGGTCGCGCACCACGTACCCGGCCACCCAGATCCGGCCGGACTCGTCGTCCTCGCCGTTCACGCCGGTGTTGCCGATGTGCGGCGCGGTCTGCACCACCACCTGGCGGTGGTAGGAGGGGTCGGTGAGCGTCTCCTGGTAGCCGGTCATGCCGGTGTTGAAGACCGCCTCGCCGAAGGTCTCCCCGACGCTGCCGTACGCCTCGCCGTGGAACGTGCGCCCGTCCTCGAGAACGAGGATCGCGGAACGTCTCTTCACGCTGCGCCTCCCTCGACCCGGACCGCGGGACTCCGCTCCGCTACGTTCCTCGCTCGGATCACTTGGTTGCCTTTCCGTCCAGGACCGTCGGCTCGCCGCGCAGGAAGGTCGCCACGATGCGACCCGGCAGCGTCATGCGGGCGTACGGGGTGTTGCGACTGCGACTGGCCAGCTCGGCCGGCTCGATCACCCGTCGGGCGGCCGGGTCGACCAGGGTCAGGTTGGCCGGCACGCCGGGCGCCGGGTCGAGGCCGTGCCCGGCCAGCCCGGCGATCCGGGCCGGGACCCGCGACATCCGCTCGGCGATCAGGTCCCACCGCGGGCCGAGCACGTCCAGCGCGACGGAGAGCGCGGTCTCCAGGCCGAGCATGCCCGGCCGGGCGTACGCCCACTCGCACTCCTTGTCCTCCACCGCGTGCGGCGCGTGGTCGGTGGCGATGATGTCGATCACGCCGTCGGCCAACGCGGCCCGCAGCGCGGCGATGTCGGCGGCGGTGCGCAGCGGGGGGTTGACCTTGAAGACCGGGTCGTAACTCTCGGCCTTGGCATCGGTGAGCAGAAGGTGGTGCGGCGTCACCTCGGCGGTCACCCGGACCCCGCGCGCCTTGGCCTGGCGCAGCACCTCGACGCTGCCGGCGGTGGAGACGTGGCAGACGTGCAGCCGGCTGCCCACGTGCTCGGCCAGCAGCACGTCCCGAGCGATGATCGCCTCCTCGGCGACCGCCGGCCAGCCGGTCAGGCCGAGCCTTGTGGAGACCTCACCCTCGTGCATCTGCGCGCCCTCGGTGAGCCGGGGCTCCTCGGCGTGCTGGGCGATCACGCCGTCGAACGCCTTGACGTACTCCAGCGCCCGGCGCATCAGGCGCGGGTCGGCGACGCAGTGCCCGTCGTCGGAGAAGATCCGCACCCGGGCCGCGGAGTCGGCCATCGCGCCCAGCTCGGCCAGGCGCTCACCGGCCAGCCCGACGGTGACCGCGCCGATCGGCTGCACGTCGACCAGACCGGCCTCCCGGCCGAGCCGCCAGACCTGCTCGACCACGCCGGCGGTGTCCGCGACCGGCGAGGTGTTGGCCATCGCGCAGACCGCCGTGTAGCCGCCGAGCGCCGCCGCGCGGGAGCCGGACTCGACCGTCTCGGCGTCCTCCCGACCGGGCTCGCGCAGGTGGGTGTGCAGGTCGACCAGGCCGGGCAGCGCGACCAGGCCGGTCGCGTTGACGACCGTGGCGTCGTCCGCGGCCAGGCCGGCGCCGACCTCGGCCACCACGCCGTCGCGGATGAGCAGGTCGGTCGGCTCGCCGCCGACCGGGCTGACGTTCTTGATCAGGTACGCGGTCACCTGTTGTTCCCTCCGAGCAGCAGGTAGAGGACGGCCATCCGCACGGAGACCCCGTTGGCGACCTGTTCGACGATGGTGGAGCGGGGCGAGTCGGCGACCTCGGGCGTGATCTCCATGCCCCGGTTCATCGGACCCGGGTGCATGACGATCGCGTGCTCGGGCAGCCGGCGCATGCGCGGCCCGTCGAGCCCGTACCGCCGGGCGTACTCCCGGGCCGACGGGAAGTAGGAGTCGCTCATCCGCTCCCGCTGCACCCGCAGCATCATCACCACGTCCACACCCGGTGCAACGGTGTCGAGGTCGTAGGAGACGTCGATACCGGGGGCGAGCGCGGTCGCGATGTCGACCGGGATGAGCGTCGGCGGGCCGACCAGGGTGACCTTCGCGCCCAGCGTGGTGAGCAGCAGCACGTTGGAGCGGGCCACCCGGGAGTGCAGCACGTCGCCGACGATGGCGACGTGCAGGCCGGCGAGCCGGCCCAGGCGCGAGCGCATGGTGTACGCGTCGAGCAGCGCCTGGGTGGGGTGCTCGTGGGTGCCGTCGCCGGCGTTGACCACCGACCCGTCCACCCAGCCGGCCAGCCGGTGCGGGGCGCCGGAGGCGGGGTGCCGGACGACCACCGCGTCGGCGCCCATGGCCTGGAGGGTGAGCGCGGTGTCCTTCAGGCTCTCGCCCTTGGTCACGCTGGAACCCTTGGCGGAGAAGTTGATCACGTCGGCGCTGAGTCGCTTGGCGGCCGCCTCGAACGAGATCCGGGTCCGGGTGGAGTCCTCGTAGAAGAGGTTGACCACGGTCCGCCCGCGCAGCGCGGGCAGCTTCTTGACCTCCCGGCCCGCCACGGTGGCCATCTCGGCCGCGGTGTCCAGGACCAGGGTCGCGGTGTCGGCGTCCAGGTCGGCGCCGGAGAGCAGGTGCCGGATCACTGGGCCCACCTTTCGTTCGCGACTGCGGGGCTCCGCTTCGCTGCACTCCTCGCGCTCACCGGGGGTCACCCCCGTACAACTTGACCTCGTCGTCGCCGTCGGTCTCGGCGAGGGTGACCTTGACGTTCTCGGCAAGCGCGGTGGGGATGTTCTTGCCCACGTAGTCGGCGCGGATCGGCAGCTGGCGGTGACCGCGGTCGACCAGGACGGCGAGCTGCACGGAGGCCGGGCGGCCGACGTCGCTCAGCGCGTCCAGCGCGGCCCGCACGGTGCGGCCGGAGAAGAGCACGTCGTCGACGAGCACGACCCGCCGGCCGTCGATCCCGCCCGGCGGCAGGTCGGTCGGGCCGACCGCGCGGGTGGCGTGCCGGCGCAGGTCGTCGCGGTAGAGCGTGATGTCGAGCACGCCGACCGGGACGGTCACGTCCTCGAACGTGCTGATCCGGGCCGCGAGGCGGCGGGCCAGCGGCACGCCCCGGGTGGGGATGCCGAGCAGCACGGTGTCGGCGGCGCCCTGGGTCTTCTCCAGGATCTGGTGGGCGATGCGGTCGACCACCCGCGAGACGTCGGCGGCGGCGAGGATCACCTTCACCGAGGGTTGTCGCGGCGGCGACGAATGGGCAGCCGGTGGGTAGGCCACAGCGGACCTCCTTCCCCGCCTCACGGGACGGGTCGTTAAAGGACGTCTATCGACTCCGGCGGACCCTCGACGGGCCCGGACCGGGGCTTCACGCCACGTTACCAGCGGTCACCGGGCCCACCGCCGCCGGTCCTGACCTGCTGGTCAGCCCGGAGAAATGCGGACAAGCCACACGGGCCTCCCGGACCTCGTGGACCGCACCACTTGACCACGTGTCGCAATCCCCGTACCGTCACGCTCCGTAGCGATAGCTGGGAGAACCCCGAGCAGCACTGGGAGTGTCCGAATGCCCTCTGAATACGCCAAGTCGCTGGGCGCCCGCCTGCGCTCCATCCGCCAGCAGCAGGGCCTGTCCCTGCAGGGGGTGGAGGAGAAGTCGAACGGGCGGTGGAAGGCCGTGGTGGTCGGCTCGTACGAGCGCGGCGACCGCGCCGTCACCGTGTCCCGCCTGGCGGAGCTGGCCGACTTCTACCGCGTTCCCGTCTCCGAGCTGCTGCCCGACGGCAGCGGGGTGCGTCACGAGCCCACCAGCAAGATCGTGCTGGACCTGGAGCGGCTCTACGACGAGGCCTCCGAGGACCTCGCGTACGTCGCCCGGTACGCCCGCGCCATCCAGCAGCAGCGCGGCGACTACAACGGCCGGGTGCTCTCCATCCGCGCCGACGACCTGCGCGCCCTCGCGATCGTCTACGACGCCTCACCGTCGGGCCTGATCGAGCGGCTCACCGAGCACGGTGTGCTGGTCGCCGATCCGCGCGCGTTCTTCGCCTCCTGACGCCCGCACGAAGGGCCCGTGCCGTACGGCACGGGCCCTTCGTCGTTCCTGCCTGCGGCGCGGCCGCCCGGGACCTCAGCGGCTGGCGTACTCGGCGATCCGGCCGAGGATGCCGTTGAGGAAGCGGGGCGAGTCGTCGGTCGACATCTGCCGGGCCAGCTCGACAGCCTCGCTGATCGCCACCGCGTCGTCGATCTCGTCGACGTAGAGCAGCTCGTACACGGCGATCCGGGCCAGGTTGCGGTCCACCACCGGCATCCGGTCCAGCGTCCACCCCTCGGCGTAGCTGGCGATCGTCTCGTCGATCCGGTCGAGGTGCGCCGCGACGCCCTCGACCAGCCCGACCGCGTAGCCGAGGTGGTCGGGGCGGGGCCGCTCGATCCGCTCCAGGTAGCCGGCGAGCACCTCGACCGGGGATCGGTCCCGCAGGTCGGCCTCGAAGAGCACGTCCAGCGCCCGCTTGCGCGCCTTGCGGCGCGCCGGCATCTGCTGCTTCGGACCCTCGGCCATCAGGATCGGCCGAGGTAACGGCCGTCGCGGGTGTCGACCTTGATCTTCTCGCCGGTGGTGATGAACAGCGGCACCTGCACGGTGGCGCCGGTCTCGACGGTGGCCGGCTTGTTGCCGCCGGTCGACCGGTCGCCCTGCAGGCCCGGCTCGGTGTAGGTGACCTCGAGCACGACCGAGGTCGGCAGCTCGATGTAGAGCGGCACGCCCTCGTGGGTGGCGACGGTCGCCTCGGCCTCCGGGAGGAGGTAGTTGGCCGCCTCGCCGACCGTGCCGCCGAGCACGGTGATCTGGTCGAACGTCTCCAGATCCATGAAGACGTAGTCCTCACCGTCGGCGTACAGGTATTGCATGGTGCGCTTGTCCACGGTCGCGGTCTCGACCTTGGTGCCCGCGTTGAAGGTCTTGTCGACCACCTTGCCGGACAGCACGTTCTTCAGCGTGGTACGCACGAACGCACCACCCTTACCGGGCTTGACGTGCTGGAACTCGACGACGGCCCACAGCTCGCCGTCCAGGTTGAGTACCAGGCCGTTCTTCAGGTCGTTGGTGGAGGCCATTTCCTGCCTTGATCATCAATTGGCGGACGGACCTGGAAAGTCTACTCGCTGTGTCGAATCGGACTCGCACGCTGCGCCAGGTGGTGCAGCGCCAGCCGGTAGCCGTCCACGCCCAGCCCGCAGATCACCCCGGTGGCCACCGCGGAGACCACCGAACGGTGCCGGAACTCCTCCCGGGCGTGGATGTTGGAGATGTGCACCTCGATCAGCGGGGCGCGGAGCATGGCGCAGGCGTCCCGGACCGCGATCGAGTAGTGCGACCAGGCGGCCGGGTTGAGCACCACCGCCGCCGCCTCGTCCGCCGCCTCGTGCAGCCAGCCCAGCAGCTCGTGCTCGGCGTCGGTCTGCCGGACCACGACGTCCAGCCCCAGCTCGCGCCCGGTCTCCTCGCACCTGGCCACCAGGTCGGCGTAGCTGGTCACCCCGTAGACGTCGACCTGGCGGGTGCCGAGCCGGCCCAGGTTCGGCCCGTTGAGCACGAAAATCCTCATGAGCTGATCTCCCGGTACGCCTCGGCCAGCAGCTCGTCCGGCGGCCCCTCCAGCATCGCCGGGCGGGCGAGGTCGTCAAGCACCACGAACCGCAGCCGGCTCCCCCGGGCCTTCTTGTCCACCCGCATCGCGGCGAGCAGCTCGGGCCAGGCGTCCGCCCGGTAGCCGGTGGGCAGGTCGAGCGCGGCCAGCACGCCGCGGTGCCGCCGGGCGGTCGCGTCGTCGAGCCGGCCGGCGAGCCGGGCCAGCGTGGCGGCGTAGACCAGGCCGACCGCCACCGCGTGACCGTGCCGCCAGCGGTAGCCCTCCACCTTCTCGATCGCGTGCGCGAGCGTGTGGCCGTAGTTGAGCACCTCACGCACCCCGGACTCGCGCAGGTCACCGCCGACCACGCCGGCCTTCACCCGTATCGCCCGCTCGACCAGCTCGCGGAGCACCGGCCCGGCGGGGTCCAGCGCGGCGGCCGGGTCCCGCTCGACCAGGTCGAGGATCACCGGGTCGGCGATGAAGCCGCACTTGACCACCTCGGCCATGCCGGCGGCCAGGTCGGCCGGCGGCAGGCCGTCCAGCGTCGCCAGGTCGCAGAGCACGCCGGCCGGCGGGTGGAACGCGCCGACCAGATTCTTCCCGGCGGCCGTGTTGATCCCGGTCTTGCCGCCGACGGCGGCGTCGACCATCCCGAGCAGCGAGGTCGCCACCGGCACCCAGCGCACCCCGCGCAGCCAGGTCGCGGCCACGAAACCGGCCAGGTCGGTGACCGCGCCACCGCCCACCCCGACCACGGCGTCGGTACGGGTGAAGCCGGCCTCGCCGAGCCGGTCCCAGCACGCGGCGGCCACGTCGACGTGCTTGCCCGCCTCGGCGTCCGGCACCTCCAGCAGCAGCGGCGTCACGCCGTCCGCGCGGGCCCGCTCGGCGAGCCGCTCGGCCAGCGCCTTCAGCGGCGGCGCGTACAGGAAGGCCACCCGCTCGGCGCCGGGCAGCAGTCCGGGCGGCGGGTCGAGCAGGTCGCGTCCCACCAGAACGTCGTACGGCCGCTCGCCGCCGACCGGGATCCGGGTCACCTCGTCCATCGCCGGCAGCCTAGTCCAGCACCCGGCCGCGAGGCGGCGACTGTCCACTCCGTGATCCCGCCGCGCGTTTGTCCGGCCACGCCCCGGGTAGGGCGGCGCAATGAGCATCCGCCTTCCCGCCACCATCCTCGGCATCGGTCTCGGCGGCTTCGTCGACGGCATCGCGCTGCACCAGGTCCTCCAGTGGCACCACATGCTCAGCAGCACCGCCACCGACCGGGTGGGGATCCGGGACTACCCGGTCGACACCGTGCCCGGCCTGCAGATGAACACGCTGTGGGACGGCCTCTTCCACGTCGTCACCTGGGTGGCGGTGCTGACCGGGCTGGCCCTGCTCTACGCCCGGGTGACCCGCTCCCGGGGCCGGCTCTGGCGCTCCCCCATGCTCTGGGGCTGGGTGCTGGTCGGCTGGGGCCTGTTCAACCTGGTCGAGGGCATCGTCGACCACCACCTGCTCGGCATCCACCACGTCCGCTCCGGCCCGCACCAGACCTGGTGGGACCTCGGCTTCCTCGCCCTCGGCGTGATCCTGGTCGCCGCCGGCTGGGCGATCCAGCGCCGGGCCGGCGAGGTCGACCTGTGCGCGCCGGAGCCACGGTGATCCTGGCCCACGCCGGGCACGCCGCCGGTGGCTTCCCGGCGACCGCGCTCGTCCCGGTCGCGGCGTTCTGGGCCTACCTCGCCGCCGCGCTGCGGCTGCGGGATCCCGGCGGGCCGGGCTGGGCGCACGGCCGGACCGCGAGCTTCGGCCTGGGCACGCTGCTGGTGACCGCCGGGCTGCTCCGGCCCGCCGACGACTTCGTCGGGCACATGTGGCAGCACCTGCTGATCGGCATGCTGGCGCCGCTGGCGCTGATCCTCGGCGCGCCGGTCACGCTGCTGCTGCGCACCCTGGACCGGCGCGCCGGACGCCGGTTGGTCCACCTGCTGCGGCACCCGGTCGCGCGGGTGCTCGGCCACCCGGTGACCGGTCTGCTGCTCACCGCGGGTGGCCTGTGGCTGCTCTACCTGACCCCGCTCTACCGGGCGACGCTCGACCGCCCGGTGCTGCACACCCTGGTGCAGGCCCACTTCCTGCTCAGCGGCTGCCTGTTCGCCTGGTCGATCGCCGGGCCGGACCCCGGCCCGCACCGCCCCCGGGTGCCGGTGCGGCTGGTGGTGCTCGGCGTCGGGGTGGCCGCACACGCCACGATCGCCCAACTGCTCTACGCCGGCGTGCTGGTCGACGTGCCCGCCACCGGCGCCGAGCTGCGGGCCGGCGCCACCCTGATGTACTACCTCGGCGACCTGGCCGAGATCGCCCTCGCGCTCGCGCTGCTCGCCACCTGGCGACCGAAGCGGCCGGCCCACCGCCCAGCCGGTTCCACGCCGGTCAGCGCCTGACCGCGCGGCACCCGCCCGCCGGACCCACGCCTGCTCGCGCCCGACCCCCCGCCACCCGGGCCAACTCCTGCTCACGCCCGACCACCGCCACCCCGCCTCTCGGTCGCTTCGCGGCCCGGCCGCCCCGCCCAACCGACCCGCCGACCTCGCCACCGAACACCCACAACGTTCCACTCACCGGCGACGTCGACCCCGGGTGGAACGCTATGGGTGTCAAAACGCACGGGAGACACCCATAGCGTTCCACTCACCGGCGACGTGGACCTCGGGTGGAACGCCATGGGTGTCAAGACGCCGCAAGACACCGTGGCGTTCCGCCGGGCCGAACGTGGGTCGGCGGGGTGGTCAGGGCTTGAGCAGGGCGGCGATCTCGGCGGCCAGTTCCTGCGGGTGACGGCCGTCGGTCACCACGGTCGCGGTGGCCACCTCGGCGTAGAGCGGACGGCGCTGATCCAGCAGGAACTTGAGGGTGGCCCGGGGGTTCAACGCCAGCAGCGGCCGGCCCGCGCCCAGGCCGACCCGCTTGATCGCGTCGGAGAGCTCCACCGACAGGTGCACCACGGTGTGGCCGATCAGCGCGGACCGGTTCTCCTCGGCGAGGACCGCGCCGCCGCCGAGCGCGAGCACCCCGGCGTGCGAGGCCAGCGCCGCCGCCACCGCGGCCCGTTCCAGCGTACGGAAGTGGTCCTCGCCCTCGTCGACGAAGATCTCCGGGATCGGCTTGCCGGCCATCCGCTCGATGTCGGCGTCGGTGTCCCGGAAGTCGACGCCGAGCACCCCGGCGAGCGCGGTCCCCACCGTGGTCTTGCCGGAGCCGGGCGCCCCGACCAGCACACACACCGGCCGGGTGCTCACGGGACCGACCTTTCGTTCGCGACTGCGGGACTCCGCTGCGCTGCGTTCCTCGCGCTCACCGGATCACCAGGTGGTCGAGGTAGCCGGCCAGGTTGCGGCGCATCTCGGCGACCGAGTCGCCGCCGAACTTCTCCACCGCCGCCTCGGCCAGCACCAGCGCCACCATGGCCTCGGCGACCACGGCCGCGGCCGGCACCGCGCACACGTCGGAGCGCTGGTTGATCGCGGTGGCCGGCTCGCCGGTGGTGACGTCGATCGTCGCGAGCGCCCGGTTCAGCGACGAGATCGGCTTCATCGCCGCCTTCACCCGCAGCGGCTCGCCGGTGGTGATGCCGCCCTCCAGGCCGCCGGCCCGGTCGGTCACCCGGCGCACCCCGGTGGCGGTGGGAATGATCTCGTCGTGCGCCTCGGAGCCACGGGAGCGGGCCTGCTGCCAGCCGTCACCGATCTCCACGCCCTTGATCGCCTGGATGGACATCAGCGCGGTCGCGAGACGGGCGTCGAGCTTGCGGTCCCACTGCACGTGGCTGCCCAGGCCCGGCGGCACCCCGTACGCCAGCACCTCGACCACGCCGCCGAGCGTGTCGGCGGCCTTCTTCGCGGCGTCGACCTCGGCGACCATCCGGGCGCTCGCCTCCGGGTCGAGACAGCGCAGCGGGTCGGCGTCGATCCGCGCCGCGTCCTCGGGGGTGGGTCGCAGTCCCGCCTTGACGGCGACCGGGCCCAGCTCCACCACGTGCGAGACGATCTCGACGCCGAGCGCCTGCCGGACCAGGGCCTTGGCCACCGTGCCGACGGCCACCCGGGCGGCGGTCTCCCGGGCGCTGGCCCGCTCCAGGATGGGCCGGGCGTCGGTGTGCCCGTACTTCTGCATGCCGGCCAGGTCGGCGTGACCCGGGCGGGGGCGGGTCAGCGGCGCGTTGCGGGCCTGGTTGGCCAGCTCCTCGGCGTCGACCGGGTCGGCGGCCATCACGGTGCGCCACTTCGGCCACTCGGAGTTGCCGACCCGGATCGCCACCGGGCTACCAAGCGTCACGCCGTGCCGGAGCCCGCCGATGATCTCGACCTCGTCCTGCTCGAACGCCATCCGGGCGCCCCGGCCGTAGCCGAGCCGGCGGCGGGCCAGCTCGCCACCGATCTCGGTGGTGGTCACCTCGATCCCGGCGGGCACCCCCTCGAGCATCGCGACGAGGGCGGGTCCGTGCGATTCACCTGCAGTCAGCCAGCGCAACACAGCGGACAGTCTGTCACGCCCCCGATCCGGCCCGGCGCACTACCGACCGCGTCCCGCCCTGCGGACGGGCCCGCCGCGGCGACCGTACAGCGCGACGGGAGCCGCGTCTGCACGACGCGGCTCCCGTCGACCATCGGACCGTGCTACTCAGTCGGACCCGCCGCCCCGCCGCAGCCGACGCGCCGTGGCGAGCACCACCAGCCGCAGGACGACCATCCCGAGTAGGAAGGCGACCCAGGCCACGGCCAGTGTCCGCACAAGGTCACCGGCGCCGACCAGCACGAGCAGCCCGGCGACCACCACGTTGAGGGCGAGCACGACGGCCATCTCGAGCGCGAAGCCCGCCCAGCTCACCCGGCTCCGTGCGCGCAGGTTCTCCGTCCAGGCGCGACGAGCTCGGGACAGGACCGACACGTTCCGCTCCTTTCGCTGTTCATCCGACACGACATGCGTTGCTATCTTCGCGCTCTCGACGGCGGATTCATCAGCATGTGCAAGGCGGTCTCATAGATCGTGACCAACATGATCGCGATTCGGCCGAAGCCGAGCCGGGACAGTTTCGACCGCACCGCGCCGATGGCCTTGCTGGCGTACTTCTTGGCGACGTTGCCGAGTTGCTTGCGCACGGTGGCGCCGAGCGGCCCACCCGCGCCATTGATCATGCCGAACATGACGGCCGTGCTGAACGCGCCCCAGTCCCATTTCTTCTTGCGGACCAGTTTCGTCATCACGGTGTAGGTCAGTCCACCCATCAATGCGCCGACCACCGCGCCGCAGGCGATGTAGAAGACGCCGGTGCCGGCACAAACGAAGGACCCGAGGAAGCCGGCGAGCCCGTTGAGCGCCGCCTCGGCCACCCAGGCCCACATCCGTCCGTCCAGGTCGAGCTTGTTGACCGGGTCGGCCGGATAGACGTACGGGTTGTGGTTGCCGCCGTGGACGGGGTCGACGCTGAGGAAGCGACCGGTCGTCGGGTTGTAGAGGCGCACCCCCATCAGATAGACGCCGCCCGGCGTGTCGCCGGCCCGCTCGTGGGTGCCCAGCCACGTGTACCGGCCCTGGCCGCCGGAACCGACCGTGCGCGGCACGCCGAACTCGTCGGCCTCCGTCACCGCCGAGAGCCCGGCGTCGCCAGCGCTGATCGACGCCACCAGGTCACCGTGCAGGTTGGCGATCTGCCAGCTTACTCGGCCCGCGCCGCTGTCCCACGAGCCGACCATGGTCGCCAGGCTCGACACCGGCCTGGTGTACCGGCCGGAGCCCTCGTCGGTCCAGGTCGGGACGTCGCCGTCCGCGCCGTAGTGGTGCACGGCCCGGACCGAGGAGCCGGTGGCGTTGTCGGTCCAGGAACGGACTCGGGACGGGTCGACGTCCAGGTCGTAGTCGGTGGTCCGCGAGCCCTGCCGGATGGTGTCGACCAGGTCGTTGACGTGGTACGTCACCGTGAGGGCGCCCAGTGACGGCGTCACCGTGTCAGCCGCCGGCACGCCCGTGGTACGCCCCAGGGCGTCATAGGCGTAACCGGTCGAGACGACCCGGTCGGCCGAGTCGAAGTCCCAGGTCCGCGTCGTCGCGGCGGTGCTCTCCTGGCACGCTCCACCCGAACCGGGGCCGTACTCCACGACGCCGTCCCGGTTGGCGGCCCGGTCGAGGTCGTACTCGCGGGTCCGGCACTGCCCACCGACGGTGTCCCGGACGCCGGTCAACCGGCCGGCGTTGTCGTAGGAGAAGGACTGGGTGGACAGGTTGGACGACCGGGCGCGCCACTGGTGATGCGCGCTGGACAGCGCGGTCTCCGTGTAGAGCGTGCAGTTCGACTGCCCGCATCCCGGCTTGTCGTAGACGATTCCCGTCGTCGCGCCTGCCTCGTCGACGGTGCTCGTCACGGTGACACCGGTGGGCCAGGTCTGAGCGACCAGGTTGCCCTCGCTGTCGTACGTGCCGGTGAACGAGCCGGCCTGCGAGTCGAAGAGAGACGTACGCAGACCGCGGCGCTCGCTGCCCGCGTCGTAGCCGTAGGTGCGGGTTCCCTTGCCGTCGTTCACGCTGGCCGGGCGACCCATGACGTCGTAGGTGTTGACGGTGACGTTGTTGTCCGCGTCGGTGTAGGAGGTGAGCTGCCCGAGAGCGTCGTACCCGCGAACGACCTGCGCCGTCACCCCGCCCCCGGACCCGATCGTCTGGGTGCTGACCAACTGGCCACTCGCCTGGTCGTAGACGTTGCGCCGCCTGTCCAGCGCGGTGCCCTGCCCGGCGGCGACGATCGTGGCCTCGGCCTGGCGGCCCGCCGCGTCATAGGTGATCGACGTGCGCCGCAGCTCGGTGCCGCCGTTCTTCTCGACCGTCACACGCGGCTCGTCGAACATGTCGTACGTGGTGACGGTCACCGGGATCGGCGCGCCGATTTCCGGCTGGCCACCGCTCTGCGCCCGGCACTCGAGGCCGTCCCACTCCGGACGGTTGCCGCACTCCGGGTACGTGGCGTTCGCCGCCGCCGAGTAGTAGACGTAGACCTTGGTCGCCGGCGTGGTGTCGACGCTGCCGCCGCCGGGTGTCGTGGTGGCCGCCACCCGTCCGGCCGGGTCGTAGCTGGTCCGCGTCACGAGTCCCAGGCCGTCGGCGTCGATCTCGGCCTCGAGCGGGCGTTGGAGCGCCCAGTCGTAGCGGGTGGAGTTCGTCCGGATGTCCACGTCGACCGTCTGCCCGGCGTTGACGTAGCTCAGCGACACCCGCTCGGTCGTGATCAGGTTGTAGGGCCCACCCGTCTCGGGCGCGCCCTCGTCGTAGGTGTACCGGGTGTGGGTGCGACCCCGCACCACGGTGCCGGCCGGCAACACCACGTCATGCTCGGGCCCCAGCGTCTCGAGCAGGTTCTGCCCGTCGGCCGAGTAGACGTTGACGTCGGTCAGCCGGCTGGCCAGCTGGGCTTCGACCTCCGCGGTGTCGCCGGCGGAGGCGTCCAGCGCGCGGCGTCGGTTGCCGGCGGTCAGGTCCGCCACGACGTTGCCGTGGCCGTCGAACCAGGTGGTCGTGATGTGACCACCGGGCTGGGCGGTGTTCACCGCCCGTGCGTTGGCGTCCAGGTACGTCACCGTCGCCCGCTCGTACGAGCTGGGCAGGGTGCCGGCCGCCGGGTCCCCACCGGGCACCTGGGTGGGCGGGAAGATCGCCGTGGCGTCGGTGGGTGGATTCGTCTGTCCCCACCGCCGGGTCTGCCCGCCCGAGAGGTCGTGGGGCGCCCCGCCGCCCGAGACCGGCACCTGGTAGACGATGGTGTCCACGGCGGTCCCCGCCGTCAGGGCGGATCGGGTGACCTTGTGCAGGCGGCCAGCGCCGGGATCGTTCGGCACGGTGGTGTAGGAGAACTGCCACGGCTGCTCGGCCGGTGGCGTCAGCGAGACGATGATCCCGCTCGAGTTGTAGTAGTAGACGGTGCGCAGCGAGTGCGCGCCGGTCCCGTCGGTGTAGTCCAACCGCGGGTCGTGGTAGGACCGGAGCCGACCACCGTTGTCGTAGGTGTAGCGCGCGAGCACCACGGTCCGCATCGCCGGCGTCGGCAGGTCGGGGTCCCAGGCGGTGTAGGAAACCTGTCGCACGCGGCCCGCGTAGTCACCCCACTGGCCGTCGCCGAGGCCGGTCGCGGTGGTGGTGGTCGCGTACGTGAAGGTCAACGCCCGGCAACCGCGGACCAGGGTGGCGCAGTTGACGCCCGTCGGCACCGGGGCGAGCAGGCGGGTCGGCCGCATGATGTCGGTCGTGCCGACCGTCACCTTCTCCCAGGAGTAGGTGGTGACGTTCCCCGATCCGGGTGGCGTGACCGAGGTCGGCGTGTAGACGCCCGCCGGGTCCGCCGACGTGCGGGTGAAGACCACCCTGTTGCCCTTGTCGTCCGACAGGGTGAACGTGCTGGTGGAAGCGTTGAACACCAGCTTGTAGGACTCCGCGCCGACCTGCGGCTCGTAGTTGACGCCGGCGCTGTCGACCTTGGTGAATCCGATCGACGAGTCGTCCGGCAGCCTGACCTGCACCAGGCTGCCGTACGTCGTGAGCCTGGTGTAGGGCGCGTCCGCGTCGGACACCACCAGGCCGGAGATCCAACCGGGGCCGAACAGCGGGTCCAGGCCGAGCGGCTGCCGGCTGTTGACCGTACGCGAGACGGACAGTCCGGCCACCGAGACGTCGGAGGCGGAGATCTGATAGTTGCCCGTGATCAGGTTGACCGCGCCGGGCCCCACCTGCGCCGTCTCCGCGGAGGCGAGGTTCCGGTCGAACAGGAACTTCACCTGGTCGGCCGGCGCGCCGTAGTTGCTCAGGTTGAAGAACGGGCGTACCTGCACCGGCCCGTCTCGCGGGACGCCGTTCGCGTCGACGGCGGCCAGGGTGGCGGACACGTCCCAGTTGAGCTGCGGCGCGATGCCGTTGACCAGCGTCACCGGCCAGGTGACCGCGGCACCGCCGACCGAGTAGGTGACGTGCCCGGCCGGGATGGTCACCCAGCCGTCCGAGCCGGCTCGCCGCCACTGGTAGGTGACGTCGACGAAGGAAGGCGCGGCCGTGGAGGCGAGCACCACCTTGGCGCCGGAGATGTCACCGTCCTTCGGGGAGTCCTGGGAGCCCGAACCGACCTTGAACGGGTAGCTGCGCAGCGGGGTGACGTTGCCGGCCGAGTCCCGGGTCCGCGCCCAGATGTTGTGCCAGCCCGGGGTGAGCGGCTTGATGCTCACCGTGGCCGCGGCGCCCCGCGACGGCGCGTTGACCACCTTGTTCGGCGGCTGCACGTCGAGGCTGTACTCGTAGGCGGCGGCGTCGGCCACGCCGTTCGGGTCGAACGTGAAGTTGCCGGCGACGTTCGCGTCACCGCCCCACTGGTTCTCGGGATAGGTGGTGGAACTGACGATCGGCGCCGCGCCGATCGACGTGTCCACGGTGAACTCGCAGAACGGCGACCACGCGCCGTCCACCGAACCGTCGTTGCCGCGTACCCGCCACCTGTAGGACGAGCCGTTGGTCATGACGCCGGCCGGCACCGTGGCGGTGAAGGTGCTGCCGGAGGCGGCGGTGGCGGTGACGGTGCCGCCGAGCTTGGTGGTGCCGGTCAGCGTCCACCACTCGATCTCGGCCTTCACCGTCGAGCCCTCGGCGTCGGAGATGACCGACCTGAGCTGGGGCGTCGCCGAGTTGATCGTCGGCCGGGAGGTGCCGGTCGCGCAGGCCGTCGACGGCACCGTGGACCGGGTCCCGACCGTGGGGTACGAGTTGTAGGTGACCACCGCGTACGGGACCTGGCTGCTGCTCGCGGCGTTGCGCGACCGGAACTGCTTGAAGCTGTTGGTGCTGGTCTCGTCCGTGCCGCGCACCCCCATGTAGGCGGTGGACTGGCCCGCGGTGGCGGCCCGCTGGAAGAAGCTGGTGCCGCTGATGCTCACCCAGCCGTCGTCGCAGGCCGACGAGTAGCCCTTGGTCTGGGTGGAGGTCGCTTCCTTCTGGATCCAGGTGGGCTGGGTGCCCCACCGGGTCGCCGAGGAGGCGGCGCCGGTGCTCCAGATCTCCCAGGAGGAGGCGGTGCAACTGTTGGACCAGAAGCTCCAGAAGTACACCGTCGCCGCCGTGATCTGCTTACCGGCGAGCGCGGAGACCGGCCAGTGCACGAACGCCCGGGACTTGACGTTGGGCGAGCCGGCGAGCAGGCCGACGTGGAGGTCGTTCGCCCCGCCGCGGTCGACGGTGTCGCCCTCCTTCACGTAGGTGTCGAAGGAGGTGTAGAGCGGGTTGATCTGCGGGTCGATGGTCACCGGGTACTGGGTGGCCGGGTCCTTCAACCAGGCCAGGTCGGGCTGCAGCCGCATGGTGAGCCCGTTCGGGGCGGCGGCGCGGGCACCCGCAGCGGGGCGCTCCGCCTTCGTCCTGACCATGGCGCGGCGGGTCGGCTCCTCGGAGCCGGGAGCCCGCCGGGCGTCCCACATCTGCGGGGCGGGGACGGTGGCGACCGGCTTGCCCTTGGCGTTGAGCAGGGTCAGGCCGCCCGCCGCGTCCTGCGTGAACGAGGCGAGGCCCTTACCGGTCAGGGGGAGCGCCAGCGAGGGCAGGCGGTCCACGGCGTCACGGCTCTTGACGGTCAGGAACTGGGAGAAGCCGGTCCGGGTCGCCTCGACGACGAGGTCGATTCCGGCCGCGATCTCGGGATAGGTGGCGCGGTTCTCGGCGAGGACCGGTGTGGGCAGGCCACCCGGCCAGCCGAGGGCGAACCGGGCGTCGCCCGTGCCGACCGCCGCGAGTTCGCCCGCTCCGGCACGCTTGCCGGAGATCCACAGGTCGAGCGGGTGCGCCGCCGCCCGCACCGAACCGTCGTCGGCGGCTTGCAGCGTGAGGTCGATCGGCGCCCAGGAATCGTTCGTCCGCATACGGACCGGGCCGGCGTGGACGGTTGCCTCGATCTGGCCGTTCGGGTGCGCCACGTATTCGGCGGACTCGGTGGTCATGCCGGTGATGCGAACGTCGCGGCCGGTCATCCGCGAGGTGACGAGCGCGGCCATCTCGTCGGGCCGTTCCAGCACGCCGGCTGGTTTCGGCCTGGGTGCCGCCTCCGCCGGACGCGCGGGCACGTCGGACATCGTCATTGCCAGACTCACGGCCACGGCGACGGCGACGATTCGTCCCGACCGGGTGCCGGCGAAACGATTCCATCTCCGCAGCGACAGGGCTGTTTTCACGCGCGCAGGAGCCACTCTAAGGCCCTCCCCCGTGTGCTCAGGGCTGATAGTGGGCCGAACGCTACGGTCCGCTTGAGACGAACGTCAACAAGCAACTTTGGGTGACTCCGGGAGGACCGACCCCGGCGGCGGCGAGCAGCGAAAACGGGGCCGTCAAGGAAAGATGATCACCATCGGTGACATCTCCGCGAAATACTTTGGAAACAAGTTTCAGCACCGGGAAGAATTGCGAAGCAAAGCACCGAATCAACGGCGCGGGCGGGATCCCCGCCTTTGTCACAAACGTCGAGCGGGGCTGTCGCCCTACCTACCCTCGAGCGCGGCGCGCATCGCCTCGCGCGGCGCGGCGATGCCGGTGAACTGCTCGAACTGGCCGACCGCCTGGGCCAGCAGCAGGTCCAGTCCGGAGATCACCCGGCAGCCGGCAGCCAGGGCCGCCGCCGCCAGCGGCGTCGGCCACGGGTCGTAGAGCGCGTCGAAGAACACCGTCTCCGGCCGCCAGTCGAAGTTCTCCGCGAGCGGGTCGGCGACGCCCTTCGGCACCGTGGAGATCACCAGGTCGGCCCGGGCGTGCGCGGGCGCGCCGTCCCACTCGGCGCCGGCCAGTGGCACCCCGACCGCGGCCGCCACCGGCCGCAGCTCGTCGACCGCCCCGGGCCGGCGGGCCACCACCGTCACCTCGGCCGCCCCGACCCGGGCCGCCGCCGCGATCGCCGCCCGGGCGGTGCCGCCCGCGCCGAGCACGGTCACCACCGCCCCGGCCACGCAGCCGGCGCCGGTGAGCACCTCGACCATGCCGGTCACGTCGGTGTTGTCCGCGTACCAGGCGCCGTCCGGCCGGCGTACCAGCGTGTTGGCGGCGCCGACCGCGGCGGCGACCGGCGAGACCTCGTCGGCCAGCGCGAGCGCCGCCTCCTTGCCGGGCATGGTCACCGACAGCCCGGCCCACTCCGGGCCGAGGCCCGCGACCAGGCCGGGCAGCTCGTCCGCGCCGGCCTCGATCCGGGTGTACGACCAGTCGGTCAGCCCGGCCGCCGCGTACCCGGCGGAGTGGACCGCCGGGGAGAGCGAGTGGGCGATCGGCCGGCCGACCACGGCGGCCCGCATCAGGTGCAGTTCTCCCCGGTGAGCACCTTGTTGTCGCACATCTGCCGGGTCAGCTTGCGGAAGTCGGCGTCGTTGGAGCCGTAGCCCATCGTGCCCTTCTGGTCCACCGTCATGAAGAAGATCCAGTCACCCTCCGGCGGCTCGAGCGCGCCCTTGAGCGCGGCCTGGCCGGGGTTGCTGATCGGGGTGGGCGGCAGACCGGCGACGTTGTGCGTGTTGTACGGGTTCTTCAGGTCGTTGATCTCGCTCTGCAACAGGTCGTCCGAGTCCTTCGGATCCTTGCCCTGCAACCGCAGGTAGTAGTTGATGCCGCTGTCGATGCCGAGGCAGTTGCAGCCGATCTTGCCGCCGTAGACCCGGTTGTAGATCACCCGGGAGACCTTGGGCAGGTCGACCGCGTTCACCGACTCCGCCTCGGCGATGGAGGCGGTGATCAACGCCTCGTACGGGGAGATCTTGCGGTCGTTCTTCGCCCGGTCGACGAAGTCGAGTCCCTTGGTCACGCTGAGGAACTGGTCCACCATCATCGACAGGATCTGCTCGGCGGTGGCCTTCGGCGGGATCTCGTAGGTCGACGGGTAGAGGAAGCCCTCCAGGCTCTTCGGGCCCTTCTTGCCGTCCTCGCGCTTGAACCAGAAATCCGGCACGCCCAGCTTGACCGGGTCCTTCGCCGCGATCTGGAACTCCTTGACCGGGATCTTGGTTTCCTTCGAGAGGAGCTGGTAGACGTTCAGCGTGATCGTCCCCTCGGGGATGGTCACGCCGTTGACCACCCGGCTCTTCGGGTCGAGCATCAGGGTGATGGCGTCCGCGGCCTTCATCTCCTTGCGGACCTTGTACCGGCCCACCTGGATGTTCTTGCTGAGCGAGTTCGCGTCCGCGGCCTCGATGAACGCCTTGGTGCTCTTCACCACACCGGCGTCGTAGAGTGTGTTGCCGATGTCGGTGAGCGACTCGCCCGCCTTCACCTCGACCAGCGCCTCGCCCGTGCCCGGGCCGTCGTAATCGGGAGTGACCAGATAGTTACGGATCCGGTCGAAGCCGACGTACGCGCCGCCGCCGATGCCGCCCAGCAGGACGAACGCCATCAGGAGGGCGAAGACCGTCTTTCCTCGGCCGCCGCCGGACTTGCCCTGCCTCCGCAGCACGGCGCCGCGCCGGTGCCGGCCCTTCTCCCCCCTCTCCGCCTCGTCAAATCCCAGGTCAAGATCGTCGATCATGCGTCCGCCTCCGCTGTGCGTCCAGCCAGCTCTGCAGAATCTCCACCGCGGCGGCCTGGTCGACCACCGCCCGTTGGCGCTTTCCCCGGACGCCCCGTTCGGCCAGCCTACGACTCGCGACGACGGTCGACATCCTCTCGTCCGTCAGCGTCACCGGAATCGACCCCATTACATCGGCCAAACGGCTGACATAGACCGATACGTTCGCCGCCGCCGGACCGTGCTTTCCGGCGAGGTTGACCGGCAGCCCGACGACGATCTCGACCGCCTCGTGCTCGGCCGCCAGCCGGACCAGCTCGGCCATGTCGGCGGGTACCGCGTCCGGCGCGGCGGTCAGGTCGCGCGCCAGGGTGACCAGCGGGGTGGCGAGGATGCCGTGCGGGTCGGACCGGGACACACCCACCCGGACCTGGCCGACGTCGACCCCGAGCCGGACGCCGTGGGACAACTCAGCCATCTACCGCCACCCCTCCCGCCGGTACGGGCCGGGGCGGACCTGACGGTCCGCCCCGGCGTCGATCGGTGTGCTCATGCCGTGCTGGCCTGCCATGCCCTCACG
>NZ_JBICSL010000009.1:87825-246947 GCF_043197045.1 Micromonospora sp. NPDC049282
CTCACGGCCCTCGCTCCGCTCGGTGCATTCGCTCATGCCGTGCCGACCGGGCATGCCCTCACGGCCCTCGCTCCGCTCGGTGCATTCGCTCATGCCGTGCCGACCGGGCATGCCCTCACGGCCCTCGCTCCGCTCGGTGCATTCGCTCATGCCGCGTCCGCGACCGCCTTCTCCACGGTGACCAGCAGGCTCGACGCCTCCGCGGCGGGCAGGCCGCCACCCTGGGCCAGGTCGTCGCTGCCGCCGCCCCGGCCGGAGAACGCCGCCTTCACCAGGTCCTTGGCGCTCAGGCTCCGCCCCCGGGCGGCCTGGTTGACCGCCACCACCAGGGAGGCCTTGCCGTTGGCCCGGGCGGCCACCGCGACCACCGCCGGGCGGGCCGGGTCGATCCGGCCCCGGATCTCCTGGGCGAGGGTCCGCACGTCGTTGGCCGCCGCGCCCTCGGGCGCCTCGGTGCCCACGTACGCGACCCCACGCACGTCCTTCGCCTGCGCGGCCAGGGCCCCCGCCCCGCCGAGCACGAGCTGGGCCCGGAGCTTCTCCAGCTCCTTCTCCGCGTCACGCAACTGGGTGACGGTCTGCTCCACCCGGTCGGCCACCTGCTCGCCCGGCACCCGGAACATCTCGGCCAACCGGGACACCAGCAGGTGCTCGCGGGCCAGGAAACCGAACGCGTCCATGCCGACCAGCGCCTCGATCCGGCGGACCCCGGAACCGACCGACGCCTCGGAGAGGATCTTGACCAGCCCGAGCTGGGCCGAGCGGGCCACGTGGGTGCCGCCGCACAGCTCCCGGGCGTAGTCGCCGACCTCGACCACCCGCACCCGCTCGCCGTACTTCTCGCCGAACAGCGCCATCGCGCCGATCCGGCGGGCCTCCTCCTGGCTGGTGACGAACGCGTGCACCTCCAGGTCGGCCAGGAGCACCTCGTTGACCTGCTGCTCCACGTCGTGCAGCACGCTCGGCGCCACCCCGGTCGGGGTGTTGAAGTCGAACCGCAACCGGCCCGGCGCGTTCAGCGAACCCGCCTGGGTCGCCGACTCGCCGAGGAAGTTGCGCATCGTCTGGTGCACCAGGTGCGTCGCGGTGTGCGAGCGCGAGATGGCCCGCCGGCGGGACACGTCGATCTCCGCGTACCCGGTCTCCCCGGTCCGCACCTCGCCGCGCACCACCCGGGCCCGGTGCACGATCAGGCCGGGCACCGGCTGCTGCACGTCGAACACCTCGACCTGACCGCCACCGACCGTGATGAGCCCCTGGTCGGGCTGCTGCCCGCCGCCCTCGGCGTAGAACGGGGTGGTGTCCAGCACCAGCTCGACGGTGTCACCCTCGACCGCCGCGCCGATCGCCGCGCCGCCGGCCAGCAGCGCGCGCACCCGGGACTCCCGGGTCAGCTCGGTGTAACCGGTGAACTCCACCGGACCGCCGCCGTCGAGCACCGACCGGTACGCCGACACGTCGGTGTGCCCGGTCTTGCGGGCCTGCGCGTCGGCCTTGGCCCGGCTGCGCTGGTCGGCCATCAGCCGGCGGAAGCCGTCCGCGTCGACCTGCAGGCCCTGCTCGGCCGCGATCTCCAGGGTCAGGTCGATCGGGAAGCCGTACGTGTCGTGCAGCTGGAACGCCTTGTCACCGGAGAGCGCCGGCTTCCCGGCCGACTTCGTCTCGGCGATCGCGGTGTCCAGGATCGTGGTGCCGGCGCGCAGCGTGGCCAGGAACGCGTCCTCCTCGGCGTACGCGTACTGGGAGATCCGGCCGAACTCCTCGGCCACCTCCGGGTACGACGGCGCCATGCAGTCCCGCGCCACCGGCAGTAACTCCGGCAGCGCCCGGTCCTGGTAGCCCAGCAGGCGCACCGCCCGGATCGCCCGGCGCATGATCCGACGCAGCACGTAGCCGCGCCCCTCGTTCGACGGGGTCACCCCGTCGCCGATCAGCATCAGCGCGGTGCGCACGTGGTCGGCGACCACGCGCAGCCGCACGTCGTCGGGGTGCGACTGGTTGGCCGCGTGCCCCGAGTGCGCGCCGTAGCGCTTCCCGGTCAGCTCGGCCGCCCGGTCCAGGATCGGCTTGACCTCGTCGATCTCGTAGAGGTTGTCCACGCCCTGCAGCAGCGAGGCCATCCGCTCCAGGCCCATGCCGGTGTCGATGTTCTTCGCCGGCAGGTCGCCGAGAATCGGGAAGTCTTCCTTGCCGGCGCCCGGGCCGCGCTCGAACTGCATGAAGACGAGGTTCCAGAACTCCAGGTAGCGGTCCTCGTCGACCTCCGGACCGCCCTCGCGACCGTACTCCGGGCCGCGGTCGTAGTAGAGCTCCGAACACGGGCCGCACGGACCGGGGATGCCCATCGACCAGAAGTTGTCGGCCTTGCCCCGGCGCACGATGCGCTCGGTGGGCACGCCGGTGGCCCGCCAGATGTCGTACGCCTCGTCGTCGTCGAGGTAGACCGTCGCCCAGATCCGCTCCGGGTCCAGCCCGAAGCCACCCGCGTCCACCGACTTCGTGGCCAGGTCCCAGGCCAGCGGGATCGCCCCGGACTTGAAGTAGTCACCGAAGGAGAAGTTGCCGTTCATCTGGAAGAACGTGCCGTGCCGGCTGGTCTTGCCGACCTCGTCGATGTCCGGCGTCCGGATGCACTTCTGCACGCTCGTCGCCCGCGCGTACGGCGGGGTCTGCTGGCCCAGGAAGTAGGGCACGAACTGCACCATGCCCGCGTTGATGAACAGCAGGTTCGGGTCGCTGATGGCGGGCAGCGGAGCGGACGGCACCACGGTGTGGCCGTTCGCCTCGAAGTGGGCGAGGAACCGCCGCTTGATCTCCGCCGTCTTCATCGCTGGTGTTCCTCCGGGAAAATCTCTCGATCGCCGATCCGCGGGTCCTCCCGCAGCTCGGCGAACTCGTCGTCGTACGCCTCGCCACGGGCGAAGGCCTCGTGGATCTCCTGCTCGCGCTCGGCCATCCCGACCCGGACGTCGTCCACGAAGGCACGCACCGACTCGACCAGACCACCGGCGGACTCGGACAGCCCGCTGGCGATGCCCGCCGGGGTGTACGCCTGCGCGGTCCGGGTGGCCTTGCGCACCACCAGGACGCCCACGGCCAGGCCGATGCCCAGCCAGAACAACCGCCTCATGCTCTCATCCTTCCCGCGTACGCCGGTCGGGTCAGCGGTTGCCGCGCTTGGCGGCCCGACGCTGCTGCTTGATGGTGTCGCGCACCTCGCGCTCGGTCTCGGCGTGCCGGCGGGCGGAGGCGGCCCTGCGCACGCCGTAGCCGAACGCGGCCACCTTCACCAGCGGGTTCGCGGCGGCGGCGGAGACCACGGTGGCCAGGTTCGCCACGTTCGCGGTGACGTTCTGCGCGTGGCTGGTCATGGTGTCCACCTTGGCGAGCTGGAGGTTCACCCCGTCCAGCGAGGTCTGCACCTGCTCCAGCGCGGTGTTGACGTTCTTCACCGTGGTGTTCACGTCACCGAGCAGCGGCCCGGTGCGGTCGTTGAGGTCGTTGATCATGCGGGTTGCGGCGTCGACGGTGTGCCGGAGCCGCAGGATCGGCAGCGTCAGGATCAACACGAGCATCGCGAACGCGATCGCCGCGACGAGCGCCGCGACCTCTCCAAAACTCACGCATATCCTCCTCAACCAGGGTTCCGGAACCAACGCTCCGGGACGCGCGACCGTACCTACCCACCGCGCCCCACGCCGACCCGGTCACCGGGCGCGGGCGGACGCGCCAGCCCCAGACCCTACCGTCCGTGATGGAAGTCGGCTCAGGACGGTGAGGGGGTCGGCTCACCGAGCGGGTCGTCGGTCAGGGTCGGATACGGATCCTCACCGGTGAGTGACGGATCGGTTGTCGGCGTGGGACCGGTCCGCTCGTCGTCGATCGCGTTGCGCACCTTCACCGACACCAACGAGCCGGTGCACGTCGCCGCTGCCTTCGCGGGCGGCGCCGACGGCGCCGGCTCCCCGTCCACCGGTGGCGGCGTGCAGGTGGGGTCACGCACCCAGAGGTCGAGCGTGAGCTCGTCCCGACGCCAGCAGGTGTAGCTGCCCTCGATCTTCTCCTCCGGGCAGCGGTCGACCTTCCAGCGGCGCCAACCGTCCTTGGCCAGCGCCCGCTCATAGACCGCGACGGTCTGCTTCCAGCCCTGCTCGGACTCGACCGCGCGTTCCCGCAGCCGGCAGTCCTGCAGGCACCACCGGCTGCCGCTGACGTTGTCGACCGTCTTGGTCGCCGCCCAGGCTGGCACGTCGAGCGCGTCGAGCGTGTCGAAGACCGGGTCGTGGCTGAGCGTCCGCATCCCGAAGTAGAGCGGCACCGCCCCCAGCAGCACGAGGCTGACCAGGGCGAGGACGGCCATCCGCAGCCGGCGCCGCTCGCGCAGCTGCCGCCGCAGGTCGGAGCGGGCGCCGCGCGGGCCGCCGGACTCCGATCCGTCCTCGGCCGGGCCGGGGCCGGCCGGTCGCGGCGCCGGGCCGTCGCCCGCACCGGGCCGCGCCCCCGCGGGCTCCCCCGGCGGCGGTACGACCGCAGCCGCCCGCGCCACCGCCGGCGTGCCCGGCGCTCCGGCCCCGGCGGGCCGGACCGGGTCCGGGCTGGGCGGAACGGCCCGCCCGCTCGTCTGCTCGTCCGGGGCGGCCGGACGGGCCACACCCGCCGCCGCGCGGGCCACCACCGGTCCGGCAGTGGCCGCACGCGGTCCGGGCGCGGCCGCCGGCCCGGGTGCGCCGCCGGACGGGACCGCGCCGTCGGGTCGGGCCGGGCCGCGTCCGTCACCGGTCGGCCGTACCGCCGTCCCCTGGCCGGGAGCGGCGCGTCCACCGCCGGGCGGGCGGCCACCGGCGCGCGACGGGTCGTCGGCCGGGCCACGCCCTCCGGGGCGGGCGCCGCCGACCGCCATGCCACCGCTGCGCTCGGGATCGCCGTGCGGGCCGGGCGCACCCGGCCCCACCGGCGGCATGCCGGGGCGACCCGGACCACCACCGACACGGTCACCGCCGGCCGGCGGCACGCCGGGGCGCGCCGCGCCCCTTGCCGGGCCGGACTGCGCGGCCCGGGCCGGCGGCACGACCGGGCCGGGCGGCTCGGCCCGGTTCGCCGACCCGGGCGGGCCGGGCTGGTCGGGACGGACCGGCGGCACGGCGGCGCCGGCACGGCCACCCGGCCCACGATCGGTGCTGCCGGGGCGGGCGGACGGCTCGTCCACCGGCGGGCCGGCCGGACGGCGGGCGGCCGGCATGGCGGGGTCGGTGTGCGGCGTACGACCGGCCTGCCGCAGCCAGTCGGCGGGGCGCTCCGGCCGTTGCGGGCGTGGTTCACCGGACTCGTCGGCCGCGCGGCGCCGGGTCCGGGCCGGGTCGGTGGCGGAACCGGCGTCGCCGGGCGCGGCCCGGTGGCCACGGCCCGGGTCGCGGCGGGAGGTGGGCGTGCCCGACGCCTCCACCGGGCCGCCGGAGACGGGCGCGGTGGCACCGGGCAGGCCGGGGGCGTTTCCGCTGCGCGGCACGGCCACCTGCTGCTCCGGCTCGGCGGCGCGCCGGCCGGTGCCCGGGACGGCCCGGGCAGCGGGGTCGATCCCACCGGTCGCCGATCGGCGACCATCGCCCGCCGGCGCGTCGGCGGACCGGGACCGCCGCCCGCCGGCGGAGACCGGCCGGACACCGGCCGGGTCGTCGTCGGGTCGGGCACGCCGACCTCCGGCAACGCCGGGCGGCTTGCCGCCCGGCACGTCGTCCGGTCGGGCCCTTCGACCCGCGCCGGAGACCGGCCGGATGCCACCGGAGTCGTCGTCGGGCAGCGCGCGGCGCCCGGCGGAGGCGGGCCGAGCCCTGGGAGCGGATCCGACCGGGGGGACGTCGGGCGTTTCCACGCCGTGCCGGCCGCGCGGGGTGGGTGGCGTCACCACCCGAGGGCCGTCGCCGTCCCCGGACGTCGGTCGGCCCGGCCCCGGCCCGACCGGTCCACGGTCGGGCACGGGCCGTCCGGAGCCCGGACCGGCCGGGGCCGTGACCCGGGGGCCGCCCGGGCCGACCGTTCGGCCGGGGACCGGCGGTTGCTGACCGGTCGGACCGTCCGCGCCGCCGCGCGGCGCCAGGCCGCCCGGCCGGGGCGCCTCGGGCATGCCCGGCCAGGGGCCGTCCGCGGGACGACGGGGGGCGCCCACCTCGGGACCGGCCGCGCGGGCGGGCGGCGCCGCGGGCCCGTCCGGGCCCCGTCGCGCACCCGGGGCCCGGGGGTCGGGCCGGCCACCAGCGGGTGACGCCTGCGGACCGGGACGATCGGCGCCAGGGGGAAGGTCTCCGCCGGGACGACCGGCGCCCGGGGGCATCGCGGCACCGGGTCGGCCGGGGGCCGGGGGCATCGCGGCACCCGGACGCCCGGCCCCCGGGGGTGGCGCCGCGCCGGGGCGACCGGCCACCGGCGGCATGGGCGCACCGGTGCGGCCGGCGGCTCCGGGGGCCGTCGGGTGGGGTCGGCCCGGAACCTGCGGCGCGGGACCGGCCGGGCCGGCAGCCGGTGGCGGAGCGGTGCGGCCGGGAGCCGGAGGACGTGGAGCGGACCGATCCGGCGGGGTCGGCCCACCGGCCGGCGGTGGCGCACCCGGGCCGGGGCCGGCGGGCCCCGACGGAGCGGGGCCGGACCGGGCCGGGCCGGGCGGGACCGCGCCCCCTGGTCGCGGCGCCGGACCGCCCGGCGCGTCGGCGACCGGCCCGGGCCCCTCCGGGCCGAGCTCGCCGCGCTGCTTCTTGGCCGTGCGCAGGTCGTCGATCCAGCCGAACTCCTCGCCGGCCGGAGCCTGCTCCGGCTCGGCCTCGGCCCGGCCGCGTCCCCACCGGCGGCCCTTGGCCTTCGGATCGCGCCGCTCGTCGGGGCCGTCCGCCGGCCGCTCCGGACCACGCGCCATCACTACTGACCCCCCTCGGTGGCGTCGCCGCCGCCCTCGCTCGCCCCGCCGATCTGCTCGGCGCCGCCCACCCGGGCCCCGTTCGCGGCTGCCGGCGCACCGGCCTCCCCCCGCGTCACCGGTGCCGGCAACCCACGCACGATCCGACGCAGCAGCGGCAGCCGGGTGGCCACCGCCCGCTCCGCGCCGTGCCCGCTGGGCCGGTAGTAGTCCGTCCCGACGAGATCGTCCGGAGCGTACTGCTGGGTGACCACCCCCCGGTGGTCGTCGTGCGGGTAGCGGTAGCCCGCTCCGTGCCCGAGTCCGCGCGCCCCGGCGTAGTGGGCGTCGCGCAGGCCGCGCGGCACCGGACCGCCGCGACCGGCACGCACGTCGGCGACGGCCGCGCCGATGGCGCTGGTGGCCGAGTTCGACTTGGGGGCGGTGGCGAGATGGATGGCCGCCTGGGCGAGGTTGAGCTGCGCCTCGGGCAGGCCCACGTACTCCACCGCGTGCGCCGCGGCGGTGGCCACGGTCAGCGCGGTGGGATCGGCCATGCCGACGTCCTCGCTGGCGAAGATCACCAACCGGCGGGCGATGAACCGGGCGTCCTCGCCGGCCACCAGCATCCGGGCCAGCCAGTGCAGCGCCGCGTCCACGTCCGAACCGCGCATGCTCTTGATGAAGGCACTGGTCACGTCGTAGTGCGCGTCGCCGTCGCGGTCGTAGCGCACGGCCGCCACGTCCACCGCCTGCTCGGCCACGGCGAGATCGATCACCTCGGCGCCCGTGGCGGTCGCGGTGGCCGCCGCCGCCTCCAGCGCGGTGAGCGCCTTCCGGACGTCGCCGCCGGCGAGCCGGACCAGATGGTCCTCCGCCTCCTCGGCGAGGACCAGTGTGCCGCCGAGCCCTCGCTCGTCGGCCACGGCGCGGCGCAGCAGCCCGCGTACGGCGGCGTCGTCGAGGGCCTGGAGCGTGAGCAGCACGCACCGGGACAGCAGCGGCGAGATGACCGAGAAGTAGGGGTTCTCCGTGGTCGCCGCGAGCAGGGTCACCGTGCGGTCCTCGACGGCGGCGAGCAGGGAGTCCTGCTGGGTCTTGCTGAACCGGTGCACCTCGTCGATGAAGAGCACGGTCGGCGGGCCGCCCGAACGGCGCTGCCGCCGGGCGGTCTCGATGACGGCGCGGACGTCCTTCACCCCGGCGGTCAGCGCGGACATCGCCACGAAACGCCTGTCGGTGGCGCGGGCCACCAGGTGGGCGATGGTGGTCTTGCCGCTGCCGGGCGGGCCCCAGAGGATCACCGACATCGGCGTCGCGCCCTCGACCAGCTGGCGCAGCGGCGCGCCGGGGGCGAGCAGATGAGCCTGACCGACCAGCTCGTCGATGCCGGCCGGCCGCATCCGGACCGGCAGTGGCGAATCCGCCCGGGCGGCGGTGAACCCGTCGACACCGCCGGAGGCCGCGGGTGCGCCGGGCGCTCCGGCGGGCTCGCCGAGGGTGAAGAGGGCGTCGGATTCCATCACGAGAACAGTACCGGGCCGGACCGGCGGCGCCGGAATCGCGCCGCCGACCCGACCCGGGTGGTCGTTTCCGGTCAGCCGCGGCCCGGACGGCGACCGCGGTACCAGCGGCCGCCCCCACCGCCGCGCGGGCCGGAGCCGACCCCGGCGAGGTAGAGCGAGAGCAGCAGGAAGCCGATCAGCATGAGGGTCGAGGTGCTGAACAGATCCGGGGCGCCGAGGTCGGTGTTCATGAAGTCGAGCAGCAGCGCGAAGCCGAACACGATGGCCGCGAGAATGGCGAGCATGTCGTTCCTCCGGTGGGGGTTCCCAGTAGGTCGGCGACGGATGTACCCGATCGGTCTGTTCGTCAATCTCCACCCTGGAACCGGTCGGTGGCGAGGATCGCGTACCGGGCCGAGTCCCGCCACCTGCCGCGCACGAGCAGGTGGTCGCGGCTCGTCCCCTCCGGCCGCAGCCCGGCCTTCTCCAGCACGCGGCGGGAGCCGACGTTGTCGGGATGGGTGGTCGCCTCCACCCGGTGCAGGCCCACCCGCTCGAACGCGAGTTCCAGCAGCAGCCGGGTGATCTCGGTGCCGAGGCCGGCGCCCGCGTGCGCGGTCCGCACCGCGTAGCCGATCTCACCGCGCCGGTGCTCCACCGACGTCACGGTCAGCCCGCCGAGGCCGACCAGCCGGTCACCGTCGACCGCGGCCAACCGGTACTCCGGGCGCGGCTCGCCGGCGGCCGTCTCCCGCCACGCCGGCAGCGCGGCGCGGACCGCCTCCGGGGTAGGCGTCTCGTCGTCCAGCAGCCCGTCGGCCACGGCGGGCTCGGTCAGGAACGCGTGCAGGACGGGCGCGTCGGCGTCGGTCCACTCGCGCAGCGCGCACCGAAGGCCGGGCAGGTGGACCGCCCGGACGGAGCGGACGGGGGTCATGGTTGGTCCTCTCCTGGGTTGGCTGGCTGGCGGGCGGGACGGCGGCGCGACGGAGGTCGCCGGGCAGGCGTGCGGGTGGCTACAAACCTGATGGCATGGATGGATCGGGCGCTGCCCGCTCCCCCGGTGTCCGGCTTGAGTCGTTCGTGCCGTCAAGTTTGTAGCCTCCGGCGACCTCGTCGCCCCGGCACCGGGCGAGGCGACATCCGTCAGGCGGATCGACCTACGGCACCGGCACCGGCACCGGCACCGGCACCGGCACCGGCGGATGGTCCCGAGGCCGGAGCGCCCTCCGGACCGGGGCCGGCGGGACTCCCGTCGGGACCGGTCCCGAGGACCGGGCCTGCCCCGGCCCGCGCCGCCTCGGACTCCACGCCCTCGGACTGCACCACCTCGGACTGCGCAGGACCGGACTGCGCAGGACCGGACTCCGCCGTAGCGGACCGGGCGGCCCGGCCGGCGCGCCAGGCCGGCAGGTAGAGCGGCGCGGCCACGGCGAGCATCACGGCGCCGACGAGCATGGCGATGCCGACGCTCGTGGCGTCCGCCAGCGCGGTCAGCACCACCGCGCCGAGCGCTCCGGCCGGCTGGCCCATCATCGAGTTCAGCGACAGCACGCTGGTCCGGTACGGCCCGTCGACCTGCCGGTGCAGCAGCCCCATGTGCAGCGGGTTCGACGCGCCGTGCACGGTGTAGCAGGCCAGGTAGGCGATCAGCACGCCGACCGGGCCGGCGAGCAGGCCCATGCCGACCACGGTGACGCCCTGGAGCACGCGCATCAGCGCGGCAGCCGGGGCGGCCCCGACGCGGCGCAGCAGGAACGGGGTGAGCGCGGCACCGGCCGCGTTGGCCAGCCAGGCCGCGGTGCCGGCGGGGCCGAGCAGCGCGGCCGCCCGGTCGGCGTCACCGACCACCTCGGCCAGCCGCACCGGCAGCAGCGACTCGAAGGTGACCATGCCGAAGCCCCAGAACAGCTCGACCGAGACCAGCGCCAGCAGCACCCGGTTGCGGCGCAGCAGGCCGACGGCCTGGCCGACCATCCGGGGCGCCTCCGTCACCGAGGCGCGCAGCGCGGCGGCGCCGGAGGCGGGTCGCTGCTCGGTCATGAGCACCAGCAGCGCCACGATGGAGACCGCCTGGAGCACGGCGGCGACCAGGACCGGGCCGATCAGCGCGCTGATCGGCCCGATCGGGCCGAGCGCGACCAGGCCGCCGCCGAGCAGCGCGCCGGCGCCGATGGCGACACCGATGACGGTGCCGGCATGGCCCAGGCCGCGTTCGTACTCGGCGTCCGGGTCGGCGGCGAGCGTGGCGTCGACGTACCAGGACTCCAGCGGGCCGCTGTCGAGCGCCCGGTAGATGCCCTGCAACGCCCAGACCAGGAAGAACATCCAGAACGAGTCGGCCACCGCCATCAGCGCCAGCGAGGCCAGGGCGACCACCCAGGCGACCAGCAGCACCGGCTTGCGGCCGAGCGCGTCGGCGAACCCACCGGTGGGCAGCTCCAGCGCCAGCACCACCAGCCCCTGCGCGGTGGCGACCAGGCCGATCTGCGACAGCGTGAGGCCGCGTTCCTGCATCAGCAGGATCATCACCGGGATCAGCAGGCCGCTGGGCAGCCAGCGCAGGCCGTAGAGGGTGAGGTAGCGGAGCCGGACCTGGCGTACGGACAGGGCGCTCACGGCTTCTCCCCGGCGGGTGGCAGGACGGTGCTCAGCGGGAAGGCGGCGAGGTAGAGCTGCACCATCTCGGCGTCGGGGTCGTCGGGGTCGGTCTCGTCCCGGTGGCGTTCGAAGACCGCGAAGACCTCCGCCTTGATCGCTTCCAGGCGGGCGGCCGGGATCCGCATGAAGAAGTCGCCCATGCCGAGCGCGTCACGCCAGGCGGGTGACCACTCGTGACGCTGGGCGGCCCACCGCTCGGCGTGGTGGCCGAAGAAACGGAAGTAGTCCGCCTCGATCCACTCGATGGCGGCGCGGGCGTCCGGGTCGTCGTCGTAGTCGCTGACCTCCCACTGGGTGACGTCGTGCGCGGCCCGCCAGAACCGCTGCCGCCCGGTGCCCAGCTCCGGATCCTCGACCACCATGCCCACCTCGGCGAGCTGGCGCAGGTGGTAGCTGGTCGCGCCGGTGTTGGTGCCGAGCAGTTCGGCCAGCCGGGTGGCGGTGGCCGGCCCGTTCACCCGCAGGGCGCCGACCAGGCGCATCCGCAGCGGGTGCGCCAGCACGCGCACCTGCTGGTGATCGAGGCGGACGAGCCGTGGCTCGGGGCGCGTCTGTTCACTCTCCATGCGTGCACAATATCTGTGCACACTTCCTGTGCACAAGATGCGTGCAAAGAGATTGTGCAAGAAAGATCGGTCAGGAGAAGAGTTCGGCGACGCCGCGCAGGCGGGTGCGGAGCAGGCCGGCGGCCCGGGCGGAGTCCAGGCGTACCTCGACCGGGCGGAACAGACCGGCGGCGACCGTGGTGGTGGTCCGCAGCCCGGCCGGGTCGACGCCGAGCCGGCGGGCCAGCAGCCGCCCGAGGTCGGCGCGGCTGGCCTCGTCCGGGCCGGCCACGTTGAGCGGACCGGCCAGGTCGGTCGGCAGCAGCTCCAGCACCGCCGCGGCCAGGTCGGTGACGTCGACCGGGCAGCGGATCTCGTCGCTGAACAGGACGGCCCGGCCGGCGAGCGCGTCCCGGCAGCGCTGGATCTGCTTGCTGCCCTCCCCCAGGATCAGCGACGTCCGCACCAGCAGCGCGCCCGGGTCGACCGCCCGCACCGCCGTCTCGGCCGCCGCCTTCGCCGCCCCGTACGGATACACCGGCGTGGGCGCCTCCGCGTCCGCGTACGGCTCGGCACGCCCGGCGTGCAGCGCGTCGCTGGACAGGTGGACCAGCCGCGCCCCCACCTCGGCGGCGGCGGACGCGACGTGGGCCGCCCCGTCGGCGGTGACCGCCCAGTCGTCGAAGCGGTAGGGGGTGCTGACCACGGCGTCGGGGCGTACCCCGGTCAGCAGCGCGCGCACCGCGGCGCGGTCGGTGACGTCGAGGCGGCGCGACGCGACGCCCGGCACCGCGACGGCGGCCGAGTGGTACGTGCCGACCACCCGGTGCCCGGCGGCGACCGCCTGCCGGCACACCTCGGCGCCGAGAAAGCCACTGGCGCCCACCACGAGCAGGTTCATCCGTCCCCCTGATGATCGAAAGGGCCCGCGTCATCATGACGCGGGCCCTTCGACGACGCGAGGATCAGGTCGGGTCGGCCACCGGCGCGGCCGGGCCGGCGGTGCCGGCGTGCGGGGCGGCCGGCGCCTTCGGCTTGGCGTCGATGCCGGCCTCGGCGCGCTGCTGCCCGGTGATCGGGGTCGGCGCGCCGGTCAGCGGGTCGAAGCCGCCACGGGTCTTCGGGAACGCGATCACCTCGCGGATCGAGTCCGCGCCGGCCAGCAGCATGCAGACCCGGTCCCAGCCGAACGCGATGCCGCCGTGCGGCGGTGCGCCGTACTTGAACGCCTCCAGCAGGAAGCCGAACTTGTCCTGCGCCTCGTCCGGGGTGATGCCGAGCAGGTCGAACACCCGCTGCTGCACGTCGCCCCGGTGGATACGGATCGAACCGCCGCCGATCTCGTTGCCGTTGCAGACGATGTCGTAGGCATAAGCCAGCGCCCGGTCCGGCGCCTCCTCGAACCGGTCCACCCACTCGGCGTTGGGCGAGGTGAACGGGTGGTGCACGGCCGTCCAGCCACCATCGTCCGTGCGCTCGAACATCGGCGCGTCGACGACCCAGCAGAACGCCCAGGCGCTCTCGTCGACCAGGCCGGCCCGCTTGGCGATCTCGATGCGGGCCGCGCCGAGCAGCTCCTGCGCCTCCCGGGTGTTCGTGCCGGCGGCGAAGAAGACCGCGTCGCCGGGCTTGGCGCCGACCGCGTCGGCCAGCCCGGCCAGGTGCTCCTCGGACAGGTTCTTCGCCACCGGCCCGCGCGCCTCGCCGGTCTCCGCGTCGAGCACCACGTACGCCAGGCCGCGCGCTCCGCGCGCCTTCGCCCAGTCCTGCCAGCCGTCCAGCTCCTTGCGGGTCTGGCTCGCGCCGCCCGGCATGACCACCGCGCCGACGTAGCCGCCCGCGTCGATCGCGCCGGCGAACACCCGGAACGCGGTGCCACGCAGGTAGTCGGTCAGCTCGGTCAGTTCGACGCCGTAGCGCAGGTCCGGCTTGTCCGAGCCGTACCGGGCCATCGCGTCGTGCCAGGTGATCCGCGGGATCGGCCGGCTGATCTCGTGCCCGGCCAGCTCCTTCCAGAGCGACGCGACGATCGCCTCGCCGAGGTCGATCACGTCGTCCTCGGTGACGAACGACATCTCGATGTCGAGCTGGGTGAACTCCGGCTGCCGGTCGGCGCGGAAGTCCTCGTCGCGGTAGCAGCGGGCGATCTGGTAGTAGCGCTCCATGCCGCCGACCATGAGCAGCTGCTTGAACAACTGCGGCGACTGCGGCAGCGCGTACCAGCTGCCGGGCTGGAGGCGCACCGGGACCAGGAAGTCGCGGGCGCCCTCCGGGGTGGAGCGGGTCAGCGTCGGCGTCTCGATCTCCAGGAAGTCCCGCTCGTGCAGCACGGTGCGGGCGAGCTGGTTGGCCCGGGAGCGCAGCCGCATCGCCTTCGCCGGGCCGCCCCGGCGCAGGTCGAGGTAGCGGTACCTGAGCCGGATGTCGTCGCCGGCCTCGATCTGGTCGTCCACCGGCAGCGGCAGCGGCGCGGCCTCGGAGAGCACCTCCAGCGCGGCGGCGGTCACCTCGACCTCGCCGGTCGGCAGCTCGGGGTTCTCGTTGCCGTCGGGGCGGCGGGTCACCTCGCCGGTGACCTTGACGCAGAACTCGTTGCGCAGCGCGTGCGCGTCCTCCTCGCGGAAGACCACCTGCACGACGCCGGAGGCGTCGCGCAGGTCGACGAAGATGACACCGCCGTGGTCGCGCCGGCGGGCCACCCACCCGGCGAGCGTCACCGTCGAGCCGGCGTCCGTGGCGCGCAGGCTTCCGGCATTGTGGGTACGGATCACGGCTGGCGACTCCTCATCTGGTCCACGACTGCTTCCCGCATTCTGTCAGGGCGGGAAGGCCGGCTCCCCGGCACCCGCCGAGGCGGCCCGGTCGGCGGGACGAACGATTCCGGCACACGCGGAACGGGCCGCCGGTCGCCCGGCGGCCCGTTCGTGGGGTACGGATCAGAAGACGCTCACGCCGTAGACGCTGAGCGGCTCGGTGACCGGCTGGAAGTAGGTGGTGCCGCCGGAGGAGCAGTTGCCGCTGCCGCCGGAGGTGAGGCCGAGCGCGGTGGTGCCGGAGAACAGCGAGCCGCCGCTGTCGCCGCCCTCGGCGCAGACGTTGGTGCGGATCAGGCCGGAGACGCTGCCCTCGGCGTAGTTGACCGTCGCGTTGGTGGCCGAGACGGAGCCGCTGCGCAGGCCGGTGGTGCTGCCGGAACGCCGGACCGACTGGCCCACGTAGGCGTTGCCGGCCGAGGTGATGTCCTGGTAGCTGCCGTTGTACAGGTAGACGTTGCCGGCCGCGTTGGCCGAGTTGCTGTGCCGGACGATGCCGTAGTCGTTGCCCGGGAAGCTGGTGCCGGCCCGGGTGCCCAGCACGGACGTCTGGCCGGAGTTCGAGTACCAGGTCGAGCCGAGGTTGGTGCAGTGCCCGGCGGTGAGGAAGTAGTAGGTCGAGCCGCTGCGCACGTTGAAGCCGAGCGAGCAGCGGTAGCCGCCGGTGTAGATGGCCTGGCCGCCGGAGATTCGGGTGGTGAGCGTGCCGGCCTCGGCCTCGATGCGGACCGCGCCACCGGTACGGGCGGCGGCGGCCTTGACCCGCTCCAGCTTGGCGCCGGTGACGGTGCTGTCGACGGAGACGACGACCTGGTTGGTCGCCGCGTCGGTCCACCAGGCGGTGCCCGGGATCTTGGCGGAGCGCTCCAGCTCGCTGGTGGCGGCCCTGAGCTGGTTGGCGCCGCGGGTGACGAGCTTCGGGATGGCGCCGGCGGCGTGCACCTGGCGGGCGGCCGCGGTGTCGGTCACCGTGACGACCATCTTGCCGCTGGCGTCGGCGTACGTGCCGGCCGCGCGGTCGCCGAGCGTGGCGACGAGGCCGGCGGCGGCGTCGGGTGAGGCGGGCGACGCGGGGGCGGCCTGGGCGGGTGCGCCGAGCAGGGAACCGGTGACCAGGGTACCGGCCACGGCGACGGCGGCGGCGCGACGGAGCGTGGACCTCGTGGGTCGCATGTAACAACCTCCGAACGGGGGTGAACGGGCGCTGTGATGGGAAAACGCCCGAGGGCAACCCGGACGACCTGGGGAAACCGTCCGGGCTGACCAAAGTATTCACATATTTAAGATCCTAAGCAAGACATGCGTTTGCCCGGATTCGCACCGCCACCGGATGTAACGCCTGGGCAACAACATCGTCACCAGGTGTCAGAGTCGTCGCGAGCCCGCTCAGGCGCGGAGGCGGGCCCCCGGACCGGGGCGCGGCAGCACGTCGCGCGGCTCCCAACCGCCTGGTCGCCCACGCCACCTCCACGTGCCTCCGCTTCCCCCTCGACACCCCCTGACCCCCCACCCCGCCCCACCCCCGCGATCTTGCACTTTCGGCCCGCAGGACGTCCGGATCACGTCTTCTGCCGGGGCAGCAACTGCAAGATCGCGGGGGTGGGGGCGGGCGGGCGGGGCGGGTCAGCGGGGGGTGGTTTGGCGGGCGGCTCGGGCGGCGCGGCGCTCCTCGAAGCGGGACGCCTGGGTGTCCAGGGTGTCCAGGTGGGCGGCGATCTGGTCACGGGCGGTTTCGCCGTCACCGTTCAGGCCGGTCACCTCGAACAGGTTCCACTGGCGCAGCACCGGCAGCACCACCTCGTCGCGGTGCTGGCGCAGGTCGTAGATGCCGGCCAGGGCGATCGCCACCGACTTGCGGGCGAAACCGTCGATGCCCACCCCGGGCATCTGGAAGTCGGCGAGCACGTCGGCGACCGCCCGCATGGCCTGGCTCGGCGCCAGCTCGAACGCCGCGGCCAGCAGGTTGCGGTAGAAGACCATGTGCAGGTTCTCGTCCGCCGCCACCCGGGCCAGCAACGCCTCGCAGACCGGGTCGCCGGTGGCCCGGCCGGTGTTGCGGTGCGAGATGCGGGTGGCCAGTTCCTGGAACGACACGTACGCCAGCGAGTGCAGCACCTCGTCGCCGTGCACGTTGTGATAGCCGGCGGACATGTGCACCATCCGGGCCCGCTCCAACGCCACCGGGTCGACCGCGCGGCTCACCGTGAGGTAGTCCCGGATCGCGGTGCCGTGCCGGCCCTCCTCGGCGGTCCACCGGTGCACCCAGGTGCCCCACGCGCCGTCGCGTCCGAACAGCGTGGCGATCTCGTGGTGGTAGGAGGGCAGGTTGTCCTCGGTGAGCAGGTTGACGATCAGCGCCGTGCGGGCCACCTCGGGCAGCGTCGAGTCGGCCGGAGACCAGGCCTCGCCACCGAGCGGGCCGTCGAAGGTGCGGCCGTCGCTCCACGGCACGTACTCGTGCGGGAACCACTCCTTCGCCAGCGACAGGTGCCGGTCGAGGTTCTTCTCCACGACCGGTTCGAGTTCGGTGAGCAGAGCGGTCTGGCTGAGCACGGTCACGACGTTCTCCCTACGGTGGCGTAACTTACGCCACCGTAGGTCGAATCGTCGTCAGACGCCAGTGCCGGCCACCAGCGGCTCCAGGTCCGCCCGGGGCGGCGTCCACTCGCCCGCCGCCGCGGCGACCTGCTCCCCCGAGCGGATGTCCTTCACCTCGTCACCGTCCGCGCCGGGGAACCAGACGTACGGGATGCCGCGCCGCTCGGCGTACCGGATCTGCTTGCCGAACTTGGCCGCGGACGGCGACACCTCGGTGGGAACGCCCCGCGAACGCAGCGCCGCCGCGACCGCGTCGCTGGCCGCGCGGTCCTCCTCGGCGGTGACCGCGACCAGCACGCAGGTCGGCACCGACCGGGACACCGACAGCGCCTCGGCGCCGAAGAGCAGGCCGAGCAGCCGGGTCACGCCGATCGAGATGCCCACCCCGGGGAACCGTACGGCGCCGGAGCCGGCCAGGTTGTCGTAGCGGCCGCCGGAGCAGATCGAGCCGAACCGCTCGAAGCCGACCATCTGCGTCTCGTAGACGGTGCCGGTGTAGTAGTCCAGACCCCGGGCGATGCGCAGGTCGGCGACGCAGAGACCGGGCGCGTGCGCGGCGGCGGTCTCCACCACGGCGGTCAGCTCCGCGATGCCCTCGTCGAGCAGCGGGTCAGTCACCCCGAGGGCCCGCACCGCGTCGGCGAAGGACGCGTCCGGCGCCGAGATCTCGGCCAGCGCCAGGCACGCCTTGGCCTGCGCCTCGCTCGCCCCGGCGGTCTCGGCCAGCAGCTCGGCCACCTTCGCCGGCCCGATCTTGTCGAGCTTGTCCACCGCCCGCAGCGCCGCCTCCGGGTCGGTCAGCCCGATGCCCCGGTAGAAGCCCTCACAGATCTTGCGGTTGTTCACCTGGATGCGCACCGGCGGGATGGGCAGCGCGCGCAGCGCGTCGCCGATCACCAGTGGCATCTCGGCTTCGTAGTGCGCCGGCAGCGTGTCCCGGTCGACGATGTCGATGTCGGCCTGGAGGAACTCCCGGTAGCGACCCTCCTGCGGGCGCTCCCCCCGCCAGACCTTCTGGATCTGGTAACGGCGGAAGGGGAACTGCAGCTTGCCGGCGTTCTCCAGCACGTAGCGGGCGAACGGCACGGTCAGATCGAAGTGCAACCCGAGCGCGTCGTCGCCGGCCGGCCCGTCCGCGTCGGCCTGCAACCGGCGCAGCAGGTAGACCTCCTTCGAGGTCTCCCCCTTGCGCAGCAACTGGTCCAGCGGCTCGACCGAGCGGGTCTCCAGCGGCGCGAAGCCGTACAGCTCGAACGTGGCGCGGATCCGGTCCAGCACGAACTGCTCGATCATCCGCTGCGCCGGCGTCCACTCGGGGAAGCCGGAAATGGGCGTGGGCTTGCTCATGGCGTACTCCTTGAAACCCGCGCGGGGCGCGGGCCGGTTCTAGAGGCCTCGGGTGGGCGCGGCCGGGCGCGCTCCGCCGGTGCCCGCCACCTCGACGAGGTACGGGTTGCCGGCGCGCTCGCGGCCGATGGTGGTCGCGGGGCCGTGGCCGGGCAGGACGACGGTGTCGTCGGCCAGCGGGAGGACCTTCTCCCGGAGGCTGGCCAGCATGCGGGGCATGCTGCCGCCCGGCAGGTCGGTGCGGCCGATCGAGCCGGCGAACAGCACGTCACCGGAGAGGCAGATCTCGTCGGCCTCCCAGGGCGAGCCGGCGCCGGGCATCCGGAACAGCACCGACCCGCCGGTATGGCCCGGGGCGTGGTCGACGGTGATCTCCAACCCGGCCAGCGACAGCGTCGCGCCGTCGGTCAGCTCGGCCACGTCGTCCGGCTCGGCGTAGGGCAGCCGCCCGCCGAAGAGCGCGGTGAGGTCCATGGAGAGCGCCTTGCCCGGGTCGGCCAGCAGTTCCCGGTCCTCCGGGTGGACGTAGGCCGCGATGCCCCGCGCGCCGCAGACCGGCGCGACCGAGAAGGTGTGGTCGAGGTGGCCGTGGGTGAGCAGCACGGCGGCCGGGTGCAGGCGGTGCTCGGCGAGCACGGCGTCGAGCCGGTCGAGCACCCCGATGCCGGGATCGACCACCACGCACTGCTCCCCCGGCCCGGTCGCCACCACGTAGCAGTTGGTGCCGAAGGCGTCCGCGGGAAAGCCGGCCACGAGCACGTCCGTCCCCTCTCCGTCCGGTCGTCGTCCTCGCCCAGCAGCCTAGTCGTACCGGCGAGGGGGTTTCGGCCGCACCGACCCCACCCGCCCCAGCCAGCCCAGCGACAACATCCGATAAACGCAGGCGGGACCTCGTACACCACATTCACAGTCCGTACCCGTACACTCTGGCGGGCGTGTGGCGTGGCGCACCCCGACTTCGACGGCGGGCAGCGCCGGGACGCCGGCGACGATCAGGCAGAGGAAGGGGAGCACCTGTGGCTTCCAGCAGGGACCGGCAGCGCAAACTGGCGCGGGCCAAGCTCGACCGGCAACTCGCCCGGCGGGCCGCGGCCACGAAGCGTCGCCGGCAGATCCAGGCCGGTGTGGGCGCCGCGGTGGTGCTCGCGCTGATCGTGGCCGGTTCGGCCTGGGCGCTCGGCGCGTTCGACTCGGAGCCGAAGAAGCAGGCCGCCGAGGACACCTGCCTCTGGACCCCGCAGGACGGCGCCGGGAACACCAACCTCAAGGACGTCGGCACCCCGGCCACCAAGGACCTGCCCACCTCGGGCACCAGGCCGATGACGGTCACCACCAACCAGGGCCAGCCGATCATCGTCGACCTGGACCTGGCCGCCGCCCCGTGCGGCAGCGCGAGCCTCGCCCACCTGGCGAGCAGGTCGTTCTACGACAACACCAAGTGCCACGAGATCACCACCGAGGGCGCGCTGCGCTGCGGCGACCCGAGCGGCACCGGCACCGGCGGCCCGACCTACTCGTTCTACGGCGAGAACGTCCCCACCGCGCCCGAGCCGAGCCCGTCGGCTTCGCCGGCGCCGGGGCAGCCGCCGGCGTACCCGAAGGGCACGGTCGCCATGATCGGCAATCCGCCCGGCAGCAACGGCAGCCAGTTCCTGATCTTCTTCAAGGACTTCAACCCGGCCAAGCCGGCCTACAGCGTCGTCGGCAAGGTCACCGGTGGGCTGGACGTGGTGGAGAAGATCGGCGCCCTGCCGACCGTGGACAACGGCGGCAGCGCCAAGGTCAAGCCGAAGACGGACGTGGTGATCCAGAGCCTGACCGTCGGCGAGCCGAAGGCCGCTCCGGCCGCGACGAGCGCACCGGCGAGCAGCCCCAGCGCCGGTTGATCCACCGTTGACTCGGCGGCGCGCGGCGCCGCCCCCCGATACACAGCAGGTGAGGAGTGAGCGTGACGTCCACGAGAGACCGCCAGCGGGCGGCGGCGCGGGCCCGGCTCGAGCGGGAGATGGCCGAACGGTCCGGCAAGGCCCGCAAGCGCCGACAGACGCAGGCCATCGTCGGCGCCGCGGCCGTGCTGGTGCTCGTCGTGGCCGGCACCGTCTGGCTCGCCACGTCGCTCGGCGACGACGACGACGAGAAGCAGGCCGGCGGCGGCGCCGGCAACGCCCAGTGCGCCTACACCGAGGTGCCCAAGCAGGGCCGCCCGGCGCAGATCAAGGACGTCGGGCTGCCGCCGGCGCAGCAGGCGAACAAGGGCAGCCAGACGATGACGATCGACACCAACCTGGGCCCGATCACCGCCAAGCTCGACCGCGCCGCGGTGCCCTGCACCGCCGGCAGCTTCACCCACCTGGCCAGCAAGGGCTTCTTCGACAACACCAAGTGCCACCGGCTGGTCACCGAGGGCATCAAGGTCTTGCAGTGCGGCGACCCGAGCGCCACCGGCAAGGGCTGGCGCGACACCGACGGGACCGGCGGGCCGAGCTACAACCTGGCCGAGGAGAACCTGCCCACGAACAAGCGGCCGCCGTACCCGGAGGGCGTCATCGCGATGGCCAACTCCGGCCAGCCCGGCAGCACCGGCAGCCAGTTCTTCATCGTGTACGGCGACTCCCAGCTCGACCCGAACTACACCGTGCTGGGCACCATCACCGGCGGTATGGACGTGGTGAAGCAGGTCGCCGCGGCCGGTGACGACGGCGCGTTCGCGAAGCAGGCCGGCGGCGGTCACCCGAAGAAGGAGATCGTCATGACCAAGGTGAGCATGAGCGACATCCAGGGCTGACCCGCGTCACGAAGAAACGCCCGCCGGTCGAGCCGGCGGGCGTTTCTCGTGCGTCGGTGTTTCAGGCCCCGGACGTGACCCGGTACGCGTCGAAGACCCCGTCGACCTTGCGCACCGCGGCCAGCAGGTGCCCGAGGTGCTTCGGGTCGGCCATCTCGAAGCTGAACCGGCTGACCGCCACCCGGTCCCGGGTGGTGGTCACGGTCGCGGAGAGGATGTTCACCCGCTCCTCGGAGAGCATCCGGGTGACGTCGGCGAGCAGCTTGTGCCGGTCGAGCGCCTCCACCTGGATGGCGACCAGGAACGTGGAGGCCGACGTCAGCTTCCAGCTCACCTCGACCACCCGCTCGGGCTGCGCCCGCAGGTCCTCGGCGTTGGCGCAGTCGTCGCGGTGCACGCTGACCCCGCCGGAGCGGGTGACGAAGCCGAACACCGAGTCCGGCGGCACCGGCGTGCAGCAGCGGGCCAGCTTGATCCAGACGTCGCTGACGCCACGGACCACCACACCCGGGTCGGCGCTGCTCTGCCGGCTGCGCGGCGGCCGGGTGGCTACGGCGGTCTCGGCGATGTCCTCCGCCGCGCCCTCCTCACCGCCGTAGGAGGCCATCAGCTTCTGCACCACCGACTGCGCGGAGACCTGACTGTCGCCGACCGCCGCGTAGAGCGAGGCCACGTCCGCGAGGTGCAGGTCCCGGGCGATCGCCATCAGGTTGTCGGAGGTGAGCATCCGCTGCAACGGCATGCCCTGCTTGCGCATCGCCTTGACGATCGCGTCCTTGCCGGCCTCGATCGCCTCCTCGCGCCGTTCCTTGTTGAAGTACTGCCGGATCTTCGTCCGGGCGCGCGGGCTCTTGACGAAGCCCAGCCAGTCCTGCGTCGGGCCGGCCGTGTCGGACTTCGACGTGAAGATCTCGATCACGTCGCCGTTGGACAGCGTCGACTCCAGCGGCACCAGCTTGCCGTTGACCCGCGCCCCGATGCACTTGTGCCCGACCTCGGTGTGCACCGCGTACGCGAAGTCCACAGGCGTCGACCCGGTCGGCAGCGGGATGACGTCCCCCTTGGGGGTGAAGACGTACACCTCCTGGCTGGACAGGTCGAAGCGCAGCGCGTCCAGGAACTCGCTCGGGTCGGCCGCCTCGCGTTGCCAGTCCAGCAGCTGCCGCAGCCAGGTCATCTCGTCGATGTGCGCCGGCGGGCCCACCACCTGGGTGCCCTTGTGCTCCTTGTACTTCCAGTGCGCGGCGATGCCGAACTCGGCGGTGCGGTGCATCGCGTAGGTGCGGATCTGCATCTCCACCGGCTTGCCGGTGGGCCCGATGACCGTCGTGTGCAACGACTGGTACATGTTGAACTTGGGCATGGCGATGTAGTCCTTGAACCGGCCCGGCACCGGCTGCCAGTTGGCGTGGATCACGCCCAACGCCGCGTAGCAGTCGCGCACCGTGTCGACCAGGATCCGCACCCCGACCAGATCGTAGATGTCGTTGAACTCGCGACCCCGCACGATCATCTTCTGGTAGATCGAGTAGAGGTGCTTCGGCCGCCCGGTCGTCTCCGCCTTGATCTTGGCGGCCTTCAGGTCGGTCGACACCTTCTGCGTCACCTGGCGCAGCAGCGCCTCGCGCTGCGGCTGGTGCTCCCCGATCAGCCGGTTGATCTCCTCGAACCGCTTCGGGAACAGCGTGCCGAAGGCCAGGTCCTCCAGCTCCCACTTGATCGTGTTCATACCGAGGCGGTGCGCCAGCGGGGCGAGGATCTCCAGCGTCTCCTTGGCCTTCTGCTCCTGCTTCGGGCGGGGCAGGAAGGTCAGTGTCCGCATGTTGTGCAGCCGGTCGGCCAGCTTGATCACCAGGACCCGGGGATCCTTGGCCATCGCCACGACCATCTTGCGGATGGTCTCCGCCTTGGCCGCGTCGCCCAGCTTCACCTTGTCGAGCTTGGTCACGCCGTCGACCAGCAGCGCGACCTCACCGCCGAAGTCGGCGCGCATCGCGTCGAGGGTGTATTCGGTGTCCTCGATCGTGTCGTGCAGCAGCGCCGCCACCAGCGTGGTGGTGTCCATGCCCAGGTTGCCCAGGATGGTCGCCACCGCCAGCGGGTGGGTGATGTAGGGGTCGCCGGACTTGCGGTACTGCCCCGAGTGCCAGCGCGCGGCGGTGTCGAAGGCGCGCTGCAACAGTCGGGCGTCGGCCTTGGGATGGGCGTCCCGATGGGAGGCGATCAGCGGCTCCAGCACCTCGCTGACCTGCGAGGTCTGCCAGGGAGCGTTGAACCGGGCCAGCCGGGCGCGGACCCGCCGGCCGGTGGGCGCGTTGGAGAGGGCGAAGCCGCCGCTGGACGTGGGATCGCCGTCGGTCGGGAACGGCACCACGACCGCCCCGCCGTCGCCCGTCGCGTCCGGCGTGCCGTCGGTGGCGCCGGTCGCCCGGGCCTGCGGGTTGCCGCTGCGCTCGGTCACCGAGCCGTCCGCGTCGCCTGTCGGGTGCACCGTGCCCTCCACCGGAGGGACGACATCGTGGGACACCGGCCTCCTCACCGTTCGCCGGGATGCGCCGGCCGTCCGGCCGACGTCTGGTCCAACCGACCCGGGGGCCGGTGTTGTTCCGCGCCGGTCACCGGGGCTGCGCCCCGGCGGCTCCGCCGCCGGCGGGCGGTCGCCCGCCGGGTCAGGCAAAGGGCAATGCTACCCGTACGCAGGGTACGCCACCGCTCCGCCGGACGGTCCGTGCCGACGGACCGGACCGGCGGCCGGGGTCAAACGGTCAACAGGGCATGGACCGGGCGCGGCGCGAGGCGCTCCCGTCCCTTGAGGAAGCCCAGCTCCAGCAGGACGGTGAACCCGGAGACCGTGCCGCCGGCCCGCTCCACCAGGTCGAGCGTGGCCTCGGCGGTGCCGCCGGTGGCGAGCACGTCGTCGAGCACCAGCACCCGGTGGCCGGCGGTGAACGCGTCCTGGTGCACCTCCAGCGTCGCCTCGCCGTATTCCAGCGCGTAGGACGCCGAGTGGGTCGCGCGGGGCAGCTTGCCGGCCTTGCGCACCGGCACCACGCCGACGCCGGTGGCGTAGGCCACCGCCGCCGCCAGCACGAAGCCGCGCGCCTCGATGCCGGCGACCACGTCGAAGGAATCCGGCCCGTGGTAGGCGATGATCCCGTCGATCACCTCGCGGAACGCGACACCGTCGGCGAAGAGCGGCATCAGGTCCTTGAACATGACTCCCGGCTTGGGGAAGTTCGGCACGTCCAGCAGCCGGCTGGCGACCAGTTGGGCAACCTCCGGGCCGCTGTCGCCCCGTACGCCGATGGTGTGGGTCTCCGTCACGGTGCGTCCCATGTCCTCTCGAAACGACGACGGCGTCCGTCATGCCGTGGCAACAGCATGGCGGACGCCGTCCGGTCGATTTCGTCCGGGCCCTGCGGTCAGCGGCGCTTCGCGCCGCCCGGCCGGTTGCCCCCGCCGCCGCCGGGGCGACCGCCCCGGGCGCCGCTGGGACGCTTGCCGGCCGGCCGGGCGCCGACCTTCGGGGCGGCGCCGGCCAGGGCCGGGTCCGCGTCCGCCTCGACCGGCTGGTCACCGGTCGGTGCGGGACGCGGGGCGCCCTTCGGGGTGACCTCGCCCCGGGCGATGGCCGCCCGGCGGGAGTGCACCCGCTTGTTGTGCGCGCTGATCCGCGGGTCCTGGTTCTTCAGCAGCACCAGCAGCGGGGTGGCCAGCAGGATCGAGGTCAGGAACGCCACCGCCATGCCGACGAAGAGCACCAGGCCGAGGTCCTTCAGGGTGCCCGCGCCGAGCAGACCGGCGCCGATGAAGAGCAGACCGCCGACCGGGAGCAGCGCCACCACGGAGGTGTTCAGCGAGCGCATGAGGCTCTGGTTGAGCGCCAGGTTGGACGCCTCGCCGTAGGTGACGTTGTTGTTCGCGGTGATGCCGCGCGTGTTCTCCTGCACCTTGTCGAAGACCACCACCACGTCGTAGAGCGCGAAGCCCAGGATGGTGAGGAAGCCGATGATCGTCGACGGGGTGACCTCGAAGCCGACCAGTGAGTAGATGCCGGAGGTGAGGATCAGGTTGGTGAGCAGCGAGATGATCGCGGCGACCGCCATCCGCCACTCGAAGCGCAGCACCAGGTAGACCGACACCACCGCGAGGAAGATCAGCAGGCCGAGGAACGCCCGGGAGGTGACCTGGCTGCCCCACGCCTCGGAGACCTGGCTGCCGCTGATCTGGTCGGCCTGGATGCCGAAGTCCTCCGCCATCGCGGTCTTGGCCGCGTTGGCCTGCTCGGCGGTGAGCTGCCCGGTACGCATCTCGTAGTACTCGCCGCTGGTGCCGCCGACCTTCTGCGCGCTGACCACCTCGACGCCGGGGGCCTCGGCGGCGAGCGCCTCGTCGACGACCGTCTCGGCCCGGTCCAGGGTGCCGACGCTGGCCGGCACCTGGAACGAGTTGCCACCGGCGAACTCGATGCCGAGCTTGAAGCCGTTGAGCGCGAAGCTCAGCACCGCGATCAACACCAGCGCGCCGGCCACGCCGAACCACAGCTTGCGCTTGCCGACGATGTTGAGATCGGCCTCGCCACGGTAGAGCCGGGCGGCCAGACCACTCTTAGCCATCTCAGGCCTCCTTGACACGCGGGTTGCGGGCGGTGCCCGACTCGGCCGACCGGGCCGGCAACGCCCGGCCCAGACCGCTGACCCGCGGGGACAGGAACGCCCGGGTGCGGGCGAACATCGTCATGATCGGGTGGCGGAAGAGGAACACGACGAGCAGGTCCAGCACGGTCGCCAGGCCGAGCGCGAAGGCGAAGCCCTTCACCGCGCCGACCGACACGATGTAGAGCACCACGGCCGACATCAGCGTGATCGCGTTCGCCGAGATGATCGTCCGGCGGGCCCGGATCCAGGCCCGCGGCACCGCGCTGCGCGGGCTGCGACCCTCGCGGATCTCGTCCTTGAGTCGTTCGAAGTAGATGACGAACGAGTCCGCCGCCACACCGAGCGAGACGATCATGCCGGCGATGCCGGCGAGCGTCAGCGTGAAGCCGATCGACCGGCCGAGCACCACCAGCGCGCCGAAGACCAGCAGCGCGGAGAGCACCAGGCTGAGGAAGATGACCGAGCCGAGCAGCCGGTAGTAGAAGAACGAGTAGATGATGACCAGCAGCATGCCGATGCCGGCCGCGAGCAGGCCCGCCTTGAGGTGGCTGTCGCCCAGCGTCGCGGTGACGTTCTGCTGCTCCTGCGGCACGAACGTGACCGGCAGCGCGCCGTAGCGGAGCTGGCTGGCCAGCGCGTTCGCCGACTTGTTGTCGAAGCTGCCGGTGATCTGCGAGTCACCGGTCAGCACACCCTGGATCTCCGGCGAGGAGACGATCTCGTTGTCCAGCACCACGGCGACCCGGCACTTGCCGTCCTGGCCGAGCGCGCTCTGGTCGCAGGCCTGACCCTCGTTGTTGAACGACTCGCGGGTCAGCGCGGTCCACTTCTCCTGGCCCTTGCCGGTGAAGTTGAGGCTGACCACCCAGGAGCTGGTCTGGTCGAGCTGGGCGGAGGCGTTCTTGACGTCGGTGCCCTCCACCTTGGCCACGTCGAGCAGGTTCTTCGCGCCGGCCTCGCAGGCCACCGCCTTCTGCTTCGGGTCCTTGATCGAGGCCGGCGGCCGCTTGTCGAGCTGGGCGCAGGTGATGGTGGGGACGTTGAACTGCATCTCCACCGGCAGCACCGCGATCTCCTGCGGGGAGAGCGTGCCGAACGGCTTGAGCTTGTCGGCCAGCGACGGGTCGGTGGTGAGGTCGGCGGGGGCCTGCAGGCCGGAGGCGGCGGCCCACGCGGCGGCGCCCACCTTCTGCTGCACGGCCTGGCGCTGCTGCTCGATGCTCTGCGGCACCGGCTCGGCGCTGGCGCTCGGCGCGGCGGCGCTCGCCGACGCGGACGGGGTGGCGCTGGCGCTCGGCGCGGGGGCCATGCCGCCCTGCCCGCCGGCGCTCGGCGACGCGGTGGCCTTGGCGCTCGCGCTCGGCTTCGGCGAGGCACTCCCGGACGGCTTCGGTGACGCGCTGCCCGACGGCGCCGCGGAGGCGCTGGGGCTCGGCGCCGGCGCGGCGGCGGCGCCGCTGCCGTCGGTGGCCTTGAGCACCTTGCGGAAGCGCAGCTCGGCGGCGCTGCCGACGTCGGTCAGGTCACGGTTCTGCCCGGGCAGGGAGATGACGATGTTGCGGTTGCCCTCGGTGACCACCTCCGCCTCGGCCACGCCGTAGGCGTTGACCCGGCTCTCGATGATCTGCCGCGCCTCTTCGAGGTTGGCGGAGGTCGGCGGCTTGCCGTCCACCGTGTTGGTGGCCTCGAGCGTCAGCCGGGTGCCGCCGATGAGGTCCAGGCCGAGCCGGGGCTCCAGCCGGTCCTTCCAGCCACCGCTGGCGCCGCCCGAGAAGAACACCAAAAGATAGAGGACGACGAAGATGAACCCGAGCACGGCGAGCTGCCGTCCGGGGCGCATCTGTCCCTGAGGTGGTGCCACGGCTGTCCTGTCTCCCTGTACGGTCGCGCCGCTTCCACGGCGGCGACACCTGTCGGGCCGGGGGTGTCCGCCCGACTGCTCCGGCTGGCCGGCGCCGGTCACCGGCACGCCGGCCCGGGCACGACGCGGGGGCGTCGCGCGGGCCTGGCTGCGTGCCGGCGCGGACGCCAACCCAACTATCCACTTGTGGGGGTGTTTCCGCTGCCCCGTCCGGGGCAGGTGATCACTCCTTGACCGGCTCGACTTCCTCGCTGATGGTCTCCGCCGCGGGCGCCTCGGCTCGCTTGACCACCCGGGCCACCGCGGGGCGCGCGTACCGGGTCTGCACACCCGGGGCCACCTCGAGCAGGACCGTCTCGTCCTCGACCACGGTGACCGTGCCGTGCAGGCCGCCGATGGTGACCACCTCGTCGCCGGGGGCGAGGGCGGACTGCATCTGCTCCGCCTCGCGGCGGCGCTTCTGCTGCGGACGGATCATCATGAAGTACATGACGACGAAGAGCAGAGCGATCATGAGGATCGGCGTCAGACCGCCGGCTCCCCCGCCACTCGCTGCTGCGTAAAGCACGGTGTCGACCTTCCGGTTGGCCTCCGTCGGCCCCGAGGGCGCCGCAGCGGAGGCGGATTCTCACGTCCTGTACAGACCGCGGCGAAGTCTAGTCCCTGCTCCTGGGAAGACCGAATGCGGCACAGATCACGAACGGATCACGGCCGATCGGTCTGCGTCGAGAACAGATCGGGCTCCGGAGGGGCTTCCGCGCCAAATGTACCATTCGGGGGCTTACGCCCCAGGTGGTGCCAGGCGGCCTCGGTGGCCACCCGCCCCCGGGGCGTCCGCGCCAGCAGGCCGGCCCGGACCAGGAACGGCTCGCAGACCTCCTCCACCGTGTCCGGCTGCTCCCCCACCGCCACGGCCAGCGTGGAGACCCCGACCGGACCACCGCGGAACGAGTCGACGAGCGCCTTGAGCACCGCCCGGTCGAGCCGGTCCAGACCCAGCCCGTCCACGTCGTAGACGGTGAGCGCGGCCCGGGCCGTCTCCAGCGTCACCACCCCGTCCGCGCGCACCTCGGCGTAGTCGCGCACCCGGCGCAGCAGCCGGTTGGCGATCCGGGGCGTGCCCCGGGACCGGCCGGCGATCTCCGCCGCGCCCTCGGGCGTGATCGGCACGCCGAGGATCCGGGCGGAGCGGTGCAGCAGGGTCTCCAGGTCGGCCGGGGAGTAGAAGTCGAGGTGCGCGACGAAGCCGAACCGGTCGCGCATCGGCCCGGTCAGCAGTCCGGAACGCGTGGTGGCGCCGACGAGCGTGAACGGCTCGACGTCGAGCGGGATGGCGGTGGCCCCCGGCCCCTTGCCCACCACCACGTCGACCCGGAAGTCCTCCATGGCGCTGTAGAGCAGTTCCTCGGCCGGCTTGGCGATCCGGTGGATCTCGTCGATGAACAGCACGTCGCCCTCGGCGAGGCTGGTCAGGATCGCGGCCAGGTCACCGGACCGCTCGATCGCCGGCCCGCTGGTCACCCGGATCCCCGCGCCCAGCTCGGCCGCGACGATGTTGGCCAGGCTGGTCTTCCCGAGGCCGGGCGGCCCCGAGAGCAGGATGTGGTCCGGCGGGGAGCCGCGCCGCATCGCGCCCTGCAGCAACAGGTCGAGCTGGTCGCGCACCCGGTCCTGGGCGATGAACTCGGCGAGCCGCTTCGGCCGGACGCTGGCCTCCGCGTCCAGCTCGGCGTCGCTGACGTACGCCGAGACCAGATTGTCGTTGCTCATCCGCGCGCTCCCCCCGCGCTCGTCATGCGCCGACCTTCACTCGCGGCTGCGGGGCTCGCAAACCCGGCTCACTCCCCGCGCTCGTCATGCGCCGACCTTCACTCGCGACTGCGGGGCTCGCAAACCCGGCTCACTCCTCGCGCTCGTCATCGGGTGCGGCCCAGGAGGCGGATCGCCTGCTTGAGCAGGACCGGCACCGGCGGGGTCTCGCCGTCGACGGTCTCGGCGACCGCGGCCACCGCCTGCTCCGCCTGCGCGGCCGACCAGCCGAGCCCGACCAGGGCCTGACGCACCTGCTCCGGCCAGGCGCCGGCGGTCACCCCGCCCGCGCCGTCCGGACCGATCGCCACCGGGCCGACCCGGTCCCGCAGCTCCAGCACGAGCCGCTCGGCGCCCTTCCTGCCGATCCCGGGCACCCGGGTCAGCGCGGCGGTGTCCGCGTTGGCGATGGCCTTGCGGACGGCGTCCGGGGTGTGCACGGCGAGCACCGCCTGGGCCAGCCGGGGACCGACCCCGCTGGCGGTCTGCAGCAGCTCGAAGAGCTGCTTGGCGTCGTCGTCGGCGAAGCCGTAGAGGGTGAGCGAGTCCTCCCGGACCACCAGGCTGGTGGCGAGCCGGGCCGGCTGGCCGACCCGCAGGTCGGCGATGGTGCCCGGGGCGCACTGCACGGCGAGGCCGATGCCGCCCACCTCCACCACGGCGTGGTCCGGACCGGTCGCGGTCACCGTGCCGCGCACACTCGCGATCATCGTCGCGCCCCTCCTCGTCGGGCCTGGTCGGCCGCCGCGGCCAGCTTGGACCGGGTGCCGCCGCGCCAGACGTGACAGATGGCCAGCGCCAGCGCGTCGGCGGCGTCGGCCGGCTTCGGCGGTTCCGCCAGCCGCAACAGCCGGGTGACCATGGTGGTCATCTGCTTCTTGTCCGCCTGCCCGAAACCGGTGACCGCCGCCTTCACCTCGCTCGGCGTGTAGGTTGTCACCGGGAGCCCGGCGCGCGCGCCGGCCAGCACCGCCACGCCGCTGGCCTGGGCGGTGCCCATCACGGTACGCACGTTGTGCTGGCTGAACACGCGCTCCACCGCGACCGCGTCCGGCCGGTGCTCGGCGACCAGGTCGGTCAGCGAACGGTCCAGGTGCAGCAGGCGCAGCGGCAGCTCGTCGGCGGGATCGGTGTAGACGACGTAGTAGCCGACCAGGGTGCAGGGGCGGCCCGGCACGCCCTCGACCACGCCGACCCCGCACCGGGTCAGCCCCGGGTCGACGCCCAGCACGCGCACGCCGCCTCCTCCCCGAGCCGCCAGCAGTACGTGTGTTCGACACACCTTACTGGTGCGCCGCAGTGGCCGGACGGGCGGACACGCCGAGGACGATCGGCGCGGTACGCACCACACACTGAAGCGGTCGAGTATGTGTCGCTGCCCCATGTGCCCGGGGCCACACGCCTCGTAACTTCTGCGCCATGACGGCAGAACCCGTGGCGGTCCCCCACGTCGTACACGTTGACCTCTCCGGTCGCAACGCCCTGGTGACCGGTGGTGGCAGCGGTATCGGACGGGCCTGCGCCCTGCGTCTGGCGGCGGCCGGCGCGGCGGTGCTGGTGTTGGACCGGAACGTGGAGGCGGCCAAGGCCGTGGCCGCCGAGGCCGGCGGCCGGGCCGAGGGGATCGACCTGGCCGACCCGGAGGCGGTGGACCGGCTCGACGTGGACGCCGACATCGTGGTCAACAACGCCGGGTTGCAGCACGTCGCGCCGGTGCAGGAGTTCCCGATCGAGCGCTTCGAGTACATCCAGCGGGTGATGGTGGAGGCGCCGTTCCTGCTCATCCGCCGGGCGCTGCCCCGGATGTACGCCAACGGATGGGGCCGGATCGTCAACATCTCCTCGGTGCACGGGCTGCGCGCGTCGCCGTTCAAAGCGGCGTACGTCGCGGCGAAGCACGCGCTGGAGGGGTTGTCCAAGGTGGTGGCGCTGGAGGGCGCCGCGCACGGCGTGACGGCCAACTGCATCAACCCGGCGTACGTGCGGACCGCGCTGGTGGAGAGCCAGATCGCCGACCAGGCGGCCAGCCACGGCATCGGCGAGGACGAGGTGATCGAGAAGATCATGCTGGCCCGGGCGGCGATCAAACGGCTGATCGAGCCGGAGGAGGTGGCCGAGCTGGTGGCGTACCTGTGCGCCCCGCCGGCCGCGTTCCTCACCGGCGCCTCGATCGCCCTCGACGGGGGCTGGACGGCCAACTAGTGGCACCGCGCACAATGTCGGTCATGTCGTCGCCGGTGGAGTTCCTGGAGCTGCTGGCGCGCGAGGCCGCCGCGGTCGAGTTCGAGGGCCCGCTGGTCGCCGCGCGCGCCGCCGGCCTGCCCGCCGACCGGCTGGCCGAGCTGGAGCAGGCGAAGGTGGTGGCGCTGCGGGTCCGGGCGCTGCTGGAGCGCCGTCGCCGCCGGGAAACCGAGCTGTCCGGTCTCTACGACACCGCCAGCGACCTGGCCGGGCTGCGCGACCTGGACGACGTGCTGCGGGCGATCGTGCACCGGGCACGGATCCTGCTCGGCACCGACGTGGCCTACATGACGCTCAACGACGACGAGCGCGGCGACACGTACATGCGGGTCACCGACGGTTCGATCTCGGCCCGGTTCCAGCGACTGCGGCTGGAGATGGGCGACGGGCTGGGCGGGCTGGTGGCGCAGACCGGCACCCCGTACGTCACCTCGAACTACCAGGAGGACGAGCGGTTCCACCACACCGGGGAGATCGACGGCGGGGTGGGCGAGGAGGGCCTGGTGGCCATCCTCGGCGTGCCGCTGCGGCTGGGCTCCAGCGTGATCGGCGTGCTCTACGCGGCCAACCGCTCGGCCCGCCCGTTCGCCCGGGAGGAGGTGTCGTTGCTGGTCTCGCTGGGCGCGCACGCGGCGGTGGCGATCGACACCGCCCGGCTGCTGGCCGAGACCCGCGCCGCGCTGGAGGAGCTGTCGGCGGCGAACAGCACGATCCGGGCGCACAGCAGCTCGGTGGAGCGGGCCGCCGCCGCCCACGACCGGATGACCGCGCTGGTGGTGCGCGGCGGCGGGATGGGGGACGTGGCGGCGGCGGTGACCGAGGTGCTCGGCGGGGCGCTGCTGGCGCTGGACGCCGAGGGACGCCGGCTGGCCCGGGTGGGCGAGATCGAGGAGCCGGACCGGGCGGACATCGTGGAGGCGGTCGCCGCGTCCCGCACCGAGGGGCGCAGCGTCCGGCGCGGCCCGCTCTGGTACGCGGCCGTGGTGGCCGGCGCGGAGAACCTGGGCGCGCTGGTGCTGCGCCCGGACGACGAACTGGTCGACGCCGACCAGCGGATCCTGGAGCGGGCGGCGCTGGTGACCGCGTTGCTGCTGCTGTTCCGCCGGACGGTGGCCGAGGCGGAGGGCCGGGTCCGGGGTGAGCTGCTGGACGACCTGATCGCCCGCCCGTTGCGGGACACCGACGCGCTGCGCAGCCGGGCCCGCCGGATCGGGGTGGACCTGGACGCCCCGCACGTGCTGGTGGCGGTCGGCGACGACGCGTTCGCCGAGACCGGTTCGGCCCGACAGCGGGTCCTCTCCTGGGCCACCACGTACGCCTCGACCCGGGGCGGGCTGGCCGCGGCGCGCGACGGGCGGGTGGTGCTGATGCTGCCCGGGCGGGACGCCGGCGGGACGGCCCGGGCGGTGGCCCGGGACCTGTCCCGGGTGACCGGCCGGCCGGTGACCGCCGGGGCGAGCGGGCCGTCGACCGGGCCGGCGTCGCTCGCGGTCACGTTCGCCGAGGCGGAGCGCTGCCTGACCGCGCTCGGCGCGCTGGGCCGGGCCGGGCAGGGGGCGAGCACCGCGGAGCTGGGCTTCGTCGGGCTGCTGCTGGGCGCGGTCGGCGATGCCGGCGACCGGGACGTGAGCGGGTTCCTGACCACCACGGTGGGGCCGGTGGTCGACTACGACGCGCGGCGGGGCACCGCGTTGGTGAAGACGCTGGAGGCGTACTTCGGGGTGGGTGGCAGCCTGGCCCGGGCGGCCGAGCTGCTGCACGTGCACGTGAACACGGTGACCCAGCGGCTGGAACGGGTCGGGCAGTTGCTCGGCGCCGACTGGCAGAAGCCCGAGCGGGCGCTGGAGGTGCAGCTCGCGCTGCGCCTGCACCGGCTGCGCACACCGGCCGGCTGACCCGGCCCGGCCGGTCAGCGGGCGCGCAGACCGTCCAGGACCGCGTCCCCTGAGCCGCCCGGCGGGTCAGCGGACGCGCAGACCGTCCAGGACCGCGTCCACGATTCGCTCCGGGAGGATCCGCTCGTCCGGCCCGGGATACCAGTGCACCATCCGCTGGGTCAGCATCGGCGCGGTGAGCAGCGCCATGGCCACCTCGACGTCGAGGTCGGCGCGCAGCTCGCCGCTGTCGACCGCGCGGCGCAGCACCTCGCGCATCACCTCCCGCCGGGGCTCGATGATCGCCTCGTAGGCCTGGCGGTGGGCGGAGCTGCGGCTGACCTCGGGCACCAGGCACGGCATGATCATGCGGGCCCGCGGGTCGACGTGCTGGCCGACGGCGCCGACCAGCTGCACCAGGTCGTCCCGGACGGAGCGTCCGCCGGTGCGTGGCGGATCGCCCTTGAGCCGGCGCAACGCGTCCAGCAGCAGGGCCTCCTTGCCGGGCCAGCGGCGGTAGATGGTGGCCTTGCCGACGCCGGCGCGGGCGGCGATCGCCTCGATGGAGAGCGCCTCGATGGTGCTGCCCTCGGCCAGCAGGTCGAGGGTGGCCTCCACGATCGCCTCGTCCGCGCGGGTGCTCCGCGGTCGCCCGGGCGACCGCGGAGCACCCGACGTGGAAGTCATGTCAGACATTGTCCACGAACCTAGGCGGTCCCGGCCAACTCCGGCTCCGTGGCCGGGGCCGCGTCGGGCGCGACGACCGGCCGGCCCGGCATCCAGCGCCGCACGATCACCATGCCGAGCATGGCGACCAGCGCGGAGATCCCGGCCGCCCAGTGCATCGCCGACACGAACGAGTCGTTCGCCGCGTCGATCAGCCGGGCCCCGGCCGGGCCGAGCCGGTCGGCGACCGCGTACGCCCCGGAGACCGACTCCCGGGCCGCGTCGCGAACCGGGGCGGGCAGCGCGGACACCGCCGGGGCGACCTGATCGCGGTAGACCGCGGAGAGCACCGAGCCGAGCACCGCCACGCCGAGCGCGCCGGCGACCTGGCGGACCGTGTTGCTGACCGCCGAGCCCACGCCGGCCTTCTCCCGGGGCAGCGACGACATGATCGACTCGGTGGCCGGCGGCATGATGTTCGCCATCCCGGCGCCCTGGAGGAAGCCCAGCGCCGAGAAGATCCAGATCGGCGTGTCCGCGTCGATGAAGACGAACGCGGCGAGCGCCACGACGGTGAGCAGCAGGCCGACCGTCGCGACGGCCCGACCGCCATAGCGGCGGACCATCGCGGCGCTGCGCGGGGCGAAGATCAGCTGGGCCGCGGCGAACGGCAGGTACAGCAGGCCGCTCTCCAGCGGGCTGTAACCACGGACCAGTTGGAGGTAGAACGCACCGAAGAACATCACGCCCATCGCGGCGAAGAACACCAGCCCGACCAGGGCCACCGGGGCGGCGAACCGGGGCACCCGGAACAGCCGCACGTCCAGCGACGGGTGGTCGCTGCGCAGCTCGTGCGTGACGAACCAGCCGAGCACCGCGAGGCCGCCGACGATCGAGACCCAGACCTGCGGGCGGCCGAAGCCGTGCTCGCCGCCGTCGATGATGCCGTAGGTGAGCGCGACCAGTCCGACCACGGAGAGCAGCACGCCGAGCAGGTCCACCCGGCCCGGGGACGGGTCGCGGGACTCGGGGACCAGGAGCGCGACCAGCAGCACGCCGACCGCCACCACCGGCACGTTGATCAGGAAGACCGAGCCCCACCAGTAGTGCTCCAGCAGCGCGCCGCCGAGCACCGGGCCGATGGCCACGGCGAGGCCGACCGCGCCGGCCCAGACCCCGATCGCCCGGCCGCGCTCGCGGGGGTCGAAGACGTTGGAGATGATCGAGAGCGTCACCGGCATGATGGCCGCGCCGCCGACGCCCATCAGGGCCCGGGCGGCGATGAGCTGCGCGGGGTCCTGAGCGTACGCCGAGAGCAGCGAGGCCAGCCCGAACAGCGCCAGCCCGAGGATCAGGAACCGCCGGCGGCCGAGCCGGTCGCCGAGCACGCCGAACGTGAAGAGCAGTCCGGCGAAGACCAGCGTGTAGGAGTTGATCGCCCATTCCAGCTCGCCCTGGCTGGCGCCGAGGCCGCGTACCGGGTCGGCGAGGGTGCGCAGCGCGACGTTGAGGATGGTGTTGTCGAGGACGACCACGAGGAGGCTGATCACCAGCACCCCGAGGATCGCCCACCTCCTCGGGTGTCCGGTGTTCTCGTGCGGTTCCATTCGGGTTCTCCCCCCGGGTTCACCCGCGTCCAAATACGATACGGGGCAGACTCGTAACTCTCGCCGAGAGTAGGTGAGAGAATTTCGATACGGAACCGGTTCGTATCGAATGTGCGCCAGGTCACGTCGTGGCGTCCGGCCGTATACCGGAGGCGTTAAGCGGGGGCCCGCCTTGCAGGCAGGCGGCGGCGGCCTCGGGGAGGGTGCCGACCCGGCGGGGAGCGGCCGGGCCGGGCGGGAACGGCTCGATCCAGCCCGGTCCGGCGGCGAGCACCCGGACGCCCGGAAGGTCCCGCCGGAGGCGGACCAGCCGGTACGCCCGGCCGGTCAGCGGGGTCTGCGACCAGACCACCACCACCCGCGGCCGGACCCGGACCGCCGCGCCGGCCAGCGCGGACCAGGGCAGTGCCGGGCCGAAGTGCAGGCAACCGCGGCCCCGCTCGCGCAGCGCCGCGGCCAGCGCGTGCAGCCCGAGGCAGTGCGTCTCGTGCTCGGCGCCGGCCAGGAGGATCCCCCGCGCGGACAGCGGCCGGGCCGGGTCCCGGCGGAAGACGTCCAGCCCGACCCGCACGCCCTCGGACAGGGCGTGCTCCACCGCGATGTCGGCGGGGCTCTGCCCGCGCAACCCGCCCAGCAGCGGCAGGCAGACCTGCTCCCAGACCGGGGCCACCCCGGCCTCGGCGGCCAGGTCGAGCACCAGCCCGGCGACCTGGTTGTCGTCCAGGTCCTCGGCGGCGGCCAGGAGCCGCTTACGGGCCGTCTCGGCGGCCCCGGCCGGCAAGTTGTTCCACAGCAACGGACGTACCCCCGGGTAGCTCTCCTACCAGGGGGTTCGTCCGGCCGGCCGGATCCGGATGCGCCGGGGAGAAAATCATTCGCGCCGAGCGACGCCCCGACGCCGGAGCAGGTGGGCGACCGTGCCCCAGAGGCCACGCCGGAACAGCAGCACGACCAGCACGAAGATGCCGCCGGTGACCAGCCCGATGGCCTCGAACCCGGAGAACGACAACCAGTCCTCCAGCCGGACCACGAGCGCCGCGCCGAGCACGCCGCCCCAGAGCGTGCCGATGCCGCCGAGCACCACCACGATGACCGCCTTGCCGGAGGTGGTCCAGTGCAGCACGTCCAGCGAGACGAACCGGTGGCCGACCGCGAAGAGCCCGCCGCCGAGCCCGGCCAGGAAACCGGAGAGCACGAACGCGGTCAGCTTGTAGCGGTGCACCGGGTAGCCCAGCGCGCGGGCCCGGGCCGGGTTGTCCCGGATGCCGACCAGCACCCGGCCGAACGGCGAGTGCACGATCCGCCAGGCCGCGAAGAGGCCGAGCAGCACGATCGGCAGGATCGCGTAGTAGAAGTAGTAGTCGTCGGTGAGGTCGGCGCCGAAGAACGACCGCGGCACGCCCTGCAGGCCGTTCTCGCCCTGGGTGACCGAACGCCACTCGTTGGCCACGTAGTAGACCATCTGCGCGAACGCCAGGGTGACCATCGCGAAGTAGATCCCGGTGCGCTTCACCGCCAGGTAGCCGATCGGCAGCGCGAGCAGCGCCGCGCCCAACGCCCCGGCCAGCACCGCGGCCGGGAACGGCAGGCCGGCGTGGATCGCGACCAGCCCGGTCAGGTACGCCGAGGTGCCCCAGAACGCGGCGTGCCCGAACGACATCAGCCCGGTGAAGCCGAGCAGCAGGTCCACCGAGACGGCGAAGAGGGCCCAGCACAGGATGTCCACCGCGACCGCCGGGTAGAGCCCGTTGGGCAGCCAGAGCGCGACCAGCAGGCCGACGGCCAGCAGCGCGTACCGGACCCGGCCGGGCGCCCGGGCCACGGCGAGCAGGCCGGACCGCGGGGCCGGCTTCTCGACGGGCGTGTCCACCGCACTCGTCATGCGGGTGCCTCCTCACGGCCGAACAGGCCGGCCGGGCGCCAGAGCAGCACGGCGGCCATCACCACGAACACGACGGTCTGCGACACGAGCGGGTAGTCCGACAGGTACGCCTCGCCCCACGCCTGGATCAGGCCGATGCCGAAGCCGGCGGCGACCGAGCCGAAGATCGAGCCGAGCCCACCGATCACCACCACCGCAAAGACCACGATGATCAGGTCGGCGCCCATCAGCGGGTTGACCGCCCGCATCGGGGCGGCGAGCACCCCGGCCAGCCCGGCGAGGGCGATGCCGAAGCCGAACACCGGGGTGACCCACTTCCCCACGTCGATGCCGAACGCCCGGGTCAGCTCCGGCCGCTCGGTGGCGGCCCGGACCACCATGCCGATCCGGGTCCGCCCGAGCACCCACCAGACCACCACGCAGAGCAGCACGGTGAAGCTGAGGATGAAGACCCGGTAGGTCGGGAAGTCGAAGAGCCCGAAGTCGACCGTGCCGCTCAGCTCGGCGGGCGTGGCGTACGGGCTGGACTGCACGCCGTACCGGGACTTGACCAGGTCCTGCAGGATCAGCGTCAGGCCGAAGGTGAGCAGGAAGTTGTAGAGCGGGTCGAGCCGGGTGAGCCGGTGGATCACCGCCCGCTCCAGCGCCATGCCGAGCAGGCCCAGCGCCAGCGGCATGATCACCAGTGCGGCCCAGAACGGCACGCCCGCCTCGGCGAGCAGCACGTACGCGCCGAACGCGCCGAGCATGTAGAACGCGCCGTGGGCGAAGTTCACCACCCGGAGCATGCCGAAGATGACCGCGAGCCCGAGGGCGAGCAGGGCGTAGAACGCCCCGCCCACCAGCCCGTTGAACGTGTTCTGCAGGAACCCGGACATGTCAGAGCTTGCAGTCCGGGGACGGGGCCCGGAACGCCTCCGCCGCCGGGATGGTCTTGAGGATCTTCACGTAGTCCCACGGCTCCTTCACCTCGGCCTGCGGCTTCACCTGGGCCAGGTAGGCGTCGTGCAGGACCCGGTGGTCCTCCGCGCGGATCTTGCCGTTGCGCAGGAAGAGGTCGTTGACGTCCTTGCCCTCCAGCTGCTTGACCACGGCGTCCGCGTCGTCGGTGCCGGCGGCCTGCACCGCCTCCAGGTACTGCATGGCGGCGGAGTAGTTCGCCGCGTGCGCGAACGACGGCCGGGTGCCCGTCTCGGACTGGAACCGGTCCGCCCACTCCCGGTTCTGCTGGTCGAAGTTCCAGTACCAGGCGTCGGTGTAGGTGGTGCCGGCCAGCGCGTCGGGGGTGAGCGAGTGGATGTCGGTGATGAACATCAGGCCGACCGCCAGCCCGACGCCCTTCTCCCGCAGCTTGAACTCGTTGTACTGCTTGACCACGTTGACCAGCTCGGCGCCGGCCTGCATGGTGCCCAGCACCTGCGGCTTCGGGTTCAGCGTCGGCGCCTTCAGCAGGAACGACGAGTAGTCGCCACTGGTGTTCGGGAACGGCGCCCCGTCCTTGCCGACCACCTTCCCGCCGGCCGCGGTGACGGCGGCGGAGAAGCTCTTCTCCATGTCCTGCCCGAACGCGTAGTTCGGGTAGAGGATGTACCAGTTCTTGCCGACCTGCTCGGTGGTCACCGTGCCGGTGCCGTGGGCCAGCATGTAGGTGTCGTACGCGTAGTGGAACGTGTACTTGTTGCAGCTCTTGCCGGTCAGGTCGGTGGTCGCCGCGCCGATGTTGAAGTAGAGCTTCTTCTTCTCCTTGGCCACGTCGGCGACCTTCAGCGCGGCCGACGAGGTCGGCACGTCCAGGATGGCGTCGACGCCCTTGCGGTCGTACATCTCCTGGGCCTTGCTGTTGGCCACGTCCGGCTTGTTCTGGTGGTCCGCGGTCTCCACGCTGATGTCCTTGGTGACCGCGTCGCCGCCGTGCTTGGCCTTGAAGTCGGCGATGGCCATCTCCACGGCCTTCACCGAGTTGCGCCCGGACAGCTCCGAGTAGGCGCCCGACTGGTCGTTGAGCACGCCCAGCACGATCTTGTCGCCGGTCAGCTTCGAGTCGCCGCCGGACTGCGGGCCACCGCCGCCGCAACCGGCCACCACCAGCGCCGCCGCCGAGGCGGCGGCCACACCCACGCTCCTACGCATGTTCATCCCCTTCGTACCGCGCGGTCCGCGCGGGTCAGCCGTCCAGATTCAGATGCCGAGGTACGCCAGCAGTTCGCGTTCCCGCGAGCGCACCTCGGCGTTCTCCATCGCCTCCGCGATCCGTCCCTCGGCCAGCAGGTAGTGCCGGTCGGCGACGCCGGTGGCGAAGTGCAGGTTCTGCTCCACCAGGAGCACGGTCACGCCGTGCTTCTTGGCCTCCCGCAGCAGGTCGCCGACCTGCTGCACGAGCAGCGGCGACAGCCCTTCGGTGGGCTCGTCGCAGAGCAGCAGCCGGGCGCCCATGCGCAGCACCCGGGCCAGCGCGAGCATCTGCTGCTCGCCGCCGGAGAGCATGGTCGCGGCCGAGTCGCGCCGCTCGTACAGGGCGGGGAACGCCTCGTACACCCGCTCCAGCGGCCACGGGTCGGGGCCGACCCGCGGCGGCAGCGTCAGATTCTCGGTGACCGTGAGCGTGGCGTACGCGCCCCGGTCGTCGGGCACCCAGCCGAGCCCGGCCCGCGCCCGCCGGTACGCCGGCAGCCGGCTGATGTCCCGGCCGTCGAGGTGCACCGCGCCGCGCTGGTCGGGATGCAGCCCCATCACGCACCGCAGCAGCGTGGACTTGCCGGCGCCGTTGCGCCCGACCAGGGTGACCACCTCCCCGGCGGCCACCTCCAGGCTCACCTCCCGCAGCACCTGGGCCTCGCCGTAGGCGGCGGAGAGGTTGTCAATGCGCAGCATCCGCGGCTCCCAGATAGGCGGTGATGACCCGCTCGTCGGCGCGGACCTGCTCGTACGGCCCCTCGACCAGCACCTTGCCGGCCTGCAGGACGGTGACCGTGTCGGCGAGCCGGCCCACCACGCTCATGTTGTGCTCGACCATGACCACGGTCCGGCCGGTGCGGACGGTCGAGATCAGGTCGACGGTGCGGTCGACGTCCTCCAGCCCCATCCCGGCGGTCGGCTCGTCGAGCAGCAGCACCTTGGGGTCGAGGGCCAGCGCGATGGCCAACTCCAGGGCCCGCTTGCGCCCGTACGCGAGCGCCTCCGCCGGGGCTTCCGCGAGGTCGGCGAGGCCGACCATGGCCAGCAGCTCGTCGGCCCGCTCCCGGTAGCGGCGCATCAGCTTCGCCGACCGCCAGAACCGCCAGCCCAACCCGCTCGACGACTGGAGGGCCAGCTCCACGTGCTCGCGCGCGCCGAGCTGCGGGAAGAGGCTGGTGATCTGGAACGACCGGGCCACGCCGAGGCGGGCCACCCGCTCCGGGGGCAGCCCGGTGACGTCCCGGCCGGCCAGCTCGATCCGCCCGCCGCTGGGCGGCAGGAAGCCGGTGAGCAGGTTGAACAGTGTGGTCTTGCCGGCGCCGTTCGGGCCCACCAGGGCGTGCACGGTCTCCGGCGCCACGTCCAGGTCGACCCCGTCGACGGCCCGGAAGCCCCGGAAGTCCCGGGTCAGCCCACGGGCCGACAGGATCGCTTGCCCGGCCATCGCCTCACCCTCCGCAGGTCCGCACGCGACGGCCAGGTCGGTGACCGGGGTCACAGGGCCGCCGCGTGCAGGAAACCTACGGGGCACCGAAGTGGTCGAGCCATGGCGATCCGCCACACATTCCCCCGGTACGACACGGGGCCGACCTCCACCGGGGTCGGCCCCGCACCGGCGGATCCGAACTGATCGGCGGCCGTCGACATGTGGTCCGGCACCGTCACCGGTCGGCGGCGTACTCCGGCAGGTCGATCCCGTCGGCGTGGCTGAAGAACAGCCGGGTGGCGAGCCCGCGTACCGGCCGGGACGCGATCGCCCGCATCGAGGCGTCGCGCAGCCGGATCGCGACCCGGCCGGCCGGCAGGAAGCCGGAGATCCCGCCGCCGGGCAGCTTCTGGCCCTTCACCACGTGCGCCCGCAACCCCTCCTCGTAGCGGCGGTAACCCGCCCGGTGGTCGCCGCCCGTGGCGGCCAGCTCCCCGGCCAGCAGGTACGCGCCCACCAGGGCCAGGCTGGTGCCCTGCCCGGTCAGCGGCGACGGGCACCAGGCCGCGTCGCCGAGCAGCGCCACCCGTCCGGTGCTCCACGACTCCATCCGCACCTGGGCGTACCGGTCGAAGTAGAAGTCGGTCGCGGCGGGCGCGGCGGCCAGCAGCTCGGCCGCGCGCCAGCCCACGTCGGCGAACCGCTCGGTCAGCAGCCGCTGCTGGGCGGCCCGGTCCCGCCGGTCCACGTCCAGCGAATCGGAGCGGAAGCTGAAGAACGCCGCGGTCCGCCCGTCGCTGGTCGGCCGGGTGCCGACCACCCGGCCGCCGGGCGCGTTGTGCATCCGGAACCACGCGCCCGCGTCCCGGTGGGGGGTGGAGAAGTACGCCAGGTACGCCCCGAGCGGCCGCACGTACGCCGGTTCCGGGCCGAACGCCAGCGCCCGGGTCGAGGAGTGCGAGCCGTCCGCGCCGACCACCAGGTCGACGGTGCGCGGGGCGGACCGGGCGAAGGTGAGCCGCACCCCGGCGTCTTCCTGCGCCAGCGTCTCGATCGAGTCGTCGAAGACGTACTCGACGTCGTCCCGGGTCGCCTCGTACAGCACCCGGGCCAGGGCGCCACGCTCGATCTCCAGGTCGGCGACGATCCCCTCGCCGCCGAACGCCGCCACCGGCAGCCGGGCCCGGGCGCGCCCCCGGGCGTCCACGTACTCCATGCCCTGTTCCCGGACGCCCGCGGCCCGGACCCGCTCGGTCAACCCCATCCGGTCCAGCACCTCGCGGGCGGCCCCGCGCACGTCCACCGCCTGCCCGCCGGGACGCAGCCCGGGCGCGCGTTCCACCACGGTCACCGCGAAGCCGCGCCGGGACAGCCAGAAGGCGAGGGCCGGGCCGGCCACGCCGGCGCCGGAGATGAGTACGGTGCGGTTCTTCATGACGTCTCCCCTGGTCGCACACCTCGGTCACGCCGGACGCTAGGTCGGTCCGGCCGGCGCCGGCCCCGACGACCTAGTACGCCGCCCGCGCGCGGTCCCTCCGACGCCCACCGCACTAGTACGCTTCGGCCCGGAGGTGCCGGGGATGTCGCAGCACGGTCAGGGGCGACTGCCGCCGTACCGGCGGATCGCCGCCGAGATCCGCCACCGGATCGAGCGGGGCGAGCTGCGCCCGGGCGACCGGGTGCCCTCGGCCCGCCAGCTCACCCGCGAGCACGGCATCGCCATCGCCACCGCGACCCGGGTCCTGGCCCGGCTCCGCGACGACGGCCTGGTGCTCACCCGGCCCGGCGCCGGCACGGTGGTGGCGGAGACCGCCGTCCCGCCGCGACCCGCCCGGGCACGGCCGGAGCTGAGCCGGGACCGGGTGCTGCGGAGCGCCGTCGCGCTGGCCGACGCCGGCGGGTTGGCCGCGGTCTCCCTGCGGTCGGTCGCCGCCGAGCTGGGCGTGGCCACCCTGGCGCTGCACCGGCACGTGCGCGGCCGCGACGAGCTGATCCTGGCGATGGCCGACGCGGCGCTGGCCGGCGCGCCGCTGCCGGCGGTCGAGCCGGCCGGCTGGCGGGCCCGGCTGGAGGTGCTCGCCCGGGCGCAGTGGGCCGTCTACCGGCGGCACCGCTGGCTGCCGCACGTCATCACCATCGCCCGGCCGCAGCCGCTGCCGCACGGCATGGCGCACACCGACCGCGCGCTGCGGGCCACCGCCGGCCTGGGCCTGGACCGCAACACCCGCTGGCACGTGGCGATCACCCTGATGACGTACGTCAAGGGGGTGGCCGTCAACCTGGAGGCCGGCGCGCAGGCGGTGCAGGACACCGGGCTCACCGACGAGGAGTGGGTGGACCGGCAGCAGGACACGTTCCAGCGGCTGATGGCCGGCGGCGGCCTGGCCACCATGGACGCGCTGACCGCCGGCGGCGTCGACCTGGACCTGGAGACGGTCTTCGACTTCGGCCTGCGGCGGCTGCTCGACGGCGTCGCCGCCCTGGTCGAGGGGCCGGTCAGTCCGGGAACGTGACCACCCAGCGGGCGCCCTCGCCCCGGGCCAGCCGCGCCAGCGCCGCGGGCGCCTCCGCCAGCGGGATCGTGCCGCTGACCAGCGGCGCCAGGTCGAGGTCACCGGCGGCCAGCGCGGCGGCCAGCTCCGGCACCTCCCGATCGGGGTCGGTCGAGCCGTAGACCGAGGACCGCAGCGTGCGCGCCGAGTGGAAGATGTCCAGCGCGGAGAGGCTGAGCAGGTCGTCCTTGCCGCCCATGCCGACCACGGTGACCGCTCCCCCACGCCGCGTCGCCCGCCAGGCGGCGCGGATGGTGGCGGCCCGGCCCACGCACTCGAAGGCGTGGTCGACCCCGCGCCCGCCGGTGCGGGCCCGGACCTCCTTGCCGAGCGTCTCGTCGGAGCGCAGGAAGTCGGTCGCGCCGGCGGCCGACGCCAGCTCCCGCTTGGCCTCCACCACGTCCACGGCGAGGATCGGCGCCGCGCCGGCCGACCGGGCCGCGGTGAGCACCGCCAGCCCCACGCCGCCCAGCCCGATCACCGCGACCGACTCGCCGGCGGTGACCCGGGCGGTGTTGCGGACCGCGCCGGTGCCGGTGAGCACCGCGCAGCCCAGCAGCGCCGCCTGCGCCGGCGGCAGCCCGGGCGGCACCGGCACGGCCGCCCGCTCCGGCACCACCACCTCCTCGGCGAGCGCCCCGAGCCCGAGCGTGACCTGCAACGGCTCCCCGGTGGCGGTCTCCCCCCGGGCCACCGACGCGGCCGTGTTCGCGGTGCAGAGCCAGGGCTCGCCGTGCCGGCAGTGCCAGCAGTCGCGGCAGGCGGGCGCCCAGTTGAGCACCACCGGCGTGCCCACGGCCAGCCGGGCGCCCGGCCCGGCCTCGGCCACCACGCCTGTCGCCTCGTGCCCCAGCACCAGCGGGTACGCGGGCGCCAGCGTGCCGTCCACCATGGCCAGGTCCGAGTGGCAGATGCCGGCGGCACGGATCCGGACCCGCAGCTCACCGGGGCCGGGCGCGGGCAGGCGCACCTCCTCGACCACCGGGGTGGCGCCCGGGCCGCGGACCACGAGCGCCCTCACCGCTGGATCGCCTTCACCTCGGTGAACTCCTCCACGCCGTACGTGCCCAGCTCGCGGCCGAGCCCGGACTGCCGGTAGCCGCCGAACGGGGCGAGCGGGTTGAACGCGCCACCGTTGACGTCCACCTGCCCGGTACGCAGCCGCCGGGCCACGGCCAGCGCCGCGTCCTCGTCGGCCGACCAGACCGCGCCGGCCAGCCCGTACCGGGAGTTGTTGGCGATCGCGACCGCCTCGTCGGTGTCGGCGAACGGGATCACCGCGAGCACCGGCCCGAAGACCTCCTCCTGCGCCAGTGCGCTGTCCGGGTGCACGTCGGCGAGGACGGTGGGCGCGACGAAGTGGCCACGCGGCGGCAGCGGCGCGTCCGGGCCGCCGGCGACGAGCCGGGCGCCGTCGGCGAGCGCCCGGTCCACGTGCCCGCGTACCCGCTGCGCCTGGGCGGCCGAGACCAGCGGGCCGAGCCGGGTGGCCGGGTCGAACGGGTCGCCGAGCCGGTAGCCGGCCACCGCCGACGCGGCCAGGTCGAGCGCCTCGTCGTAGCGGTCGCGGTGCACAAGCATCCGGGTCCAGGCGGTGCAGGTCTGGCCGGAGTTGACGAGCGCGTTGCCGACGCCGACCTTGACCGCGGTGCGCAGGTCGGCGTCGGCCAGGATCACGTTGGCCGACTTGCCGCCCAGCTCCAGCGCGACCCGGGCGATCCGGTCGGCGGCCAGGTGCGCGATCCGCCGGCCGGTGGCGGTGGAACCGGTGAACGAGACCAGGTCGACGTCGGGGTGCGCGGCGAGCGCCTCGCCGACCACCGGGCCGGCGCCGGGCACCAGGTTGACCACCCCGGGCGGCAGCCCGGCCTCGGTCACCGCGTCGAAGAGCAGGTAGGCGGTGAGCGGCGTCAGCTCGCTGGGCTTGAGCACCACCGTGCAGCCGGCGGCGAGCGCCGGGGCGAGCTTGGCGACCACCTGGTGCAGCGGATAGTTCCACGGGGTGATCGCGCCGACCACGCCGACCGGTTCGCGGACCACAAGCGAGTTGCCGACGACCTGCTCCGCGGCCGGCCGGGCGGCCAGCTCGACCATGCTCCGCAGCACGATCAGCGGCAGGCCGGCCTGCACCCGGGTGGCCAGCTTGAGCGGGGCGCCCAACTCCGACGCCACGGTGCGGGCGATGTCGTCGGTGCGGGCGGCGAGCGCGGTGTGCAGCCGGTCCAGGTGCGCGGCCCGGTCGGCGGGGTCGGTGGCGGCCCAGCCGGGGAACGCGGCCCGGGCGGCGGCCACCGCGCGGTCCACGTCGGCCGGGGCGCCGGCAGGCACCTCGCCGATCGTCTCGCCGGTGGCCGGGTTCTCCACCGGAATCGTGTCACCCGAGGACGGGTCGACCCAGTCGCCGGCGACGTGCAGGTGGCGGCGCGTCAGCAGGGCGGGGGGCGCGTCAGCGAGATCCATGGCGTCCTTCGGGGGCGGAAACTAGCGGTGGGAGTTTCGACGCTACTCCCGACCGGCGGTCCGTTCCAACGGGGTGACCGTCGCCGCGTACTCGGCGGCGAGGCCGTGCAGCAACGCGTCCAGACCGAGCGCGAACGCGCCCTCGTCGACGCTGCGCTGGTGGCCGGGGAGCCGGTGGGCCTGGTGGAGGTGCGGGTGTGCGGCATAGAGCGACGGGTCCTCGACGAAACCGCGGGCGAACGAGCCGAGCGCCGAGCCGGCCACGAAGTAGCGCATCGCCGCGCCGATGTGGGTAGCTCGCGCGGGCGGCCAACCGGCCCGGACCAGGGCGCCGTAGACCGCGTCGGCCATCGCGAGCGCGGCCGGCCGCCGGCCCGGCCCCCGGGCCAGGTACGGGACGACATGCGGGTGGGCGGCGAGCGCGGCCCGGTAGGAGCGGGCCCAGCGGCGCAGCGCCTGGTCCCAGTCGTACCGGTCGAACGCGCCCACGTCGACCGTCGCGGTGACGCTGTCGGCCACCGCGTCCAGGATCTCCTCCTTGGTCGCGAAGTGGTTGTAGAGCGAGGGACCGCGTACGCCGAGCGCGGCGGCGAGCCGCCGGGTGGAGAGCGCGTCCAGTCCGTCCGCGTCGATAAGCGCGAGCGCGGTCTCGACGATCCGCTGCCGGGTGAGCAGGGCCTGCCGGGGTCGTGGCACCTCGTCATCATCCTCCCTTCCGCCTCGGGTCTGGACGGCGGAAAACTTCCAGCGCTAGTTTAGAGGCGACGACGACCCGAGGGGGCACCGTGGACTTCGCACTGTCCGACGAGGAACGCGCGGTACGCGACACCGTGCGCGCGTTCGTCACCCGCGAGGTGATGCCGCTGGAGCCGGAGCTGCTACGCCGCGAACGCGCGCACCAGCCCGGCCTGGACCGCTCCGAGCTGCGCGAACTCCAACTCAAGGCGAGGAAGTTCGGCTTCTGGGGGCTGGCCACCCCCGAGGAGTACGGCGGGATGGCGCTGCCGGCGGTCGTGCAGTCGCTGATCTGGACCGAGCTGGGCCGCAGCTTCGTGCCGTTCCGGTTCGGCGGCGAGGCGGACAACATCCTGTTCCACGCCACCGAGGAACAGAAGCGGGAGTTCCTGCTCCCCACGATCGAGGGGGAGCGGATCTCCTGCTTCGCCATCACCGAGCCGGGGGCCGGCTCGGACGCGGCGAACATCAAGCTGCGCGCCCGCCGCGACGGCGACGACTGGATCCTCGACGGCGAGAAGACGTTCATCACCAACGGCAACGACGCCGACTTCGCCATCGTGGTGGCGGTGACCGACCCGGAGCGGGGCGCCCGGCGCGGCGGCGCCACCGCGTTCCTGGTCGACCGGTCGATGGGCTGGCGGTCGGAGTTCATCCAGACCATGGGTGAGGGCGGCCCCGCCTCGCTCGTCTTCGACGGCGTACGGGTGCCGCACCGCAACATCCTCGGCGAACTCGGTCAGGGCTTCACGCTGGGCATGGAGTGGATCGGCAAGGGCCGCTACACCATTCCCTCGCACGCGATCGGCATCGCCGAGCGGGCCCTGCAGATGGCGATCGACCACGCCAACACGCGGGAGACGTTCGGCGCGCCGATCGCCACCAACCAGGCCATCCAGTGGATGATCGCCGACTCGGAAACCGAGTTGGAGGCGGCCCGCTGGCTGATCCTGCGCTCGGCCTGGACGGTCGACGCCGGGATGGATCCCCGGCACGCCTCGTCGATGGGCAAGCTCTACGGCGCCGGCATGGTCAACCGGGTGGTGGACCGGGTGCTCCAGATCCACGGCGGCATGGGCTACACCCGGGAGCTGCCGATCGAGCGCTGGTACCGGCAGGTGCGGCTGTACCGGATCTTCGAGGGCACCGACGAGATGCAGCGGCTGATCATCTCGCGGGACCTGCTGCGCGGGTACACGAAGATCGGCGGGCACCTGGCCTGATCACCCGGTCAGCGCGTCCAGGGCCAGGTCGACGTCCGCCTCGGTGGTGTAGAGATGGAACGAGGCGCGCACCCGGCCGGCCCGGACCGCGGCCCGCACCCCGGCCCGATCCAACTTCTCCTGCGCGCCCGGGATCTCGACGGTGACGATCGCGCTGTCGCCGGGCGGGCGGCCCAGCCCGGTCAGGAAGCGGTTGGCCAGCGCCACGTCGTAGTCCCGCACCGCCGTCAGGTCCAGGTCGGCGAGCAGTTCCAGCACCGGCGCCGCGCCGACGTGGCACAGCCAGGACGGTGAGAGGTCGAACCGCCGGGCGTCGTCGGCGAGCCGCAGTGGCGTGCCGTAGTAGGAGGCGTGCGGATCCTGGCCGGCGTACCAGCCCGCGGCGTCCGGGCGCAGCCGCTCGCGCAGCGCCGGCGCCAGGTAGGCGAAGGCGACGCCGCGCGGTGCCATCAGCCACTTGTACACCCCGACCAGCACCGCGTCCGCCCGGGCGGCCTCGAACGGCAGCCAGCCGCACGCCTGGGTGGCGTCGACCACCACGAACGCGCCGTGCGCCCGGGCCGCCGCGACGATCTCGTCGTACGGCGCGACCGCGCCGTCGGCGGACTGCACCACGCTGAACGCCACCAGATCGGTGTCGGCGTCGATCGCGTCGACCAGACCGGCGAGCGGTACGGTCCGGACCCGCACCCCGCGCTCCTCCTGCACCAGCCAGGGGAACAGGATCGAGGTGAACTCCCCCTCGGGCACCACCACCGTGGCGCGCGGCGGCAGCGCCGCCGCGATCGGCGCGGCCAGTTGGGAGACGGCGGCGCCGATGCTCACGTCGGCGGGATCCACGCCGACCAGCCGGGCGAACGCGGCCCGGGACCGGTCGACCGACTCGTTCCACACCTCGAACGACACCCCGCCGGCCCGCCAGTCGACGAGCATCTGCTGCACGGCGTCGAACACCGGGTCGGGCGGCAGCCCGTAGGTGGCGGTGTTCAACCAGCCCGGCTCCGGCTGCCACAACTTCTGCGCCTGCTCCAGCTCCATATCCGCGACGCTAGCCACCCCCACCCCACCCCGACACCGCCAATCCCACCCCCGTGGCCCACCCCCACCCGCACACAGATCTTGCAGTCCCGGGCCCGGGGCGGGGTGGCCGCTCAGCGGGGTGCGGGCAGGTCCGCGAGCGCGGTCGCCATCTCGGCCCGCACCCGGGGCAGCGGCCAGCCGGCGAGTTCGGGCAGGCCGTGTCGCTCCCGCAGCCGCCGCACCGCGGCGCACCCGACCAGGTATCCGGACCGCGTGGGTAAGTCACCGCGCAGCGGCGAGGCCCGCGTCAGGAAGTACGCGGCGTGGTGGTCCGGGTCGGTGGCGTCGAGGTCGGCGCGGATCCGGCCGAGGATCTCCGGCCAGCGGCGGCGGCACTCGTCGAGCCAGGGCCGGTGGCCGGGCCGGCCGAACCAGAGGTACTCCTCGATCGGGCGGCCGGGGTCGAGTTCCGCGGTGACCTGGGTGGCCAGTCCCTCGGCGAAGATCTGGTTCGCCACGCCGTGCGACGGCCAGTCGCGGATCGCGGCCCGGCGGTCGTGCACGACATGCGCGACCTCGTGCCGCACCAGCAGGTGGACGTCCTCCTCCGGACCGAGCGACTCCACGGCGAGGAAGAGCGCGTACCGGCCGCCCAGGTCGTCGGCCCAGCCGTTGGCCCGGCGCAACCCGACGAGCACCACGCACTCGACCGGTCCGCCCTCGCCGGACCAGCCCAGCGCGCCGACCGCGTCCGCGACACCGGCGGGCAGCAGGTCGCGTACCGCCTCGGCGCGTGCGGCCAGGTCGGTGACCCGGTCGCGGAGCCCGGCCACGGCGGCGGTCACGGCCGCCGGGTCGGACCAGTCGCCGTCGCGGTCCAGCGCCCGGAACACGTCCGGGTGCCGGGCCAGGTAGCCGGACCGCCACAGCTCCGGCCAGCGGTCGGCCGGCGCGGACCGACACTCGCGAAGGCAGGCCAGCGCGTCGGGCGACAGGTCACGCACGTGCGGCAGGGCGGTGGGCGGCATGCCCGCGATGCTGCCCGATCACCGCCCGGGCCGCACGGTCAGCTCACGTTGGCCGGGCCCAGGACGCTCTTCAGGTCGCCCATCAGCGCGGTGGTGGCGGCGACCCGGAACGGGCCGAGGCGCAGCGTGGTGACCTTGCCGCCGTTGAGCAGCTTGACGTGCACCTCGGTGTCGCCGGGGTGCAGCACCAGGGTCTCCTTGAGCCGCTCGACGAGCGGCGGGGTGCAGCGGTGCACCGGGATGGTCAGCGTGACCGGCTTGTTGGCCGGGTTGCTGGTGACGTCCGGCATGGACATGTCCATCGCCATGATGCGCGGGGTGTCGTCGCGGCGGTCCACCCGACCCTTGACCACCACGATGGCGTCCTCGGCGATGTACTGCCCGATCACCTCGTAGGTGTTGGGGAAGAACAGCGTCTCCACGCCGCCGGCCAGGTCCTCCAGGGTGGCCGAGGCCCAGGCCCGGCCCTGCTTGGTGACCCGGCGCTGCACCCCGGAGAGGATGCCGGCCAACGTGACCACCGCGCCGTCCGACACGGTGCCCTCCTCCGACAGCGCGGCGATGGTGGTGTCGGCCGCCGCGCCGAGCACGTGCTCCAGGCCGAACAGCGGGTGGTCCGAGACGTACAGGCCGAGCATCTCGCGCTCGAACGCCAGCTTGTCGCGCTTGTCCCACTCCCCCTCGCCGATGACCGGCATGACCGTGGTGCTGCCCGCACCGCTGTCCGCGTCGCCGAAGCCGGCGCCGAACAGGTCGTACTGGCCGACCGCCTCCTTGCGCTTGACGTCGGCGTACGCGTCGATGGCGTCGGCGTGCACGGCCAGCAGGCCCTTTCGGGAGTGCTGGAGCGAGTCGAACGCGCCGGCCTTGATCAGCGATTCGATGGTCTTCTTGTTGCAGGCCACCGCGTCCACCTTGGACAGGAAGTCGTAGAAGTCGGCGTACTCGCCCTTCTCGTCGCGGCAGCGCATGATCGACGCGACCACGTTCGCGCCGACGTTGCGCACCGCGCCGAGGCCGAAGCGGATCTCCTTGCCGACCGGGGTGAACGGCCCGGCGGAGGTGTTGACGTCCGGCGGAAGGACCTGGATCCGCATCCGGCGGCACTCGGACAGGTAGAGCGCCATCTTGTCCTTGTCGTCACCGACGGAGGTGAGCAGCGCCGCCATGTACTCCGCCGGGTAGTGCGCCTTCAGGTAGGCGGTCCAGTAGGAGACCAGGCCGTACGCGGCGGAGTGGGCCTTGTTGAAGGCGTAGCCGGCGAACGGCACCAGGACGTCCCAGACCGCCTGGATGGCGTCGTCGGGGTAGCCGCGCTCGCGGCAGCCGTCCCGGAACGGGACGAACTCCTTGTCCAGGATCTCCTTCTTCTTCTTGCCCATCGCCCGGCGCAGCAGGTCGGCCTGGCCGAGCGTGTAGCCGGCCAGGATCTGCGCGGCGCGCTGCACCTGCTCCTGGTAGACGATCAGGCCGTAGGTGGGGGCGAGGATCTCGCGCAGCGGCTCCTCCAGCGCCGGGTGGATCGGGGTGATCTCCTGGAGGCCGTTCTTGCGCAGCGCGTAGTTGGTGTGCGAGTCGACGCCCATCGGGCCCGGCCGGTAGAGCGCCAGGACGGCGGAGATGTCCTCGAAGTTGTCCGGCTTCATCATCCGCAGCAGCGAGCGCATCGGCCCGCCGTCGAGCTGGAACACGCCCAGCGTGTCGCCCCGGGCGAGCAGCTCGTACGCGGGCTTGTCGTCCAGCGGCAGGCCGAGCAGGTCCAGCTCCCGGCCGTGGTTGAGCCGGATGTTCTTCACCGCGTCGTCGATGATGGTCAGGTTGCGCAGGCCGAGGAAGTCCATCTTCAGCAGCCCGAGCGACTCGCACGTCGGGTAGTCGAACTGCGTGATGATGACGCCGTCGGCGTCGCGCCGCATCAGCGGGATGTGCTCGATGATCGGCTCGGCGGACATGATGACGCCGGCCGCGTGCACGCCGGTCTGCCGGATCAGTCCCTCGATGCCCTTCGCGGTCTCGATGACCTTCTTGACGTCGGGGTCGGTCTCGTAGAGCCCGCGGATCTCGCCGGCCTCGGCGTAGCGCGGGTGCTTCGGGTCGAAGATGCCGGAGAGCGGGATGTCCTTGCCCATCACCGCCGGCGGCATGGCCTTGGTGATCCGGTCGCCGACCGCGTACGGGAAGCCGAGCACCCGGGCCGAGTCCTTGATCGCCGCCTTCGCCTTGATCGTGCCGAACGTGGCGATCTGCGCGACCTTGTCCTCGCCCCACTTGTCGGTCACGTACTTGATGACCTCGCCGCGCCGGCGCTCGTCGAAGTCGATGTCGACATCCGGCATCGAGACGCGCTCGGGGTTGAGGAACCGCTCGAAGATCAGGCCGTGCGGGATCGGGTCCAGGTCGGTGATGCCCAGCGCGTACGCGACCAGCGAGCCGGCCGCCGAGCCACGGCCCGGCCCGACCGCGATGCCCTGGCTCTTCGCCCACTGGATGAAGTCGGCGACCACGAGGAAGTAGGACGGGAAGCCCATCTGGATGATGACGCCCAGCTCGTACTCCGCCTGGACGACGTGGCCCTCCGGGATGCCGTTCGGGAAGCGGCGCTTGAGCCCGGCGAACGTCTCCTTGCGGAACCAGGACTCCTCGGTCTCGCCCTCGGGGATGGGGAACCGCGGCATCAGGTTGTGGAACGTGAACATGCCGGTCGGGTCGACCTTCTCCGCCACCAGCAGCGTGTTGCGGCAGCCCTGCTGCCACAGCTCGGAGGAGTCGACCGCGCGCATCTGGTCGGCGGACTTGACGAAGTAGCCGCCGCCCTCGAAGCGGAACCGGTTCGGGTCGGCGACGTTGCTGCCGGTCTGCACGCAGAGCAGCACGTCGTGCGCCTCGGCCTGCGCCTCGTGGGTGTAGTGCGAGTCGTTGGTGACCACCGGCGGGATGTCGAGCTTGCGGGCGATCTCGGTGAGCCCGTCGCGGACCCGGCGCTCGATGTCGAGGCCGTGGTCCATGATCTCCAGGAAGTAGTTGTCCTTGCCGAAGATGTCCTGGTAGGCGGCGGCGACCTTGAGCGCCTCGTCGAACTGGCCGAGTCGCAGCCGGGTCTGCACCGCGCCGGACGGGCAGCCGGTGGTGGCCATGATGCCCTCGGCGTGCTCGGCGATCAGCTCCATGTCCATCCGGGGCCACTTGACGTAGTGACCCTCCATTGACGCGCGGGAGTTGAGCCGGAACATGTTGTGCAGGCCGGTGCGGTTCGCCGCCCACATGGTCATGTGGGTGATGGCGCCGTTGCCGGAGACGTCGTCGCTCTTCTGCTCGGGGCGTCCCCACTTGACCCGGGCCTTGTGGAAGCGCGACTCCGGCGCCACGTACGCCTCGACGCCGAGGATGGGCTTGACCCCGGCGGCCATGGCCTGCTTGTAGAAGTCGTTCGCGCCGTGCATGTTGCCGTGGTCGGTGATCGCCACCGCGGGCATGCCGAGCCGCGCCGCCTCGGCGAAGAGGTCCTTGAGGCGGGCCGCACCGTCGAGCATCGAGTACTCGGTGTGTACGTGCAGATGCGCGAACGAATCGCCCATGCGTGGCGCCCCCCGGGTTGTGGATCAAGCTGCGTCGGAGTCGACCGACCCACCCTACCGAGGTGATCTCGGCGGCTCCACCGTCCGCGCCGGGGGTGGTCCGCGTCTCTCCGGAAGCCTGGTGCGTGACACACGATGCTGTATGCGGTTGCAATGGTGTGTGGCGCACACTATCGTGTGACGCATGGTCAGCGAAGAGGTTCTCCGAACCCATCTCCAGGAGCTGCGACGCGGCACGATCGTGGTCGCCAGCCTGGTCGCGCTCCGCCGCCCCGACTACGGCTACGCCCTGCTGCAACGGTTGGCCGTGCACGGCTTCTCGGTCGACGCCAACACGCTCTACCCGCTGCTGCGCCGCCTGGAGGAACAGGGGCTGCTGACCAGCGAGTGGAACACCGACGAGAGCCGGCCGCGCAAGTTCTACCGCACCAGCGACGACGGCGAGGCGGTCCTGACCCGCCTGCTCGACGACCTGTCCGCGGTGCAAGCGTCCATCACCCAGCTGATCGAAGGAGCGGGACGATGAGTTCCCTGACCGACCGTTACGTAGCGGCCACCCTGCGGACCGTGCCGGCGCCCCGCCGCCCCGAGCTGGCCGAGGAGCTGCGCGCCTCCATCGCCGACATGATCGAGGACCGGACCGCCGGCGGGCAGGACCACGCCTCCGCCGAGCGCGAGGTGCTCACCGAGATGGGCCGCCCCGAGCAGCTCGCCGCCCGCTACAGCGACCGCACGCTCCAGCTCATCGGCCCGCGCTACTACCTGATCTGGTGGCAGGCGCTGCGGATGCTGCTCACCTACGTCCCGGCGCTCGCCGGCGTGATCGCGGGCGTGCTCAAAGCCACCGTCGGCGACGAGCCCGGCGGGGCCATCGGGGCGGCGATCGTGGCCGCGATGCAGGCCGCGGTGCAGATCACGTTCTGGGTCACGCTCTGCTTCGCCGTGCTGGAGCGCGCCCAGGCGCCGCTGGGCCTGCCCGAGTGGACCGTCGACCAGCTCCCCGAGGAGACCGGCGACCGGCAGATCAGCCGGTGCGACAGCGTCGCCTCCGCCGTCCTCCTGCTCGGCACCGTCGGAGCCCTCGTCGGGCAGCACTTCCAGCACTGGATCAGCGGCGACGGCTCCCGGCTGCCGGTGCTCGACCCGGCGCTGTGGAGCTTCTGGCTCCCGGCCTTGATCGTGGTGCTCGTCGCCACCGTCGGGCTGGAGGTCGCGAAGTACCGCGCCGGGCGGTGGACCTGGCCGCTGGTGGCGGCCAACGCGCTGCTCAACCTGGCGTTCACGGCGCCGGTGGTCTGGCTGCTGCTGACCGACCGGCTGCTCAACCCGGAGCTGATCGACCGCTTCGCCTGGCTCCGCGACGGCGGCGCGGACGACGTCGCCCGCGTCACGGTGGTGGTGACCGTGTTGATCGCGGTCTGGGACGTGGTCGACAGCGTGGTCAAGGCCCGACGCGCGGCCCGATGAGACCCGGTCCCGGCCCGGCGCACACGGGGGCGCCGGACCGGGATCGACGGGTACGGCGGGTGGCGGCGCTCAGGCCGCCGCCCGCCACTCCCGCGCCAGCAGCGCGTAGACGGCCTCGTCGGTCCATTCGCCCTTGACGAACTCGTTCTCCCGCAGGTGCGCCTCGCGACGCATGCCCAACCGCTCCAGCACCCGGGCCGACGCCGCGTTGCGGGCGTCCAGCCGACCGACGATCCGGTGCAGGCCCAGCCCGTCGAAGCCCAGCCGCAGCAGCTCCCGGGCCGCCTCGGTCACGTAGCCGTGACCGGTGTGGTCGGGATGGGCCACGTAGCCGATCTCGCCCTGCCGGTGCTCCGCGCTGGTCCAGGTCAGCAGCACATCGCCGACGAACACGCCGGTGTCCGCCAGCGTCACGGCCAGGTTGAGCACGTCGCCCGGCGCGCGCAGCGCGGTGCGCCGGACCAGCCGGTCGATCGCCGCCCGCGCGGCGGCGTCGTCGTACGGCTGGTGGTAGAGGAACCGGGTGACCTCCGGACGGCCCCGGTAGTCACGGACCACGGCGAGGTCGTCGGCGGTGAAGGCACGCAGCACCAGGCGGTCGGTGCGCAACGGGAGATCGGGTACGAGCACTCCGGCAGAGTACGGGCACGTCAGCGCCCCGGTCAGCCCGGTTTCGGCCGGGCCTGCCGTCAGCGGGTCACGCGGATGACTTCGAGTGAGAGACGAACGCGCGCCAGGCCCCCGGCGCGAAGACCAGCACGGGACCGCGCTGGTCCTTGCTGTCCCGGACTACAACGGCACCCGGGAGGTTGTCGGCGACCTCGACGCAATTCCCGCCATTGGTCCCCGACTTCGTCGACGTACGCCACCGGGCGGTTGTCATGTCCATGTCAGTGCCGCTTCCTTGATCAGCGCCAGAGAAAGCTTCCGGGGCAAGGCGTCCCGGACGATGATCTCCCAGGTGCGTTCGAGCGTAGCAATCTCGGCCGCACCGCTGACCGTCTCCGAACGGACCTGGTTGTCGACGTGGCCGAGGGTGGAGTCATCAGGCATGGTCGCCAGGATGAAGCCGCCCTGCAGCCCAGGATAGAGACCGGTCTCTTCGGGCACGACATGTATTCGAACGTGCGGTAGCTCAGCCGCCGCAGTGAGGTGTTCCAACTGTTCCCGCATGATCGCGCGGTCGTCGTTCGCAGTCCGGCGCAGGACGGCAACGTCGAGCACCGCCACAAGGCGAGGCGGGTTCTCCTGGTTCAGGATCGCCTGACGTTCGATGCGGGAGCGGACCCGCTGGTCTATCTGCTCGACGGTAAGTTGCCCGCCCGCGTGCAGGATGGCCCGCGCGTACGCCTCGGTCTGCAGCAGTCCGGGCACGAAGGCGGGTTCGTGCCAACGCAGAGCCGTCGCCTGCTCCTCGACGCTGATCCATTCGCGAAGCCAGGGCGGAGCCATGTCCAGGACCGAGAGTCGATCGAGCAACCGGCCGAAGATGCCACCGGTCCTCAACGCCCTGTCGATCGCCGCTGTGTAGTCCGTCGTGGGCGGCCTGCTGCCCGTCTCCACCGCGCTGACGTGCGTGCCGGAGTAGCTGATCAACCGACCGAACTCCTCCTGGTTGAGGCCCCTGGTGGTTCGCGAGCGACGCAACTCGTCCAGCAGGATCTCCGCCGCGGTCATGGTCACGATCCCCAAACCTCCTCCAACCCGCCGCACCTTTTCCTCACCACTCTCGCCAGGGGAGATGCTTCTCGCCGCTGGCACTCCATAAGGGCCTGATCGCTTCTGCGGCCCGGCATCCGCGACGCAGAGTTTCACACACGGTACCGACCGTGAAGGTCGGCGCCCGGCATCAGCAGCCCTTTCCGGAGGTGGACATGCGTCGGTGGAAGTGGTTCCAGCGGCAGGTCGAACCCGTCGACGTGGTGGAGTGCCCGGCGTACGGCCACCGGGCCGGGGCGTACGGCGCGTACGCGGAGCAGCGGCTTCCCGAGCCGCCGTTCGCGGTCATCCTGGCCGGCTACGTGATCGACCTCCACCACCGGGCCTCGTGTCCCCGGTGCCGACCCGACGGAGGTTGCGAACGGCTCGCCCGCGCCGCGGAGACGCTCCGGGCGTGGCCGGACAGGAAGCGCGGGTGACGCCGCGACCCGGGGACCTGCTCCACGTCACCCGGGCCGCCTCGGTCCAGTTCGTCCGGCCGATCATGTTCCGCGTCATCCGGACGCTGGACTGGACCACGTACGACGGGTGGGCCTGGCTCGACGGCTACGAGCTGAACGCCGCCGGGGACGCCGTCGCCCGCCGGACCATCTTCATCCGGCCGACGGGCCTACGGCGGCTGTCGCCGGCCCGGCCGTCGGCCCGGGCGAGGGCGCGCGCCAGTACGCCGTAGTGGCGGCATCCCGAGCGTGGGATACCGCCACTACGCCGAACTGGAGTCGATCAAGCAGGCGGTCAGCCGACCGCGGCCATGACCTCGTCGGAGACGTCGAAGTTGGCGTAGACGTTCTGCACGTCGTCGCAGTCCTCCAGAACGTCGATCAGCTTGAAGATCTTGCGGGCGCCCTCCTCGTCCAGCGGCACGTTCACGCTGGGCACCAGGGAGGACTCGGCCGACTCGTACTCGATGCCGGCGTCCTGCAACGCGGTGCGCACCGCGATCAGGTCGCCCGGCTCGGAGATCACCTCGAACGCCTCGTCGAGGTCGTTGACCTCCTCGGCGCCGGCGTCGAGGACCGCCATCATCACGTCGTCCTCGGAGGTGCCCGCCTTCGGCACGATCACCACGCCCTTGCGGGAGAACATGTAGGACACCGAGCCGGCGTCGGCGAGCGAGCCGCCGTTGCGGGTCAGCGCGGTGCGCACCTCGGTGGCGGCGCGGTTGCGGTTGTCGGTCAGGCACTCGATCAGCATCGCCACACCGCTCGGGCCGTAGCCCTCGTACATGATCGTCTGCCAGTCGGCGCCGCCGGCCTCCAGGCCGGAGCCGCGCTTGACGGCGCGATCGATGTTGTCATTCGGCACCGAGTTCTTCTTCGCCTTCTGGATGGCGTCGAAGAGGGTGGGGTTACCGGCCGGGTCGCCGCCGCCGGTGCGGGCCGCCACCTCGACGTTCTTGATCAGCTTGGCGAACATCTTGCCGCGCTTGGCGTCGATCACGGCCTTCTTGTGCTTGGTGGTCGCCCACTTTGAGTGGCCGGACATCTGAGTACCTCCGTTAGTGATCCACGCCTGCGTCGACAGCCCACGCCGGAGCCGAACCCGGCAATCCTACCGAGCGGAGGTCACCGCGCGTCACACCCGTCACCGCGACCGGAGCGGGACGTCGACGGCGGCCGGTCAGGCGGCGGCCCGGACCACGTCCACGAAGAAGCGGTGCAGCCGCAGGTCACCGGTCAGCTCGGGGTGGAACGAGGTGGCCAGCAGGTTGCCCCGGCGGACCGCGACGATCCGGCCGACGGCCGGCCCGTCGGTCACCCGGCCGAGCACCTCGACGTCCGGGCCGACCCGCTCGACCCACGGCGCGCGGATGAACACCGCGTGGAACGGGTCGCCGTCGACCCCGGCGATCGACACCGGGGCCTCGAACGAGTCCACCTGGCGGCCGAACGCGTTGCGCCGGACGGTCATCGGAATGCCGGCGAAGCCGCGCTGGTCGGGGCGGCCGTCCAGGACCTCGGTGGCCAGCATGATCATGCCGGCGCAGGAGCCGTAGACCGGCAGGCCGCCGGCGATCCGCTTGTCGATCGGCTCGCGCATCTCGAAGATGTCCACCAGCTTGCTGATCGTGGTCGACTCGCCGCCGGGCACCACCAGGCCGTCGACCGCGTCCAGCTCACCCGGGCGACGCACCGGCCGGACGTCGGCGCCCGCGCCGGTCAGCGCCGCGACGTGCTCGCGTACGTCGCCCTGAAGGGCGAGCACGCCGATCACCGGTACGGTCACCCGGTCGCTCCTCTCACAGGTGTTGGAGGGGGCCCCCGCTCTACCGGATGCGTTGAGAAGGGGCCCCTCCTTACATGCTCACCAGCCGCGCTCGGCGAGGCGGTGCGGCTGCGGGATCTCGTCGACGTTGATGCCGACCATCGCCTCGCCCAGCCCGCGCGACACCTTGGCCAGCACGTCCGGGTCGTCGTGGAAGGTGGTCGCCTTGACGATCGCGGCGGCCCGCTGGGCCGGGTTGCCGGACTTGAAGATGCCCGAGCCGACGAAGACGCCCTCGGCGCCGAGCTGCATCATCATGGCCGCGTCCGCCGGGGTGGCGATGCCACCGGCGGTGAACAGCACGACCGGCAGCTTGCCGCGCTCGGCCACCTCCTTGACCAGCTCGTACGGGGCCTGCAGCTCCTTCGCCGCGACGTACAGCTCGTCGGTCGGCAGGGTCTGGAGCCGGCGGATCTCCTGCCGGATCCGCCGCATGTGGGTGGTGGCGTTGGAGACGTCCCCGGTGCCCGCCTCGCCCTTCGAGCGGATCATGGCGGCGCCCTCGGTGATCCGGCGCAGCGCCTCGCCCAGGTTCGTCGCGCCGCACACGAACGGCACGGTGAACGCCCACTTGTCGATGTGGTTGGCGTAGTCGGCCGGGGTCAGCACCTCGGACTCGTCGACGTAGTCCACGCCGAGCGCCTGGAGGACCTGCGCCTCGACGAAGTGACCGATCCGGGCCTTGGCCATCACCGGGATCGAGACGGCCGCGATGATGCCGTCGATCATGTCCGGGTCGCTCATCCGGGACACGCCGCCCTGGGCGCGGATGTCGGCCGGCACCCGCTCCAGCGCCATCACGGCCACGGCGCCGGCGTCCTCGGCGATCTTCGCCTGTTCGGCGGTGACCACGTCCATGATCACGCCGCCCTTGAGCATCTCGGCCATGCCGCGCTTGACGCGGGCGGTGCCGACGGTGGCGTCGGTGGTCGGGGCGGGGGAATCAGACACGGGTCATCGCTCCTCGGCGTGCTGTGACGGTGGCTGCGCCGAATGCTACGGCCGGCGCGGCGCCGCTCCGACAGCCAATCGCACCCCCGGTGGCCTGCCGTGTGTCCGCCGTCACGGCCCCGCCGGCCCGCTTCAGCCGGTGGTGACGTCCGCGCGCGGGACCACCGTGGGGTCGTCGATGTCGAAGTAACGGGGCCACTCGCGCCCCCGCCCCATCCGGAACAGCCGCACCACCGGCCGCCCGCGCGCCGAACGGGCGTCCCGGACCAGGTCGGTGTGCACCTGTCGGGCCAGCGCCAGCCGTCGACTGGCCGCGATCACCGCGCCGCAGGCCGGATCGTCCGGGTCCAGCCGCACCCCGCGCAACTGCCGGGTGAGGTCGTTCTCGGCCGCCTCACGCTCGTCCGGGACGGCGTCCAGCGCGATCCGGGCCGCGGCGTACAGCTCCACGCCGTACCGCTGCTCGGCCAGCACCGCGGCGGCGGCCGCGCGGCGCAGCAGGTGGGCGTCGAGCGCGCGGGCCGCCGACTCCGCGCGGACCTGCAGCCGCTGCACCCGGCCGGCCGTCCAGATCAGGTACGCCGAGACCAGCCCGAGCACCAGGACCGTGCCCACCACCCACCACATGCCCGGCATCGTAGTGCTGCTCCTCATCCCGGCCGGCCGGCGCGGGCACCGGTCGACGCGCTCGTCACAGCGGCCCCACCGGCCACCCTGGTCAGCCGAGCCCCGCCCACTCCTGGTCCATCACCCGGCCGTCGGTGGCCTCGATCGCGGCTGCGTATACCTCCAGAACGCGGCGCGCAACCACGGGCCAGTCGAAATTCGCCACCGCCTGGTCGCCCCAGCCGGTCAGCCCGGCCCGCTGCCCGGCGTCGTCGAGCAGCTCGGTCAGCACGGCGCGCAGCGCGACCGCGTCCCCGGTCGGGAAGAGCCGCCCGGCCCGCCCGCCGTCGAGCACCCGCCGGAACGCGTCCAGGTCGCTGGCGACCACGGCGGTCCCGGCGGCGAGCGCCTCGGTGAGGATCATCCCGAACGACTCCCCGCCGGTGTTCGGCGCGACATAGAGGTGCACGCTGCGCAACATGCGCGCCTTGTCCGGCTCGGAGACCAGGCCGAGGAACGTCACCCGGTCACGCAGGTCGGCCGGGAACCGCCCGAACAGCTCGTCGGCGTCACCCGGACCGGCCACCAGCAGGCGCAGCCCGGGACGGCGCGGGGCGAGCGCGACGAACGCGTCGCGCAGGATCGGGAAGCCCTTGCGCGGCTCGGTGAACCGGCCCAGGAAACCAAGCGTGCCGCCGCTGCCGGGCGCGCACTCCCCCGGCCAGCCGGGCAGCGGATCCACCCCGGCGAACTTCGCCACCGCCACCCCGTTCGGGATCTCCACGGCGCCGCCGTCCATGTGCTCGACCTGCACCTTGCGGGCCAGCGCGCTGACCGCGATCCGGGCGGTGATCCGCTCCAGCAGGATCTGCAGCACCCCCTGGGCCGCGGAGAGCACCCGGGACCGGGTCATCGCGGTGTGGAAGGTGGCCACCACCGGGCCACGGGCGCAGAGCACCGCCAGCATCGACAGGCTCGGGGTGAGCGGCTCGTGCACGTGCAGCACGTCGAAGTCGCCGCGGTTGATCCAGCGGCGTACCCGGGCGGTGGACACCGGGCCGAACGCGATCCGGGCCACCGACCCGTTGTACGGCAACGCCACGGCCCGCCCCGCCGACACCACGTACGGCGGCAGCGCCGAGTCCTCGTCCGCCGGGGCCAGCACGCTCACCTCGTGGCCGAGCCCGAGCAGCGCCTCGGCCAGGTCCATGACGTGGTTCTGCACCCCGCCCGGGACGTCGAAGGAGTACGGGCACACGATGCCGATCCGCATGGCGTCCCCCCTAGACCGTCCCGGTGGTGGCCGGTGGCTGCGCCGACGTCGGCGCCCCGCCCGGCCCCTGGTCCAGCCACATCCGCTGCAACATGTGCCAGTCTTGCGGATGCCGGGCGATGCCCGCGGCCAGTCCGTCGGCTATCCGCTGGGTCACCACCCGGACCCGGGCGTCCAGCGGGGCGCTGTCCTCCGCCGGCAGGGCCAGCGGACCCTCGATCGAGGCGCAGGCGGCGTCCGGCTCGTACCACATCGAGGCCACGTAGAGCGGGGCGCCGGTGCGCAGCGCCAGCAGCGCCGGGCCGGCCGGCATCCGGGTCCGCCCGCCGAAGAAGTCGACCTCCACGCCCCGGGCGGAGAGGTCCCGGTCGGCGAGCAGCGGCACCACCGCGCCGGCGCGCAGCCGGTCCACCAGCACGTCGAACGCCGGGCGAGGGCCGCCGCGGTTGGGCAGGATCTCCATCCCCAGCCCTTCCCGGAACGCGACGAACCGCTCGTAGACGCCGTCCGGGAGGCGCTCCGCCACCGTGGTCATCGGCCAGCCGCTGGCCGCCACCCAGGCGCCGGCGGCATCCCAGTTGCCGGCGTGCGGCAGCGCCACCACCGCGCCCCGCCCGGCTGCCACGTCCGCGGCGAGCTTCTCCGCGCCGTCGAGGCGGAACCCGGCGAGGATCTCCGGCCGGCTCAGGCCGGGCAACCGGAACGCCTCCAGCCAGTAGCGGGCGTACGAGCGCAGGCCGGCGCGGACCAGCGCGTCCAGCTCCGCCTCGGGCAGCTCCGGGCCCACCACCCGGCGCAGGTTGGCGCGCAGTCGCCGGGTACCCCCGCCGTCCTTGCGGTGGGCGCGGTCGGCGCCCACCCGGAAGGCCGCGGCCGCGACGGGCCGGGGCAGCGCCCGGATCAGGCGCCAGCCCGCGACGAAGCCCGCCTCGGTGAGGTTCACTCCGCGCCGACCCGCTGGGCCTGCCGGTACACGTGGGTCATCCGCTGCCCCACCGTGAAGATCGAGACCGCGGCGAGCAGCCAGAGCGCGACCTCCAGGGCCCGCTCGAGACCGACGCCGGTGAGCACGCCGCCGACGCCGACGATGAGCAGCCGCTCGGTGCGCTCGGCGATGCCCACGTTGCAGGTCATGCCGAGCCCCTCGGCGCGGGCCTTGACGTAGGAGACCAGCCCGCCGGCGGCCAGGCAGAGCAGCGCGGCGGCCACCCCGGAGTATTGGTGCTGGGTGGCCAGCCAGTAGGCGACCGCGCCGAACACCGCGCTGTCGGCGACCCGGTCCATGCTCGAGTCGAGGAACGCCCCGAACCGGGTGGATCCGCCACTCATCCGGGCCATCGTGCCGTCGAGCAGGTCGGTGAGCGCGAAGACCGTGACGATCAGCGCGCCGGCGACCAGCTGGCCGCGCGCGCCGAAGCCGAGCGCGCCGACGAGCACGCCGACCGTGCCGGTCACGGTGACCGCGTTGGGGGACACACCCGCGCGGAGCAGTCCGCGCGCTATCGGCTCCACGACGCGGGTCATGCCCGCTCGGGCCGTCACTTGGAAGATCTTCGCCATGGCGGTCCCACGATAACGGCCGGCAGCGGCCGGGGACACAGCCGGGCGTACGACCCGCCCGGCGGGCCTTGTGCCGGCACCGGCACGGGTGTGAGATCGAGCGTGGGAGGTGAGCCACTTCACCGGAACACCGGTCGGCGTGCCCGCCCCGCAGGAGTCCACCGGAAGATACTCGCCGCGGCGCCCATCGGGTCCGCTCCCCGTCGCCCGCGGCGGTCGCCACCACCACCGGTTGAGGGAGGTGCGCCGCGATGGCGCAGAAGAACGAGAAGGGTGTCACCGGCGGCGCGCCGGTGGTGACCGAGCCCGGCGGGGTTCGCAACGTGGTGCTCGTCGGGCACTCCGGCGCCGGCAAGACCACCCTGGTCGAGGCGCTGCTCGCGGCCAGCGGCACGATCGGCCGGGCCGGGTCCGTCACCGAGGGCACCACGGTCTGCGACCACGACCCGGCGGCCGTACGCCAGCAGCGCTCGGTGAGCCTGGCCTGCGCCCCGCTGACCCACCGCGACGTCAAGGTCAACCTCCTGGACACGCCCGGCTACGGCGACTTCGTCGGCGAGCTGCGCGCCGGGCTGCGCGCCGCCGACGCGGCGCTGTTCGTGGTGTCGGCGGTCGACGGGATGGACGCCGCCACCGCCGCGCTCTGGGAGGAGTGCGCCGCGGTCGACATGCCGCGCGCGGTGGCCGTCTCCCGGCTGGACCACCCGCGCGCCGACTTCGACGAGGCGGTGGCGCTCTGCCAGCGCGTCTTCGGCGACAACGTGCTCCCGCTCTACCTGCCCATGCTCGGCGACGACGGCGAGTCGGTGGCCGGCCTGATGGGCCTGATCACCCGCCGGGTCCTCGACTACTCGGCCGGGTTGCCACCGGCGGTGCGCGAGCCGGACCCGCAACACCTGCCGGCGATCCGGGAGAGCCGCGACGAGCTGATCGAGGGGATCATCGCGGAGAGCGAGGACGAGACCCTGATGGACCGCTACCTCGGCGGCGAGGAGATCGACCCCGAGGTGCTCATCACCGACCTGGAGACGGCGGTCGCCCGCGGCCACTTCTATCCGGTGGTGCCGGTCTGCGCGGAGACCGGGGTCGGCCTGGACGCGCTGCTGGACGGCCTGGTCGCGGCGTTCCCGTCGCCGCCGGAGCACGACCTGCCGGCGGTCACCGGCCTGGACGGCTCGCCCCGTCCGCCGCTGACCTGCGACCCGGACGGTCCGCTGGTCGCCGAGGTGGTCAAGACGACCGTGGACCGGCACGTCGGGCGCGTCTCGCTGGTCCGCGTCTTCTCCGGCACGCTCCGCCCCGACCAGGTGATCCACGTGTCCGGTCACGGCCTGGCCGAGCGCGGCCACCCCGACCACGACGCCGACGAGCGGGTCGGGCACATCTACAGTCCGCTCGGCGCGGCGCTGCGGGAGGTGTCGGCCTGCGTCGCCGGCGACCTCTGCGCGCTCACCAAGTCGGGCAGCGCGGAGACCGGCGACACCATCTCCGCCAAGGACGAGCCGCTGCTGATCGCGCCCTGGGACATGCCGGAGCCGCTGCTGCCGGTGGCGATCGTGGCCCGCAGCCGGGCCGACGAGGACGCGCTGGCGCGCAACCTGTCCCGGCTGGTCGCCGGCGACCCGACGCTGCGGCTGGAGCGCAACCCGGAGACCCACCAGCTGGTGCTCTGGTGCATGGGTGAGGCACACGCCGACGTGGTGCTCGACCGGCTGCGCGGCGGCGGGGTCGAGCTGGACACCGAGCCGGTCCGGGTGGCGCTGCGCGAGACGTTCACCGTGCCCGCGCGCGGGCACGGCCGACACGTCAAGCAGTCCGGCGGCCACGGCCAGTACGCGGTCTGCGACATCGAGGTGGAGCCGCTGCCCCGGGGCGCCGGCTTCGAGTTCGTCGACCGGGTGGTCGGCGGGGCGGTCCCGCACAACTACATCCCGTCGGTGGAGAAGGGTGTCCGGGCGCAGATGGAACGCGGCCTGGTCGCCGGCCACCCGGTGGTGGACCTGCGGGTGACGCTCGTCGACGGCAAGGCGCACAGCGTCGACTCGTCCGACGCCGCGTTCCAGACCGCGGGCGCGCTGGCGCTGCGCGACGCCGCCGAGAAGGGCCAGCCGACGCTGCTCGAACCGGTCGACGAGATCACCGTCCGGGTGGCCGACTCCTCGGTCGGCGCGGTCATGGGCGACCTGTCCGGCCGGCGCGGCCGGGTCCTCGGCACCGAGCCGGACCCGGAGGCCGAGGGCCGGACCCTGGTCCGCGCCGAGGTGCCCGCCACCGAACTGCTGCGGTACGCGGTCGAGCTGCGCGCGATGACCGCCGGCACCGGCACGTTCCGCCGGGAGTTCGCCCGCCACGACCCCATGCCAGCCCACCTGGCCGACCAGGCCCGCAAGGAAGCCACCACCCACCCCTGACCCCGCACCCCGCACCCCGCGTGCCGGCGCCTCACGCACGGAAAGCGTGGCCATTCCGGGTCGGATTGCCACGCTTTCCGTGCATCAGCGCGCGGTGGGTGGGGGGGTGGGTCAGGGGCGGACGGCGGGAACCGGGGGCATCGGCCAGTGCGGGCGGTCGGCGTCGCGGCGGGCGGCCGAGCGTAGGGCCGCGAGCTGCCGCTCCACCTCGGCGAAGTGATCCGGTTCGAGCGGGCCCCGGGCCAGCGCGGCGGCGTTCTCCTCGACCTGGGCGACCGTGCGCGCGCCGGGGATCGGCACCGCCCGGTCGCTGCGCGCCCAGATCCAGCCGAGCGCGCCCTGGGCCAGGGTGCGCCCGTCGGCGGTGAGCGCGCCCCGCACCGCGGTCACCCGGCGCAGCCACTCCGGGGCGGGCCGGCCGCTGCGGAACCACTCCAGCCAGGTCGACCCGAGACCGCGTACGTCGTCGCGGGGCAGCGTCGACTCCGGCGTGTACTTGCCGGTGAGCAACCCCATCCCGAGCGGCCCCCGGGCCAGGCTGGCCAGGTCGTGCTTGTCGCAGGCGGCCAGCATGGCCGGGGCGTCCCGGAGCACCGACAGCGTGTGCTGCACGGCGGCGGCGCCCCGGGCGACCTGGGCGAACGCGGCAGCCCGGTCGGCCCGGTCGGTGCTCCACCCGTACGCCCGGATCAGGCCCTCGGCGACCAGGGCGTCGAGCGTGCCGATCAGCGCCTCGGCGCGGGGCAGCGGCAGGTCGCCCAGGTGCAGCTGGTAGAGGTCGATCCGGTCGGTGCCCAGCCGGCGCAGCGAGTCGACCACCGCCCGGCGCAGGTACTGCGGCGACGCGTTCTCGCCGGTGGCCTGCCGGCTGTGCTCGTCGAACGTGTAGCCCCACTTGGTGGCAACCACCGCCTCGTCGCGCCGGCCGGCGAGGGCCCGCCCCAGCACCCGCTCGCCGTGCCCCGCGCCGTACGTGTCGGCGGTGTCGAAGAGCGTGACCCCGAGGTCGAGGGCACGGCGGACCGCCCGCACCGACTCGTCGTCGTCGACCTCACCCCAGCCCAGTGGGCGGGCGCCCTCGGCCCACGGGCCGCCGATCGCCCAGCATCCCATGCCGAGGGCGCTCACCTCGATGCCGCTGCGGCCGAGCGGCCGCGTGCTGACTACCATCGCCGAATCCTGTCACCTTCGCGGCACCCGTGGATGGTTTCGTCACCCCACACCCGGGTTGATCGTCACTCTCCGTGATGTGGCTCGCCGTCGGCAGTCGAGACAAGAGCGGTATACCGCAGAGTCATCATCATGACCCGTGGTCAAATCGTCCGAGAACGGTACGTCCGGCGGCGGGTCGGAGGTAACCAGCGGCCTGGGCCGCCCCGGCCTCAGCGGCCTGAGCCGCCCCGGCACCGGGGCGGCTCAGGCCGGGAGCACCGGACAGTTCAGCGGGCGTAGGCCAGCAGCACCGCGGCGTCCTGCCCCGGCCAGGCGCCGGTGAGCCGGCCCGCCACCGGAAGTCCGGCCGGTGTCGCCGGGCCACCGGCATCCGCCGCCTCGACGGGCCGGCGGACCAGGGCCAGCTCGACGCCGCCGGCCCGGATCAGCGTCGGGTCGCCGTCCACCACCTCGTCGGCCGGGCCGGCCGGCAGCGCCCGGTCGGTGCGGCTGCCCGACACCGTCATGCTCGGCCCGCGCACCTGCCGCTCGCCGTCGACCTCGAAGTACTCCTCCGCCTGGCCGGCGTCGGCCAGCACCGCCGCGGCCAACGCCGGCGGGTAGACCGGGTCACCGACGGCGTCGTACACCCAGCGGCGGCCGAGCACCGAGTGCTCCACGACGCCGACCAGGAAGCGGTCCGCGCCGGCCAGCGGGGCGCCCCGGTAGGTCAACGGCACCTGCAGCACCGGCCCGTCACCGGCACGCACGAGCAGCGTCTCCATGCCGACCTCACCGGCCGGGTCGTCGAAGCGGTAGGCCGCCACCCGGCTGACCGTCGCACCGGCCTCCCCGGCGAACCAGGGCCGGCCGGGCAGCCAGGGTACGAGCAACTCCAGTTTCGAGGGGCGCAGTTCCGCGCGATGCAGCAGGGCCATGCGCAAGATCGTACTGTCGAAAGGTGGCCGTCGGGTTTGCCGAGCCCGGCGGCGCGGGCACCACCGGGGCCGGGAGGCGCGGATGGAGACGTCGGTGGAACAGGTCGACCAGGCGGCACGGGTACGCCCGGCGCCGCGCTGGGTGGCGCCCACGTTCGTGGCGCTGGCCGTGCTCACCCTGCCCTGGATCGGATACCTGGCGTTCACCCTGCCCCGGCACCAGGTGACCGTGCACTACCGGGCCGCCTGGGTCGGCTTCGACCTCGGCCTGGTGGCGTTGCTCGGGCTGACCGCCTGGCACGCGTACCGGGGAAACCGGCAGGTGGTGCTCGCGGCCGCCGCCACCGCGACGATGCTCGCGGTGGACGCCTGGTTCGACGTGACCACCACGCCGCCCGGCACCGACCTGGTGGTCTCGGTGGTGCTGGCGGCGCTGGTCGAGCTGCCGCTGGCCGGGGTGTGCCTGTGGATCGCCCGGCACGGCGACCGGATGGTGCAGCGGCGGCTGCGCCAGCTCGCGGTCCGTGCGGAACTCGCCGCCGACCGGGCCGCCGCCGCCCAGCGGACCGCCACCGGCGCCCGCCGCCGGCTCGCCCGGGTGCGGGGCCGGCTGCGCTGAGTCAGCCCGGCCGGACCGGCCACACCTTCGCGAACAGGTCACGGGTGTCCGTGAGCAGTTGCGGCAGCACCTTGGTGCGGCCGATGACCGGCATGAAGTTCGCGTCGCCGCCCCAGCGCGGCACCACGTGCTGGTGCAGGTGCGCGGCGATGCCCGCGCCGGCCACACCACCCTGGTTCATGCCCAGGTTGAAGCCGTGCGCGTTGGACACGTGGCGGACCACCCGCATGGCGTCCTTGGTGAACGCGGCCAGCTCGGCCGTCTCCGGCGCGTCCAGCTCGGTGTAGTCGGCCACGTGCCGGTAGGGACAGACCAGCAGGTGGCCGGGGTTGTACGGATAGAGGTTGAGCACCGCGAACACGTGCTCGCCGCGGGCGACCACCAGGCTCTCCTCCGCCGGGCGGCCGGGGGCCAGGCAGAACGGGCAGCCGGTCGGCTTCTCGTAACCGCCCTCGGGCCGGTCCTCGCCGGATATGTAGGTCATCCGGTGCGGCGTCCAGAGCCGTTCCAACCCGTCCGCCAGACCACTGTCCGCGTGCCGCTCCACCCCTGTCACACCGGCGATCCTACGATCCGCGCCGCCGCACCACCGAACCGCGCCGCACGGTCAAGCGGGTCCCCCGCCTCTACCGGAGGCGTCAGGAGGGGGCCCCGCCTCACACCTCAGGCGGCGGTGGGGCCGCTGTTGGCACGGGACTCGACCAACTCGCGGACGTGCGCGACCGCCTCGGCGAGCGGCACGCCGTTGCGCTGCGAACCGTCCCGGTAGCGGAACGAGACCGTGCCCGCCGCCACGTCGTCGTCGCCGGCGATCACCATGAACGGGATCTTCTGCTGCTGGGCGTTGCGGATCTTCTTCTGCATCCGGTCGTCGCCCAGGTCGACCTCGGCCCGGACGCCGTGCCGGCGCAGCGTGCCCGCGAAGTCCTCCAGGTAGTCGCCGTGCTCGTCGCGGATCGGGATGCCGACCACCTGCACCGGCGCGAGCCAGGCCGGGAACGCGCCCGCGTAGTGCTCGGTGAGCACGCCGATGAACCGCTCGATCGAGCCGAACTTGGCGCAGTGGATCATCACCGGCTGCTGCCGGGTGCCGTCGGCCGCCTGGTACTCCAGGCCGAAGCCCTTCGGCTGGTTGAAGTCGTACTGGATGGTCGACATCTGCCAGGTGCGGCCGATGGCGTCCTTGGCCTGCACGGAGATCTTCGGGCCGTAGAAGGCCGCGCCGCCCGGGTCGGGGACCAGGTCCAGGCCGGTCTCCAGCGCGCACCGCTCCAGCACCTCGGTCGCGGTGGCCCAGTCGGAGTCGGTGCCGACGAACTTGTCCGGCCGGGTGTCGTCGCGGGTGGACAGCTCCAGGTAGAAGTCGTCGATGCCGAAGTCACGCAGCAGGCTGAGCACGAAACCCAGCAGATGCTTGATCTCCGCCGGCGCCTGCTCCCGGGTGCAGTAGGAGTGCGAGTCGTCCTGGGTGAAGCCGCGGACCCGGGTCAGGCCGTGGATCACGCCCGACTTCTCGTACCGGTAGACCGAGCCGAACTCGAACAGCCGGATCGGCAGCTGCCGGTAGGACCGCCCGCGCGACCGGTAGATCAGGTTGTGCATCGGGCAGTTCATCGCCTTGAGGTAGTAGTCGCTGCCCTCCATCTCCATCGGCGGGAACATCGTGTCCTTGTAGTAGGGCAGGTGACCCGAGGTGTGGAAGAGACCTTCCTTGGAGATGTGCGGCGTCCCGACGTACTGGAAGCCCTCCTCGATGTGGCGGGTGCGGACGTAGTCCTCCATCACCCGCTTGAGCACGCCACCCTTGGGGTGGAAGACGGGCAGGCCGGAGCCGATCTCGTCGGGGAAGCTGAACAGGTCGAGGTCCGTGCCGAGCTTGCGGTGGTCGCGCCGGGCGGCCTCCTCCAACAGCTTCAGGTACGCCTTGAGCTCGTCCCGGGTCGGCCAGGCGGTGCCGTAGACCCGCTGCAGCTGCGGGTTCTTCTCCGAGCCGCGCCAGTAGGCGGCGGCGGAGCGCATCAGCTTGAACGCGCCGATCAGCCGGGTGTTCGGCAGGTGCGGGCCCCGGCACAGGTCCGACCAGCAGACCTTGTCCTCGTTCGCGGCGAGGTTGTCGTAGATGGTCAGCTCGCCGCCGCCCACCTCCATCACCTCGGAGGAGTCGAGGCCCTCGCCCTTGACCTCGATCAGCTCCAGCTTGAACGGCTCGGCGGCCAGCTCGCCCCGGGCCTCGTCCAGGCTGGAGAAGCGACGGCGGCGGAACCGCTGGCCGGACTTGACGATCTCCTGCATCCGCTTCTCGAGCTTCGTCAGGTCCTCCGGCTGGAACGGCTTGTCCACGCCGAAGTCGTAGTAGAAGCCGTTCTCGATCGGCGGGCCGATGCCGAGCTTCGCCTCCGGGAAGACGTCCTGCACGGCCTGGGCGAGCACGTGCGCGGTGGAGTGTCGCAGCACCTCCAGGCCGGCCGGGCTGTTCAGCGGCACCGGCTCGACCGAGGTCTCCTCGGCCGGCTTCCAGTCCAGGTCGCGCAGCCGGCCCTGCGGGTCGCGGACCACCACGATCGCCTTCGGCCCGTTCGTGGGCAGGCCGGCCGCGGCCACCGCGTCGGCCGCCGTGGTCCCGGCGGCGACGACGACGGGGTCGGCCACGACGGGGATACGGGGTGCGGACACGGTGACTCCTGTCGTCGACGATACGGATCTGCCGGGTGACCGGCCCCTGCGATGGTATCGGTCGCCCGGATCCGCGCCGTCGGCGACGCGGCGCACGGGGCACGAGTTCGGCGCCGCGTTGAACCTTTCGACCGTCCGGTCCGAACTACCGGGTGGGGCCGGAGCCGGTACCGACCCCGGTCGAGAAGGATGGGGACGACGATGAGGATGACCCGTCAGGGCCGGTGGGCGGCGGCGCTGCTGGCCGCCGCGCTCGCCGGGGCGGTGGGCTGGCCGGGCCCGGCCAGCGCCGCCGACGTGACCGTGACGACCTCCCCCGGTGAGGTGCGCCAGGGCGACGCGATCGAGCTGTCCGTGGTGGTGCCCGCGGACCGACCGGGCAGCCGGACCACCAAGGTGGAGCTGACCATGCCGGCGGACGCCCCGATCGGCGAGGTCTATCCGCTGTCCGTGCCGGACTGGGCGCCGACCATCACCACCCGCACCCTGGACCAGCCGGTCGCCGGCATCCACGCCTCCGAGCTGAACCAGGTGACCCATGCGGTGACCTGGCTGCGGGTGCCCGGCGGCGGCACCGGCGCGGCCCGGCTGCCGCTCGGCATGGGACCGATGCCGGCCACCGACCGGTTGACCTTCACCGTGGTGCAGACGTACTCCGACGGCACGGTGGTCCGGTGGGCGGACCCGGCGGGCGGCGCGCACCCGGCGCCGTCGGTCGCGTTGCTGCCCCCGCTGCCGGGCACCGCCACCCACGACGGCGACGCCGGCGCGGGCGCCGGGGGCCACGGCGGTCACGGCGCCGCGGGCGACGCGCCGGGAGACACCGCGCCGGCCGGGAACCCCGCCGGAGCAGCGGCGGCCGACGACGGGCCGAGCGCGGACCTGCTGCTCGGTGGCGGCCTGCTCGCCGGGCTGGCCGGCGGGGCCGCGATCGGCTGGCTGCTCAGCCGCCGCCGGCGCGGCACCATGACCCTCCCGCCGGACACCGCCGACTCCCCCACCACCGTCTCCGAGCCCACCACCGACTCCCCCACCCGGCACGCCGACGCCAACCCCGGTGCCGGCACCCGGCCCGGTGCCGGCGCCCGATCCGGTGGCGGTGACTCCGCCCAGGCGCCCGCGACCGACGCCCCGGCCTCCGACGAGCCCGTTACCGCCGGCACCGTCCCCACACGCTCCTGACCGCCGCCGCCCCCACCCCGCACGCTCCTGACCGCCAGCCGGCCACCCCGGACGCCGCACGCGGGACATGACAGCCCCCAGGGGGGCCGTTTCCTACCAAGATCTGGCGCGAGGCGCGAGGCGCGAGGCGCGAGGTGGAACGGTCAGGCGGAAGTGGCGAGCCAGCCGGGCAGCGGCTCGCGTGCGGTCAGCCAACCCTCGGGAACGCCACCGGGGGTGCCGACCCCGGTGTGGGCGGCGACGATCCCGCCGACGATCGCCGCCGTGGTGTCCACGTCGCCGCCCGCCTCCACGCACGCGCGGATCGCGGCCGGGTAGTCGTGCAGCAGCGTGGCGGCGACCCAGAGCGTGAACGGGACGGTGTCCTGCGCGGTGACCCGCGAGCCGTTGCCCACCGCCTCGGCCACCTCGCCGGCGGGGTGCCCGAGCAGCGCGGCGGCCCGGCGTACGCCCCGGTGCACCTCGCCGGCCGGGTCGAGCGCGCCGGCCACCGCGCCCAGAAGCCGGGCCGGCTCGGGCCGGTCGCCGTCGAGGCGGGCGCGGGCGGCCAGCGAGGCGGCCACCGCCACCGCCACCGCTCCGGCGACGCCCTCCGGGTGGGCGTGGGTCACCTCGGCCGAGGCACGGGCCTGGTCGGCGGCGCGCCGGGTGGAGTCGGCGTGCCAGGCGCCCAGCGGGGCGACGCGCATGGCCGCGCCGTTGCCGCAGGAGCCCTGCCCGTCGAAGGCCGAGGCGGCGGCCACCGGCCACGGCGTGCCGGCGCGGATGAGCTCCAGCAACTCGACCGCGCCGGCGCCGTAGCGGCGGGTCGGGTCGTAGTGCGTGGCGAAGGCGAGCGCGAGCGCGTCGGGCTCCATCCGGCCGTGCGCCGCGAGCACACCCAGCACCGAGCACGCCATCTCGGTGTCGTCGCTCCAGGGCCACGGGCCGGGCGGCAGCGCGTCCGGCCAGGGGGCGACGGTCCCGCCGGGGACGAAGAACCGGGAGCCGAGGGCATCGCCCACCGACAGGCCGGCCAGCGCGTCGCGGGCGAGCGTGAGGCGGGTGTCGGGGAAGAGGATGAACGTCATCGCCGTCCCAGCTTGCCCGGTTCCCCGGGCCGTCGCAACGCGATCGACTTGCCACGCCGAGTACGGTGCTGACGTGGCAACCGTCCTGCTGGTCGAAGACGACCACGTGGTGCGTGGCGCGATGCTGCGGTCGCTGACCGACCGGGGGCACGCGGTGCACGCCGTCGGCACCGCGCTGGACGCGTTGCGCCGGGTCGCCGCGGAGACGCCCGACCTGGTGGTGCTCGACCTGGGCCTGCCGGACCTGGACGGCTCGGACGCGCTGCGCATGCTGCGGGGCATCACCGACGTGCCGATCATCATCGCCACCGCGCGCGACGACGAGCAGTCGGTGGTCCGGCTGCTGCGGGCCGGCGCGGACGACTACATGGTCAAGCCGTTCACCGGCGCGCACCTGGACGCCCGGATCACCACCGTGCTGCGCCGGGCCGGGCGGGCCAGCCGTACCGTGCAACCGGCCGTGCACACGGTCGGCGGTCTGCGGGTGGACGTGGGCGAGCGCAGCGCGGTGCTGGACGGGGAGTCACTGGCCCTGACCCGCAAGGAATTCGACCTGCTGGCGTATCTCGCCGCTCGTCCCGGCCGGGTAGTGTCCCGGCGGGAACTCTTGGAGGAGGTATGGCGGCAGCCATCGGTCGGCGAGGACCAGACCATCGACGTTCACCTTTACTGGCTCCGCCGCAAAATGGGCGAGTCCGCGGCGAAGCCCCGCTACCTGCGCACCGTGCGGGGGGTCGGCTTCCGGCTGGTGGCGCCGGACTGAGACCGGCGCTGGCCTGGCTCACCGCCGGCATGTGCAGCCTGGTCGCGTTCGCGTTCCTCATCCCGCTCGGCATCACCCTGTCCGACCAGTCCCGCGAGGAGAAGCTGGCCGACGCCGCCCGGCGTGGCGCGCTGGTCACCGGCGCGCTGGCGGTCAGCACCGACGCCGAGGTGGTCAAGCGGGCGGTGGCGGCCAGCGGGGACGACCCGGCGCTGCGGCCGGTCGTGCACGGCATCGGCACCGACGAGTCGGCCGGTCGCGCCGACTCCGCCGCGTTGGCCGACGCCGCCGCGCAGCGGCGCTCGGTGGTGACCGAGGTGGACGGCGGGGTGCTGCGGCTGGACCCGGTGGTGCTCGGTGACCGGGTGGCCGTGGTGGAGGTCTTCGTACCCGACGAGGTGCTCGACGCCGGCGCCGGCGGGCGGTGGCTGCTGCTGCTCGCGGTGGCGCTGGCGCTGGTCGGCGCCGCGGTGATCGTGGTCGACCGGGTGGCCGCCCGGGCCGTGGACGCGACCGGCGACCTGGTCAAGGCGGCGCTCGCGGTGGGCGACGGCGAGCTCGGCGTACGGGTCGAGCCGGCCGGTCCGCGGGAGCTGGCCGAGGCCGGGCACGCGTTCAACCGGATGGCGGAGCGGCTGGTGGCGCTCCGCGCCGACGAGCACGAACTCGTCGCCGACCTGTCGCACCGGCTGCGTACCCCGCTGACCGCGCTGCGGCTGGACGCGGAGGCCCTGGAGTCCGACGACACCAGCATCGGCACGTTCAGCGAGGCGGAGCTGGACCGGCGGCGCGGCATCCGCCGGATCCGGCAGGCCATCGTCACGTTGGAGGGCGAGGTCGACCAGCTGATCAAGACCACCCGCAAGGCGGTCAGCCAGGAGACGGCGCCGGCGTCCTGCGACGTGAGCGAGGTGGTCCGGGACCGGATGGTCTTCTGGTCGGCGCTGGCCGGCGACCAGAACCGGCCGCACCGGGTGGTCGGGGCGCAGCTGCGCATCCCGGCGCCGGTGCCCCGCGCCGAGTTGGCCGCGGCGCTGGACGCGGTGATCGGCAACGTCTTCCGCTACACGCCGCAGGGCACCGCGTTCGAGGTGGCGGTGAGCCGCCGCGACGGCTGGGTGGCGATCCGGATCGACGACGCCGGGCCGGGCATCGCCAACCCGGACCGGGCGTTGCGCCGGGGTGAGAGCGACCAGGGCTCCACCGGGCTCGGGCTGGACATCGCCAAGCGGGTCGCGTTGCAGGCGAACGGTTCGGTGAGCCTCGACCGGGCGCGTCTCGGCGGGGCCAGCGTGGTGATGCTGCTGGCCGACCCGGACGCGGCGCCGCGACAGGTCAACCGGTTCGGGCTGGTCGGCCGGATGGCCCGGGAGGCCCGCGAACCACGCACCGGGCGGCGCTGGCCGCGCCCGCGCTGACCCGTGGCTGTGCGGCGGCGCAAGTTCTCCTTAGGAGTGTTTTAACGACGGCCGCCACGGGGCCGCGGAATGCCAGTATCTCCGACAGAACCCATCAGTTCCGTCGGCCGGGACGCCCCGTAACACCTTCCGGCCGGCGGATCCGTGCGCGCGGCGGGAGTCCGGTCCCCCCACACCTCGCTCCCGTCGCGCGCCGCTCTCGGTGTCGAGCCGGGCGGAGGTGACCGTGATGACGCCGACCGTCAGCCGCCTGCTCCGCTGGGCCGCCGTGATCGGCCTCGGTATCGCCCTCACGCTCGCCGTCTGGCAGGACCCGGTGCTCGCGCACGGTCCGGGCCGCACCGCACCGGGCATGTCCGGCTTCGCCGTCGCGCTGCTCGCGCCGGCCGTGCTCGGGGTGCTCCTGGCCACCCGGCGCCGGCCGCCCCGGCTGTCCCGGCGGCCGGCGCCCGTGCGGCCGCTCAGCGTGCCGCGCTCACCAGGTACGCGTCGATCTCGGCGCTGATCCGGGCCTGCTCTGCCGGCGCCAGGAACGCGGCGGTCACCGCGTCCCGGGCCAGCGCGGCCAACCCCTCCGGGCCGATGCCGAGCAGCCGGGCGGCGACCGCGTACTCGTCGTTGAGCGTGGTGCCGAACATCGGCGGGTCGTCGGAGTTGATGCTGACCGGCACGCCGGCCTCGATCAGCTGCGGCAGCGGGTGCTCGTCGAGGCTGGACACCGCCCGGGTCCGCACGTTGGAGGTCGGGCACACCTCCAGCGGGATCCGCCGCTCCGCCAGGTGGGCCAGCAGCTCCGGGTCGAGCGCGGCGGAGATGCCGTGACCGATCCGCTCGGCGCCCAGCTCGCGCAACGCGTCCCAGATCGTCTCCGGGCCGGTGGTCTCACCGGCGTGCGGCACCGAGCGCAGGCCGGCCGCGCGGGCCTGGTCGAAGTACGGCTTGAACTGCGGCCGGGGCACCCCGATCTCGGGGCCGCCCAGGCCGAAGCTGATCAGCCCGTCCGGCCGCTCGTCGAGCGCGATCCGCAGGGTCTGCTCGGCGGCCGGCAACCCGGCCTCGCCTGGGATGTCGAAGCACCAGCGCAGCACGATGCCGAAGTCGGCCTCGGCCCGCTTGCGGGCGTCCTCGATCGCCTCGCAGAACGCCGGCGCCGGGATGCCCCGGTGCACGTGCGAGTAGGGCGTGACGGTCAGCTCCGCGTACCGGACCTGCTGGCGGGCCAGCTCGCGGGCCACCTCGTGGGTGAGCAGCCAGACGTCGTCGGCGTCGCGGATCAGGTCGACCACGCTCAGGTAGACCTCGACGAAGTGGGCGAAGTCGCGGAACGCGAAGTAGTCGGCGAGCGCCTCCGGGTCGGCCGGGACGGGGCTGCGCCCCTCGTGCCGGGCAGCCAACTCGGCGACGATGCGGGGCGAGGCGGAGCCGACGTGGTGTACGTGCAGCTCCACCTTGGGCAGGTCGGCGATGAAGGTGGGCAGGTCGGTCACGAGTTCTCCTCTGCGCGGGCGCCGGTGCGGGCCACCACGAAGATCCGGCGGAACGGAAAGTACACCTGACCCTGCCGCAGCTGGTACGCCTCGGCCAGCCGTACCCCCAGCTCGGTGCGGAAGTCGGCCCAGCCGGCGGCGTCCAGCGCGGCGCGGACCGGGCGCAGGGCCGTGCCCTCCATCCAGGCCAGCACCGGGTGGTCCGCGCCGGCGGCCGGCAGCAGGTGCAGGTAGGTGGTCTCCCAGGCGTCCACCGCGCAACCGGCGCCGGTCAGCAGCGTGGCGTAGTCGACCGGCTCGTCGACCGGGGCCTCGCGCAGCAGCCCGGCGAGGCGGTCGCGCCACCGGTCCCGCCCGGCGACCTCGCGCAGCGCCCGGTGCGACGGCGCGGCGAAGTTGCCGGGCACCTGGAACGCCAGCCACGCGCCGGACGGCAGCTCGGTGGCCCAGCGGGCGAGCAGCTCGCGGTGTTCCGGCACCCACTGGAGCACCGCGTTGCCGACCAGCACGTCCACCTCGGGGGCGGGGCGCCAGTCGCGGACGTCGGCCACGGCGAAGGTGACCGGGGAGGCCAGGGCGTCGGCGCGCGCGATCATCTCGGGCGAGGAGTCCAGGCCGGTGATCCGGCTGCCGGGCCAACGCTCGGCGAGCGTGGCGGTCAGCGTGCCGGGCCCGCAGCCGAGGTCGACCACCGCGCGCGGGCGACTCGCGCCGACCCGGGCCAGCAGGTCGTGGAAGGGCCGGGAGCGCTGGTCGCCGTAGCGCAGGTAGGCGCGGGGATCCCACATGACATTCTCCAAACCGTACGTACGTCTTGTTGGAGACCGTACGGCCCGACGGGCGAAGCGGCAACCCGCTCACTAGGCTCGGCCGGATGGAACAGCGCAACTTCGACCGGCTCGGCCGGCACGTCGGCATCATCGGACTCGGCGCGTGGCAGCTCGGCGCCGACTGGGGCGAGGTCAGCGAGGACGCGGCGCTCGACGTGCTCACCGCCGCGGTGGACGCCGGCGTCACCTTCCTGGACACCGCGGACGTGTACGGCGACGGCCGCAGCGAACAGCTGATCGGGCGGTTCCTGCGGGCCCACCCGGACCACGGGCTGACCGTGGCCACCAAGATGGGCCGCCGGGTGCCGCAGACGCCGGAGGCGTACACCCTGGACAACTTCCGGGCCTGGACCGACCGGTCCCGGGCCAACCTCGGCGTCGACACGCTGGACCTGGTCCAGCTGCACTGCCCGCCCACCGCGGTCTTCGCCGACGACCGGGTCTTCGACGCCCTGGACACGCTGGTCGCCGAGAAGCGCGTCGCCGGGTACGGGGTCAGCGTGGAGACCTGCGACCAGGCGCTCACCGCCATCGCCCGACCCGGGGTGGCCAGCGTCCAGATCATCCTCAACGCGGTCCGGCACAAGCCGCTGGAGCGGGTGCTGCCGGCCGCCGCCGCGGCCGGGGTGGGCGTCATCGCCCGGGTCCCGCTGGCCAGCGGCCTGCTCTCCGGTCGCTACGACGAGCACACCACGTTCCCGGAGAACGACCACCGCACCTTCAACCGACACGGCGAGTCGTTCGACGTCGGCGAGACGTTCTCCGGCGTCGACTACGACCTCGGCCTGGCCGCGGTGCGCCGGCTCGCGCCGCTGGTCGGCGACGACCGCACCATGGCCCAGTTCGCGCTGCGCTGGATCCTCGACCAGCCCGGCGTGACCGTGGTGATCCCCGGCGCCCGCTCCGCCGAGCAGGCCCGGCGCAACGCCGAGGCGGCCGGCCGGCCGCCGCTGACCGAGGTGGAGCTGGCCTCGGTGCGGGCCACCTACGACGAGCTGATCCGGCCGCAGGTGCACGACCGGTGGTGACCGGTTCGGCCCGGCCCGTCGGCGCGGCGCCACCGGCGCCGGACGCCGGCGGGCATGCTGGAGGCGGGGCGGACGTCGTGGAGGGGGCGCGATGAGGGGTTGGTTCCGGCTGACCGTGGGGTTGCTGGCCGTGGTGCTGGGTGCGCTCTGGACGGTGCTGGGGCTCGGCTACGTCGAGGGCAGCGCGCTGACCGACCAGCGGATCTGGGCGATGGTCGGCCCGGTGGTGGTCCTGATCGGACTCGTCGCGCTCTGGTACGGCATGCGGGCCCGACGCCGCTGAGGCGCGCCGGACATGGAGAAGCCCCGCCTCCCGTGCGGGATGCGGGGCTTCGCGCACCGACCGGCGCGGCCGGCGTTGTGTCAGCTCAGATGGGGCGGACCTGCTCGGCCTGCGGACCCTTCTGACCCTGGGCGATCTCGAACTCCACCCGCTGGTTCTCCTCCAGCGAGCGGTAGCCGCTGGACTGGATGGCCGAGAAGTGGACGAACACGTCAGCACCCCCGCCGTCGACGGTGATGAAGCCGAAGCCCTTGTCAGCGTTGAACCACTTCACGGTTCCCTGCGCCATGTGCAACTCCTTCTAAAACTGGCGGCCGAGCACGCCGTGCGGCCGATTGGCCGTTTTCGAGCAGCGGCGCCTGAGGTGGCCCCCCGTCCGGGGAACCTCTCTCAACCCACGCGTCTCGCAACAGCGTGAGAAAGCAAACCACGTACGCAAAAACTTCGCACAGCCTACCGGACGAAATTCTCCGACATGTGACCTGAAGGTTGGCCGATGATCGCCGCCCGGGCCGATGTGGCCGTGCGAAAGACCCCTTCCCCAGGTCGCGGGGAAGGGGTCAGTTCGAGTGTCCGATCAGTCCGGCCAGTGCCCGGTCAGCCGGCGCACACCGACCGCGCCGCCCCGGTCCACGGCCGCCCGGACCGCCGAGAAGATCGCCCCCTGCAGGGCCGCGGCGGCGAGGACCTCGCCCCAGTGGCGCTCCTCGTCGGTGGCGCTCGGCGCGTCGTCGTCGCCCGCCGCCAGCTTCCAGACCTGCCGGAAGACCATCCCGGCGACCGCGCCGGCGGCCAGGCCGAGCAGCACCCCCACCGGCTTGTACGCCGCCTTACCGATCCTGCCGCTCACCGACGCCTCCCTCGGACCACCAACAGCACCACCACGGTCGCCACCGCGCCGGCCGCCACCGCCGTCCACGGCAACGGGCTGCGCCCGAGAGCGCTGCCCGAGTCGTACGCCTGCGCCCGGAGCAGCCGGGCCCGCTCGGCCGCCCGCCCCCGCACCCGGGCCACGGTCAGCGCCGCCTGCTCGCGCATCCGCGCCTTGGCCTGCTCGGCGGAGTGCCGCACGAGCGCCTTGGGGTCGGCCCGGGCGGCCAGCAGCTCCATCGTCTCACCGAGTTCCACCCGGGTCCGGCGGATCTCCTCCCGGAGCGCCGCCACGTCCCCGGTCCCGTTGCCGGTCATGCCCGCCTCCCGTCCTTCACCGCGGCGGTGACCGTGTCGACGTCCGCCCGCACACTGCGGACCGCCGCCTCCGGCACCGGCGGGACGGCACGGCTGACCTGCTTCTTGCCCACGAGCGCCAGGATCCCGGCGAGCAGGAACAGCGCCACCGCCACGATCAGGGCGGCCAGCCACGCCGGCATGACCAGCGCCAGCAGCAGGATCACGGTGGCGACAAGCGCGCCGGCGCCGTAGAACGCCATCACCCCGCCACCGCCGAACAGACCGATTCCGATCCCGGCGTGCTTCCCCTTCTGGGTCAGCTCCGCCCTGGCCAGGGCCAGTTCGTCCCGCACCAGGCGGGTGACCTGTTCGGTGGCCCGTTGCACCAGTTCCGCGGTGGACGGCTCGGTCCCGGTCCGGGACGTGGTGCGACTCGCGACGTCAGCCATGCTGTCCTCCTTTCATCATCACCGCGCTGTATGCCCGGAGTCGCCGCCCGTCAATCCTGCGCGGAGCGGCCGGTGGGTCCCGGCCGCGCGCCGCCGGAGTCCGGCGTCGGCCGGCCGGAATCCGGGGCATGGGCAGCACGTCCCCCGGAACGGGCCGATCAAACCCACTCGGCCGGACACTCCGCGAACGGACCGGCCGGCCGCGTACCGTCCCGGCCGGGACGACGCCGCGCGGGCGCCGGGTCGCGGAACCTGGCCGGACGCGCGGAGCCCCCGGCGCCGCGGGCGGCGGCCGGGGGCTCCGATCGGGGGTACGCGGGTCAGCGCCGCGCCTCGGCGTGGTCCTCCCGGCCCACGAACACCTCGCTGCGGGCGTCGCCGTCGTCGCTGCCGCCGAAGACCCGCGCGTCGTCGGGCGCCTCGGTGTCGGCCGGCCGGCGGCTCGTCCGGCGCGGCTGCGTCGCCTGCCAGGGCAGCGGGCCGGTGGTCTCGCCCACCTCGGCGCGCAGCCGGGGCAGGGCGGTGGGGCGGTGGTCGCGTACCCAGGTCACCAGGTTCTCCCGGACCAGGCAGCGCAGGTCCCAGAGGCTGCCGGCGTCGGCGGCGCTGACCAGCGCGCGGACCTTGACCATCCCGCCGGTGGCGTCGGTCACCTGGAGCACGCAGACCCGACCGTCCCACAGGTCGGTGCCCTCGCAGAGCCGGCGCAGCTCCTCCCGCATGGCCTGCACCGGGATCGCCCAGTCCAGGTCGAACTCGGCGGTGCCGAGCACCGCCGCCTCGGTCCGGGTCCAGTTCTGGAACGGCCTGCTGGTGAAGTACGAGGTCGGCAGGATCAGCCGGCGGTCGTCCCAGACCTGCACCACCACGTAGCTGAGCGTCAGCTCCTCGATCCGACCCCACTCCCCCTCGACCACGACCACGTCGTCGAGACGGACCGCGTCGCTGAAGGCGAGCTGGAGGCCGGCGAAGACGTTGCCGAGCAGGCTCTGCGCGGCGAGCGCGGCGACGACACCGACCACACCGGCGGAGGTGAGCACGCCGGCGCCGATGCCGCGTACGGCCGGGAAGGTCATCAGCATCACGCCGACGGCGAGGATCACGATCACCGCGATGGTCAACCGGCGCAGCAGCACCACCTGGGTCCGCACCCGCCGGGCGTGCCGGTTGTTCGGCACGTCCACCCGGAACCGGGCCAACGCGGTCTCCTCCGCCACCACGAGCAGCGAGGCCACCAGCCACGCGGCGGCGGCGATCATGGCCAGCACCAGCGTGTGCAGGACGAACTGCCGCCAGGGACTGCCCACCGCGTAGAGCGTGGTGAACCGGACCGCGAGCTGCACGCCGACCACTGTCGCGGCGACCTGGAACGCGCGGTGCGAGTGCGCGGTCAGCTCGGTCATCAGCAGCGAGCGGCGACCGAGTCGCCGGATCACCCGGTGCACCACCTGGACCAGCACCAACGCGACCGCCGCCGCGGCGAGCGCGGCGGCGGCGGTCACGAGATAGCTCTGCACGAAATCTCTCCCTCTGGCCCGGGCGGGAATCGGGCAAAGGCCCAATGGTGCCCGGCGGTCCGGATATCGACCAGGCTCAGACCTTGCGGAACCGGGACTGGAAGAAGCAGTAGACGCCGAACGCGGCGATGCCGAGCGCCATCAGCGCCAGCAGCCACGGGCCGTACGCCTGGTCGCGCAGCGTCCGCAGGGCGGCGTCCAGACCGCGCGCCTTCTCCGGGTCGTACTTCACGGCGGCGACCACGATGAGCAGGCCGGCGACGGCGAAGACCGCGCCGCGGGCGGCGTACCCGGCCATGCCGAGGCGACGGATCAGCTTGTGCGTCTTCGGGTTCATCTCGCCGGTCTTGAGGTTGCGCTCGAACTTCTTCTTCAGGCCGTAGATCACCATGCCGACGCCGACCGCGGCGAGCACCAGACCGGCCAGCCCGACGAGCCACCGGCCGCCGTCGGAGGCCATCAGCTTCTCGGTGAGCTGCTGCTGCTGGTCGGAGGAGTTGGAGCTGGCGTCCTGGACGACCTTGATCGCGGTCCAGCCCAGCCAGATGAAGACGATCACCCGCACGACCGAGGCGATCCGCTCGAAGGTCCGCTCCTTGCCGGTCTTCGACTGGTGGCCGACAAGCGCTTCGGAGGCCTGCCAGATGGCCATCGCGAAGAGCCCGACCGCGATCACGACCAGCATGAACTTGCCGAGCGGCTGCTCGCCGAGGGTGCGCAGGGCGCCGTTCTGGTTGCCCTCCTCCCCGGACTTGCCGAAGGCGATCTGCAGCGCCAGCCAGGCGAAGAGGAGGTGCACGATTCCGTAGCCGATGAAACCGGCGCGGGTCAACAGTTCGAGCCACCGGCTGTTCTTGGCCTGGGCGGCGGTGGCTCCGGCGTTCCGGGTGAGAGACATGCGCCCTCAATCTCCCGACGTGCGGTTTTCCAAACGTCGCCGCCCGCCGCCCGCCGCCGGTCGCCCGGCCGAAAGGGATCAGCCGTTGGGGTTGCGGGCCACCCGGAGCACGACCTGCTGGTCGGTCACGCTGTCCAGGCTGACCTGGAAGCCGCCGACCTCGGTGGCCTGCTGGCCGGTGGTGAGCGAGAGCTGCTCGCCGGCCACCTCGACGGTGACCTGGTCGTCCTGGGCGCCGATCAGCTTGGCCTCGATGCCGAGGACGGTGGCGCTGGCGTCCACGCCACGATCGAAGGCGATGGTGCAGGCGTCCAGGCCGCAGTCGGTGTCGGCGCCGTTCGAGCTGCATCCGGCCAGCAGCGCGGCACCGAGGGCGAGACCGGCGAGCAGCCCGGCGGCGCGACGGGCGGGGGTCGGGGCGAAGGTGGCGCGTCGGTTCGTCACCTCCCCCACGGTACCGCCCGCCGGCCACGCCACCGGGCGGCGTGCTCGGCGAGGCGGGGCGGGGCTGCCCGACGGTGTCGTTCCGGGTGGCCGGCCGGACCCCGGCGGAGACCGCCGCGGCGCTGGGCGAGGCGGGGCTCTGCCTCTCCTCCGGCGACTACTACGCCTACGAATACTTCCAGGCCATGGGGTTGCGCGACTCCGGTGGCGCGGTCCGGGCGAGCGTCTACCACTACAACACGGTCGACGAGGTGGACCGGTTGCTGGCCGAACTCGACCGGCTGGCCGCCGACGGGGGGACGATGGTCCGGTGAACTTCCTGGTCGAGGAGAACCCCGCCAAGCACCGCTTCGAGATCCTGGTCGACGACGCGCTGGCCGGGTTCAGCGCGTACCTGCCGCGCGGCGAGGTGCTGGTCTTCACGCACACCGAGGTCGACGACCGCTACCAGGGGCAGGGCGTGGGCGGCGCGCTGATCCGGGGCATGCTGGACCAGGTCCGCGCGCGCGGCGGCCGGGTGGTGCCCCGGTGCCCGTTCGTGGCCGCGTTCATCGAGCGCCATCCGGACTACGCCGACCTGGTGGTCGACGCGCCCTGAGGCCCGGCCCGACCGGGGGACCTCCCCACCCGGCCGGTCCGGGAGTTCAGCGGGCGCCGGCCAGCAGCTCGGCGGCGGCGCGGGCCGCCGCCGCGGTGGCCCCGTGCGTGGCCAGGTGCACCCGACCGGCGGCCAGCTCGGGCACGCCCAGCTCGACCACCACCGCGTCCGGGCGGACGGCCAGGGCCCGGGTCACCGCGTCCCGCATCCACCCGTGCCGGTGCAGGTCGCGCACGACCAGCACCAACGGCCGGTCCGCCGACCCGGTCGCCGGATCGGCCGGGACGGCGTCGGCGGCGTAGCGGGCGGTGGTGGTGCCGGGCGCCAGGTGGGCCAGGGGCGCGGCGATCCCCCACGGCGTCTCCTCGCCGATGGCGATGTTGCGGGGCGGCGCGAACTCCACCACGTGCGCCGGCCCGGCCAGCGGCAGCAGCGCGGCGTCGCCGGTGACCCGCAGCGCCCGGCGGGCGGCGGTCAGGCCGATCGGTGACCCGTCCGGCGCGGCCGGGCCGGTGCTGCGGTGGGCCCGGGCCGCGACGCTCCACGCGGCGAGCTGGCCGACCCGCTTGGCCGCCTCGGCCAGCCGCTCCTCGGGCAGCTCACCGGTCACCACCGCGGCGACGATCGCGTCGCGCAGCTCGCGGGCGTCGGCCTCGGTGGCCCGCTCCCCGCCCACGCAGATGGCGTCGGCGCCGGCGGCGAGCGCGCGCACCGCCGCGCCGGCGAAGCCGTACCGGTCGGACACCGCCCGCATCTCCACCGCGTCGGTCACCACCACACCGCCGAAGCCCAGCTCCTCGCGGAGCAGTCCGCCCAGGATGCGCGCGCTGAGCGTGGCCGGCAGCTCCGCGTCGAGCGCCGGCACCAGCAGGTGGCCGGTCATCACCGCCTGCGCCCCGGCCGCCACCGCGGCCCGGAACGGGGCCAGCTCGATCGCGTCGAGGCGGGCCCGGTCGGCGCCGATGCGGGGCAGGTCGTGGTGGGAGTCGACGTGGGTGTCGCCGTGCCCGGGGAAGTGCTTGGCGCAGGCGGCGACGCCGCCGGCCTGCAGGCCGCGTACCCAGGCGGCGGTGTGGCGGGCGACCAGGTCGGGGTCGGCGCCGAACGAGCGCACCCCGATCACCGGGTTGGCGGGGTTGGAGTTGACGTCGGCGTCCGGCGCGTAGTCGAGGGTGACACCGACCGCGGCCAGCTCGGCGCCCAGGTCGCGGGCGACCTCCTCGGTCAGCGCCGGGTCGTCCACCGCGCCGAGGGCGAAGTTGCCGGGCCGGGAACTGCCCCGGGCGGACTCGATCCGGGTGACGTCGCCGGCCTCCTCGTCGATCGCCACGATCACGTCCGGCCGTTCCGCCCGCAGGTCGGCGGTCAGCGTCGCGACCTGCTCGTGGTCGACGACGTTGCGGGCGAAGAGGACCACCGAGCCGAGCCCTTCGCCGAGCCAGCGGCAGACCCAGGGTGGCGGGGTGGTGCCGACGAAGCCGGGTTGCAGGACGGCGGCGGCGAGCGCCGCCAGGTCTCCGGTCGCTCCGACGATCCGCTCGGTGCGCTCGCTCATGCGCTGACGTACCCCCGTCTCCCCCACCGACCCGCCACGACCGGCGGGTGCTGACATGGTCACACCGCGCAGCTAAATAGTCAACAATCCTTACTGTTAGGCGCTGGCGACCGGCGGTCCGCCGTGCGAGAGTTCAGGCATGCCCGTCCTGCCGCTCGCCGACGCCACCGGCGTCGCCGACATCCCCGGCGTACGCCTGCTCGGCCTGGTGGTCGGCGCCCTGTTCCTGCTGATCGCGATCCGGGCGATGTTCCGCCGCTGACCCCCGGGATTCGGACCGTTCCGCGCGGGTAGGAGGCCGGTGTCCGGACACGGCGGAGGGGACGCAATGAGGATCGGTTACTTCCTGTCCAGCGAGGAGTACACGCCGGCGGAGCTGCTGGCCCAGGCGCGGGGCGCCGAGCAGGCCGGCTTCGAGGCACTGTGGATCTCCGACCACTACCACCCCTGGGTCGACGCGCAGGGCCAGAGCCCGTTCGTCTGGTCCACCATCGGCGCGCTCAGCCAGGTCTGCCGGCTGCCGGTGAGCACCGCGGTCACCTGCCCGACCGTGCGCGTCCACCCCGCGGTCATCGCCCAGGCGGCAGCCACCAGCGCGGTGCTGCACCAGGGACGCTTCGTGCTCGGGGTGGGCACCGGGGAGGCCCTGAACGAGCACATCTTCGGCGACGCCTGGCCACCGGCCGACGTCCGGCTGGAGATGCTCGAGGAGGCGGTCGGGGTGATCCGGGAGCTGTGGCGGGGAGACTTCGTCAACCACCACGGCGCCCACTACACGGTGGAGCACGCCCGGATCTACACCCGGCCCGAGACGGCCCCGTCGATCTACGTCTCCGGCTTCGGGCCGAAGGCGATCGAGCTGGCCGGGCGGATCGGCGACGGCTACATCAGCATGATGCCCGACGCCGACATGGTGCGCCGGTTCCGCGACGCCGGCGGCGGCGACAAGCCGTGCCAGGGCGGCTTCAAGGCCGCGTACGCCGACACCGCCGACGAGGGCGCGCGGATCGCGTACGAGCGCTGGCCCAACGCGGGGGTGCCGGGCGAGCTGTCCCAGGTGCTCCCCTCGCCGCGACACTTCGAGCAGGCCGCGCAGCTGGTCCGACCGGAGCAGGTGCGGGAGGCGTTCGTCTGCGGGCGGGACGCCGACGCCCACCTGGACATGATCGACCAGTACGCCAAGGCCGGCTTCGACGAGGTCTACGTGGCCAACACCGGCCCGCACTGGCAGGGACTGTTCGACCTCTACCAGCGGGAGGTGCTGCCCCGGCTGCGGTGAGCGCCGCCTCAGCCGGACCCGGCCGGCGCCACCCCGCGCAGCAGCGTGTCGACCAGGGCGTCCGCCAGCTCCGGGTCGAATTGCGGCGGCGCGCCGGCCAGGTCGAGCAGCCGGCCGAGCACCAGGTCGTGGCAGACGCCGACGAGCAGGGTCGCCGCCGCCCGGGGGTCGGCCGCCGGCGCGACCCGGCCGAGGCGCTGCTCGGCCCGCAGGTAGTCGGCGAACTCCGCCCGTACGCCGGGGTCACCGCCGGGCAGGGCGGGCAGCTCGGCGAGCCGGGCCCTTGTCGGCGAAATGGTTGTAGACCACCCCGTCGGCGACGCCGGCCTCCCGGGCCACGTCGCGCACGGTCAGCCCGGCCGGTCCGCGGCGGTCCAGCAGGCGCGCGGCGGCCGCGATCAGGTGCTCGCGCAGACTCTGCTCACCGCCGCGCAGCGCGGCCGCTCTCCTGGGTGCCATCACCGAGAATCCCAGGGGTGCGCGGGGGCCGGCTCCCCCGTGCGAGCCGGCCCCGGCGGCAAAGAGTCCCGGCGTCATGGGCGCGGAGAGATCGACCCCGAGCGCCGAGCCGGTGGCGCTCCGGCCGGCGGCCAGGCGGGTCAGTTGGCCGGTGCCGCACCCGACGTCGAGCACCCGGTCGCCCGGCCGGACGGCGGCGAGCAGCACCCCGGTTTCGGGCTCGGAGCGCGGGGGTAGCTGTGGCCGTTGATGAAACTGACCACGCACGCCACCAACCTGCGCCGGGCGGCGAAGAACCTGTTCGGCTGGACCGCGCTGCGGCCCAACCAGCTCGCCGCCATGCGCGCCGTCATGAAGCGCCACGATGCCCTGGTGGTGCTGCCCACCGGTGCCGGCAAGTCGGCGATCTACCAGATCCCGGCCAGCCTCATCCCCGGACCGACCGTGGTCATCTCGCCGCTGCTCGCGCTGCAACAGGACCAGATCGCCGCGCTCAACGAGCGGCAGCGGCCGGAGCTGCGAGCGGTGCGGATCAGCTCGGACGAGAGCGCCGCGCAGCAGGCCGAGGCGATCGAGGAGATCCGGGCCGGTCGGGCCGAGTTCCTCTTCATCACGCCGGAGGCGCTGAGCAACCCGGACCGGCTCGCCGAGGTCCGTTCGCTCTCGCCGGCGCTCGTCGCGATCGACGAGGCGCACTGCATCTCGTCCTGGGGCCACGACTTCCGGCCGGACTACCTCGCGCTCGGCCACCTCATCGACGGCCTCGGCCGGCCACCGGTGGTGGCGCTGACCGCCACCGCCTCCCCGCCGGTCCGCGACGACATCATCGCCCGGCTGCGGCTGCGCGAGCCCGAGGTGGTGGTCTCCGGGCTGGACCGGCCCAACCTCTTCCTCGAGGTGGCCTACTGCCCGACCGACGACTACCGGTGGCGGCGGCTGATCGCGTTGCTGCGCGAGGACGAGCGCCCCGGCATCATCTACGTGCCGACCCGGCGCGCGGCCGAGGAACTGGCCGAGCGGCTGACCACCGCGGGCTTCCCGACCGAGTTCTACCACGGCGGCATGCCCACCGCGGCGCGGCACGAGCTGCACGAGGCGTTCCTCGCCGACCGGGTGCCGATCATGGTGGCCACCTCGGCGTTCGGCATGGGCATCGACAAACCGAACATCGCCTGGGTGGTGCACATGGCGCTGCCCGACTCGCCGGACAGCTACTTCCAGGAGATCGGCCGGGCCGGCCGGGACGGCTCGCCGTCGCGGCTGCTGCTGCTCTGGCGGGCCGAGGACGTCGGCCTGCAACGCTACTTCAGCGGCGGCCTGCCGGACGAGAAGGAGCTGGCCGACCTCGCCGCGGTGCTGCGGAGCAAGGCCCGCACCCGCAAGGAACTGCGCGAGCTGACCGGCCTGGGCCCGCGCAAGCTCGGCCAGTACCTGTCCCTGCTGGAGCAGATCGGCGCCGCCGAGCCGCGGGCCCGCCAGCGTGTCGGCGCGCCCCGCTACGCCCCGGACGCGGTCGAGTCCGGACGGGCCGCGCGCGCCGAGGCCGAGCGGCAGCAGACCGTGACCCGGTCGCGGACCGACATGATGCGCGCGTTCGCCGAGACCACCGGCTGCCGCGGGCAGGTCCTGCTGGCCTACTTCGGTGAACAGATGAACGAGGTCTGCGGGCACTGCGACAACTGCCACGCCGGCACCAGCGTGGCCAACGACGGCGCGGTCGGACCGTTCCCGGTGCACAGCCAGGTCCGCCACGCCGAGTGGGGATCCGGCCTGGTGCTCAACTACGAGGACGACCGGATGACGGTGCTCTTCGACGAGGTGGGCTACAAGACGCTGTCCGTGCGCGTGGTGTCCGAACAGGGCCTGCTCGAGCTGGACTAGCCTGACCCGGGCGCCGTGACGGCGCCCGTCGACAACGACGACCACGGCGAAAGGAACCTGATCGTGATCGAGCAGCCGGCGTACACCCGGTTCGGCGTCTCCGACGAGGAGTGGGGGCTGCTGGTCGGTCTGCCGCAGGCGGTGCTCACCGCGGCGGCCGCGGCCGAGTCCGACGGCACCCGGCGGACCATGGCCGAGAACGCCGCCGGGCTGGAGACCATCGCCGCCGGCCGGGAGTCGGCCAGCCCGCTGGTCGCGGCCGTGGCCGGCGAGATCGTCTCCCGGGTCGGTGACCCGGAAACCGGCGCGGAGCTTCCGGTGATCACGCCGGACGACCCGACGGCGATGATCGAGGACGTGCTCGCCCGCGCCGGCCAGGCCTCCGCCCTGCTCACCGGCAAGGTGGACGAGGGGCAGTCCGGGGCGTACCGGCACTGGCTGGTGGAGATCGCCGAGCAGGTGGTGGGCGCCGCCTCCACCGGCGGCATCCTGGGCATCGGCGGCGACGTGGTGAGTGACTCGGAGCGCCGGTTCCGGGACCGGCTGTCCCAGGTGCTCAACGACTGACCGGGCTCCTGACAGAAGATCTCATGTCCGTCTATGACGGAGGTCACGCCCCACGGGCTGTCGCTTTTCGGCCCCGTGGGGCGTCGTGTTCATCAGGGATGACGAACCACGGGGGTCGTTCATGGACACACTGTTGCAACCGCGGATCTTCGACACCGCTGCGGCACCCGCCGCCGACCGGTTGGCGCTCTGGTTGGACGTGCTCGCCGAGACCCCGGCGCTCATGCGGGTGCGCACCGAGCACGCCGACAACTTCCTGGCCCGGGCGGAGTTCCTCGACCTGGGGCCGATGCAGCTCATCCAGCACCGCTACCCGTCGCTGGACGGGATCCGCACCCGCAAGCTGATCAACCGATCCGACGCGGACTACTACGTGCTCGCCCTGTCGCTCAACGGCACCGGCATCACCGACCAGGACGGGCAACGCGGCGTCTGCCCGCCCGGCGACTTCACCTTCTTCGACTGTGCCCGGCCGCAGGAGATCAGCCACCACGCGGACGACGGGCGGGCCGCCGCGTCGGTGGTGGCCCTCATCCCGTACGACGCGCTGCCGTTGCCGCACCGCCGGCTCACTCCCCTGTTCGCCGGCCGGATGTCCGGGAGCGAGGGCGTCGGCGCGCTGCTGGCCGACTACCTCATCCGGATCACCAGCCACCCGGAGCAGTACCACGCGGTCGACGCCGAGCGGCTGGGCACCGTCGGCCTGGACCTGGTCACCACGCTGCTCGGCCGCCACCTGGTCTCCGAGGAGGCGGTCCCGACCGAGGTCCGGCGCCGCGCCCTGCTGGCCCAGGTGCAGACGTACGTCCGGCAGCACCTGGGCGACGCGACACTGGACCCGGGCACGATCGCCGACGCCCACCACATCTCGGTGCGCTCCCTGCACCGGCTCTTCGAGGCCGAGGAGACCACGGTCGCGGCGTACATCCGCGACGAGCGGCTGGCCCGGTGCCGCCGGGACCTCGCCGACCCGGCGCTCGGCAGCCGCTCGATCCAGCTCATCGCCGGCCGCTGGGGCTTCCGGGACAAGGCCCACTTCAGCCGCGCCTTCCGGGCCGCACAGGCGGAGACACCGCAGGCGTACCGGGCGCGTCATCTGGAACAGGCACGGAACGTCAACAGCGCGGCATCCGACGTCAACTCGCCACGTACACACTGAACCCGGGCCGACGCCGGGCACATCGGCGGCGGCCCACTGGTAACGGGGGGCCGTGGCGTGGCGCCCGCGGCTGTCCAGCCGCGGGCGGCCCGCCCCGGTGGCCCCCGGCGACCCACAACCCCGGTCTCCGACCCCGTCGCTTCCCCCCAGGACCGACGGGGTCGGTCGGGTCAGTCGGTCTCCTCCTCGAGCAGCGTCAGCACGAACCTCTCCACCGCGTCCCGCGGCATCTCCGGGCGCACCGGAGCGAGCACCCCGTCGTGGTAGAGGTCGACCACGCGCGGATCCACGTAGGACGTCCGCGCCACCGTGGGCGTGTTGCCGAGCAGCTCGGCGACCGAGCGCATCACCGCCGCCACGGCCCGCCTCCGGGCGGTGGCGGACCGCTGCGGGCCCACCGTCGCCAGCTCCGCGGCGGCCAGCACCGTGGCGTGCCAGGTGCGGAAGTCCTTCGCGGTCATCTCCCCACCACTGGCGTCGCGCAGGTATTCGTTCACCTCGTCGCTGCGCACGTCACGCCAGGCCCGCCCGTCCCAGTAACCGAACAGCCGTTCCTGGGCCTGCCGCCGCCGGCGCAGGTTCAGCAGCACCTGGCACAGCTCGGCGTCCTCGATCCGGCGGACCTGTTCGACGCCGCCCTTGGCCGGGAACTCGAGGACCACGCATCCGCCGCGGGACCGGGCGTGCTCGGGGCGGAGCGTGGCCACGCCGAACGTCGGGTCGTCGCCGGTGGCGTACTGGTCGCTGCCGACGCGGAACGCGCCCATGTCGAGCAGCCGGGCCACGGTGGCCAGCACCCGCTCCCGCCGCAGGCCGCGCAGCGCCAGGTCGTGGGCGACCCGGTCGCGCAGCGCCGGCAGCCGGTGCGCCACCTCCAGCACGTGGTCGAACTTGGCCTCGTCGCGCTTGCGGCGCCACTGCGGATGGTAGAGGTACTGCTTGCGCCCGGCCGCGTCGATGCCGGTGGCCTGGATGTGACCGTTCGGGTACGGCGAGATCCACACGTCCCGCCAGGCCGGCGGGATCACCAGCTCGCCCAGGCGGGCCAGCTCGTCGGCGTCGCGGACCGGCTCGCCCTTCGCGTCGAGGAAGAGCCAGCCCTTGCCGCGTCGCCGACGCCCGTACCCCGGCCGGCCCGGATCACTACGCCGCAACCGCACCCGGCACCCGCTCCACCTCGGCCACCGCGGCCACCACCTCGTCGATCCCGATGGCGTCCAGAGTCGGGTGCGTTCCCGCCCCGCCGGAACCCGCCGGGTCACCGCCGGGTCCGGCACGCTCCGGCACGCCGAGGACCCGGTGCCGGGGCCGGTCGGCCGGCGGACCCCAGTGTGCCGCCGGCACCGGCCCGAACAGCACCACCGAGGCGGTGCCGTAGCCGGTGGCGAGGTGGGCCACGCCGGTGTCGCCGCTGATCACCAGGCGCGCGTCGGCGACCAACGCGGCCAGCTCGGCCAGGCCGGTCCGGCCGGCCAGCACCGCCGACGGCGGCAGGCCGGCGTCGGCCGCCACCCGGGCGGCGAGCGCCCGCTCGTCCGCCGAGCCGGTGAGCACCACCCGATGCCCGCACGCGGCAAGCGCCCGGGCCAGCCCGGCGAAGCGGTCCGCCGGCCAGCGCTTCGCCGGGACCTTGCCGCCCGCGTGCAGCACCGTCACGCCGGCGGGTACGCCGGCCCGGGCCGGACGTCGCAGCGCCAGGTCACCCGGGTCGGCCGCCAGGCCGTACGCGTGCAGCAGCCGGCACCAGCGGCGGACCTCGTGCTCGTCGCCGTCCCAGGCCGGGCCGTCGAGGTGGCCGGCCGACGGGTTCCGGTAGGCGAGCAGCCGCCCCGGGCGGATGGCGGCCAGCGCCCGGTGCGACTCGGGTCCCCGGCCGTGCAGGTTCACCGCCACCTCCGGCGGCGGCCCGGTCCACCCGACCCGGTGCGGCCCCGTGGTCGGCAGCACCCGGTCGACCGCCCCGGTCAGCTCCGCCAGCGGCGCCAGCCACGCCGGGGCGGCGAGCACCAGTTCCCGCCCGGGGAGTCCGGCACGCAGCCCGCGCAGCGCCGGGACCGCGGTGGCCAGGTCACCGACTCCGAGCGCGCGCAGCACCAGGATCACGGGTACGAGGACTCCTGCTCGGCGCAGACCACCATCTCGCGGACCGCGCACCCGGCTGGCTGGGAGAGCGCGAACATCACCGCGGCGGCGGTGTCGGCCGGCTCGTTGAGCACCGCGTCGGGGCCGGGACGGTACTGCGCGTCCCGCTCGTCGAAGAAGGCGGTGCGCATGCCGCCGGGGACCAGCAGGGTCACCCCCACCGCGCCGGCGAGTTCGGCGGCGAGCGCCCGGGTGAAGCCGACCACCCCGAACTTGGCCGCGCAGTACGCGGTGGCGTCGCCCACCGCCTTGACGCCGAGCGTGGAGGCGACGGTGACGATGGTGCCCCGGGACGCCTCCAGGTAGGGCAGCGCGGCCCGGATCACCGCCGCGGTGGCGAGCAGGTCCACCGTGACGATCCGCTCCCAGGTCTCCGCCGGCACGTCGGCCAGCTTGCCCGGCACGTCCATCCCGGCGGCGGTGACCACGCCGTCCAGCCCGCCGGAGCGTTCCGCGAGTTCCCGGGTGGCGGACTCGGCGGCGCGGGTGTCGGCCAGGTCGCACTCGACCCAGGGCACCCCGTCGGCGGGGCGCTGGCGGTCCAGCACGAGGGGCCGGCCGCCGGCCCGGGCGACCGCGGCGACCACCGCCGCGCCGAGACCGCTGGATCCGCCGGTGACCAGGACGGTGGGCCCCGCGCCGGGCACCTCACCGGGCCGGATGCGTGGTGCGTTCATCGTGCTCCCTTCGCCGTGGAGCGGACGACCGTCTCCGGGGCGGTTCCCGTCGGGGCCACCGTGCCGGCCGGCCAGCCGGCGCTGCCGCGTCCGGCCCGGGCCGCCGCGATCATGTCGGTGGTGGACCGCCCGTCCAGGTACGGCACGACCACCGTGTGCCCGCCCCAGCGGGCCAGGATCTCCGACTCGGGCAGCGTCTGGGCGCCGCCGCCGCTGCCGTAGTCGCCGCCCTTGACCCAGATGTCCGGGCGCAGCCAGGACAGCGCCGCGTGCGGCGTCGGCTCGTCGAAGACCAGGACCGCGTCGACGCAGCCGAGCGCGGCGAGCAGCCGGCTCCGGTCGCCCTGCGGCACGACCGGACGCTCCGGCCCCTTGAGCCCGGCCACCCCGACGTCGGAGTTGAGGCAGACGATCAGGCAGTCGCCGAGCTGGCGGGCCGCCTGGAGGGTCGCCACGTGTCCGGCGTGCAGCAGGTCGAAGCAGCCGCCGGTGGCCACCACGGTGCCGCCGGCCGCGCGTACCCGGGCCACCACCTCACCGGCGGCCCCGGCGCCGATCCGCTCACCGCCGCCGGTGACCGCCGCCGGGGCCACGGTCCGGGGCGGCGCCGGCAGCGCGGTGGCCACTCCCCCGCCGGCCACGTACGCGGACGCCTCGGTGACCGCCGCCTGCACCGCCTCCGACACCAGCGCGCCCCGGGCCAGCGCCAGCGTGGCCGCGGCGGCGAACCGGTCCCCCGCGCCGCAGGTGTCCCCCTCGGCGGCCGGCGCCGGCACCACCAGCGGGGTGGAGCCGGCGTGGCAGAGCAACGCGCCGTCCCCGCCCAGCGTCACCGCGACCGCGCCGGCCTGCCAGCGCCGGCGCAGCGCCTGCGCGCTGCGGGAGGCGGTCGCCAGGCGGGAACCGCCCGGCGGCGTCTTCGCCAACTCGCGGGCCTCCGGCTCGTTCGGGGTGGCCAGGTGCACCCCGGGGACGGCCGCGGGGCCGCGCGGGTGCGGGTCCCAGACCACCGGCGCCCGGGTGGCGGCCAACGCGGCGCGCAGCGCGCTCTGGCCGGCGACCCCCCGCCCGTAGTCGCTGACCAGCACCGCGGACGCGGTGGCGAGCAGCCGCAGCACGGCCTCGCTCGGCTCACCGGGCACGCCTGTGGCGCCGCCCCGGTCGTGGCGCAGCAGCACCCGCCCGCGCACCCGCAGCCGGATCTTCTCGGGCGTGGCGCCGGCCAGCGGCAGCGCGTACAGCTGCACCCCGGCGGCGGCGAGCAGGGTGCCGAGGCGGGCCCCGCCGGCGTCGTCGGCGACGGCGGTGACCAGGGCGACCTCGGCGCCCTGCGCGGCCGCGAAGACGGCGGCCAGGCCGGCGCCGCCGGGACGGTCGACGGACGTGGTCTCGTCGAGCACCGGCACCGGGGAGTCCGGGCACAGCCGGTTCACCAGACCTTCGACGTCCCGGTCCAGCAACGTGTCACCGAGCACCACCACGGGTCCCGTCATGCTCGACCTTCTCATCGGGCCTGCACCTCCGGATCCGGGTCGCCGAGCACCACCTCGACGCCGGTGCGCACGCCGCCGGCCGGGGCGCGGGCGGCGAGCGCCGCCGGCAGCGCCGTCTCCACGTACTCGCAGAGCACGTGCACGGCGACCAGGTGCAGCTCCTGCACGACCTGGCTGTCGTCCGACGGCACGGCCAGGGCGTCGTGGCAGAGGTCGGCGAGGGGGTTGGGGGCGGGGCCGGTGAAGGCCCAGCAGCGGAGGCCGGTGTCGTGGGCGGCGTGCGCGGCGGTGAGGAGGTTGGTGCTGGTGCCGCTGGTGGAGAGGAGAAGGAGGAGGTCGTCGGGTCGGCCGTGGGCGCGGACCTGGCGGGCGAAGATCTCGTCGTAGCCGTAGTCGTTGCCGATGGCGGTGAGTGCGCTGGTTTCGGCGTGCAGGGCGATGGCGGAGAGGGGTTGGCGGTCGTGGCGGAGTTTGCCGACGAGTTCGGCGGTGAGGTGTTGGGCTTCGGCGGCGCTGCCGCCGTTGCCGGCCACCAGCAGCCGTCCGCCCCGGGCCAGCGTCCAGGCCAGCTCACCGCCCCAGCGGGCGAGCAGGTGCTCCGCGTCGCGCAGCGGCAGCAGGGCGGCGGCCAGCCGGGTCAGGTGGTCCTCCAGCACCGTCGGACCGGTGGCCGGGGTGGCCGCCATCAGGCGACCACCCGGGAGGGCCGGCGCACGGTGACCACCTCGCCGTAGAGCTCGCCGAGCCGCTCCGCCGCGGTGGCCCAGGAGTAGTGGGTACGGGCCCGTTCCAGCGCCGCGGTGGCGTAGGCGAAGCGGCGGATCCGGTCGCCCAGCAGGCCGCGGATCGCCGCGCCGAGCGCCGCCGGCTCGCGGGCCGGCACCAGGTCACCGGTCCGTCCGGGCACCACCGTGTCGGTGAGCCCGCCGACCGCGGTCCCGACCACCGGCACGCCGCACGCCATCGCCTCCAGCGGGGTGAGCCCGAACGGCTCGTACCAGGGCGCGGCGACCAGCACGTCCGCCGAGCGGTACCAGCGGGCCATCTCCTCGCGCGGCACCGCGCCGACGAGGCGTACCCGGTCGGCGATGCCGAGCGAGTGCGCGAGCGCGCGCAACCGCATCGCGTACGGGTCGTTCTCCAGCAGCCCGGCCGGTGGTCCGCCGACCACCACGCACTCGGCGTCCGGCACCCCGGCGACGGCCCGGATGACGTCCTGGAAGCCCTTGCGCTCGACCAGCCGGCCGACGGTGAGGATGCGGGCCCGGCCACCGTCGGAGTCGGCGACCGGGCCCAGCGGGCCGAACGTGGACAGGTTCACCCCCGACGGCACGACCGTCATCCGGGACCGGGGCACGCCCAGCCGGACCAGCTCGGCCACCTCGTCCTGGCACTGGGCGACCACCCGGTCCACCGAACGGCCCAACTCACGCTCGTGGTCGATGCGGCCCGGCGGGCTGGTGTCCTGGGCGCCCTGGTGCCGGCGCTTGACCGTGCCGAGCGCGTGGTAGGTCTGCACCACCGGCACGCCGGCGCGCCGGGCGGCGGCGAGCCCGGCCAGGCCGCTCATCCAGAAGTGCGCGTGCACCACCTCGGGCTGCCAGTCACCGGCGCTCCACCGGTAGGTCAGCCAGTCGGAGAACGCCGGCATGTACGGCAGCAGGTCGTCCTTCGCCACCGGCTCGGCCGGGCCGGCCGGCACGTGCACCACCTGGTAGCCGCCCGGGGTGTGGACGGCCGGCGGGAGGTCGACCGCGTCCAGCCGGGTGTAGACCCGGACGTCGTGGCCGGCGGCCGCCAGCGCGGCGGAGAGCTCGGCGACATGCGTGTTCTGGCCACCGGCGTCCTCCCCGCCGAGGACGGCGAGCGGGCTGGCGTGTTCCGAGATCATCGCGATGCGCATACTTCCTCCTCCAGCAGCCGGTCCCAGTCGGCGAGGAAACGCTCCAGGCCGTAGCGGTCGCGGGCGGCGGCCCGGGCCGCGGCGCCCGCCCGGCGGGCGGCCGCCGGGTCGTCCAGCAGACCCCGGGCGGCGTCGACCAGCACGTCGACCCGGGTGGAGAGCGCGCCGGCGGCCGGTGGCACCGCCTCCACCGCCTCGGTGGTGGCGAGCGCGACGACCGGCATGCCGATGGTCATGGCCTCGATGAGGCTGAGCCCGAGCGAGGTCCAGCGGCACAGGTGCAGGTAGGCGCGCCGTTTGCCCAGCTCGGCGTGCATGGCGTGCTGCGGCACGTCGTCGTGGCTGGTCAGCCGGTCGGCCGGCAACCCCAGGTGGGCGGCGAGCCCGGCCACCTTCATGCCGTAGACGTCCAGTGGCGCCACCGCGGCGAACCGGGCGAGCAGGTCGGTGCCGGTGACCCGCCAGCGGCGTACCGGTTCGTTGACGACCACGGCGAGGCGGTCCAGTTCGCCGGTCCAGTCGCCTGCCGGGGCGACGACGCCGTGTTCGACGACGGCGGTGCGGGTGGCGCCGTTGTCCCAGCACAGTTCGTTGAAGTGGGTGACGTGGGTGAGCAGCAGGTCGTCGCGGTCGGCCATGGGGTGGCGGGTGTGGGGGACGTCGCCTTTGGGGGTGTTGTGCTCGACGTAGATGGCGGGGAGGTCGCGTCCGGGGCGGCGGCCCAGCCAGTCGGCGGCGAGTTGCAGTTCCTCGGGGCGTTGCAGGACGACCAGGTCGACGTCGGCGGTGCGCAGGTCCTGCGGGCTGATCTCGACGGCCTTGTCCGGCCAGGGGTAGGTGCGGGCCCGGCCCAGCCCGTAGGCATCGCGGTCGGGGTTGACCGGGACGAGGTAGCGGTGTTTGCCGTGCACGAAAGAGGTCGTCCAGGAGCCGTGCACGTGCCACAGCAGGATGTTCATCCGCCCACCCCGAGCAGTCGCAACGCCTCCAGCACCCGGCCCGGCTCGACCGCCGACAGGCAGGGGTGCCCGGGGACCGGGCAGGTGGTGGCGCGGGTGTCCCGGCACGGCGCCGCGGCGTCGCCGAGCCGGACCGTCGGCACCCGGTAGGGCCCCCACTGGCCGAACGGGACGGTCGGGGCGAAGAGGCTGACCACCGGCACGCCCAACGCGGCGGCCAGGTGCGCCGGCCCGGTGTTGCCGACCACCAGCGCGCCGGCCCGGGCGACCACGGCCGCCAGTTCGTCCAGCCCGGTCCGTCCACCCAGGTCGACGCCGCCCGCCGCGGCGACCCGCGCGGTCAGCTCCCGCTCGTCCGGGCCGCCGGTGACCACCACCCGGTGGCCGGCGGCGCCGAGCACCCGGACCACCCGGGTGGCCAGCTCGACCGGGCAGGCGCGCGTCTCCACCGAGGATCCCGGGTGCAGCACCACGTAGCCGGGCGGCCCGGCGGCGGCCGGGACGGGCGGCAGTCGGTCGGTGCGCAGCCGCAGGGCGGGTTCGTCGTCGGGGGTCAGGGCGTAGCCGGCGGCCGCGGCGAGGGAGAGGGCGCGTTCCGGTTCGGGTACGCCGACGGGGACGCGGTGGCGGACGTCGAGCAGGGCGCCGGGGTAGTCGTCGCTGATGGCGCTGATGCGGGGTACGCCGGCCAGTCGTAGCAGCAGGGCGAGGGGCAGGGGTGACTGGTGGAAGGAGGTGAAGACGACCGCTTCGTCGGCGTGCACGGCGGCGAGGCGGTCGGTGAGCGCGCGCATCGCGCGCGGGTCGACCGGTGGGGCGGGGGCGTCGATCCAGGGCAGCGGGCATTCGATGGTCTCGTCGACGCCGGGGAGCAGGTCGGCGGCGGCCCGGCCGCGGGGGCCGCAGAGCAGGACGACCCGGTCGGCGCCGGCCGCGACCGCCCGGATCCCGGGACCGGTGACCAGCACGTCGCCCGCCGCGTCGCTGCGGACCACAAGCACCGTGCCCCGCCCCGGCCGGCGTACGTCCGGCGCGGCCACCAGCCGCATCCGGGCCAGCACGGTGTCGACCGCGTCCGGCAGGTCGGCGGCGACGGTCGGCGCGGCGGCCACCTCGGCGTCGCGGGTGGCCGGCGTGGGCACCATGACGGCGGCGGCGCCGGCGGCCGCGGCGGCGGCCATGTCGGCGCCGATGTCCCCGATCAGCAGGCACCGGCTCGCCGTGGTGCCGAGCGCGCGGGCCGCGGCGTGCACCATCCCCGGCGCCGGCTTGCGGCAGGCACACCGGTCCGGCTCCGCGTGCGGGCAGATCTGCCAGTTGTCGAACGGCCCGAGCAGCTCCTCCACCCGGGCGTTGACCCGGCGCAGGTCGTGTGCGGTGAAGTGGCCTCGGGCCAGCCCGGACTGGTTGGTCACCACGGCCAGTCGCAGCCCGGCCGCGCGCAGCCGGTCCAGCGCCTCGCGGGCGCCCGGCACCGGCCGGACCTTTTCCGGATCGCCGTTGTAGGGCACGTCCTCCACCAGCGTGCCGTCCCGGTCGAGCAGCACCGCCTGGTACAGGCCGGGCGGGGGCCCGCCAGCCGGGTCGACCCCGGCTGACCTGCACTGATCCCGCTCGTGGTCCCGTCGCACGGGCGGCGGGTTCCCGACGCCCCGAGGAGTAAACGTCAGCTTCGGGTACCCGCCGTCCCCGAGAAGCTAACCCGGCCGTTGTTAGCGAGGGGCCCGGCGGGGTACCGAACTCCGCGTGGCGGTTGTGGAGAAAGTGATCGACGCGTCCCCGGAGCGGATCTTCGAGGTGCTGGCCGACGGGTGGACCTACAGCGACTGGGTGGTGGGCACCGCGCACGTGCGCGACGTCGACGACGCCTGGCCCCGGGTGGGCAGCCGGCTGCACCACCGGGCCGGCCCCTGGCCGCTCTCGCTGCAGGACGCGTCCACGGTGCTGGAGTGCCGGCCGCCGGAGCGACTCGTGCTGCGCGCCGGCCTCTGGCCGGCCGGTGAGGCGATCGTGGCGTTCGTCCTGGAGCCGCTGCCGGACGGCCGGACCCGGGTCACCATCGGCGAGGACTTCGCGGCCGGGCCGCTGCGCTGGGTGCGGACCAAGCTGAACGACCTGGTGCTGCATCTGCGCAACAAGGAGACGCTGGCCCGGCTGTCGGACATCGCGACGCGGCAGCGGCCGGATCGGTGAGCGCGCCGGTCCCGGGGCGTCACTGCGAACCCTGCGAAGCGGACTGGCTACCCTCTCAGGTGAACCTGTCGGCCGATTGAGGAAGTCCGTGATGATCCAACCCGTGCAGTTGCCCTCCCCGTGGGCGGACGCGCGCCTGACCGTCGTCGTTCCGACCTACAACGAGGCGGGCAACCTCCCGGTGCTGGTCGAGCGCCTCCTCGCGCTGCCGCTTCCGGGGTTGAAGGTGCTCGTCGCCGACGACAACTCGCCCGACGGCACCGGCGAGGTCGCCGACAAGCTGGCCATCGAGCACCCGGACCGGGTGCTGGTGGTGCACCGCCCCGGCAAGGAGGGCCTCGGCCGGGCGTACGTGGACGGCATCGGCCGCGCGATCGACGGCGGGGCGGAGTTCGTCGCCCAGATGGACGCCGACCTGTCCCACCCGGCGGAGGCGCTGCCCGGCATGCTCGGCGCCCTGCTCTCGACCCAGGCGTCCGTGGTCATCGGCTCCCGCTACGTGCCCGGCGGGGAGCTGGACGAGAACTGGCCGCTCTACCGCCGGGCGCTCAGCGGCTGGGCCAACCTCTACGTGCACACGCTGCTGCGGGTGCGGATCCGGGACCTGACCGCCGGCTTCAAGATCTGGCGGGCCGACGCCCTGCGGGACATCGGGCTGGACCGGGTGCAGTCCAACGGCTACAGCTTCCAGGTGGAGATGCACTACCTCGCCACCAAGCTCGGGCACACCATCCTCGAGGTGCCGATCCGCTTCGAGGAGCGCCGCGACGGCGACTCGAAGATGACCACCGCCACCAAGATCGAGAGCGCACTGATGCCGTTCAAGCTGCGCACCCGCCACCGCAACATCGATTCCTGACCCGCCCGTCGGATCATCACGCCGCGTCATTGTGACGCGGCGTGATGTCCGTGCCGGCCCGGAAGGCGCGCACTCTCCGCCTTTGCTCTGCAGCCATCCATGCAACACCCCGCTGAGCTGCACCGATAGGGGAAGCTCAACGCACAGCGGGCCCACGCGCCCATACGCAGCGCAACCGATGCGTATGGGGCTGCAGAGCAAAGGCCGCGACGGGCAAGCGTGTCGCCCCCGAGTTCCGTCACCAAGGGTGACAACCGTCAGCCGCGCCGCCGACAACCGGACGCCTAACGCGGTCAGCGGTCAGCGGTCAGCGGTCAGCAGTCAGCAGTCAGTCGGTCAGCGGTAGACGGTGCGGTGGGCGGCGGCGATGGCGCGGGCGTACACCGCGCCGGTGAGCGCGCGGTCGCGGGCCAGCGCGGCGCGGGCGGCGTTCGCGCCCGGCGCGCCGTGCACCCCGCCGCCCGGGTGGGCCGAGGCGCTGGCCAGGTAGAGCCGGTCCACCGGGGTGTCGGCGCGGCCCAGGCCGGGGATCGGCCGCAGGAACAGCTGCTGGTAGGCCGCCGCGGTGCCGCCGCCCAGCGCGCCACCCACCAGGCTCGGCTCGGCGGCCTCCAGGTCGGCCGGGCCGGCCACGTGCCGCCCGACGATCGACGCGCGGAAGCCCGGCGCGGCGGCCTCCAGCACCTCCTCCATCCGCTCCACGTGCCCGGCGACCTCCTCGGCCCGCCACTTCCGGCGGAACGGGAGGTGGGTGTAGGACCAGAGCGACTCGGTGCCCGGCGGCGAGTGGCTCGGCTCGGCCACCGTCATCTGCCCGACCAGCAGGAACGGGTCGCGCGGAATGTCACCCCGGGCCAGCGCCGCGGCGTACGTGGTGAGCCCGTCCATGTCCGCGCCGAGATGCACGGTGCCGGCGCCGGCCAGGTCCCGGTTCCGCCACGGCACCGGCGTCGACAGCGCCCAGTCGACCTTGAGCGTGGAGCCGTCCCACTTGAAGTGCGCCAGGTCCTCGACCAGTCGGGGCGGCAGCGCGGCCGCGCCGACCAGGTCGAGGTAGAGCGCCGGGGCGGGAACGTCGGCGAGCACCGCGCGGCGGGCCCGCCAGTCCGCACCGTCGGCGGTACGCACACCCATGGCGCGCCCGCGGGCGGTGAGCACCCGCTCGACCCGGGCGTCGTACTCGATCCGGCCGCCGCGCTCGACCAGCCGGGCCACCAGCGCGTCGGTGATCCGCTGCGCGCCGCCTTCCGGCACCGGCCAGCCGATCTGCTGGCCCAGCATGGCGAGCAGCCAGCCGTACACCCCGGAGCCGGCCTCCTCCGGGGACAGGTCGGTGTGCAGGGCGCAGCCGGCCAGCAACGCCGGCCCGCCCTCTCCGTCGAAGAGTTCGGCGCCGAGCTTGCGCACCGGGAGCACCAACCGGCGGGCCATCCGCAGCGCGCCGCCCACCCGGAGCCGGCGCAGCAGGCCCAGCCCCCCGTGCACGGGCGGGAACGGGCTGGTGATGGCGTCCAGCATCGGCTCGGCCACCTGCTGCCAGTCCGCGTACGCGTGCCGCCAGCGTTCACCGTCGCCCGGGGCGAACGCCTCCAGCGACGCGGCGGTGACGTCCAGGTCGCGGTTGACCACCGCGGCCCGGCCGTCCGGGAACAGGTGGGCCAGCACGTCGGGGGCGTTCGCCCAGGACAGGCCGTGACGTTCCAGGTGCAGCCCGCCCAGCACCGGGGAGGCGAAGCCGAGCGGATAGAAGGAGCTGTACAGGTCGCTGAGGTAGCCGGGCGCGGTCACGTGCGCGGAGCGCACCGCGCCACCCGGCGCCTCGGTGGCCTCCAGCACGAGGACGTCCCAGCCCGCGTCGGCCAGCAGGTTCGCCGCCACCAACCCGTTGTGTCCGGCCCCGATGACGACGGCGTCGGCGGTGGAAATCATCCGATCCGCCTACCCGGCCGCTCATAGGGCGAAACGCGTTTGCCCGACCCGAACCGGGGCAAGCACGGGCATGTACACGGTTGCGCAGCTCATCGGTGGGGTGTGGGGCGCCGGGGGTGAGGGCGGCGAGCTGGTCGTCCACGATCCGGCCGACGGGACGCCCGTGACCCGGGCGCCGGTCGCCACCGCGGACGAGGTGGCCAAGGCGGTGGAGGCGGCCCGGGACGCGGCGGCCGAGTGGGCGGCGACCGCCCCGGCCGAACGTGCCGCGACGCTGCACCGCGCGGCGGACGCGGTCGAGGCCGCCGCCGAGGAGCTGGCCCGGGCGACCACCGCGGAGATGGGCAAGCCGCTCGACGACGCCCGGGGTGGCGTGGCGGCGGGTGTCGGCACGCTGCGACAGTACGCCGAGCTGGCCCCGGTGCGGGGCGGCCGGACGCTGCACGGCGGCCACGCGGCACTGGACTTCATGGCGCCCGAACCGCGCGGGGTCATCGCCGCGATCACCCCGTGGAACGACCCGGTGGCGGTCTCCTGCGGCCTGCTCGGCGCGGCCCTGGTGACCGGCAACGTGGTGCTGCACAAGCCGAGCGAACGCACCCCGGCCACCGGTTGGCTGCTGGCCCGGGCGCTGGACTCGGCGTTGCCGGCCGGCGTGCTGTCGCTGCTGACCGGCGGTGGCGAGGTGGGCGCGGCGCTCGCCGGCCAGGACGGACTGGACGTGGTGGCGCACGTGGGCTCCACCGCCACCGGCCGGTCGATCGCCGCCGCCGGCGCGCGCACCGGCGCGAAGGTGCTGCTGGAGAACGGCGGCAGCGACCCGCTGGTGGTGGACGCCGACGTCGACCCCGCCTGGGCGGCCGAGCAGGCGGCGACGGGCTGCTTCGCCAACGCCGGGCAGATCTGCGTCGCGGTGGAACGCGTCTACGTGCATCGTGACGTGGCCGGGGACTTCGTGGACGCGCTGGTGGCCCGCGCCGAGGCGCTCACCGTCGGCGCCGGCGCCGACCCGGGCACGCAGCTCGGCCCGCTGGTCGACCGGCGGCACCGGGACCACGTGCACGGGCAGGTCGCCGCCGCGGTGGCGCAGGGCGCCCGGGTACGCGCCGGCGGGACGCTGCCGGACGGGCCGGGCGCGTTCTACCCGGCCACCGTGGTCGAGGGCTGCCGACACGAGATGGCGCTGGTCCGCGAGGAGACGTTCGGCCCGGTCGCGCCGGTGGTGGTGGTCGACTCGTTCGACGAGGGCCTGCGCTGCGCCGCCGACTCCCCGTACGGCCTGGCGGCCACCGTGCTGACCGGCTCGATGAGTCACGCCCAGCGGGCCTGGCGTGAGCTGCCGGTCGGGACCGTGAAGGTCAACTCGGTGTTCGGCGGCGCGCCGGGCGGCGCCGGGCAGCCGCGCCGGGGAAGCGGCCAGGGCTTCGGGTACGGCCCGGAGCTGCTCGACGAGTTCAGCACCGTGAAGGTGGTGCACCTGGAGGCGCCGGGCGGCGGCCACTGGTGAGTCGTACGCGCGAGCCCGGGACCACCGCGGTCCCGGGCTCGTGGTCGTACCGGTGACGGCGGGTCAGCGACCGCCGCGTGCCTTGCGGGTGGCGTTGTTGTTCGCCTTCTCGATCGCCTTCACCAGTTCCGGCTTGGTCATCCGGGAGCGGCCTCGCACGTCCAGCTTCTTCGCCACCTGCATGAGGTGGTCCTTGGTGGCGTTGGCGTCCACTCCGCCGGCGGTCGGGGCGCGTCGGGCCGGGCCGCCTCCGGCGGCCTGCTCGTCGCTGGGTCCCGTGCGGCCCTTGGCCTCCCAGTGGTCGCCGACCTTCTCGTACCGGTGCTTGACCGCGGCGAAGGCGGCGCGGTGCGCGCGCTCCCCCTCGCCGTACGTCTCGACCGCCGAGTCGTGCGTCTTCTCCCAGGTCCGCTGCGCCTTGGCCGGGGAGCGCTTCAACGTGCTGGGCATCACCTCGCGCCCGGGCATCTCGTCCACCTCCGCTCGATCGGGTGCCCCTTGTCGTTCCCGCCCGCTCCCGGGGCAAACCGACGGCCGGTTTGTCGATTTCCGCCGGGGGGTACCGCCGGGCCACGCCCCGGTGGCGCACCCGGCGCGTGGAGGAGGCGGTCATGACGGCGACGACACCACCGGCGGTCGGCGGCCCGGCGCGGCCCCGGTTCCCCCGGCGGATGCGCCAGCTCAACTGGCGCACCTGGCGGGGGGTGCTGGCGCGCAGCGGTCAGGGCTTCGTCAAGGACAACTGCGCCGACTGGGCCGCCGCGCTCACCTACTACGGGGTGCTGGCGCTCTTCCCGTCCACCATCGTGGTGGTGGCCCTGGTCGGCCTGGTCTCCGACGGCCCGCGCACGGTGGACACGGTGATCGACCTGGCCCGGGAGATCGGCGCCGGCTCGGTGGTCGGCAACGACGCGTTCGTCGGCGTGGTGCGCAACGTGGTCGAGCAGCAGGGCCCGGCGAAGGCGCTGTTGAGCTTCGGCCTGCTCGGGGCGCTCTGGTCGGCGTCCGGGTTCATCGGCGCGTTCACCCGGGCCTCCAACGCGATCTACGGGGTCGAGGAGGGCCGGCCGTTCTACCGTCTCCGCCCGTTGCAGATCGGCATGGCCGCGGTGACCCTGCTGCTGCTCGCGGTGGTGGCCACCGCGCTGATCGTCAGCGGCCCGGTCACCGACGCGGTGGGCGACCGGATCAATGCCGGCGGGCTGGCCCGGACCACCTGGTCGGTGGCGAAGTGGCCGGTGCTCGCGCTGGTCGCGATGACGCTGCTGTCGCTGCTGTTCTGGATCGCGCCGAACGTGCGGCAGCCGCGCTTCCGCTGGCTCACCCCGGGTGGCGGGCTGGCGCTGGTGGCCTGGGTGGCGGCGTCCTTCGGCTTCGGCCTCTACGTGGCCAACTTCGCCTCGTACGACGTCACCTACGGCAGCCTCGGCGCGGTCATCGCGTTCCTGGTCTGGCTCTACCTGTCCAACTGCGCGCTGATGCTCGGCGTGCAGGTCAACGCGGAGTTGCAGCGGGGCCGGGCGATGCAGGCCGGGGTCGAGGACCCGGCGGAGCCGGTGCTGCCGCCGCGCACCCCGGCGGGCTCCTGACCAGGGCGCGTCCGGTTGCGGACCGGGTGACCGCCTTGCCGGGGCGGCCCCGGTTTACCGGCGGTCACCCGGGGCATCTCTGGGGGCATGGAACGTGGCAGCAGCAAGCACTCGCCCAGGGTCGACGATCAGATGAGCAGCGAGGTCAGCGGCCTGGTCCAGGGCCCGGGTGTCGGCGGCTCCCGGGTCGACGAGTTCCGCCAGCCGGAGCCGGCCGGCGAGGACCAGCCCGAGGCCACCACGGCTCCGGCCGGCGAGCTGCGCACCGGTTCGCCGCAGGGGATGAGCTCGGAGGACGTGGAGGCGCGCAGCCGTCTCGGCCGGTTCATCACGATGACCGCCCTGCCGGGCGACCGGGACGCGCTGGTGGCCAACGCGCGGGAGAACGAGGCGCCGGCGGACATCGTCGCCGCCCTGGAGGGCCTGCCGGACGGCACCCGTTACCAGACGGTTTCCGAGGTGTGGGCCGCACTCGGGCACAGGAACGAGACGACGCGCTGGTGAGTGGACCGGCCCACGGTTCGCGAGATGACACCGGCGGAACAGGAGGAACCCCGACATGAGCGGCGTAATGGAACACGTGGACGTGGACGTCCCGATCCGGACCGCGTACGACCAGTGGACCCAGTTCGAGGAGTTCCCGCACTTCATGGAGGGCGTGCAGGAGATCCGGCAGCTCTCCGACAAGATGACGCACTGGACCGTGGAGATCGCGGGCGTGAAGCGCGAGTTCGACGCGGAGATCACCGAGCAGTTGCCGGACGAGCGGGTGGCCTGGCGTTCCACCGGGGGCACCCAGCAGGCCGGCGTGGTGACGTTCCACCGCCTCGACGAGGGGCACACCCGGGTCACCCTGCAGATGGAGTTCGAGCCGCACGGCGTGGTCGAGCAGGCCGGCGACAAGCTGGGCGTGGTAGACCGCCGGGCCAAGGGCGACCTGGAGCGGTTCAAGCAGTTCATCGAGCGGCGCGGTCAGGAGACCGGCGCCTGGCGCGGCGCCGTCGACCGGCCGACCCCCTGAGCCCCGTACCCCCGCACGAACTTCGATGGCCGCCGGTGATCCGGCGGCCATCGCGGTGTCACCGGCGGCCGTTTGCGATCATCCCGCCCGGGTACCGCAGGGGAATGACCGACAACGACAGCCACGTGTGGCGCGACGAGGACCGCACTCCCCTGCACGAGCTGGACCAGGCGATCGCCCGGTCGACCCTGGACGGCCAGGCCGACGACGCCACCGGCAACGACGCGGGCGAGGAGGCCGCGTTCGGCCACGGCCCGGAGGCGGTGGACCGGGGTGCGGGTCCGGAGGCCGAGCGCCGGGAGATGACCGACGCGGACCGGGCGTACCGGCCGTCGACCACCGGCCGGACCGGCCCGGACAGCATGTGACCACTCGGCTCCGGGCACCGGGCACGGTGCCCGGAGCCGTTCCTGTCATGCTCGGCCGAAACGACAGAAAATGCGGTACGGCCGGCCGGGAAAGCGGACAGCCCATCCAGAATCGGCCGAACGGCTGACGGCATACCCCCGGTCGCGCGTAAGACTTTCGGGATGGATCAGGGTTCCTCTTTCCTCTCCACTCGTCAGCGCCGCCTCGCCTGGCTCGGCTTCCTGCTCGCCGCCGTCCAGGCGCCGGTGGCGGCGAGGTTCAGCGACGACAGCTCCTGGCTGTTGAGCGTGGTGGTGGCGCTGATGGTCGCCACCGTGATCATCGCCGACGACGGCGCCCGTCGCCGACCGGCGCAGGCCCGCTCCTCCGACTGATCACCGCTCGGCCGGGCGCGCCTCGTGCCCCGGCCGGCCCCGGCTACGGCGTCGCTCCTTCATCTCCGCCTCGTACAGGTGCCGGCGGCCGCCGACCAGCTCGTCGCGGGCCCGCCGGTCCATCTCCCGGAAGAGCGCGTGGTAGCCGTCGTCGAACTCCTCGACGAGCTGGAAGGTCCACCGCCCGGCGATGACGTTGCGACCCAGCAGGTCACGGTCGATCCGCTCGGCGATCTCCGGGTGGCCGGCGGCGCGGAACAGCTCCACCGCCTCGTCCAACATCAGGTCGGCGTGGCCGATCAGCTGGTGCAGCTCGTAGAGGTGGCCACGGGCCCGCTCGACGCACTCCAGCGCCTCACCGAGCTTGCCCACCGCCTCGACCGTGGCGTCACTCACCCCGTCCGGCCGCCGGTGCGCCCGGTCCGGTCCGTCGACCTGTTGTGCCATCGTGTGCCTCCGCGGACTCGGCTGCGTCGTCTGCGTGGTTCCCTTCTGCCCCGCCACGGGCGGCTCAATCCCGGCGACCGACGCCGCCCGCACAGCCGGGGGATCCGGCCATCGTCCGGTCGGCCGAGACCACGCCGGTCGGCACGGGGCTAGCCTCGGTCACCATGCGCGTGCCCAACCGGATCGCGACCCGCTCCGCGGCGGTGGCCGCGCGGTCGACCCTCACCACGCTCACCACCGCCGTCGGCGCCGCCGGCCTCGCCGCGGCCGCGGCGAACCCGGGCCTGCTCGCCGCAGTCGACCAGCATGCCGCCGGCGTACGCGACAGCCTGCACGGCGACCGCCGGCCGCTGACCGTGGCGGCTCTCGCGGGATACGCCGAGGGGCTGCGCGACGCCGCGTCGGCGCACGGCTGGACCCCTCCCGCCGGCTCGGTCGACTGGTCGGCGCCGGACTGGCTGCTCACCCGACTGCTCGCGGTGTGCCTGCTGGCCCGCGCGCTCGACCCGCGCCACCTGGCCTGAGACACGGGCGCGGGGCGCCCGCGATCGCCCCGCGGACACCCCGTCACCCGTTGCCGTCAGCCGTTGGGCCGGCGGAACTGCTGCGTCTCGTCGCCCGTCTCTCCCGAGCGGTAGGTGCCCGCTCCGGACATCGACGACTGCGGATTCGCCGGTGCGGGTTGTCCGCCCCGGTCGGCCATCTGCCGGTCGTAGTCGCTGCGACCGACCTGCTGCGCCTGCCGCTGCTGCCGGAACGCCCGCGACTCCTCCGTGGCCCGTTCCAGCCAGCCGTCCCACCGGCTCTGCATCGGCTTGATCAGGCCACCGCCCACACCGACGATCAGGATTCCCGCCACCGTGGCGAGGAACGCGATCAGCACCGGCGTGGTCACCGTGGTGGCGATGCCCACCTGGTTGAGCGCGGCGATGACACCGAGCGCCAGGATGAAGAACGCCGCCACGTCGGCCAGGATCCGGCCGTACGAGAGCCCACCCAGCGCGCCGGATACCAGTTCCCGGACGGCGTTGGCGATGGCGGCCGCGATCACCACGATCACGATCGCCACGAAGGCCCGTGGCAGCCAGGACACCACCCCACGGATCAGGTCGCTGATCGCGTTGGGTCCCCACACCCCGAAGGCGAACTGCAGGGTGAACAACAGGACCGCGTAGTAGGCCAGTCTGGCCAGGATGTCGCTGGCGTCGTACTTGGTGCGTTCGAGGGCGCGTTTGATCCCGCCGCGTTCCACGGCGCGATCGAACCCGACCCGTTCCAGTACCGCGTCCACGATTTTGAGGACGGCTCGGGCGATGAGCCAACCCACCACGAGGATCGCGATGAACGCGATGGCCCTCGGTACGAAGAGCAGCACCGACCTCCAGAAGTCGGTCCAGGCCGCACTGATGTCGACCTGCCCGACCGCGAGGGTTTTCGGCATGATGTCCCTCCTGTCGCGTGAACTGCGCCGCCCGCATACCCAGTGCTCTCGGCAGCACGCGGACCGGACCGGGGCAATTTCCCGACATGACCTGCCGAACGGGCTCTGAACTGCCCTGATGTCCCCGCCGCCGGGCAGCGGACCCGGTCGCGGACGCATGATCGGAACCCGCCGGCCACGCTCCGGTTAGGCTGCGGTCATGCCAGGCACCGTCGGTCGGATTCCCACCCCGTCCGTCCCCACTCCGGTAGCGACCGCCCACCCGTGGGCCGGTACGCCGCTGGGCGACCCGCAGAGCTGGGACCCGGCGGTACGCGCGGTGGCGGACGTGGTGCTGTCCTCCCCCGTACCGATGGCTCTGCTCCTCGGCGACGACCTGGTCCTGCTCTACAACGACGGCTACGCCGAGCTGATCGGCGACCGGCACCCGGGCGCGCTGGGACGCCCGGCGGCGGAGGTGTTCGCCGAGGTGTGGCGGGAGGACGGCGCGGGCGAGGCGCTGGAGCGGGTGTACCGGCTGGGCGAGCCCTTCCTCGAGCGGGAGGCCGTGCTGCCGGCCGACCGGCAGGCCGAGCCGGCGGTGTTCACCCGCGGCCACTCCCCGGTCCGCGACTCCACCGACCGCATCGTCGGCGTGCTCACCGTCTCCGCACAGACCACCCAGCTCACCCGGCAGTTGCAGAGCCTGAGCGACTTCGCCGCGGCGCTCTCCGGCACCCTCACCCTGGACGACGTGGCCCGGGTGACGCTGCGCTACTGCCTGCACTCGTTCGACGCCGACCGGGTCTCCTTCGCCGTCGACGAGGGCACGGCGTGGCGGATGGTCCGCCGGATCCGCGGCGAGCTGCTCGACGAGGCCGACGAGCGGCTGCCCCCGCTGTGGCGCCGGATGGCCGCCGACTCGGCGCTGCCGGCGGTGGTGACGGCGCGCAGCGGCGTTCCCTCCTTCGCCACCGACGGGCAGCCGCTGCGCGACGTCGCGGTGGACCGCCACGACGAGAAGATCCGCGCGATCGCCGCGCTGCCACTGCGCTCGACCGTGGTCCGGGGCGCGCTCACCGTGGGCTATCAGGCGTCGCGTCCCTGGTCGCCGGCGGAACGGGCGTTGCTCGCCGCGTCCGCCGAGCTGGTCGGCCAGGCCGCCGAGCGGGCCCGCCGATTCGAGACCCAGCACGGCACCGCCCAGTTGCTGCAACGCAGCATGCTGCCGGAGCAGCTGCCGGACCTGCCCCGGTTGCGCATCGCCGCCCGCTACGACCCGGGTGTCGACGGCAACGCCGCCGGCGGCGACTTCTACGACGCGTTCCTGCTGCCCACCGGCGCGCTCGGCGTGGTGCTGGGCGACGTGGCCGGTCACGACGTACAGGCCGCCGCGCGGATGGGCCAGGTACGCGCCGCGCTGCGCGCGCTCGCCCTGTCCGACCCCCGGCCGGACGCGGTGCTCGGTGGCCTGGACCGGCTGGTGGCCAGCCTCGGCACCGAGGGCGGCACGCACGAGCTGTTCGTCACCGTGGTGTTCGGTGTGGTCGACGTCGACCGGGAGCGGATCACGCTGGCCAGCGCCGGCCACCCCGCGCCGCTGATCCGGCGCGGCCGGTCCGACGACGGCAACCCGACCGCGGAGTTCGTCGACGTGCCGCCCGGCCCGCCGCTGGGCCTCGGTGGCCGGACGCGCACCGTCACCGTGCCGTTCCGCCCCGGCGACACGCTGCTGCTCTACAGCGACGGCGTGGTGGAGCGGCGCTGGCAGGACCTCGCCGCGGGGCTGGCCGGGCTGGGCGCGGCGGTGAGCGCCGCGAGCGGCGGCGACCCCCGGGCGCTGTGCGCGGTCGCGACCGCCGCCGTGCCGGGCGCCACCGAGGACGACGTGGCCGTGCTGGCGGTGGAGCACGCGGTCCGGCCCAGCCGGTCGGCCGGCATGGAGGTGCCGGCCGAGCCGACCGCGCCGAGCCGGGTCCGGCACTGGATGACCGCCCAGCTCACCGAGTGGCAGGTGCCCGAGGCGGTGGTCGGCGCGGCGGTGCTCTGCACCAGCGAGCTGACCACCAACGCCCTGCTGCACGCCGGCACCGCCGCCCGGGTCGAGGTGGACCTGAGCGTCGAGCGGCTGCTCGTCTCGGTCGCCGACTCGGGCACCCGGGGGCAGGTCACCCGCGCCCAGACCGACACGCTGAGCAGCCGGGGCCGCGGGCTCGGCCTGATCGAGGAGCTCAGCGACACCTGGGGCACCGATCCGACGGTGCGTGGCTCGACGGTCTGGTTCGAGATCCGCATTCCACCGGGTGAGCCGCGAGTCGGCGGCGCCTGACCCGGGTAGGAGGCAACCATGGCCGACGACAAGCGCTACGGCGTCCTCTTCGACGTGGACGGCACCCTGGTCGACTCCACCTACCTGCACACGGTGAGCTGGTGGGAAGCGCTGCGCCAGGGCGACCACCGGGTGCCGATGGCGCGGATCCACCGGTCCATCGGCATGGGCTCGGACAAGCTCCTCGACCACCTGCTCGGCGCCGAACGGGACACCGACGCCGACGAGCGCCTGCGTGACGCGCACGACGCGCTCTACGCCGAGTACTGGGAGCGGCTCGCGCCGCTGCCCCGGGCCCGGGATCTGCTGTACGCCTGCGCGGATCGGGGCCTGCGGGTGGTGCTTGCCACCTCGGCGGCCGAGCACGAGGCGGCCGCGTTGCGGGCCGTGCTCGACGCCGAGGACGTGATCGACACCGTCACCTCCTCCGCCGACGCGCAGGAGAGCAAGCCCGCGCCGGACATCCTGGCCGCCGCGCTGGAGCAGTCCGGGCTGGCCGCCGAGCGGGTGGTCTTCGTCGGCGACTCGGTCTGGGACGTGGCCGCCGCCGGCAAGCTGGACATCCCCTGCATCGGGCTGACCTGCGGCGGCACCGGCCGGGCGGAGCTGGCGGGCGCTGGCGCGGTGGCGGTGTACGAGGACCCGGCCGAGCTGCTGGACGCGCTGTCGGAGAGCGCCATCGGATCCCTCGGCTGAGCCGCCGGTCAACCGGGCCGCGTCGAAGCGCTTAGCCGGCACCGGTTCGGGGCACTGCTGACCACCTCCGCCCGGCCCACGGGCGGCGGAAGGGTGGGGTCGTGGAACCGGTCGATGTCGCGTTCGCCTTGCTGGGCGTCGGTGCGCTGCTGGCGGGGATCCTGCCCCGGATGCTGGAGAAGCGGCCGCTGTCCATGCCGATCGCGTTCCTCGGTCTCGGCATGCTGGTCTTCGCGCTGCCGACCGGCCTGCCGATGCCGGATCCGCTGCGCTCGCCGGAGCTGACCACCCACCTGACCGAGGTCGGGGTGATCGTCGCCCTGATGGGCGCCGGTCTGAAGATCGACCGCCCGTTGAGCTGGGCCCGCTGGTCGTCCACCTGGCGACTGCTGGCCATCGCCATGCCGCTGTGCATCGCCGCGGTGGCGCTGCTCGGCTGGTGGTGGGCCGGTCTGGTGCCGGCGGCGGCGCTGCTGCTCGGCGCCGCGCTCGCCCCGACCGACCCGGTGCTCGCCTCCGACGTGCAGGTGGGCGAACCGACCGACGCGGAGGACTCGGAGGACGAGGTCCGCTTCGCGCTCACCTCGGAGGCCGGCCTGAACGACGGGCTGGCCTTCCCGTTCGTCTACGCCGCCATCGCGATCGCCAGCACCAGCCTCGCCCCGTCCGACTGGCTGGGCGAGTGGCTGGCCGTCGACGTGGTCTACAAGCTCGCCGCCGGCGTGGGCGGGGGACTCCTCGTCGGCTGGCTGCTCGGCAAGCTGTTCTTCCGGGCCCCGAACGCGCTGCGGCTGGCCAAGCACTCCGAGGGCTTCCTCGCGCTGGCCGCGACCTTCCTCGCGTACGGGCTGGTCGAGGTGATCGGCGGGTACGGCTTCCTGGCCGTCTTCGTGGCCGCCCGGGCGATCCGGTCCGCCGAGCGCACCCACGAGTTCCACTCCGTGCTGCACGACTTCGCCGAGCAGGTCGAGCGCCTGCTCACCGTGCTGTTGCTGCTGCTGTTCGGCGGCGCGGTGATCGGCGGCCTGCTCGCGCCGCTCACCTGGACGGCGGCGGTGGTCGGTCTGGCCCTGTTGCTGGTGATCCGGCCGCTGGTCGGCTGGCTGTCGCTGCGCGGTGCGCCGGGCCGGGCGTCCGAGCACTGGGTGATCTCACTGTTCGGCATCCGCGGCGTCGGGTCGTTCTACTATCTGGCCTACGCCACCAGCAAGACCGACTTCCCGCAGGCGGAGCTGTTGTGGGCCACCGTCGGCCTGGTGGTGGTGGTCTCGGTGGTGGCGCACGGGATCGCCGCGACCCCGATCATGCAGTTGCTGGACCGGGCCGGCGAGCGCACCCGGGACAGCTCGGAGGCGGGCCGGGCCGAGCACCCCGTGCCGGCGGGCACCGGATGAGCGAACGCACCGAGCGGAGCGAGGGCCGTGAGCGCATGCCCGATCGGCTGAGCGGGCCGGCGGGCTCAGCCGAGCCGCTCGGCCAGGGCACGGCCCAGGTCCCGGCCGGAGCGCCAGGCGCTCTGCACCCGGGGTCGGCCGTACGCGTCGCCGGCCAGGCCGATCCCGTCGCCGTCCAGGTGGTACGTCCCGCCCTCGCCGACCACCGTCGGCCGGGCGTACGTCCAGCGGTGCACGTGGGTCGACGCGGCCGGCTCGGGCAGGCCGAGCAGGTCCCGGACGGCCTGCTCGACCGCGGACCGCGCCCCGGTGGGTTGGAGCAGGTGCCCGGCGGCGAACTCCGGCGTGGTGTGCGCGACCAGCACCGGGGCGCCGTCGCCGCGGCGGTCGCCGTCGTCGCAGACCAGGCTCAGCACCGGGTGGTCGTTGACGAACGCGCCCCGGAAGTCGGGCCAGCGGCGGGACGGGAAGTGCAGCACCGCGGCCAGCGCGGACGACCAGCGTTGGGCCGCCACCGCGCGGGTGGCCTCGGCCAGCGCCGGGTCCAGCAGCAGGGCGGCCTGCGGGCCGGGCATGGCGAGCACCACCGCCTCGGCCGCCCGCCCGTCCACCCGGGGCCCCGGCTCGACGGTCATGACCAGCCGGTCGTGCGTCACCGCCAGCCCGGCGGCCAGATGTTCGACGAGTGAGCGCAGCCCGCGCGGTGCGGCCCAGCGCACCGGCCCGGTCACCTGTTCCCGCCCCCGCGGCCCGTACGCGACGAGCGTGTCGGTCCACTCCCGCGCCAGCCCGGCGGCCTGCCAGTCCGCCACCACGGCGGCGAAGTCCGGTTCGTCCACGGTGAAGTAGGCGGCGCCCAGGTCGGCGGGGCGGCCGTCGAAGCGCTTGCTGGCCATCCGCCCGCCGGTCACCCGGGCGCGCTCCCGCACCTCGACCGGGATGCCGGCCCGGGCCAGCTCGGTCGCGCAGGCCACCCCGGCGATCCCCGCGCCGACCACCACCACACCTGCCCGGTCCGCTGTCATCGGTCGATCGTAGGTGCCGGCCGGCATGAACCCGCCGGCACGGGGGTACTGGCACACCTGTTCGAGGAGAGGTGATGAGCATGGCCGACCGCGCCAACGACAACCGCAACGTGAACCCGGACGCCGCCGTCAAGGACCCGGACGACTGGGTGACCGGCGACGAGCCGCCGACCGCGGCACAGGAGTCCTACCTGCACACGCTGGCCCAGGAGGCGGGTGAGACGGTGCCGGACGGGTTGACCAAGGCCGAGGCGTCCCGCCGCATCGACGAGCTCCAGGCGGAGACCGGCCGGGGCCGCTAGAGGCCGTCAGCGCGGGGGCAGGCGGTGCAGCTCGACCCGGTCGAGCCGGCCCGCCGCCACCCGGGCGGTCAGGTAGGTCGCGTGCGGCTGGGCCCGCCGGTCGGTGGGCGAACCGGGGTTGAGCAGCCGCAGCCCGCCCGGCGCGACGCTGTCCCAGGGGATGTGCGAGTGCCCGAAGACCAGCAGGTCCCGATCGCCGTAGGCGGCGGCGCAGCGTTCCTCGCGGCGGGTCTTCGGGCCGGTCTCGTGCACCACCGCCACCCGCAGCCCGGCCAGCTCGACCCGGGCCACCTCGGGCAGCCGGGCACGCAGGGCGGGCCCGTCGTTGTTGCCGTACACCCCGACCAGCCGGCGGGACCGCGCCTCCAGCGCGTCCAGCAGCGCCACGTCCACCCAGTCGCCGGCGTGCAGCACCACGTCGGCCGCCTCCACCGCCGCCCACAGCGGGGCCGGCAGGTCCCGCGCCCGCTTCGGCACGTGCGTGTCCGCCATGATGACCAGCTCCACCGCGCCATCCTCCCGCACCCGGCGCGGCGGCGCCGCTCAGGCGCCCTGCCCCTGGTTCTGCATCAGGCCGCCGTCCATGAAGTAGGTCGACCCGGTCACGTAGTCGGCGTCCTCGCTGGCGAGGAAGACGGCCAGTTTCGCGATCTCGGCCGGCTCCGCGGCCCGCTTCCACGGGATGCTCTGCACCTGCTCGTGGAGGTACTTCGGGTCGTCGATCGCCTCCTGGTTGAACGGGGTGAGCACCATGCCGGGCCCGATGTTGTTCACGTTCATCCGCATCGGGGCGACCTCCAGCGCCAGGCTCTTGGCCAGCTCCAGCATGCCGCCCTTGCTGGAGTCGTAGTCCGCGCCGCCGGCCCGGGCCACCTCCTGGTGGATCGAGGTGATGTTGATGATCTTGCCGCCGCCACCGACGTCCCGGCGGTGCCGGACGAACCGCCGGCAGCAGAAGAACATGCCGTAGAGGTTGGTCCGGATGCACCGGTCCCACGTCTCGGTGTCCAGGTCGGCCACCGGGATGCCGGAGGCGTCCACGCCGGCGTCGTTCATCAGCACGTCCAGCCGGTCGAACTCGGCCAGCGCCTCGTCGAACATCGCCTCCACCTGGTGCTCGACGCTGATGTCGCCCTGCACCACCACGGCCCGCCCGCCGGCGGACTCGATCTCGCCCCGGGTGTGGTTCGCCCCGGCGTGGTCGTGCAGGTAGTGCACCACCACGTCGGCGCCCTCCCGGCCGAACTCGATGGCGGTGGCCTGGCCGATGCCCGAGTCCGAGCCGGTGATCAGGGCGGTCTTCCCCGCCAGCCGTCCGGTCATCCGGTTGCTCCCTCCGTGCGGGCCGCGCCGGTCGGCACGGCCGGTCGCTCGTGCGCGAACCGCGCCGCCGCGTCGGTGATCCGGCCGGCGGCGTTGATCAGGCCGATGTGCGAGAACGCCTGCGGGAAGTTGCCCAGCTGCTCGCCGGTGGCCTGGTCGATCTGCTCGGCATAGAGGCCGAGGTCGTTCGTGCGGGCGGCGAGCTGCTCGAACAGCCGCCGGGCCCGGTCCAGCTCGCCCGCCTCGGCCAGGCAGCCGACCAGCCAGAACGAGCAGATCACGAAGCCCGCCGGGTCGCCGTCCCAGCGGCGCAGCAGCCCGTCGCGGGACAGCCGGCGCTCGATCACGTCCACGGTGGCGCGCATCCGCGGGTCGGCGGCGGGCAGAAACCCGACCATCGGCATGATCAGCACCGAGGCGTCCAGGTCGTCGGAGTCGAACGCCCCGGTGTACGCGCCGACGCGCTCGTTCCAGCCCTGGGTGAGCACCGCCGCGCGGACCTCGTCGCGGGCGGCCGCCCAGCGGGCCACGTCGGCGGGCTGGCCGATCCGTGGTCCGAAGCGGACCGCCCGGTCCAGCGCGGTCCAGCACTGCACCTTGGACGACAGGTAGTGCCGCTCGGCGTCGCGCGCCTCCCACATCCCGGAGTCCGGCCGGTGCCAGTCGCGCACCGCCTGGTCGGCGAGCGTGTGCAGCAGGTGACACACCTCGGACGACATGGGGTCGAGGTAGTGCCGCATCAGCCACGCCGCGTCGAGCACCTCGCCCAGCACGTCGTTCTGGCGCTGCCGCCAGGCGTCGTTGCCGACCACCACCGGTCGGCTGCCGCCGTAACCGGCGAGGTGGTCGAGGTCGTGCTCGGTCAGGTCCCGCTCCCCCTCGACGCCGTACATGATCGGGGCGGGTGCGTCGCCGAGCCGGCCCATCGCCCGGGCCACCCAGGTGAACTGCCGGTCCGCCTCGTCCGGGCAGGCGGCCCGCCAGAGCGCCTGGAGGGTCAGGCTGAAGTCGCGCAGCCAGACGAACCGGTAGTCGTAGTTGCGGTCCCCGCCGAGCCGCTCCGGCAGCGCGGTGGTGGCCGCCGCGACGACCGCGCCGCTCGGCCCGTAGGTCATCCCCTGCACCACCAGCGCGCTGCGCCGGACCTGGTCCCGGTACTCGCCCAGGTAGTCGTGCAGGTCCATCCAGGAGCGCCAGCCGGCGACCGTGCCGGCCACCACGTCGGCGGCGTCGGGCAGCACCGGCGCGTCGCCGGCGTACGTCGGGGCGTACCCGAGGGTGAAGTGGTGGGCGCTGCCGGCGCGGGCGGTGAACCGCCCCGCGGCGGCGCCGTCGGCGAACGTCAGCGGCACGTCGGTGCGTAGCTCCAGCCGGCAGGCGCCGGCGGTGGCGCCGATCACCCCGTCGTGCTCGGTGAGGTAGGCGCCGACCCGCCCGTACTCGAACCGGGGCGCGTAGTGCACCCGCATCGGCACCGCGCCGTCGAGGCCCTGGACCACCCGGGCCAGCACCCGGGGTGAGCGCATGCCGATGTCGTGGCCGCGCGCGCCGGGCTCCAGCGCCAGGGCGTCGGTGACGGACACCGTCCCGGTCGCGGTGGTGAAGACGGTACGCAGCACCAGCGCCTCGTCCAGGTAGGACCGGGAGCTGGTGAAGTCGCCCTCGGGGTGGATCGCCCAGTGACCGGCGTCGTCGTCGAGCAGCCGTCCGAAGACCGACGGCCCGTCGAACCGGGCCGGGCACCACCAGTTCACCGCGCCACCGGTGTCCACCAGGGCGGCGCTCCGCCCGTCGGCGAGGAAACCGTGCTCGCTGATCCGTCCGGTCCGCACGGTGGTGCCTACCCGGCCACGGCCTCGCCATGCCTGGCGGATCGCCGCCGGCCGCGCGTTACCGCTCGCCGGCCACGGGAACGCGGCGGGTTGACGAAGGAGGATGCTCATGACCAGACCCTCGACTCCGACCGCGGCCTGGCAACCGGGCATGCCGGGCGGCGACAACCTCCCGTCCGGCCCGGGCGGTCGCCCGATGCCGCCGAGCGGGGACGGGCACGGCCCGCAGGCCGGCTCGCCGACCCTCACGATCGGCTCGTATCCGGACTATCCGTCCGCCCAGCGCGTGGTGGACTACCTGGCCGACAACCGGTTCCCGGTGGAACGGACGTCCATCATCGGCACCGACCTGACGTTGGTGGAGACCGTGCTGGGGCGGCTGAGCACCGGCCGGGCGGCCCTGCTGGGCGCCGGCACCGGCGCCTGGTTCGGCCTGTTCATCGGGTTGCTCTTCGGCATCTTCACGGCCGGCAACTGGCTGGCGGTGATCCTGGTCGGCCTGGTGATCGGCGCGATCTGGGGCGCCGTGTTCGGCGCGGTCGCGCACGCCATGAGCGGCGGGCAGCGCGACTTCACCTCGGCCAGCTCGTTGCGGGCCGGCCAGTACGCGGTCACCGTGGACGCGGAGCTGGCGGAGCAGGCCCGGCAGGTGCTGGGCCGGATGCACCTGACGCCCACCGGCGCCACCGCCCGCTGAGGCGGCCGGCGCCGACCCGGGGGAGGGTCCGGCCCGGGGCCCTCCCCCGCGCGTCAGTCGTGCCAGGCCCGCTCACCGGCGCGCAACGGCACGTCGACGCGGTTCTCCGGCGGGGCGAGCGGGCAGGCCCACCGGTCGTGGTAGGCGCAACTGGGGTCACTGCCGTCGGGTCGGGCGGGTACCAGCGCAGCCCGCTGAAGCCGGCCCGGTCGGCGGCCGGCAGCGGACTGCTCGGGTGGGTCCCGAACAGCGCCAGTCGAGCACGTCGAGATCATCCATCCCCCGACCCTAACCGGCCGATCGCTTCAAATTTCGATCGATCCTCCGACCGTGCCGTTGCGCGTGAGCGCGACCACTTGAACGAGTGTTGTTTAAATTTTAAATAGTGCTACTGTTGCGACCATGACGGAGAGCCTGGACGCGGAGCGGACGGCTTGCTGGCGCGCCTACATCGAGTCGAGCCAGCGGCTGTTCACCCAACTGGAGGACGACCTGCGCGCGGACAGCGAGCTGAGCTTCGCCGACTACCACGTGCTGGTGCTGCTCTCCGAGGCGCCCGGGCAGCGGCTGCGCATGGGCGAGCTGGCCGACCGGCTGGTGTTCTCACCGAGCCGGCTGACCTACCAGATCACCACCATGCAGAAGCGCGGCCTGGTGGCCCGGGAGTCCTGCCCGGCGGACCGGCGCGGCAGCGAGGCCGTGCTCACCGCGGCCGGCCTGCTGGCCCTGCGCGAGGCCGCGCCGCACCACAGGCGCTCCGTGCGCGCCCACCTGATCGACGATCTCGACGACGCCGAGGTCGCCTGCCTCACCCGGGTCTTCGAGCGGCTCGGCCGGCGCCTGCGCGCCGACCGGATCGCGTCGCCCGCCCCGGCCGACAAGTAAGGAGACCGCGATGCCCGCGATCACCGTCGACGACGTTCTGGTCCTGCCCCGCCTGCCGAAGCTCGACGAGTCCACCGCCTACCGCCCGGTCCGCCGGGTCACCACCGCGCCGAGCGGCTACGAGGGTGAGGGCTTCCCGGTCCGCCGCGCCTTCGCCGGGGTCTCGATGACCGATCTCGACCCGTTCATCCATCTCGACCAGATGGGCGAGGTCGACTACGCGCCCGGCGAGCCGAGGGGCACCTCGTGGCACCCGCACCGGGGCTTCGAGACGGTGACCTACATGATCGACGGGATCATGGACCACCAGGACTCCACCGGTGGCGGGGGCACCATCACCGACGGCGACACCCAGTGGATGACGGCGGGCAGCGGCCTGCTCCACATCGAGGCGCCGCCGGAGCACCTGGTCATGAGCGGCGGGCTGTTCCACGGCCTGCAGCTCTGGGTCAACCTGCCCCGGGTGGCCAAGATGAGCGCGCCGCGCTACCAGGACATCCGCGGCCGGGAGTCGGCACTACTGACCACGCCGGACGGCGGCGGCCTGATCCGGGTGATCGCCGGTGAGGTCGCCGGGCACCGGGGCCCGGGCTCGACCCACACCCCGATCACCATCGCGCACGTGACGCTGCAGCCCGGCGCGGAGCTGAGCCTGCCCTGGCGGGCGGACTTCAACGCGCTGGTCTACGTGCTGGCCGGCCGGGGCACGGTCGGCACCGACCGGCAGCCGATCCGCCTCGGTCAGCTCGCCGTGCACGGGCCCGGCGACGCGCTGCGGATCACCGCCGACCGGGCGCAGGACGGCAACACCCCGACCCTGGAGCTCTACCTCATGGGCGGACAGCCGATCCGCGAGCCGGTGGCGCACTACGGCCCGTTCGTGATGAACACCCGGGCCGAGCTGATCCAGGCGGTCGAGGACTTCCAGGCCGGCCGGCTCGGGGTCGTCCCGACCGGGCGGCTGCCGCACAGCGACGGCCAGGGCGACCGCCCCTGACCGGGTGAGGACGCTCGGGCGCTCCGGTTCGCCGGGGCGCCCGAGCGGCGGCTCAGGAGACGGCGAAGATCCCGGCCACCCCGAGGATCACCATCAACAGGACCGCCACCAGCGCCCCCCGCTCCCCCTCCACCGCCTGGTCGCGGTCGTCGGTCACGGTGTTCGTCGTCTCGGCGGGCATGTGGGTTGCCTCCTCGGCTTCGCGATCCAGGGGTCCGGCGCACCCCTGACGCGTGCGCATCGCCGCCGACCTGCTGCTTCGACATGCGGGGCCGTGCCGGGGGTCCTACCGTGTTGAGGACGTCGTCGACCTCGGGAGGTTGGAACGTGACCCTGCGGGACTGGTTCCTCACCGCACCGGAACGCGCCAACCCAGGGTCTGAGTTACCCGTCTGGGCCGACGGAAACCTCGCCGAGCCGCTCATTCACGGTGCCGCGTACTTTGACCGGCTGGTCAGCGAGGTGGAGGCGTTGCGCGCCGGCGACCACCTGTTCTTCACCGACTGGCGGGGCGACCCGGACCAGCGGATGCGCCCGGACGGCCCGACCGTGGCCCAGTTGTTCGCCCAGGCGGCCCAGCGCGGGGTGATCGTCAAAGGGCTGGTCTGGCGCTCCCACCTCGACACCCTCTCCTACAGCGAGGCGGAGAACCGCGACCTCAGCGAGACGATCCGCGCGGCCGGCGGGGAGGTGCTGCTCGACCAGCGGGTCCGGCGCGGCGGCTCGCACCACCAGAAGCTGGTGGTGCTGCGCCACCCCGAGGACCCGGGCCGCGACGTCGCGTTCGCCGGCGGCATCGACCTCTGCCACAGCCGCCGCGACGACGCCACGCACGCCGGCGACCCGCAGCCGGTGGGCATGTCCCCCCGGTACGGCCCGACCCCGCCCTGGCACGACCTGCAGCTCGCGCTGCGCGGCCCGGTCGTCGGCGCGCTCGACACCACGTTCCGTGAGCGGTGGACCGACCCGATGCCGCTGGACTCCGAGAACCCGCTGGCCTACCTGCGGGACCGGCTGCGCGGCTCGGATCTCACCCCGGACCCGTTGCCCGAGCAGCCGGCCGACCCGCCGCCGGTCGGCCCGCACCACGTGCAGGTGCTGCGCACCTATCCGGCGGTCCGCCCGCGCTACTCGTTCGCCCCGGACGGCGAGCGCACCGTGGCCCGCGGCTACACCAAGGCGGTACGCCGGGCGCGGCGGCTGATCTACCTGGAGGACCAGTACCTCTGGTCCACCGAGGTGGCCGAGCTGTTCGCCCAGGCGCTGCGCGAGCATCCGGAGATGCACCTGGTGGCGGTGGTGCCCCGGCATCCCGACGTCGACGGTCGGTTGGCGCTGCCGCCGAACATGGTGGGCCGCGAGCAGGCGCTCTCGCTCTGCCACCGGGCCGCGCCGGACCGGGTGCACGTGTTCGACGTGGAGAACCACGAGGGCACCCCGGTCTACGTGCACGCGAAGGTCTGCGTGGTGGACGACGTCTGGGCCAGCGTGGGCAGCGACAACTTCAACCGCCGTTCCTGGACCCACGACAGCGAGCTGTCCTGCGCCGTGCTCGACGACACCCGCGACGAACGGGCGCCCGCCGACCCGGCCGGGCTGGGCGACGGCGCCCGGGCCTTCGCCCGGGACCTGCGGCTGCGGCTGTGGCGCGAGCACCTGGACCGCGATCCGGACGGCACCCAGGACGACGGCCTGCTAAACCCGGCGGACGCGGTGAGGGCGATCACCGCGGCGGCGGAGGAGCTGGACCGCTGGCACACCGGCGGCCGGGTCGGTCCCCGTCCGCCGGGCCGGTTGCGGCCGCACCGGCCGGAGCGACTGCCCTGGCGTACCCGGGTCTGGGCGCTGCCGGCCTACCGGCTGGTCTACGACCCGGACGGCAGGCCGCTGCGGGCCCGGCGCGCCGGCACCTGGTGAAGCGGCGCCGGCTCGTCCAGCGGGTTCGGTCGGGCCGGGTACGCGAAGGAGACCCGCGGCGAGTAGAACCCCCAGCAGACGTGCAGCGGGTTGGCCGGGCGCAGCGCGTAGACCGGGTGCTCGGGCGCCAGGAACTCCACCGACTCCACCTCGAACGGCGAGACCGGCTCGGCCACGTACGGATAGTCGGCGACGATCAGCTCCCCGTCGCGGCGGGTGAGGTAGCGGTGATGGCCGCTGTGCGCCGCGGTGCCGGTGTGCCCCACCCGGGCGGTGACCCGGATCAGCGGTTGGCCGTCGGCCCAGGTCTCGGCGGTGAGACGCCCGCCCCGCAACTCGATCTGGGTGACGCCCTCCTGGGCCGGGGCGCCGCGCGCGGCGGCGTACTGCCGCACCCGGGTGCTGGACGCCAGGTAGTGCGTCCACCATCCGCCCGGGGTCTCCCGGTCCGGCGGCTCCATGTCCGCCAGTGAGACACCGAGGTAGGTGAGCGAGTAGGCGCCGAAGCCGGAGGTCTGCGTCTCGTCGTCGACGACGTACTGGCTGAGGAAGACCTGTCGGTCCGGGTGCGGGCGCAGGGCGGCGGGAACCAGCGCCTCGGCCGCGCCGGGGTCCGCCGGGAGCCAGCTGAACAGCAGCGTCCGGGCGTTGATGACGAGTTGCGGCGCGGCGGGATCCAGCACGGTGCCTCCGTAGACGTGTACCTACGGACGCTACGGGCAGTCTCGTCGGCGGGACAACGACAGAAAGTCGACACTGCGGCCCGACTGTCGGGTTCTTCCTTGACCGATCGGTCGACGCTCTGCGCCGACTATGCCCCGATCCGGCCCTTTCCTGCCCGCATACGCCTTAAGTACATCGTACTTTCGGCTGGATTTTTCTCGGCCGATCAGGTTACGGTTGCTCCCGAACGGACCAGTTAAACCTGAACCAAAGCGTCTCTTCTTTTTTCTCCGCGGACGAGGTGCAGGGAGGACCACCATGACCGCCCACACGATGAGCGCCCCGGCGACAACCAGGCCGGCCGGCTCCGCGAAGCTCGACCCCCGCTCGCTCACCGACAGCGCCGCCAACCTGCTCGACGCGATGGCCGCGCTGCCGGCGAACCACCCCTCGCGGGCCGCCCTGCGCGACCGCGCCATCGAGGCCTGGCTGCCGCTGGCCAACCACCTGGCCCACCGCTACAGCGGTCGCGGCGAGCCCAACGACGACCTGGCGCAGACCGCGGCGATCGGCCTGATCAAGGCGATCGACAAGTTCGACCCGTCCCGCGGCGTCGACTTCGCCGGCTACGCCATCCCGACCATCATCGGCGAGCTCAAGCGACACTTCCGCGACCGCACCTGGGACATCCGGGTGCCCCGCCGGCTCCAGGAGCTGCGCCTGGCGATCTCCGACGCCAACAGCACCCTGCTCCAGACGCTCGGCCGCTCGCCGACGGTCGCCGACATCGCCGCCCACCTCAAGGTCACCGAGGAGGAGGTGCTGGAGGGCCTGGAGGGCGCCCGCGCCTACAACGCGGTGTCGCTGTCCACCCCGACCGGTGACGGCGAGCGCGCCACCGAGCTGGGCGACCTGCTCGGCGGCGAGGACGGCGAGTTCGAGCTGGCCGAGATGCGGGTCGCCCTCGGCCCGGCGCTGGCCACCCTCGACCAGCGTGAGCAGAAGATCCTCACGCTGCGCTTCTACGGCAACCTGACCCAGTCGCAGATCGCCGAGCAGATCGGCGTCTCGCAGATGCACGTGTCCCGGCTGCTGGCCCGGGCGCTGACCAAGCTGCGCGGTCAGCTCGACGGAACGTACTAGCGGTAGGCGGGCGGCCCGACCGGCGATGCGCCGGCCGGGCCGTTCCATGCAAGGCGGGGCCCCGCCTTCCTCCGGGCGGGGTGGGGGTGGGTGCGAGAGTGGGGGGCGTGCTCGCCGACGTATCCCTCGATCTGCCGGTCCGGCCGGTGCTGCCCACGCTTGTCGCCGCGCTGCGTCAGCGGGGCGCCGGCGTCCTGGTGGCGCCGCCGGGCACCGGCAAGACCACCACCGCGCCGCTCGCGGTCGCCGACGCGGTCACCGGGCGGGTGGTGATCGCCCAGCCCCGACGGGTGGCCGCCCGCGCCGCCGCGCACCGGATGGCCGCCCTGCTCGGCGAGCGGGTCGGCGAACGGATCGGCTACGCGGTGCGCGGCGAGCGGCGCGGCGGGCCGCGTACCCGGGTCGAGGTGGTCACCACCGGCCTGCTGGTCCGCCGGCTGCACCACGATCCCGAGCTGCTCGGAGTGGGCGCGGTGCTGCTCGACGAGTGCCACGAGCGGCAGCTCGACGCCGATCTGGCACTGGCGTTCAGCGTGGAGGCCCGGGCCACGCTGCGTCCGGACCTCTGGTTGCTCGCGATGTCGGCGACCCCGCAGGCGGACCGGTTCGCCGCGCTGCTCGGCGGCGACGAGCCCGCCCCGATCGTGCGGGCCGAGGCCGCCCTGCACCCGGTCGAGCGGGTGTGGGCGCCGCCACCGCGCCCGGTCGTCCCGCCGGGCGCGGGCCGGGTGGACCCGGCCCTGCTGGACCACGTGGCCGCCACGGTCCGCCGGGCACTGCGCGAGCGCGCCGGTGACGTGCTGGTCTTCCTGCCCGGGGCGGGTGAGATCGCGGCGGTCGCCGGACGGCTGGCGGACCTGCGCGACACGGTCGCCGTGCTGCCGCTGCACGGCCGGCTGTCCGCGGCCGCCCAGGACGCGGCGCTGGCTCCGCCGACCGGACCGACAGCCGCCGGGCGGCGGGTCGTGCTGGCCACCGCGGTGGCGGAGAGCAGCCTGACCGTGCCCGGGGTGCGGGTGGTGGTGGACGCCGGGCTGAGCCGGGTTCCGCGTACCGACCTGGCCCGCGGACTGGGCGCGCTGGTCACCGTGCCGGTGTCCCGGGCGGCGGCGACCCAGCGGGCCGGCCGGGCCGGGCGGGAGGGGCCTGGTGCCGTCTACCGCTGCTGGTCGGAGGCGACGCACACCCGGCTCGCCCCGCAGCCCGAGCCGGAGATCGCCACCGCCGACCTGACCGGGTTCGCGCTGGAGCTGGCCGCCTGGGGCGCGCCCGACGGCACCGGCCTGGCCCTGCCCGACCGGCCGCCGGCCGCCGCGCTGACCGTCGCCCGGGAGACGCTGACCACACTCGGCGCCGTCGGCGCCGACGGCCGGATCACCGCGCGGGGACGGGCGATCGCGGCGGTCGGCGCCCATCCCCGGCTGGCCCGGGCGCTGCTCGACGGCGCGTCGCGGGTGGGCGTCGACCGGGCCGCCGAGGTGGTGGCGATCCTCGCCGAGGAGACGCTCGGCGGCGCCGGGGACGACCTGCCGGCCCGCTGGCGGCGGCTGCGCGCCGCCGCCGACCCGGCCGCCACCGGCCGCTGGCGGGCGGAGGTACGCCGCTTGAAGGCCGCCCTGCCCGCCGGAGGAACCGGCGGCGGGCCGGGGCGACGGGTGGAGGAGGCCGGCGGCCGGCCGGAGCGGTTGCCCGACGATCTGGCCGCGGGGCTGCTGGCCGGGTTGGCGTACCCGGAGCGGCTGGCCCGGGTGCGGCGGACCGGCGGGTCCGCGTACCTGATGGCGGGCGGGACCGAGGCGGAGCTGGCGGCCGGGTCGGGGCTGGCCGGGTCGACGTGGCTGGCCGTTGCGGTGGCCGACCGCTCCCCGGGCGCGCCGGCCGCCCGGGTGCGGCTGGCCGCGCCGGTCGACGAGGCCACCGCGCGTGAGGCCGGCGCGGCGCTGCTGCGCGCCGGCCGGGAGGTCGCCTGGGCCGGTGGGGACGTGGTGGCCCGGGAGGTGGTTCGCCTCGGCGCCATCGTGCTGCTCGACCGGTCGCTCGCCGCGCCGGACCGGGAGTTGCTCGCCGCGGCGGTGCTGGACGGGTTGCGGCAGGAGGGCCCGGGGCTGCTGCGGTGGACGCCGGAGGCGACCGCGCTGCGCCGCCGGCTGGCCTTCTGCCGGCAGGCGCTCGGCGACGACTGGCCGGACGTCTCCGACGCCGCGCTGCTCGACGCCGCGCCCGTCTGGCTCGGCCCGGAGCTGGCCCGGGCCCGCCGACGGGCCGACCTGGCCCGGGTGGACGTGGCCTCGGCGTTGCGCCGGCTGCTCGACTGGCGGCAGGCGGCACGGCTCGACGAGCTGGCGCCGGAACGGCTGCCGGTGCCCAGCGGCTCACGGGTCCGGGTGGACTATGCCGACCCGGCGGCGCCGGTGCTCGCGGTGAAACTCCAGGAGACGTTCGGCTGGCGGGACGTGCCGCGGATCGCCGACGGACGGGTGCCGGTGCTGCTGCACCTGCTCTCCCCCGCCGGCCGGCCGGTGGCGGTCACCGCCGACCTGGCCTCGTTCTGGCGCGGCGGCTACCCGCAGGTGCGGTCGGAGCTGCGCGGACGCTACCCGCGTCACCCGTGGCCGGAGGATCCGACCACGGCCGAACCGACCCGCCGGGCCAGCCCGCGCCGGCGCTGAACGGTGCGCCTCACTCCTCGACCACGTCGGCGATCACCACGGTGATGTTGTCCGGGCCGCCGGCCCGCAGCGCGAGGTCGATGAGCCGGGCGGCGCAGGCGTCCCGCTCCAGGCGCTCGTTGAGCACCTCGGTGAGGGTGTCGGCGCGGACCACGTTGGAGAGGCCGTCGCTGCACAGCAGCCAGCGGTCGCCGGCTCGGGGCACCATGGTCGCGTACGCCGGCGAGACCTGGTCGCCCTGCAACGCCTGGGTCACCACGGCGCGGCGGGGGTGGCTGCTCGCCTGGTCGGGGGTGATCAGACCCTGGTCGACGAGCATCTGCACGAACGTGTCGTCGCGGGTGACCTGCTTGAGCACGCCCTCGCGGAAAAGGTAGGCCCGGGAGTCGCCGACGTGCGCCAGCGCCAGGCAACTGCCGGTGCGGGCGAACAGCAGCGCGGTCAGCGTGGTGCCCATGCCCTGGCGCTCCGGGTCCTCCTCGACCGCCTGGCGGATCCCCACGGTGGCCCGCTCGATGGCGCCCTGCAACGCGGCGACCAGCGCGTCCTCCGGCGTCTCCACGTCCAGCGGGGCGATCGCGTCGATCGCGATGCGGCTGGCCAGGTCGCCGGCCGCCATGCCACCCATGCCGTCGGCGACCGCGACCAGCCAGGGGCCCGCGTGCTGCGCGTCCTGGTTGCCGCTGCGGATCAGCCCACGGTCGCTCGCTCCGACGGAACGAAGCTTCAGGGTCATGGGACGCAGCCTGCCAGGTCGGGGACTCGGTTGTCTCTAGGAGATCACCATCATCGTACGTGGCGCGGTGAATCTCACTGCGCACGGGCGCAGCACCGCCATCGGGCCGGATCGATTGACAGCGGCGGAACGCGATGGAAACATCGGCTCGATATTGGGAGCGCTCCCAGCTCCCGTGCTCTCCCCCACCACCCCCGAGCACGGAAGGAACCTCCGTGACCCGATCCCGTCGTCGGCTGGTCGCGCTCACCGCGGCCGCCGCTCTGGCCCTCACCGGCGCCACCGCCGGTCCGGCCCTTGCCGAAGTACCCCCGGACGCCCCCGAACAACTGCGCAACGGCGACTTCAGCGCCGGCGTCTCCCCCTGGTTCTCGTACGGCACCGGCGAGCTGGCGGTCACCGACGGCCGGCTCTGCACCACGGTCGCCGCCGGCACGGCGAACCCCTGGGACGCCGGCATCGGCCAGGACGCCGTGCCGCTGATCTCCGGCGCCGAGTACGAGCTGTCCTTCGACGTCTCCGCCACGCCCGGCGCGGCCCTCAAGGCGGTGCTCCAGCTCGGCAGCGCCCCCTACACGACGTACGCGAGCGTCGACGCCACCGCCACCGCCACCGCGAAGCACGTCACCACCACGTTCACCGCGCCGGCCGACAACGCCGGCGCCCAGCTGATCTTCCAGGTCGGCGGCAGCGCGCAGGCGCAGACGTTCTGCCTCGACAACGTGTCGCTGCGCGGCGGCGAGGCGGCCCCGCCGTACGAGCCGGACACCGGGCCCCGGGTCCGGGTCAACCAGGTCGGCTACCTGCCCGGCGGGCCGAAGCACGCCACCGTGGTGACCGACGCCACCGAGGCGCTGCGCTGGCAGCTGAAGTCGGCCGCCGGTGCCGTGGTGGCCGGCGGCGAGACCACGCCGCGCGGGGTGGACGACGCCTCCGCGCAGAACGTGCAGACCGTCGACTTCTCCGCCTACCGCACGCCCGGCACCGGCTACACGCTCACCGTCGACGGCGAGACCAGCCACCCGTTCGACATCTCCGGCACGCTCTACGACCGGCTGCGCGCCGACTCGATGCAGTTCTTCTACGCCCAGCGCAGCGGCGTCGCGATCGACGGCGACCTGATCGGCGACGAGTACGCCCGGCCGGCCGGGCACCTCGACGTCGCCCCCAACAAGGGCGACACCGACGTGCCCTGCCAGCCCGGCGTCTGCGACTACAAGCTGGACGTGCGCGGCGGCTGGTACGACGCCGGCGACCACGGCAAGTACGTGGTGAACGGCGGCATCGCCACCTACCAGCTGCTGAACTCGTTCGAGCGGACCAAGACCGCGGAGACCGCCGACGGCGGCGCGGCCCTCGGCGACGCCACGCTGCGGGTGCCGGAGCGCGGCAACGCCGTCCCGGACGTGCTCGACGAGGCCCGCTGGGAGCTGGACTTCCTGCTGCGCATGCAGGTGCCGGCCGGCAAGCCGCTGGCCGGGATGGTGCACCACAAGATCCACGACCAGAACTGGACCGGCCTCCCGCTCGCCCCGCAGGACGACCCGCAGCTGCGCGAGCTGCACCCGCCGTCCACCGCCGCCACGCTCAACCTGGCCGCCGTCGCCGCCCAGTGCGCGCGGCTGTTCGCCCCGTACGACGCCGCCTACGCGGCCCGCTGCGGCACGGCCGCGAAGACCGCGTACGCGGCGGCCAAGGCGCACCCGGCGATCTACGCCTCGGCCACCGACGGCACCGGCGGCGGCGCGTACGACGACACCGACGTCCGCGACGAGTTCTACTGGGCCGCGGCCGAGCTGTGGCTGACCACCGGCGACAAGGCCTACCTGGCCGACGTCACCGGCTCGCCGATGCACACCGCCGACGTGTTCACCGCCAACGGCGCGTTCAGCTGGCAGAGCGTGGCCGCGCTGGGCCGGCTCGACCTGGCCACCGTGCCGAACACGCTGCCGGCCGCGGAGAAGACCCGGATCCGCGCCTCGGTGACCGCCGGCGCCGACCGCTACCTGGCCACCGTCGGCGCCCAGGCGTACGGGCTGCCGCTGCCCGGCACCGCCGACGCGTACGTCTGGGGCAGCAACAGCAACGTGGTGAACAACGCGATCGTGCTGGCCACCGCGTTCGACCTGAGCCGCGACGCGAAGTACCGGGACGGTGCGGTGCAGAGCGCCGACTACCTGTTCGGACGCAACGCGCTGAACATGTCCTACGTGACCGGTTGGGGCGAGCAGAACGCCCACAACCAGCACAGCCGGATCTTCGGCAACCAGCTGGACCCGAACCTGCCGACCCCGCCGGCCGGCTCGCTCGCCGGAGGCCCGAACGCCGCCCTCCAGGACCCGTACGCGGCGAACCTGCTCGCCGGCTGCGCGCCGATGTTCTGCTACGTCGACAACATCAACTCGTACGCGACGAACGAGGTGGCGATCAACTGGAACTCGGCGCTGGCCTGGCTCGCCTCGTTCCTGGCCGACCAGGGTGACGCGTCGGCCGTGCCGGCGCCCACCTGCGCGGTCACGTACACCACCCACGGGAGCTGGCCGACCGGCTTCACCACCCAGGTGACGGTGCGCAACACCGGCACCTCGGCGGTGAACGGCTGGAGCCTGCGGTGGGCGTTCACCACCGACCAGAAGGTGACCCACGCCTGGTCGGCGCAGGTCAGCCAGACCGGCGCCACGGTCACCGCGAAGAACCTGCCGTGGAACGCGAAGCTCGCTCCGGGCGCGTCCACCACGTTCGGCCTGAACGGCACCGGTTCCACCGTCCCCAACCCCGACCCCACCCTGATCACCCTGAACGGGCGGGCCTGCACCGTCTCCTGACCCGCCCCGAACCGTCGATCATGGAGTTGTGGCGCCCAGGATGTCGCTTCGGCGGCTTCCATCCGGTGCCACAACTCCATGATCGGCTAATCTCCCGCCTGCAACTGACCGGACCCCGGGTACGGTCCGCAGATGGCGTACCTGCTCCTGGCCCTCGCGATCACGGCCGAGGTGATCGGCACGAGCCTGCTCAAGGCGAGCGACGGCTTCACCCGGCTCTGGCCGACGGTCGGCCTGGTGGCGTGCTACCTCGCGGCGTTCGGACTGCTCGCTCTCGTGGTCCGGGACGTCCCGGTCGGCGTGGCGTACGCGATCTGGTCCGGGCTGGGCACGGCCGCCATCATGGCGGTCGGGGCGGCGTTCCTGGGCGAGCCGCTGAGTGTGACGAAGGTGGTCGGGGCCGGTCTGGTCATCGCCGGCGTGGTGGTGCTCAACCTGGGCGGCGGCACGCACTGAGCCCGGGCGGGACGAACGGTCAGCGTCGGTCCTGCGCCGCGCGCGGCAACCGAAGTTGCCGATCTCGGCCGCGTTCTTCATCAGTTCCGCGTTGACCCGGCCGACCAGGTGCTCGACCGTGGGCCCGGCGTCCGCCGACCACGGGAACGTGGCCGGTCGCACCAGGTCGCCCGCGGTCAGGTGATCGAGCTTCTCCGTCCACGTCGTCCGCAGGCCATGCAGCCAGGCGATCGTCTCCTCCCCCGGCCACGCCACGTCGTCACGCTGCCGGCCGAGGTGGTCACCGGCAGATCGTGGCAGGGCAGCGGATCCCGAGCGATCGACTACCCGGCCCGGCGCGGAGACCTCGCCACCCGGAGACCCGGCCGTAACCCGGTGGACGTTCACCGGCCGGTACGGGAACGTGAGGCCGTGGACGGAGACGCGGAACGTCGGGTGTGGGCGGCCATGCCGGCCGGCGCCCGGGCGGCCCTGGCCGGTCTCCCCGCCTCGGACCTGCGGACGCTGCTGCTCGCCGTGGCCCGTGACCGCGCCACGGCGGTCCGGCCGGCGCGGGTGCTGCGGAACTGGCGGGAGGATCGGTTCGTCCGGCCGGCCACCGTCGACCCGCGCGCGTTGTCCCGGGTGGAGGGACGGATCTGGGCGTTGCTCCCCACCGACGTGCAGGGCGTCGAGCTGGCGCCGGTGGCGCCGCTCGGCACCTGCGCGGCCGTCGCGCCGGTCAGCCAGCACCGGATCGTCTCCACCATGCGGGGCACGGAGGTGGTGAGCGACCCGACGAACGCCCTTGCGGTCGAGGCGGCGGTTCGCCGGCGGCACGCCGACGAGGTTCATCTCGCCGCGATGCACCGGGTGCTGCGGGCGCAGGACTTCGGTCCCGGCCGGTCCGCGCACTTCCGGCTCTGCGCGCTGGTCTCCACCGCGCGGGACACCGGATCGGGTCGCACCGAGGCCCGGCTGCTCGCCCGACATCTTCGCTTCTGGCGCACCGTCCTGGCCGACCTGGCCCCGGCCGCCGCGCCCCGGTTGCACGTCACGGCCCTCGACCCGGTGGTCGCCGAACGGCTCGCCGACTCGGTCCGCCCGGCGCTCGGCGACGGCCCGGTCCCGCTGCACGACGAGCCGCGGCGGCAACGGGGGCGCGGCTACTACCGGGGAGCCGCGCTGCGTCTCACCCTGTCCGACGGCGCGGACGAGGTCGGCGACGGCGGCTTCACCGACTGGACCGCCCGGTTGCTCGGTGACGCCAAGGAACGCTGCCTGATCTCCTGCCTCGCCACCGAACGCCTGCCGACCGACTGAGCGCCGCCGCCCGGCCGCGTCGCCACCCGGCCGCGCCGCCACCCGGCCGCGCCGCCGGAGGACGGTTCAGCGAACCGGCCGGCGCATCGCCATCCGGTCGGCCGGGTCGAGGCCGAGCGCCGCCTCGGCCGCGAGCAGGTCGACCAGCCCAGGCGTCAGCTCCGCCCCGGTCAGCTCGCGGAAGCCGCAGCGCGCGTAGTAGGGCCCGTTCCACGGCACCGAGCGGAACGTGGTCAGCGTCAACGCGGGCAGCCCCTCCCCCGCCGCCCAACGCGCCACCTCGTCGAGCAGTCCCCGCCCGATGCCGCGTCGCGCGTACGCCGGGTCGACGCTGAGCTGCTGCACGTGCGCGGCACCGTCGACGAGGTCGACCAGCGCGAACGCGATCAGGCGGTCGGCCGGGTCGACCGCGACCCACAGCCGGCCGGCGCGCTGCCCGGCGGCGAGCGCGGCCAGGGGCAGCGGTGGCATGTCGGCCACCAGGTGCATGCCGATCTCCCGGAACGGGGCGCCGGAGGCCACCTCGATCCGCTGCACCTCGGTCAGCTCGTCGGCCCGGGCGGTTCTGCTGCGCTCCACGACGCCGACCCTGGCAGAGCGGGCGGTACGGGGCGAGCGGATTTCGGCGTACCCTGCACCGGTGACCCTCCCGCTGCCGGCCGGCGACTTCCGCGCGTTCCTGTTCGACTGCGACGGCACCATCGTCGACTCGATGCCGGTGCACCACCGGGCCTGGTGCGCGGCGCTGGCCGAGTGGGGCTGCGAGTTCCCGGAGGACCTGTTCTACGCCTGGGGCGGCCGGCCGGTCGCCGACATCGTCGTCGACCTGAACCGGCGACACGGACTGGCCATGCCGGTCGAGGCGGTGGCCCGCCGGCGGGAGGACCTGTTCCAGCGGCTGCTGCCCGGGGTGACCGCCGTGCCGGAGGTGCTGGCGCACATCGAGGACGCGCACGGGCGGCTGCCGTTCGCGGTCGTCTCCGGCAGCACCCGGGAGTCGGTGACCGCCTCGCTCACCGTACTGGGCCTGCTCGACCGGTTCGACACGCTGGTCTGTGCCGAGGACTGCGCCCGACCCAAGCCCGACCCGGAGGGCTACCTGCTGGCCGCCCGGCGGCTCGGTGTCGACCCGGCCGGGTGTCTCGTGTTCGAGGACACCGACCTCGGCGTGGCGGCCGCGACGGCGGCGGGCATGGCGTCGGTCCGGGTGCCGCACCCCCGCGAGCGGGCCACCGCGCGGTGACCGATCGCGCTCGGCGGGCCGGCAACCCCGAGCCGCAGGCCAGACGTTCCCGGTCGGAAGCTTGGCCGCGGACCGTGACCGAGTCTGCCCGCGGCGACACGCCGACGTGGCCACACCGCGCCCCGCCTGCCGTGCGTCAGGTGTGACAAGCGTCGCCCGGATCGGGGGTCCGGCAAGAAGGCGTCCGCACCTAGCGTCGACGTCGTGACCGTCAACGAGGACGTCAGCGTCGATCCGGGCGCGACGCGGTGCGCCGTCAGCCGCGGCCCCCATGAGCCGGCCCGGCGTTGACGGGGCGCGTATCGCCGCTTCCGCCGCCCGGCCCGCTGCGCGTCCTGGCGCTCGCCACCCTGGCCAACACGCTCGGCACCGGGCTCTGGCTGGCCGGCGGCGCGCTCTACCTGACCCGGGACATCGGCCTCTCCCCCGCCTCGGTGGGCGCCGGGCTGACCGTCGCCGGCCTGGTCGGGCTGACCGCCAGCGTGCCGCTGGGCGGGCTGGCGGACCGGTGGGACCCGCGTACGCTGCGTGCCGTCCTCCAGGTGGGCCAGGCGCTCGTCGCGGCGGCATACCTGCTGGTCGACTCGTTCGCGACGTTCCTGGTGGTGGCGGTGCCCGAGGCGCTGCTGGTGGCCGGCAACCTGGCGGTACGGGCGGCGCTTGTCGCCGCGGTCGGCGGCCCGACCGGCCGGGTGCACGCGTTCGCCACTCTGCGGGCGGTGGCCAACCTGGGCATCAGCGCCGGCACCGCGCTGGCCGGGTTCGCGCTGGCGGTGGACACCCACCGGGCGTACCAGGTGCTCGTGGTCGGCAACGCGGCCACCTATCTGCTCTCGGCGGCGCTGCTGCTGCGGCTGCCAACGCAGCGGGCCGGCGGCGCGCCGCGGCGCGCGGCCGGCGTGGCGCGCCGGGGCGGGCCGCTGCGGGACGGCTGGTTCCTGGCGGTGAGCGGCGCGTCGGCGGTGCTCGGCACGCACGTGACCGTGCTCGTGCTGGTGGTGCCGCTGTGGACGGTCGGCCGCGCCGGCGCGCCGCCGCCGGTGGTGTCCGCGGTGCTGCTGGCCAACACGATCCTCACCGTGCTGCTGGCGGTGCGGCTGAGCCGCGGCGCGGACACCGCCGCCCCGGCCGCCCGCAAGCTGCGCCGCGCCGGGCTGGTGCTGGCCGCCGCGAGCCCGCTGTACGCGCTGACCGCCGGCCTGCCGGCGCTCCCGGCGGTGGCGCTGCTGCTGGTGGCGACGGCGGTGTGGACGGTGGGCGACCTGTGGCACGGCGCGGCCGGCGCGGGCCTCGCCTACGACCTGGCGCCGCCGGGTGCGATCGGCGCCTACCAGGGGGCGGACGGGCTGCTCGCCGGGCTGGCCCAGGCGCTCGGCCGGGGCCTGCTCACGCTGCTGGTGCTGGGCGGGGGCGGGGCGGGTTGGCTGGTGCTCGGCGGGCTGTACGCCGCCGTCGGGCTGGCCGCCCCGGCGCTGGCCCGCCGCGCGGTGGCCAGCCGGCCGGCGCCCACCGGAGATCCGGTCGCGACCGGGCAGTCGGTCACACCCGTGTAGCAGCATGGCGGGATGACCGAGCAGGGGAGCATCACCATCCGGCCGGGCGGGCCGGCGGACGCGCCGATCGTGCTGCGGCTGTTCGACAGCGCCATCGCGTGGTTGGCCGAACAGGGCCGGCCGGACCAGTGGGGCACCGGCCGGGCCTCGACCGACCCGCGCCGGATCGCCCAGGCCGACGGCTACGCCCACGGCGACGGCCTGTGGTTCGCCGAGATCGACGGCACCGAGGTCGGCGCGCTGGTGGTCGGCGCGGCGACGGAGTACGTGCCGCCGGCCGCCGAGCCGGAGCTGTACGTCAATCTGCTGGTCACCGACCGGGCGTACGCGGGCCGGGGGATCGGCGCGCGGTTGCTGGCGCACGCGGCGGAGCTGGCCCGCGAGCGTGGGCTGGGCCTGCTGCGGGTGGACTGCTTCCGCAGCGCGGACCGGGCGCTGGTGCGCTTCTACGAGGGCTGCGGCTTCACCGCCACCGACCCGTTCACGGTGACCCGACCGGGTCGGCCGCCGTGGCCGGGTCAGGTGCTGGCCCGCCGGCTCGACTGAGTCAGCCGATCTCCTCGTCGACGAAGCACCAGCGCCACGACTCCCCCGGCTGGATCGACCGCATCACCGGGCGCCCGGCGGACTCGAAGTGCTACGTCCGGGGGTGATCACGCGGCCGGCCGCACCTTCGGCAGCACCTCGGCGCCGAACGCGTCGAGGAACGCCCGCTGCTCCTGCCCGACGTGGTGCAGCGCGATCTGGTCGAAACCCAGCTCCACGTACTCCTCCAGCCAGCCGACGTGCCGGCCCAGGTCGCTGGAGACGTTGACGGTGTCGGTGACCGTCGACATCGGCACGTCGGCGCTGGCCACGTCGAAGTGCTCGGGGGTCTCCAGGTCCCAGCAGACCGGCGGGGCGAAGACGTTGCTGCGCCACTGCTCGTACGCGATCGCCTCGGCCTCGGCCTGCTCGGGCGCCCAGCTCACGTGCACCTGGAGGTGCAGCGGGCCGCGCCCGCCCGCGTCCCGGTAGGCGTCGATCATCTGCCGGAGGTGGTCGACCGGCGCGTTGACCGTGATCAGCCCGTCGGCCCACTCGGCGCACCAGCGGGCGGTGGCGACGCTGACGGCGGCGCCGACCAGCGCGGGCGGCTCCTCGGGGCGGGTCCACAGCTTCGCCCGGTCCACGGTGACCAGCCCGTCGTGGCTGACCTCCTCGCCGGCCAGCAGCGCCCGGATCACGTCGACGCACTCGCGCAGCCGCGCGCCGCGGACGTCCTTGCGGGGCCAGACGTCGCCGGTGATGTGCTCGTTGCTCGCCTCGCCGGTGCCCAGCGCCGCCCAGAACCGCCCCGGGTACATGGCGCCGAGGGTGCCGATGGCCTGCGCGATGATCGCCGGGTGGTAGCGCTGGCCGGGCGCGTTGACCACGCCGAAGGACAGGTTGGTGGCCTGGAGCGCGGCGCCGAGCCAGGACCAGGCGAACCCGGACTGCCCCTGCCGCTCGCTCCACGGGGAGAAGTGGTCGGAGCACATGGCCGCGTCGAAGCCGGCGCGTTCGGCGTGGATCACCGCCGCCAGCAGCCGGGCGGGGTGGATCTGCTCATGGGATGCGTGGAAGCCGAACGCCGTCATGGGCAGCACTCCTACCCACCCCGCCGCGGATGTAAGCAGGGGCCCCCGCTCAACGCCTCCGGTAGAGGCGGGGGCCCCTCTCCACACCTCACTCGGCGTGCGCGCCGGCGCCCGCGCCGGCCTCGCCCTCGCCGATCCACACCGTCTTGGTGTTGCAGAACTCGCGCATGCCCAGGGCGGACAGCTCGCGGCCGTACCCGGAGTTCTTCACCCCGCCGAAGGGCAGCTCCGGATAGGACGTGGTCATGCCGTTGATGAACACGTTGCCGGCGTCCAGGTCGGTGGCGAAGCGCTCCTGCTCGGCGGGGTCGGTGGTCCAGGCGTTGGAGCCGAGGCCGAAGCTGGTGCCGTTGGCCACCTCGATCGCCTCGGCGTAGGAGCCGACCCGGTAGAGCCCGGCGACCGGCCCGAACACCTCCTCGCTCCACATCCGCATCTCCGGCCGCAGGTCGGTGACCACGGTCGGCGGGTAGTACCAGCCGTCACCGGACGGCTTCTCGCCGCCGCAGAGCACGGTGGCGCCCTGGTCGACGGCGTCGGTCACCTGGTCGTGCACCTCGTCCCGGCCGCGCTCGCTGGCCAGCGGCCCGACGTCGGTGTTCTCGTCCATCGGGTCGCCGACGCGCAACGCCGACATCCGGGCGGCGAACTTCTCGGCGAACGCGTCGAAGACGTCGGTGTGCACGATGAACCGCTTGGCCGCGATGCAGGACTGGCCGTTGTTCTGGCACCGGGCGGTGGTGGCGACCTCGGCGGCCTTGTCCAGGTCGGCCGAGGGCATCACCACGAACGGGTCGCTGCCGCCCAGTTCCAGCACGGTCTTCTTGATCTCCCGGCCGGCGATCTCGGCGATGGAACGGCCGGCCGGCTCGCTGCCGGTGAGCGTGGCGGCACGCACCCGTGGGTCGCTGAGCACGCGCTCCACCGCGTCGGAGCCGACCAGCAGCGTGGTGAACGCGCCCTCCGGGAAGCCGGCGCGGCGGAACACGTCCTCCAGGTAGAGGGCGGTCTGCGGCACGTTGGAGGCGTGCTTGAGCAGGCCGGTGTTGCCGGCCATCAGGGCCGGCGCGGCGAAGCGCATCACCTGCCAGAGCGGGAAGTTCCACGGCATCACCGCGAGCACCGGCCCGATCGGCTGGTAGCGGACGTACGCCCGCTTCGCCTTGACCGCCGCGGCGTCGACGGGCTCGTCGGCGAGCATCTCCGGCGCTTTCCCGGCGTAGAAGCGGCAGGCGGCGGCGCACTTGGTCACCTCCGCCTTCGCGGCCGCGAAGGTCTTGCCCATCTCGGTGGTCATCAGCCGGGCGGTCTCGTCCCGCTCGGCGTCGAGCAGGTCGGCGGCGGCGGTGAGCCACCGGGCCCGCTGCGCGACGGTGGTGTCGCGCAACTGCCGGAAGGCGAGGTCGGCCCGCTCGATCGCGGCGTCGATCTGCTCGTCCGACATCGCGTCGTACGTCTTGAGCACCTGTCCGGTGGCGGGATCGGTGGTGGCGATGGGCATGTCGTGCTCCTGTCACTCGAACAGCGAGTGCCGCACGCCCGGCTCCTCCCGGCGGCGGGCGGCGCGACGGCGCTGGATGACGACCAGATCGACCACGGCCACCACGGCGAGGATCGCGCAGACGACGCCCAGCCAGGCCAGGTCGGCGGCGAACGCGAACACCGCGAGGACGGTCATCACGACCAGGCCGAACAGGGCCAGCACGAGGCGCAGGTTCAGCGCGCTGTTCGCGTGGCCGACCGTGCCTCGGGCGCGGCGGGGCTGTGATCGGGTCATTCCACCGGGCTACCCCGGCACGGCCGGGGCTAACCGGTCGGGCCCCGGACGGCACCGCGCGCCCGGTGATCCGGGACACGGAACGGGTACGCGGCGGACGCGAACACCGGGTGGACGCGTTGGATCGTGCTGCCGGCCGAGGCGGAGATCCCGCGGCGGTGGAGAGGATGGCATGACCACGATGCAGGCGGGGCCCGTGACCGTCGCCGTGTCCCGGCGCGCCGACCCGGCGCGTACCGGGGAGATGGTGGCGTGGATGCGGGCCGGCACGGCGCTCGCGGAGAGCTTCCCGGGGTTCCTGGGCGCCGGCTTCGTGCGCAGCGCGCCCGGTTCCGGCGAATGGCACGTGATGTACCGCTTCGCCGACGCGGACACGTTGCACGGCTGGGAGGACTCGCCGCAGCGGCACTGGTGGCTGAGTTCGGCGCAGGGCATCGTCGAGCACACCCGGGTGGAGCGTCGCACCGGCATCGAGGGCTGGTTCGACCCGCCGGTGGACCACGTGGTGGAGACGTTCGGCGAGCCCGAGCCGGTCAGCGCGGTCGCGCCGCCGCGTTGGAAGCAGGCGGTCACCATCTGGCTGGCGTTCTTCCCGCTCAGCCTGACCGCCACGCTGCTGACCGCCCGGTTCGCCGCCGACGTGCCGCTCGCCGGCCGGACGCTGCTGATGACGCTCGTCCTCACCCCGCTGATGACCTATCTGGTGCTGCCCCGGATCACCCGGGCGCTGCACTGGTGGCTGCACGGCCGGCGGGCGCCCTGGCGGCGCTGACCACCGTTCGTCGCACACCCATGTGAACGACAGGTGTCGATGCAAGAAAGGCGACAGACTTCCCGTACCGGTGGTCGGAGCGCATAGGGTCGATCCGCCCCTGCGTGCCACCGGACGGAGGACCGCATGCCGCGACGGTGGATCGCCGCGCTCGCCTGTCTCGCGGCGCTTGTCGCGCTCGCCTGCGACGGCTCCGGCTCGGCGTCGCCCCGCCCCTCCGACTCGCCCCGCCCCGGTGCCCCTCGGGTGCTGACCGCGCTCGGCGACTCGGTCAGCACCGGCTTCGGCTCCTGCCTGGTGCTGGTGAGCTGCGAGCGCAACTCCTGGTCGACCGGGGACAGCCTGCGGGTGGAGAGCCTCTACCGCCGGCTGCGCACGGACGCGCCGGCGCTGCGGGCGTACAACCGGGCGGTGCCCGGCGCCCGCGCGGCCGGGCTCGCCGACCAGGCCCGAGCCGCGGTACGCGACAAGGCCGACCTGGTCACCGTGCTGATCGGGGCGAACGACGTCTGCCGCGGCGACGCCGACGCGATGACGCCGGTCGCCACGTTCCGCGACCAGGTCGACGCCGCGCTCACCGTGCTGCGCAAGGGCCGGCCCAAGGCCCGGGTGCTGGTGGTCAGCATCCCGGACCTGCACCGGCTCTGGGAGATCGGGCACACCGAGTCGCGCGCCGTCCGGGCCTGGTCGCGGGGCGTCTGCCCGGCGCTGCTGGCCGACGCCACGTCGACCGCGCCCGCCGCGACGGCCCGCCGGGCCCGCGTCAAGGAGCGGATCGAGGCGTACGACGACCAACTGCGCGCCGCCTGCCGGGCGTACGGGTCGCGCTGCCGCTGGGACGGCGGCGCGGTGCACCGCCACCGGTTCAGCCTGGACCAGGTGAACGCGCTGGACTGGTTCCACCCGAACGCGGCCGGGCAGGGCCGGCTGGCCGAGGTGGCCTGGAACGCCTCCGGCTGGGCCGACTGAGCCGGCCCGTCACGCCGGCCGGCCCGTCACACCCGCCGGACGGTCACGCCCGCCGGCGCGGGACGGCCACGCCCGGCGGCGCGAACCGGTCACGGCTGGCGCGGGCCGGGGATCTGTCGTGGGCCGACGGCGCGGTAGAGCGCGCGGGCCCGGTCGGCCAGTTCCTTGGTGGCGGAGGAGTTGGCCCAGGTGCCGAGGATGATCGCGGCGCCGGGGATGACCTTGGCGAACATCCGCTTGGCGGCGCGCACCCCGGCCATCCGGGCCAGCCGGACGCCGAGCTGGAGCATCACCCGGCCCAGCGCCCGGTTGCCGGCCGAGCCGAACAGCGCGCCGGCCCGTTCCCGACCGGCGGCCACGCCCAGCGCCAGCCGGGCGGCCTCGGCGGCCTTGTGCACCCGCTGGAGCACCAGCAGGTCGGTGGCCCGGTCGGGATTTGTCGGATCGGCGCCGTAGGCGGCCGCCACGTGCAGCACCAACCGGGCCTGGGTCCAGGCCAGCACGCCCACGTCGATCACGGCGCCGGGCAGCCCGGCGGCGCCGGAGACCGCGCCGGAGAGCCGGGCGTGGTTGACGAACTTGCGGACCGCCTGATCGGCGAGCTGCTCGGGCGGCACGTCCGGCCGTAGCGCCCGCTCCCGGGCCGCCCACTGCGCGGCCTCCGGGCCGAGCCGGCGTACCGCCTCGAGGGCCAGGTGCTCCGGCGCGTACTGGGGGTCCTCGCGCATCCGGTCCCACAGCGTGGCCGGGGGCCCTTCGGGCGCCTCGACCGGTGGGACCGGGGCGGCCGGGACGTTGGGTTCCCCGCCGTCGGGGGCGGGGTCGGTCACGGGACGCTCCGGGGTTCGTGCGGCGGGGGTGGACGGACCGGTCAGCGGCGGCGCGCCGAGGACAGGCGGGCGGCGATCTGCCGCAGCCGCGCCTGGTTCTGCGGCTTGGCCATCTCGCGCCGGCCACGGTCGACCAGCTGCTGGCCGCGCGGCGACCGCAGGAAGGTGGTGATCCGTTGCATCAGCGACATGGCGTCCTCCAGTCCGGGGTTCCCATCAATGTGTACCTGGAACCGGCAAGTCCCTGGTACCCGAACCGGCGCTCCGGCAACCGTCCGCTCCGCTCAGCCCAGGATCTCGGCCACCACCGTGCCCGCGCTCCACTCGTGCTGCGCGTACGCGTCGGGGAACGCCGAGATCTGCACCGCCTGGGCGGCGACGGACAGCGGCAGGTCCTCCCAGCCCGGGATCTCCTCCAGCGCGGACAGGAACGCCTTGGTCGCGTACTCGGGGTCCATCAGCTCCTCGACGGTGCCCCAGCCGCTGCTCGGCCGCTGCTGGAACAGCCCGACCGAGTCGTGGTCCCAGCCGATGGCCTGGTGCGGGTAGCTCTGCGACTCGGGCAGCACGCCGCTGGCGTAGTTGAGCAGGGTGCTCTCCTGCATCGCGGTGGCCACCGCGATGACCAGCCCGCGGCGCGGCACGCCCATCTCCTTGCCGGCCCGGACGATCTTGGTGGCGTTGTCCATCTGGACGCGGTTCAGGCCGGCGACCGGGACGATCCGGCGCGGCTTCGGTCTGGGCTTGACCGTGGCCTTCGGCTTCGGCTTCGGCTTGGCGGTGGGGGACGGGCTGGCGCTCGGGGTGGCCGGTGCGGTGCTCGGTCGGGCCAGGCTCCGCGAGGCGGCGTCGAGCGCCGCCCGCTCGGCGATCTCCGCCGTGGGGGCCGGCCTGGTGGGGCGGTCGGTGGCGCCGAAGCCCACCTGGCTGACGCCGACCAGGCCGAGGCAGCAGGCCGCGCCGGTGGCGACCACCAGCTTGGTGCGGCGGTTCACCGAACCCCGCAGGCGGGTACGCAGGGTGCCGGCGTTCCGCGGCGCGGAAGCGGTTGCCCGGTCGGTGAAGGGGGTACCGTCTGTCTGGTCGATGGAGGGGGCATCGTCCAAACGGTCAGCCGGGCGGCCAGGGCCATTCGGGTCGTCGAGGGTGCCGTCGTCACGCATCCGACGAGGCTAGACAGGGCAAACCGGGATCACCCAGGCCCAAAGGGTGGCCCTCGCCACAGTTCGGCCCGCACCAGTCGGACATCGCGGCGAGTGGACCCCCAGCACGGTGCCAACCTCGCGGAACGGTCGAACCTCCGGTCCGCCACGCGCCCGGTCCGCCGGGGCAGGAACGTCGCAGCCGCACCCGTCGCGGCCGGTGATCGACTAACTCACCCTTTCGGTCGACCCGGGATGGACCGGACGACCGGGGCGTGGCCGAATTGTGATCACCATCCGAGCACCGGACGGGTCCGTAACGGAATGGACCACGACCCCCGGTACGTTTGCCGAATCGGGGACGCCGTCGCGCGGCGCCTCCCCGTACGCGTCGACAGGGAGGACCCACCGGTGCTCGACCCACACGAGCTCTACGAACTCACCGACGAGCTGCCCGACCTCGGCCAGCCGGTGCTGATCCAGGCGCTCACCGGCTTCGTCGACGCGGGCAGCGCCACCCGGCTGGCCCGGGAGCAACTGCTCACCTCGCTGGACGCCCGGACGATCGCCCGCTTCGACGTCGACCAGATGTTCGACTACCGCTCCCGCCGGCCGGTGATGACCTTCGTCGAGGACCACTGGGCCGAGTACGACGCCCCGGAACTCGAGCTGCACCTGCTGCACGACGACGACGAGACGCCGTTCCTCCTGCTCACCGGCCCCGAGCCGGACCTGCAGTGGGAACGGTTCGTGGCCGCCGTCGCCGGGCTGTCGGCCCGCCTCGACGTCCGGCTCACCGTCGGGCTCAACTCGATCCCGATGGCCGTGCCGCACACCCGGCCCAGCGGCGTCACCGCGCACGCCACCCGGCCGGAGCTGATCGCCGGGCACGAGCCCTGGCTGCAGAAGGTCCAGGTTCCGGCCAGCGTCGGGCACCTGCTGGAATATCGGCTCGGCGAGCAGGGGCGCGACGCCCTGGGCTTCGCCGCGCATGTGCCGCACTACGTCGCCCAGACCGAGTACCCGGCCGCCGCGGAGGCGCTGCTCGCCGCCGTGTCCAAGGGCACCGGCCTGCTGCTGCCGCGCGACGGCCTGCGCACCGCGGCCGAGGCGATCCGGCTGGAGATCGACCGCCAGGTGGCCCAGACCGAGGAGGCGGCCACGCTGGTCCAGGCGTTGGAGGAGCAGTACGACGCGTTCGCCCGCGGGCGCGGCGAGAAGAACCTGCTCGCCGCCGAGACCGGCCCGCTGCCGACCGCCGACGAACTCGGCGCCGAGCTGGAGCGTTTCCTGGCCGAGCAGACCCACCCGGGCGACACCCCGGAACGCTGAGCGGGCGGGGCCGACCGGGATACGGCAGGCTGGAGACATGCGCCTGGCGACCTGGAACGTCAACTCGGTGAAGGCCCGCCTCCCCCGGCTGCTCGACTGGCTGGCCACCACGAAGCCCGACGTCGTCTGCCTGCAGGAGACGAAGTGCCCGGACGGGGCGTTCCCCGTCGCCGAGGTGGGCGAGTTGGGCTACGAGGTGGCCAGCCACAGCGACGGCCGGTGGAACGGCGTGGCCGTGCTGTCCCGCGTCGGGCTGGCCGACGTGGCGGTCGGCTTCCCCGGCGAGCCCGGCTTCCCCGAGCCCGAGGCCCGGGCCATCTCCGCCACCTGCGACGGCGTGCGAGTCTGGTCGGTGTACGTGCCGAACGGCCGCGCCACGGACGACCCGCACTACGCCTACAAGCTGGCCTGGTTCGCGGCGCTTCGCGACGCGCTGGAGCCGGAGGCGGCCGCCGGTCTCCCGCTCGCGGTCTGCGGCGACTTCAACGTGGCGCCGACCGACGCCGACGTCTGGGACCCGGCGCTGTTCGCCGCCTCCACCCACGTCACGCCGGCCGAACGAGCGGCCCTGGCCGCGCTGCGCGACCTGGGGCTCAGCGACGTGGTGCCCACCCCGATGAAGGGACCACACCCGTACACCTACTGGGACTACCGGGCCGGGATGTTCCACCAGAACAAGGGCATGCGGATCGACCTGGTGTACGCCACCGCGCCGTTCGCGGACGCGGTCCGCTCCGCGTACGTGGATCGGGAGGCCCGCAAGGGCAAGGGTCCCTCCGACCATGCCCCGATCGTGGTCGACGCCGACCTGGTGCCGACCGTCGAAGCGCTCTGAGTCGCCGTAGGGTGGACGGCATGGCAGTCGTGAAGATCAACGCGATCGACCTCCCGCCCGGCGCCGGCGAGGAGCTGGAGAAGCGGTTCGCCGCCCGGGCCGGCGCGGTGGAGAACTCCCCCGGCTTCCTCGGCTTCGAGCTGCTGCGCCCGGTCGCCGGAGAGACCCGCTACTTCGTCTACACCCGCTGGGAGACGGAGGAGGACTACCAGGCGTGGGCGCAGGGCCCGTCCCGCGCCGCGCACGCCGCGCCCGGTGGCGCCGAACCCCGCCAACCGGTGGCCACCGGCGCCACTCTCCTGGAGTTCGAGGTGGCCCTCCAGGTCCCCACCCCCTCTTGATCGACACCACTTCCCCGAACTGGCGACATCACCCGCCTTGATCAACACCACCTCGCCGAGGTGGCGGCATCACCCCCACCGGGACCACACCACTTCCCCGCAACGGAGTCGATCATCCCGTCCGACCGGCCCCAACCCCGCTTTGTCACCGCCAACTTCATGATCGACCGCGCCGACGTCGGGGCGGTCAGGGCTTCTGCAGCATGATCGACGCGTAGTGCGCATACCGCTCCAGGGCCCAGTCGAGCTGCGCGCAGGAGTGCAGGTCACGGCATTGCAGGCACCCGCCGGCCCGCCAGGGCCGATCAGCCGAGCGGGTCCAGTGGGCATTGACGATCCGGTGCGCCTCGAAGATTTCACGGGCCGCGGAGCCCGCACCCGGCTCGTCCATCGGCATGGCAGCACGACCCCTTCCCGACGGTCGCAATGAGGGCCCACCTGGGAGGCAGAGTCCATGCGTCGTGCTCCCCCAGGTGGGTAGGCGGCCGGGGACCCGGAGTTTGCCGAAACCAGAGAACCGACCGGGAAGGAACCTATTCCAACTTGTAGGAGCAGGTCAAGTCGACACAAGGGCAGATGATGAAACTTGCTGGATCAGGTTTCCGCGTGATCGAATTGGTCTGCCGAAATCAGGGGACCATCGGAGATCCATCCATGCCGACGGAGAGAGTCGACTACCGGCGCATCGCCAATGACATCGCCGCAAAGATCAAGTCCGGAGAGCTTGCACCGGGTGAGAAGCTTCCCTCCACTCGCGAGCTTGCCGACCAGTACGGCGTGCACATCTCCACCATCAACCGCTCGATGTCGATCCTGAAGGATCGCGAGATGGTTGAGGGGCAGCCCGGCAAGGGTGTCTATGTCGCCGAGGCCGAGTAGCCGTTCGCCAGAATCTGGACGGGGCGGTCAGCGCGCCAGGGAGGCGAAGACGATCACGTTGTCCTCGTAGCCGGTGCGACCGCCGAGCCACGTGCCACCGCAGGTGATCAGCCGCAGCTCCGCCGGGCCGGAGTCGCCGTACACCCGGGCGGCGGGCAGTTTCGCCTTGTCGAAGTACTCGACGGTGTCGACCTTGAACGTCACCACGCTGCGGTCCGCGCGGGTCACCTGGATCCGGGCGCCCGGCTTGAGTTGGCGCAGCCGGTAGAACACGGCCGGCCCGCTCTTGGTGTCGACGTGACCCACGATGATGGCCCGTCCGGGCTCCCCCGGCACCGCGCCCCGGTTGTACCAGCCGGTCTGGTCGGTCTCGGTCAGCGGCGGCACGTCCACCGAACCGTCCCGCGCCTGACCGACCGGGGTGACCGGCGCGGCCACCTTGATGGCCGGCACCGACAGGCGGACCGGCAGGCTGGCCGGCTTCCGGGCCGGCGCGGAGACCGAGGCCGGCGCGGGCGCGACCGCACTCGACCCCCCGGTCGAGGCGTCGGCGAAGTCGAACGGCCCGGCGGTGCGGCCGAGTCCGGCCCCGACGGCGAACACGCCGACCAGCACCAGCACCACGGCCATCGGCTTCGACCAGGGGCTCCGATGCCGCTGCCGTTCGGTCGGCGGAGCGGCGGGAGGCGACCCCGTGGGCGGTAAACCGGTGGGCGGTGGACCGGTGGGCGGTGGACCGGCCGGCCGGAACCGCACGGACGGCAGACCGGCCGGCGACGCGTGCCAGGGACGAGACGAGGCAGGCGGCGGCATCCAGGGCCGCGATCCGGCCGGCGGGGCGTGCCCCGGCCCGGAGCCGGCGGGCGTCTCGTCGACAGCCGGCGGCGGACTCCACGGCCGGGAGTAAGTGGATGGCCCGGAGGGCCCTGCGGACGACGCAGGTGCCGCACGCGGACCGGCGGGCGGGGCGGCGGCCGGGGGCAGGGCGAGAAAGGGCCAGCCGGAGCGCCGGGAGCCGGCGGGCGGCGGGGCGGAGTGGTCGGTCATGGCGTGACTCAGCGCCGGGCGGCGCCGGAGTTGCGGCGGGAGGCGGCCACGCCGAGCCCGGCGCCGACCACGGTCAGCGCCAGCCCGACCGGCACCAGCAGGCCACCGAGTCCGGTGCCAGCGGTGCCGCCGAAGCCGGTGGCCGGGCCGCGGCTGGGAAAGTGGCTGGGCGGGTGGCTCGGCGGCCGGGTGGGCTGCGCGCGCTTCACCACCTGGAGCATGGTGGACGCCGTCTCACCGCCCGGGCATTCGAGCTTGATCCGGTAGTTGCCGGGCCGGGTGCGCTCGTTCACCATCGGCGAGGCGGTGAGCAGGCCGCGTTGCGGCTGCACCTGGATCTTGCCGAAGGCGTCGGAGGCCACGATCGCGGGCACCGAGTTGTCGCGGCAACTGGCCCGGATGCCGACCAGGTAGCCCGGCTCCACCGTGCTCGGGGTGACCTCCACGAAGATCACGTCGGCCGGCGGCTGCTCGGGCACCGGCTCGGCGGCGCGCGGCGCGGCCTGGACGGGCACCGCGCCGAGCAGCGGGGCGGCACACGCGGCAACCGCGACCAGCAGCGCCGCACGTCCCCTGACTGACCCCATGACCCCTCCCGGCGTACGGGATGAATCCTCTCACCCCCGACCGCACCTCACATCCGATCGGCGCGTCGGTCGCGTAGGCTCGGGTCGCTGTGACCACCACCGACGTCCCCACCGCCCGCATCCGCACCTTCCATCCGCGTCGCGGGCGGATGAGCGAGCGGCAGCGCGACGCGCTGACCCGGCTCTGGCCCGCGTACGGCCTCCAGATCGCCGCCCTCGACGGGCCGTGCGATCCGACGGCGCTGTTCGGACGGCGGGCGCCGCTGGTGCTGGAGATCGGCTCCGGCATGGGCGACGCCACCGCCGCCATGGCGGCGGCCGACCCGAGCCGACACTATCTGGCGGTCGAGGTCCACACGCCGGGAATCGCCAACCTGCTGGAGCTGGTGGAGCGGCACCGGCTGGACAACGTCCGGGTCGCCGAGGGTGACGCGTTGGACCTGGTCCGGGCCATGCCGGAGGGCTGCCTGGACGCGGTGCACGTCTACTTCCCGGACCCGTGGCCGAAGACCCGGCACCACAAGCGGCGGATCATCCAGCCGGCGCACGTGGCGTTGCTGCGGTCCCGACTGGCGCCCGGCGGCACGCTGCACTGCGCCACCGACTGGGCCGAGTACGCCGAGTCGATGCGCCGGACGCTGACCGCCGACCCGGAGCTGGTCGACGTGCACGGCGGCTACGCGCCCCGCCCGGCGCACCGGCCGGTGACCAAGTTCGAGCGTCGGGCGCGGACCGCCGGCCGCGAGGTCTTCGACCTGATCCACCGGCGGCGCTGAACCCGGCGGCGCTGAACCCGGTTGGCGCGGCGGGGTGTGGCCCAGGCACGATGGGAGCCGCCATGACTCTCACCGCCGCGCTGCCGAAGACCGCCGACCCCGACACCCTCTACGACGCGTTCGCCTCCTGGGCGTCCGGGCGCGGTCTCGACCTCTACCCCCACCAGGAGGAGGCGGTCATCGAGATCGTCTCCGGCGCGAACGTGATCATGAATACGCCGACCGGCTCCGGCAAGAGCCTGGTGGCGATCGCGGCGCACTTCGCGGCGCTGGCCGACGACCGGACCAGCTTCTACACCGCGCCGATCAAGGCGCTGGTGTCGGAGAAGTTCTTCGCGCTCTGCGAGGTCTTCGGCGCGGAGAACGTCGGCATGCTCACCGGTGACGCCAGCGTCAACGCCGACGCCCCGATCATCTGCTGCACCGCGGAGATCCTGGCCAACCTGGCGCTGCGGGAGGGCCGCCGGGCCGACGTCGGCCAGGTGGTCATGGACGAGTTCCACTTCTACGCCGAGCCGGACCGCGGCTGGGCCTGGCAGGTGCCGATCATCGAGCTGCCGCAGGCCCAGTTCGTGCTGATGTCCGCCACGCTCGGCGACACCACCCGCTTCGTCGACGACCTGAGCCGGCGCACCGGGCGGCCGACCGCCGTCGTCCGCTCGGCCGAACGGCCGGTCCCGCTCCTCTTCTCGTACGCGACCACGCCGCTGCACGAGACCCTGGAAGAGCTGCTGGAGACCAAGCAGGCCCCGGTGTACGTGGTGCACTTCACCCAGGCCGCCGCACTGGAGCGCGCGCAGGCGCTGATGAGCGTCAACGTCTGCACCCGTGCCGAGAAGGACATGATCGCCACCGCGATCGGCAACTTCCGGTTCACCTCGGGCTTCGGCAAGACGCTGTCCCGGCTGGTCCGGCACGGCATCGGCGTGCACCACGCCGGCATGCTCCCGAAATACCGCCGCCTGGTGGAGACGCTCGCCCAGGCCGGCCTGCTCAAGGTCATCTGCGGCACCGACACGCTCGGCGTCGGCATCAACGTGCCGATCCGCACCGTGCTCTTCACCGGCCTGAGCAAGTACGACGGCATCCGGACCCGGCTGCTCAAGGCCCGCGAGTTCCACCAGATCGCCGGCCGGGCCGGGCGGGCCGGGTTCGACACCATCGGCCGGGTGGTGGTGCAGGCGCCCGAGCACGTGATCGAGAACGAGAAGGCGCTCGCGAAGGCGGGCGACGACCCGAAGAAGCGCCGCAAGGTGGTGAAGAAGAAGCCGCCGGAGGGCTCCATCGGCTGGGGCGAGCCGACGTTCCAGCGCCTGGTCGAGGCGGAGCCGGAGCCGCTCACGTCCAGCTTCCAGGTCAGCCACTCGATGCTGCTCAACGTGATCGGCCGGCCCGGCGACGCGTTCGCCTCGATGCGGCACCTGCTCACCGACAACCACGAGGACCCGGCCGCCCAGCGCCGGCACATCCGCCGGGCCGTCGCCATCTACCGGGCGCTGCGCGCCGGGGGCGTGGTCGAGGAGCTGCCCGAGCCGGACGAGACCGGCCGGCGGGTCCGCCTCACCGTCGACCTCCAGCTCGACTTCGCGCTCAACCAGCCGCTGTCGCCGCTCGCGCTGGCCACCATCGAGCTGCTCGACCGCGAGTCCCCGTCGTACGCGCTCGACGTGCTCAGCGTGATCGAGGCGATCCTGGACAACCCGCGGCAGATCCTCTCCGCGCAGCAGTTCAAGGCCCGCGGCGAGGCGGTCGCCGCGATGAAGGCCGAGGGCATCGAGTACGAGGCGCGCCTGGAGCTGCTCGACGAGGTGACCTGGCCGAAGCCGCTCGCCGAGCTGCTGACCGGCGCGTACGAGATGTACCGGCAGGGCCACCCGTGGGTCGCCGACCACGAGCTGGCCCCGAAGTCCGTGGTCCGGGACATGTACGAGCGGGCCATGACCTTCCCGGAGTACGTCCAGTTCTACGGGCTGTCCCGGTCCGAGGGCCTGGTGCTGCGCTACCTCGCGGACGCGTACAAGACCCTGCGACAGACCGTGCCGGAGGACGCCAAGACCGAGGAGCTGGTCGACCTCATCGAGTGGCTGGGCGAGCTGGTCCGCCAGGTCGACTCCAGCCTGATCGACGAGTGGGAGCGGCTGCGCAACCCGTCCGACGTGGCCGAGGTCGCCGCCTCACTGGACGACCGGCCGCCGGCGGTCACCCGCAACGCGCGGGCGTTCCGGGTGCTGGTGCGCAACGCGCTGTTCCGCCGGGTCGAGCTGGCCGCCCTGCGCCGCTGGGACCTGCTCGGCGAGTTGGACGCCGGGGACGGCTGGCACGCCGACGCGTGGGCGGACGCGCTGGAGCCGTACTTCGACGCGTACGACTCGATCGGGGTGGGGCCGGACGCGCGCGGGCCGGCGCTGCTGATGATCGAGCAGGGCCGGGAGCGGTGGACCGTACGCCAGATCCTGGACGACCCGGAGGGCGACCACGACTGGGGCATCAGCGCCGAGGTGGACCTCGCCGCCTCGGACGAGGTGGGCGCGGCGGTCATCCGGGTCACCGACGTCGGTCAGCTCTGACCCGGCCTTCCGTGACGACAGTCCGGCTGTCTCGTTGTTCCAGGAGCGAAGGCGCCGCCGCAGGGGGGTGCCCGTCGGTCGGTGAGGAGCAGGACAGGTGCGCGTCAGACGGCAGTTGACGGATCTACTGATCCGGCACACCCCACATCTCGTTGCCCTGGCCGGGTCGGTCCGCTTCAGCGTGCGCAACAGGACCCGTTGCAGGCTCCGGTACGAAGACGGCGACTGGATCTTCCGATACCCGGAGGGGACGGTGGTCAACACGTCGCTGATGCACACCCCACCCACCGCCGAGGACCGCGCCGCGGAGGACGTCTTCCTCCATGGCTACCGCCCCCGGCCGGGAGACACGGTGCTGGACGTCGGCGCCGGTGTGGGCAGCGAGGTGCGGCTCCTCTCCCGCCTGGTGGGCCCACAGGGCCGGGTGGTCGCCGTCGAGGGTCATCCCCGCACATTCCGCTGCCTGCGTCGCGCGGTCGCCCTGAACGGGCTGTCGAACGTCACGCTCGTGTCGTGCGCAGTCGTCGACGAGCCGGGCACGGTACGCCTGGACGAGCACGACCAGACGCACCTTCGCAACGCGTTGACCAGCGACGGGACGGATGGGGTCGAGGTGCCGGGGCGTACCCTCGCCGAGATCATCTCTACCCTCGGTCTGGATCGGGTCGACCTGCTCAAGATGAACATCGAGGGCGCGGAGCTGCCCGCGCTGCGCGGCTCGTCGGATGCCCTCCGCCACGTCCGGAACCTTGCGGTCTCCTGCCACGACTTCCTGGCCGAGGAGCCGGGCCGGGAGTGGCAGCGCACCTTCAAGGGCGTGACCGAGCTGCTCCGCGAGGCCGGCTATTCCATTCGCACCCGTCCCGACGATCCCCGTCCCTGGGTGCCCTACTACGTCTACGCGTCCCGCCCCGCGCTGGTGGGCAACCGACCGTAGGGCTGCTCGGTCCGGTCCACCGAGGCGGATGACGCCTTGTGCCACAGGCACCGGCCGGCCTGCGACAGGCTCGGACGGCGACCGCCGCCCGGACTACGCCTCGGCTCGACCGCCCTCACCGCCGGGCCCCAGCTCGTCGGCGTCGACGACGGTGGATCCGCCGTCGTCGAAGGTCACCGACGCGCGGCCGTCCGGCCGGACCTGTACGGTGCCGATTCTCCCGTCGCGGGTCCGCACCACCGCCCGGGGCGGCTCGGGCGGAGCGTCGGAGAACCGGGCCGGCACGGCGGGGATCGGCGGGGCCCCGGTCGGCGCGAACCCGCTGATCCGCACGATGCTCCGGCCGGCGAACGACACGTAGAGCGCCGGGTCGGCCGGGTCGGAGATCCGGTCGTAGTAGCAGTTGGCCGGCCGACCCCGCAGCGCGCCGGTGTCGAGCAGGCGGGTCCACGTCGTGCCGTCGGCGGTCGTGAACGCGCCGGCGAGGCCGACGGCGAAGCGCCGACCCGGATCGGTGGAATCGAACTGCATGTCGTTGAGGACGGCGCCGTAGTGGTCGCCCTGGCCGTCGGCGTCCTCGTCCCGGTCGACCTCGATCCGGCCGCCGCAGGTGAGCATCCGCTCCAGGGCGGCGTCGACCTGCCAGGTGACACCGCCGTCGTCGGAGCGCCGCACGTGGTCGCTGTCCAGCAGGTAGAGCAGGCTCGGCCGGTACGGGTCGACGAAGAACCGGCGGGCCTTGTCGGCGCCCCCGCCGGGGACGAGCTGCTGCCAGGCCGGCATTCCCTCGGTCCACTTCCAGAGCCGGCGCGCGGAGTCGCCGCCGACGTGGAACACCGTGTCGCGGTGCCCGCCGGAGGCCTGCACGACGCCGACTGTCGGGTCCGGCAGGAACGGCCCCTGTTGGGTGAACGGCCCGCTCGGGCCGGCGCCGAGGCCGGGGATGACGAAGAGCGGGCGGGGCCGGAACGTGCCGTCACCCTTGTTGACCGCGACCAGGACGCCGGCCTCGCCGAAGCCGACGAGGTCGGCGTGCCCGGCGCTGGTCACGTCCGCGACCAGGCGCGGGTGCCGCTCGACCCGCCAGCCACCGGCGTCGTAGCCGAAGTCGGCGAGGGCCGGCGTGGGCGTGAACGCGAAGCTGCCGTCGCCGTTGCTGCGAGCGGTGTAGACCCCGGCGTCGCCGAACCCGACGATGTCGGCCTTTCCGTCCCCGGTCAGGTCCGCCAGGAACCGGGGGTGCTTCTCCATTCGCCAGCCCGAGTTGTAGCCGAGATCGGCGAGCACGAACCGCGGGGCGGCGAACGTGCCGTCGCCGTTGTTCAACGCCACCCACACCCCGTCGTCACCGAACCCGACGATGTCCGCCTTCCCGTCCCCGGTCACGTCCACCGCGAAGCGCGGATGCCGGTCCACCCGCCAACCGCCGGCCTGCGGCCCGAACCCGGCGACCGCCGGCACCGGAGTGAACGCGAACGTGCCGTCGCCCTGGCTCAGCGCCACGTACACCCCGGCGTCGCCGAACGCCACGATGTCGGCCTTGCCGTCCCCGGTCAGATCCGCGAGGACCCGGATGTGCTTCTCCACCCGCCAGCCCGAGTTGTAGCCGAGATCGGCGAGCACGAACCGCGGCGGCGCGAACGTGCCGTCGCCGTTGTTCAACGCCACCCACACCCCGTCGTCACCGAACCCCACCACGTCCGCCCGACCGTCACCTGTCACGTCCGCCGCGAACCGGGGATGCCGGTCCACCCGCCAGCCACCCTCGGCGTACCCGAACCCGGGCACCGCCGGCACCGGAGTGAACGCGAACGAGCCGTCGCCCTGGCTCAACGCCACATACACCCCGGCGTCGCCGAACGCCACGATGTCGGCCTTCCCGTCCCCGGTCAGGTCGGCGAGCACCCGGACATGCTTCTCCACCCGCCAACCCGCGTCGTAGCCCAGGTCGGCCAGGACGAACCGGGGGTCGGCGAACGAGCCGCCGGACGTGCTCAACGCCGTCCACACGCCCGCGTCGCCGAAGCCCACGATGTCGGCGTGGCCGTCCGCCGTCAGGTCCGCGAGCAGGCGCGGATGCCGGTCCACCCGCCACCCGCCGGGCGTGTCCCAGTCCGTGCGCTTCTTCACGTCGCGGAGGTTCCGCACGCGCAGCAGGACGGCCAGGTTGTCCGGGAAGGTGCCCAGGTCGGGCGAGGAGAAGTTGCCGAAGAAGCGGATGAAGACGTGGTCGTCGGGCTGCGGCGGATCGCCCGGCAGGTCGAGCACGACCGGTCGGTACCCGCGGATGACGAACGGACTGCTCGCGTTCCAGATCCTCGAACCCGGCCGTAGCGGCGGACCGGGGATCATCTGCCGCCGCGCCGTGCTGGTCACGTCGGGCAGCTCACCGTCGGCAGCCCCGTACAGGGCCAGGGTCTGCCCTGTGCCGCCGACGGCGAGCCCGCCGTCGGTGTTCCAGCGCGGGGTGAGGACCAGCATCTGCGACGGCCGCAGCGGGTCGGCGAAGGAGCAGTCGTTGTCGCCGCCGCCGTAGTCCTGCGGCCGCCACGTCCGCCCGCCGTCGGGTGAGGCGAAGCCGTCGTTGTCGCCGGTGTTGAGCGAGATCACCGGGCCCCGGCCCGGCAGCGCGAGCCCGGCGATGTTCACCACCGACAGCGTGCTGATGCTGCCCGCGGCGTGGACGTGCCGACCACCGTCGGTGCTGCGGAAGATGCCGCCGTCGCTCGCCAACCAGACCGTGCCGGCGGTCGGCGTGTACGACCCGTCCCGGAACGTGGCCGCGAAGTCGCCGGACAGAAAGATGCCGTGCAGGTCGACGTGGGCGTGCTGGCCGTCGTCGAGCTCCTGCCAGTCGGCGGCGGAGGCGGGGTCGAGCGGCGCGGCGAACACCTTGGCGCGCTGCGGCCCGTAGAACAGCACCTCGCCACGGCCGGGCCGGGTGGCCGCGACGAACACGTTGCCGCTGAACTGCTGGCCCAGGGTCGGCAGCGGCACCGGGGCCCACTGCGACACGCCCGTCTGCGCGAACCGCGAGTAGTCGCCTCGCCACAGCTGAGGCGGGACCAGGTTGGCGTTCCCGGTGGCGAACACCTCCAGCGGCGAGCGTGGCGACACCACCATGACCCGCTCGTTCGGTGCGTTGAACAGGCCGGTGGCACCGCCGACGGTGGCCGGGACTCCGCCGGCGTCGGGCACCCAGGTGGTCCCGGCGTCGACGGAGACGAAGACCTTCCCGTCGGTGAGCGCGTACACGATCGGGGGTCGGAGGCTGCCGGCGGGCGTCTCGGCGACCGCCACGTGGTTGACCGGTTGGAGGTCGCCGGCCGGTCGGCGCAGGACGTCGGTGAACGTCGCCCCGCCGTCGGTGCTGACGGCGAGTGAGCTGCCGCCGGCGGCGTAGACCAGGTCCGCGGTGCCGGGCGCCCAGACGAGCTGGCCGGCGCCACCCAGCCGCGCCGCACCGCGGGCGCGGGGGAACGCGTGTACGCGGGACCAGGTCGCGCCCCGGTCGCTCGATCGCCACACGCCGGCGTCCTGCGTCTCCCGGTCGCTCTGCGCCAGCGCGAGGACGGTCGCCCCGGCGCCGAAGTTGGGCAGCACGAATCGGGGCGGGTCGAAGCCGGTTCCGTTGGCGAGGCTGACGTAGACGCCGGCGTCGCCGAAACCGACGACGTCGGCGCGGCCGTCACCGGTCACGTCGACCAGGAACCGGGGATGTTTCTCCACCCGCCAGCCCTGGTCGTAGCCGAAGTCGGCGACCACCAGTTGGCGGGGTGCGAACGTACCGTCGCCGTTGTTGCGGGCGAGGTGCACGCCGGCGTTGCCGAAGCCGACGAGGTCGGCGTGCCCGGCGCTGGTCACGTCGGCGACCAGGCGCGGGTGCCGCTCGACCCGCCAGCCGCCGGCGTTGTAGCCGAAGTCGGCGAGGGTGGGCGTCGGGATGAACGCGAAGCTGCCGTCGCCGTTGCTGCGAGCGGTGTAGACGCCGGTGTCGCCGAAGGCGACGATGTCGGCCTTGCCGTCCCCGGTGAGGTCCGCCAGGAACCGGGGATGCTTCGCCACCCGCCAACCCGAGTCGTAGCCGAGATCGGCGAGCACGAACCGCGGGGCGGCGAACGTGCCGTCGCCGTTGTTCAACGCCACCCACACCCCGTCGTCACCGAACCCGACGATGTCCGCCTTCCCGTCCCCGGTCACGTCCACGGCGAACCGGGGATGCCGATCGACGCGCCAGCCACCGGCCTGCGCCCCGAACCCGGCCACCGCCGGCACCGGCGTGAACGCGAAACTCCCGTCCCCCTGGCTCAGCGCCACATAGACACCGGCGTCGCCGAACGCCACGATGTCGGCCTTGCCGTCCCCGGTCAGATCCGCGAGGACCCGGATGTGCTTCTCCACCCGCCAGCCCGAGTGGTAACCCAGATCCGCCAGCACGAACCTCGGCGGCGCGAACGTGCCGTCGCCGTTGTTCAACGCCACCCACACGCCGTCGTCACCGAAGCCCACGACGTCCGCCCGACCGTCACCTGTCACATCCGCCAGGAACCTCGGGTGCCGGTCCACCCGCCAACCGCCGGCCTCCGCCCCGAAGTCCGCCGACAGCAGCCGGGGCGCGGCGAACGTACCGTCGGATCCGCTCGTCGCCGTCCACACGCCGGTGTCGCCGAAGCCGACGATGCCGGCGCCGGGTTGCGCGGAGATCCGGCCCAGCAGGCGGGGGTTGCGTGCGCCGGACCAGTGCGCCACGTCCGGTGCGACGGCGATCGAGGTGACGCAGTAGCCGCCGATCGCGCCCGGCACGCCGAACTGGCCGGCGGCCGGCTCGGGCCACCCGACCTGCGACCACGACTCGCCGCCGTCCTCGGAGACCCAGAGGTCGCTGGAGAAGGACCCGGCGAAGACCAGCCGGCCGTCGTCGGAACTGTCGAGCGAGAGCATCCGCCCGGTGGTGAACTGCCCCGACTTGCGGTGCGGCGTGTTGGACCGGGTGGGACCGACGTCGTCGATCGTGGTCATGACGACCTCACCGGGCCGGAGCCGTCCGGCGCCACTCCAGCCCGGCGGAGACGGCGCACCCGGCGGAGAGCACGAACAGGCCGGCGACCAGCAGCCACTCGACCGTCCCGTCGTGGTTGTCGGGCTCGATGCCGAACGCCTCGAGCCAGTCCTTCCAGAACAGCGTCAGCACGAACAGCGCGCCGAAGAGCGACGCGGAGACGATCTCGGCCCAGAACCGGGTCCGGAACCTGCGGTGCGGAGGCTTCATGGGGTGCTCCTCGACGTCGTCCGGCCAGGTCAACCGGGGGCTGACGGCGCTCAGCGTAGGCCCGCGCCGCGCCCGGTGCCGTCGGCTGAACGACAGCGCCGGAGAACGTGCGCCATCCGCACGCCCAAGTCCGCCGACACCCTGGGCGATGTCAGACCCGTCGATTAGAATGTATGTACTAAACGAGCTGTTGACCTGGGAGGATGCTCGTGACTGCGCCCACCTCCGCTGCCCCTGTCACCCCCTACGCCACCCTTCTCGGGTTCACCCGCTACGTGGACCGCACCGGCCCCACCAAGGCCACCTTCGTCGGCGGCCTGCGCCGGCAGCGGGCGAGCCGGCACGGCTTCAACCCGCACGGCCAGTTCGTCAAGGCGCTCAAGGCCGACGTCGCGTTCCACACCGGCGGCACCCACCTGGCCCAGGTGGCCGACCTGGTCAAGCCGCGCTGGCGCCCGCTCTACGAGGCGCTCGTGCCGGGCGCGACCCGCTGGCTGGAATCGCTCGGCGAGCCGGCCGGCGTCGACCTGGTCCAGGCCCGTGATGCCCTGGCGATGCTGGGCGACCTGCCCGTGAAGATCAACCCGCAGTTCGGCGTGCGCTTCGCCGACGGCCGGGCCGAGGCGATCCGGCTGCACTTCGACGAGGCGCCGCCGAGCGAGGAGGCCACCCTGGCCACGCTGCACCTGATGGCCCGACACATGGACGCCGTGCTTCCGCACGCCGAGCCGGTGCTGGTCGACGTGCGGCGCGGCGAGGCGCACCGGATGCCCGCCGACGCCAAGCCCCAACAGATCGAGCAGTGGCTGGCCGGCGAGGCCGCCGCGTTCCGCGCCATCTGGTCCACCGCCGCCTAGCGCGGCGCCAGGCGCGCTGATTCACGGGAGTAGTTCCATCTTGTTTGGGCTGGTGGGGTGGGGTTGACGGTGGGGTGTCTGGTAGTTGGTGGGCTGGTCGGGGGGTGGTTGATCTTC
>NZ_JBICSL010000010.1:0-71337 GCF_043197045.1 Micromonospora sp. NPDC049282
GATCACCCGAGCGCTGACCTGCCCCCACACCTACCCCACCCCGCCCGTCAACACCCCCTGACCAGCCAACTCAGGATGGAACTACTCCCGTGAAAACAGCGGGCAGTGGGGCGTGGGGTGGGCGTCAGCGGAGGCTGCGGGCGCGGGGCGGCACGTTGGCCGCGGCGGCGCGGTCCAGCAGCCAGAGGGTACGGGAGACGCCCCGCACCCCGGCCGCCGGCAGTTGCAGCGGCCCGGCCCCGGCCAGCGCCATGCCCACCGCCCGGGCCTTGTCCGCCCCGGCGGCGACCAGCCACACCTCCTCGGCCGTGTTGATCGCCGGCAAGGTCAGCGTGGTGCGCACCGGCGGCGGCTTCGGGCTGCCCCGCACGGCGCTGACCGGCCGGTTGTCGTGGTGCACCGGGTGCTCCGGGAACACCGACGCCACGTGCCCGTCCTCGCCGACGCCGAGCATCAGCACGTCGAAGTGGGGCAGGGCCGCGGTGCCCGGTCGGGCGGCGGTGGCCAGCTCCCGCGCGTACCCGGCGGCGGCTGCCTCCGGGTCGTCGCCGGCCGGACCGTCCGATGCCGGCATCGGATGCACCCGGGCCGGGTCCAGCGGCACCACGTCCAGCAGCGCCGCCCGGGCCTGGGTCTCGTTGCGCTCCGGGTCGCCGGAGGGCAGGAACCGCTCGTCACCCCACCAGACGTCGACCCGGGACCAGTCCACGGCGTCCCGGGCGGGCAACTGGCCGATCGCCCGGTAGACCGCCGCGGCGATCCGGCCGCCGGTCAGCACCACCGACGCCTGACCGCGCTCGGCCTGCGCGTCGAGCAGCTTCACCACCAGCCGGGCCGCCACCGCCTGCGCCAGCAGGTCGGGGTCGGCGTGTACGGCGACACTCGCCTCAGTCATCCGTTGTGCCCTCGTTCCGACCACCTCGCGGCGGTCATCGTTGCGTGTCGACCGCCCGTCCGGGTGGTCACTCGTTGGCCGTCGCGCCCGCGTGCGCGGTCACGCCGGCCTCGGCCCGCTGGGCGGTCGCCGGGTCCTTCCACACGTGTACCCGCTGGGGGGCACGCTGGTCCAGGCCGGTCAGCCCGGCCGTCGCGCCGAGCGCCTCGGCGTACACCTGATCGGCGTCGAGGCGGCGCAGCTCCTCGGCCAGCTCGTCGCCGAGCGGCCGGCGGACCAGCGGCAGCGTCCGGTCCTCCTGCCCGGTACGCCGGAAGACGGCGACGCTGTCGTCCCGGGTCAGCGTCAGCTCGTCGCCGTTGGCGCAGCGGAGCTGCACCTCGCGCATCCGCGGGAACTCGTCGGTCTGCTCCCAGGTCGGCTCGATGTCGAGCCGGGCGCTCAGCCAGCCGCGCATCAGCGCCGCCGTCGGGTCGGTGCGCGGCGCCACCACCGTCGCCTCGGTGACCCGGGCCTGGGTGGTGTCGAACGCCCCGGCCACAAGCGTGCGCCACGGGGTGATCCGGGTCCAGGCCAGGTCGGTGTCGCCCGGCGCGTAGTCGCCGGCCCGCTGTCGCAGCGCGGCGATCGGGTCGGCGGCCTGCGCCGAGTCGGTGATCCGCCGGTCGGCGACCACGCCGAGGAAGTCGGTGGCGATCTCGTTCGGCGGCTCACCGTGCCACCAGGTCACCACCGGCACGTCCGGCACCAGCAGCGGCATCACCACGGACTCGGCGTGCAGCGCGAGCCGGCCGTACATCCGGGTGACCACCGCCTCGCACGGACCGAGCCGGCCGCCCACGACGATCTCCGCGTCCAGCCGGTTGCGGTCCCGCTCGACGTCGGAGCGGACCACCACGAGCAGCCGGCACGGGTGCGCGGCGGCGGCGATGGTGGCCGCCGCCTCCGCCTCCCGGACCCGCTTCTCGTCCACCACGACGATCAGGGTGAGCGCCATGCCGCTGGCCACCCCGCCCGCGCTGCGCCGCTCGGCGGCCAGCGCCTTGACCACCTCGTTGCCGGTGGTGTCCCACAGCCCGATCAATGGAGCCTCCTGGTTCGCTCGCTCTGCTCGCTCACGCTCTTCGCCAAGCTCTGCCCTCAGCGGCCAGCATCTTGTCGGCGGCCCGGGGGCCCCACTCGCCGGCCCGGTACGGCTCCGGCTTGGTGCCCTCCCAGGCGTGCTCCAGCGGGTCCACCACCTGCCAGCTCTGCTCCACCTCGGCGGCGTCCGGGAACAGCGTCCGGTCGCCGATGAGCACGTCCAGCACCAGCCGCTCGTACGCCTCGGGGCTGGACTCGGTGAACGCCTCGCCGTACTGGAAGTCCATCGCGATGTCGCGGACCTCCATGGTGGTGCCCGGGACCTTGGAACCGAACTTCAGCACCACGCCCTCGTCCGGCTGTACCCGGATGACGAGCTGGTTGGCGCCGAGGGACTCCATGTCGGCCGGGTCGAACGGCAGGTGCGGGGCCTTCTTGAACATGATGGCCACCTCGGTGACCCGCCGGGGCAGCCGCTTGCCGGCCCGGATGTAGAACGGCACGCCGGCCCAGCGCCGGTTCTGGATGGCCAGCTTCACCGCCACGTACGTCTCCGTGGTGGAGTCCGTCGGGACGTCCTCCTCCTCCAGGTAGCCCTTGGCGCGCTCGCCACCCACCCAGCCGGGCAGGTACTGGCCGCGCACGGTGTCCCGGGAGACGTCCCGCGGCACGGCGATCGCCTTGAGCACCTTCAGCTTCTCGGCGCGGATCTCGTCGGCGTCGAAGCTGGTCGGCTCCTCCATCGCGACCAGGGCGAGCAACTGGAGCAGGTGGTTCTGGAGCACGTCACGGGCGGTGCCGACCGAGTCGTAGAACGCGGCCCGGGTGCCGATGCCGACGTCCTCGGCCATGGTGATCTGCACCGAGTCGACGTACTTGGAGTTCCACAGCGGCTCGAACAGGTTGTTGGCGAAGCGCAGGGCCAGGATGTTCTGGACCGTCTCCTTGCCCAGGTAGTGGTCGATCCGGAAGACGTCCTGGCGGGTGAAGACGTCGTCGACCAGGTCGTTGAGCGCCTTGGCCGAGGGCAGGTCGTTGCCGAACGGCTTCTCCACCACCACCCGCCGCCAACCGCCGGACTTCTCGTTGTCCGCCATGCCGGTGCGGGCGAGCTGCTTGAGCACCACCGGGAAGGCCGCCGGGGGGATGGAGAAGTAGAACGCGGCGTTGCCGGCGATGCCGTGCGAGTCGCGCAGCTCGTCAAGCGTGGTGGCGAGCTGGTCGAAGGCGGCGTCGTCGTCGAACGAGCCGCCGACGAACTTGACGTTGCCGACCAGCCGGGCCCAGACCTCCTCCCGCCACGGGGTGCGGGCGTGCTTCTTGGCCGCGTCGTGCGCCAGCGACTCGAAGTCGCCGTCGCCCCAGTCCCGCCGGGCGAAGCCGAGGACCACGAAACCGGGCGGCAGGAGCCCTCGGTTGGCCAGGTCGTAGACCGCCGGCAGCAACTTCTTGCGGGCCAGGTCCCCGGTGACCCCGAAGATCACCAAGGCGCACGGCTCGGGGATCCGCGGCAGCCGCCGGTCCTGCGGGTCGCGCAGCGGGTTCACCGGGCCACCTCCTCCTGCATCTCGGTCCACTGATTCCAGGTCATTGATCGTCACGTACGTGTCCGTCCGGCCGTATCCAGCAGTTGGGCGGCGCCCGCCGCCCGCTCGGTCAGGTGCAGTCGCAGCACCGGTCGCTCCCGGTCGGCCAGGGTCCGCCGGTCGCCGGCGGCCTGGGCCGCCTGTAGTTCCGCGAAGGTGTACGGGCGGCCGGGCACCGACAGATCATCGGCGACCGCACCGGTGATCTGGAGGTGCCGGGCGCGCTCGTCGGTGTGGCTCGGGTGGCGGGGTCCCCAACCGAAGGTCACCGGCCGCCCGGCGGCGCGCGCCAGCAGCGGGCGCAGCCCGGCCACCGCCGCGTCGGCGAACCGGTCCAGGTGGGCGGTCACGGAGAGGTGCTCGTCGGGGCCCAGCCCGTCGACGAGCCAGCGCAGCGCGCCGGCCAGGTCGGTAGGGGCACCCGTCGGGGCGTACACCTCGATCGCGCCGTCGGCCGACGAGGGCGGCGCGTCCGCCGGCGCGTCCGCCGTGATGGCCGTCGGCTCCGCGAACGGGTCGACCCGCAGCGCCGCGGCGGCGGTCGCGGCGGCGTACGCCCAGGTGAGGAACTGCGCGCCGAGCGGCCCGTTGACCGCCACGTCGGCGGCCACGCCGGGCGCCACGCCCGGGCCGAGCGCGCCGCCGATCCCGACCGTCAGCACGTCCGGGCCGGTGGCGCCGGGCGCGTCGGGGGCCTCCGCCGCGATCGGCAGCACCCGCCCGCCGGTGGCCGCGGCGAGCAGCGCACCGGCCCAGTGCCGCAGCCCGTCGAGGCCGGTGCCGTCAGGCGCCAGCGCGACGGTGGATCGCCCGCCGGCCGCCGCCGCGCCCAGGGCCGCGCCGAGCGCGAGAGCCGGATTTTCCCGGTCCCGGTCGAGCGCGCCGGCGAGGGCCGCGGCCTCGTCCAACAGCTCGGTGACCGGTGCGCCGGCGAGCGCCGCCGGGACCAGACCGAACGCGGTGAGCGCGGACCAGGGCCCGGCCACCTCCGGGTCGGCCGGGATCATCACGGCGCCCAGCTCGTCGGCGAGCGCCGCCAGCTCCGAGCCGGGCGGGGTGACCACCACGACGTGCCGGTCCGCCTCCGGCCCGGCGTCGTGCCAGGCTCGCCGGTAGGCGCGCAGGTGGGCGTCGGTGGTCGGGTCGAGGCCGGACTCTCCCGCGAGCACCAGCACGGTACGCGCCGGACGGTCGGCCAGGGCGGCCCGGACCGGGCCGGGATCGGCCGTGTCGAGCACGGTCAGCGGCCGGCCCAGGCATCCGGCGATCACTTCGGCGGCGAGCGTGACGTCACCGGCGCCGGCGAGCACCACGTGGTCCAGGTCGCCCAGCTCGGCGGTCAGCTCGGCGAGCTGGGGGAGCAGGTCCCGGCTGCGGCAGTGGGTGTCGACCCAGCCCAGCCGGCCGCCCGCCGTCGCCTCGGCCCCCGGCCCCCAGAGGGTCGGGTCCTTGGCCGCCAACCGCGCGGGCACGTCGCGGGCGACCAGGGCGCCGCGCGAGGACCGGTCCACCGTGTCCGCGCCGTGCACGGCCAGTCCGGCGGCGGCGTCGGCCGGCCCCGCCAGCAGGTCACTCAAGTGACTCACCTCACCGGTTCCACGGTACGGCGGGACGCGTCCCGGGGCAGCGCCCCGGGACGCGTCGCACGCCGTAGGTCACGCGTTTCCGCCGGCCTGCTGGGCGTTCTGCGCGTTGCCCTCGGCGGCCCGGTGCGGGCTGTCGGCGCCCTTGGCCGCCTGGGCGAGGGACTTCTTGATTCCCTCCAGCAGCTCCAGCCAGCTCGCCTCGAACTTCTCCACGCCTTCGCGCTCCAGGGTGGCGATCACGTCGGCCAGGTCCACGCCGACCGACTCCAGGTCGGCGAAGGCCTTGCGCGCGTCGTCGTAGGCGCCGGTGATCGTGTCGGCCTGCGTCTCACCGTGCTCGGCGTAGGCGTGGACGACCGGCTCCGGCATGGTGTTGACCGTGCCGGGGGCGATCAGCTCCTCGACGTAGATGACGTCCCGGTAGTCCGGGTTCTTCGTCGAGGTGGAGGCCCACAGCGGCCGCTGCGGGTGGGCGCCCGCGTCGGCCAGCTTCTGCCACCGCTCGGAGGAGAACACCTCGCCGTAGCGCTCGTAGGCCAGCCGGGCGTTGGCGACCGCGGCCTTGCCGCGCAGCGCCTTGGCCTGGTCGGAGCCGATCTTCTCCAGCCGCTTGTCCACCTCGCTGTCGACCCGGGAGACGAAGAACGAGGCGACCGAGCCGATCTTGGCCAGGTCGTGCCCGTTGGCCTGCGCCTGTTCCAGGCCGGCGAGGAACGCGTCCATCACCTGCGAGTAGCGGTCCAGGCCGAAGATCAGCGTGACGTTCACGCTGATCCCCTCGGCCAGCGTCTTCGTGATCGCCGGCAGGCCCTCCTCGGTCGCCGGGATCTTGATGAAGAGGTTCGGCCGGTCGACCAGCCACCACAGCGCCTTCGCCTCGGCGACGGTCTTGTCCGCGTCGTGCGCCGAGCGCGGGTCCACCTCGATCGAGACCCGGCCGTCCACCCCGTCGCTGGCGTCGTACGAGGGGCGCATCACGTCGCAGGCCCACCGCACGTCGTACGTGGTGAGCATGCGGACCGCCTCCTCGACGTCCACGTCGCGGGTGGCGAGGTCACGCAGCTGCCAGTCGTATTCGTCGGCGTCGCTCAACGCCTTGGCGAAGATCGTCGGGTTGGTGGTCACGCCGGCCACGTGGCTCTCCCGGCGCAGCTTGTCCAGCCCGCCGGAGGTCAGTCGTACCCGGGAAAGATCGTCCAGCCAGATCGCCACCCCGGCGTTCTGGAGTTCGCTCAGCCTGTCCGTCATGCCGTCCACGCTCCCCTCAGTTGCCGGTCGTGAAACCGGTGATGTCGCCCACCCGGGTCAGCGCCGCGTGCGCGGCGGCCACGATCCGGTCGGGGGTGAACCCGAACTGCTCGAAGAGCACGGTGTAGGGCGCGCTCGCGCCGTAGTGCTCGATGCTCACGCACTCGCCGCTGTCGCCGACGATCGCCCGCCACGACATCGCGATGCCCGCCTCCACGCTCACCCGTGCCTTTACCCCGCGCGGCAGCACCGACTCCCGATACGCCTCGTCCTGCGCGAAGAACCATTCCTGGCACGGCATGGACACCACCCGGGTGGGGGTGCCGTCGGCCTCCAGCCGCTCCCGGGCGGTGAGGCAGAGCTGCACCTCGGAGCCGGTGCCGACGATGATCACCTGGGGCTTGCCGTTGGACGCCTCGGCCAGCACGTACCCGCCCTTGGCGGTGCCCTCGGCCGGGCCGAACTCGGTGCGGTCGATCGTCGGCAGCGCCTGCCGGCTGAGTGCCAGCGCGGTCGGCCGGTCGGTGTGCTCCAGCGCCTGCCGCCACGCCCATGCGGTCTCGTTGGCGTCGGCCGGGCGCACCACGTCCAGGCCGGGGATGGCCCGCAGCGCGCTCAGGTGCTCGATCGGCTGGTGGGTCGGGCCGTCCTCGCCGAGACCGATCGAGTCGTGCGTCCAGACGTAGGTCACCGGCAGCTTCATCAGCGCGGCGAGCCGCACCGACGGGCGCATGTAGTCGCTGAACACCAGGAACGTGCCGCCGTATGGGCGGGTGCCGCCGTGCAGGGCGATGCCGTTGAGGATCGACCCCATGCCGTGCTCGCGGATGCCGAAGTGCAGCGTGCGGCCGTACTCGTCGCCCGGGAAGTCCTTGGTGGCGTGCCCGGCCGGGACGAAGGACGGCTCGCCCTTCATGGTGGTGTTGTTGCTCTCGGCCAGGTCGGCCGAGCCACCCCACAGCTCCGGCAGCACCGGGGCGAGCGCCTCCAGGACCTTGCCGGAGGCGGCCCGGGTGGCGACGCCCTTGGCGTCCGCCGGGAAGGTGGGCAGCGCGTCGGTCCAGCCGGTCGGCAGGGTACGGGTGGCCATCCGCTCCCACAGCGCCCTGCGCTCCGGGTTGGCCTTCGCCCACGACTCGAACCGGGTGTTCCACTCGGACTGCGCCTCGGTGCCGCGCCCGATCACCTGGCGGGCGTGCTCGAGCACCTCCTCGTCGACCTGGAAGGTCTGCTGCGGGTCGAAGCCGAGGATCTCCTTGGTGGCCTTGACCTCGTCGGCGCCGAGCGCCGAGCCGTGGATCTTGCCGGTGTTCTGCTTGTTCGGCGCGGGCCAGCCGATGATGGTGCGCAGCGCGATGAACGACGGCCGGTCGGTCTCCGCCCTGGCGGCCAGCAGCGCCTGGTAGAGCGCCTCCACGTCCTCGTGGTAGTCGCCCTGGTCGGCGTCGCCGGTGCGCCAGTCGACGGTCTGCACGTGCCACCCGTACGCCTCGTAGCGGGCCGCCACGTCCTCGCTCTTGGCGATCCGGGTGTCGTCCTCGATCGAGATCTCGTTGTCGTCGTAGATCACGCAGAGGTTGCCGAGCTGCTGGTGGCCGGCGAGCGCGCTCACCTCGTGGGTGATGCCCTCCTCGATGTCGCCGTCGGAGGCGATGCACCAGATGTCGTGGCGGAACGGCGAGTCGGCGCGGTCGGGCTCGGGGTCGAACAGGCCCCGCTCGCGGCGGGCCGCCATCGCCATCCCGACCGCGTTGCCGAGCCCTTGGCCGAGCGGGCCGGTGGTGGTCTCCACGCCCGGGGTGTGGCGGTGCTCCGGGTGGCCCGGGGTGAGCGAGCCCCACTGGCGCAGCGCCTTGAGGTCGTCCAGGGCCAGCGGGTAGCCGGAGAGGAAGAGCTGGATGTAGAGGGTCAGGCTGGAGTGCCCGGCGGACAGCACGAACCGGTCCCGGCCGGGCCAGTTCGGGTCGGTCGGGTTGTGTCGCATGACCCGGTTGAAGAGCAGGTATGCCGCCGGGGCGAGGCTCATCGCCGTGCCCGGGTGGCCGTTGCCGGATTTCTCCACGGCGTCCATGGCCAGCACGCGGACCGTGTCGACGGCCCTGCGGTCGAGGTCGGACCAGTTGAGAGCGGGAAGCTCGGGTCGTTTCGCAGCCACGTTGATGTGCTCCTCGGCAGATGGGCGGAACCCTCACTGATGACCCTATCGAGCGTCACTAAACGTCCGCCCGGGGATCTCGGCATGCTGACTTCTACGTGTCCGACCCGACCGGGCGTTCAACCCGCGGTGTGACGGCCCGCACCGTTGCCGGGTCTGCGGGGCAGCCAAAACGACGACGCGTAGTGTGTGGGGCGGTGTGTGGACCCGGCTCGGGTCCGAGCCGACGACCTCCCCTGCCGAAGCCGGAAGGTGGCAATCCGTGAGCATGATCACCGAGCGTCCGGTCAGCGACCCTGCCGGGACGGCGCCGGTGGACACGGTGGCGGAGGCGCCGACGACCGGCCGGCGGGACGTCCGGGCCGTGGTGGCCGCGTACGTGACGCTCACCAAGCCGCGGATCGTCGAGTTGCTGCTGGTCACCACCGTGCCGGCGATGATGCTCGCGGACGGCGGCATGCCGTCGCTGTGGCTGGTGGCCGTGGTGCTGGTCGGCGGCTCGCTCGCGGCCGGCGCGGCCAGCGTGCTCAACTGCTACATCGACCGGGACATCGACCAGGTGATGCGGCGCACCAAGCGCCGCCCGCTGCCGGCGCACACCGTGTCGCCGCGCAGTGCCCTGGTCTTCGGGCTGGTGCTGGCGGCGGTGTCGGTGGCGCTGATGGCGGCGACCACCAACTGGCTGGCGGCGGGCCTGACGTTGGCCGCGATCGCCTACTACGACCTGGTCTACACGCTCTGGCTGAAGCGGACCACGGCCGCCAACACGTTCTGGGGCGGCGCCTGCGGCGCCGCGCCGGTGTTGATCGGCTGGGCCGCGGTCACCGGCTCGCTCGCGCCGGCGGCCTGGGCCCTGTTCGCGGTGGTCTTCTTCTGGCAGATGCCGCACTTCTACGCGCTGGCCATCAAGTACAAGGACGACTACGCCCGGGCCGGCATCCCGATGCTGCCGGTGGTGGCCTCGGTCCGGCGGGTCAACGCGGAGATCATCGGCTTCTCCTGGCTGACGCTGCTGTCGTCGCTGGCGGTGTGGCCGCTCGGGATGAGCCCGATCTACGGGGTGACCGCGCTGGTCGTCGGTGGGATCTTCGTGGTGGAGGCGCACAAGCTGTGCCGGCGCGCAACGCGCGGCGAGGCGGTCAAGCCGATGCGGCTGTTCCACTGGTCCACCACCTACCTCACCATCCTGTTCGCCGCGATCGCCCTCGACGCGCTGATCTGACCCGGTCTGATCCGGGCCACCGGCGCGGCCACCGCTCGCCAGTTCGGCGAGCTGGGGCCATCGGAGCGGTCTGCACCACGCCCATGTCGGCGAGGTGGGGTTGGTCAGCCGGGCACATGCCACCCGGCGGTCCACGCGCGACCCCGGCACGCCGCGGCGTATCGGCGGGTCGATCCTGGCGGGAGGGCTTTGACTCGGCTGGATGTTTCCGCACGTGAGGCGGTTCATCAGAAGTTTTTTTCGGGTCCACCGCAGGGGATCAACCCGGACAGAGCGTGACTATCCGAGCCGCCCGTTTCGCCCGCTTATAAGCGACAAATGCTGACGAATTGCCTGTGGTCCTCCTTAAACCGATGGGTAATTGGCATCACATTCAGTTCATCGTTCTCGCACATCCGGGTGGAAGTCTGCTTAGGCTTCGCGTCATGGCAGATGGTTCCGATACGACGCTGACGGCTGACAAGAGCGGCGAGCAGGGCCCCAACGGCCTGGTCGCGGGCATCAAGTCGTTCGCCGCCGGGCACGGCGGCGCGAAGGCGGTCATCGAGTACGTCGGCAAGCGCGGCGCACGGATCGTCCTCGTGGGTTCCGACGGGGCGTGGGCCGACCAGTTCGCCGACGACACCGTCGTCGCGCGGCAGGCCTGCGCCACGGCCGGGGTCGACGTCGAGAACGCCTGGGAGCGTGAGCTGATGGACCAGATGCGTCCGAGCAACGACCTGTGGCGGTCGATGGCCCGGCGCACGATGGCCCGTTGACACATATAACCGCATGACAAACCACCACCAGTCGACCCGGGGGAAACCCCGGGTCGCTCTCGTCACCTGCGCCGCCCTGCCCGACCTCGACCCGGACGACCGCCTCGTGCTCGACCCGCTCGCGGCCCGTGGCGTCACCACCGAGATCGCGATCTGGGACGACCCGACCGTGGACTGGTCCGGCTACGACCTGGTGGTGCTCCGCTCACCCTGGGACTACGCGCTGCGCCGGGACGAGTTCGTGGCCTGGGCGCGCACCGTGCCCGCGCTGGTCAACCCGGCCGACGTGGTGGCCTGGAACACCGACAAGCGCTACCTGGCCGAGTTGTCCGCCGCCGGGGTGCCCACCGTGCCGACGGTCTGGATCGCGCCGGGGGAGCGCTGGGCGCCGTCGGACGCCGGCGAACACGTGCTCAAGCCGGCGGTCAGCGCCGGCAGCCAGGACACCGGGCGCTACGACCTGGCCGACCCGGAACACCGGGAGCTGGCATCGGCGCACGTGCGGCAACTCGGTGACGCGGGGCGGGTGACGATGGTCCAGCCGTACCTCGACGCGGTGGACACCGACGGCGAGACCGCCCTGCTCTACCTGGCCGGCCCCGACGGCCTGGCGTTCAGCCACGCGATCCGCAAGGGACCGATGCTGACCGGCCCGGACCGGGGCGAGGCCGCGCTCTACAGGGAGGAGCGGATCGACGCCCGCGCCGCCACCGACGAGCAGCGGGCCGTCGCCGAGAAGGTGCTGGCCGTCGTCCCGGGCGGCACCGACCGGCTGCTCTACGCCCGGGTCGACCTGATCCCCGGCCCGGACGCCTCGCCCGTGCTGGTCGAGTTGGAGCTGACCGAGCCGAGTCTGTTCGTCGGGCACGCCGACGGCGCGCCGGACCGGCTCGCCGAGGCGGTCCTCGCCCACCTGGCCGCTCCCGGCGCCGCCGGGCGCCGGTCATCGCCCACCCGGCCGGCAGCGGGAGCATGATCGTGCTGGCGTTCGCCGCCGAGGCCGGCTGAGGGGGGCCGGGTCAGTCCCGGTCGGTGTGGTTGCGTTCCCAGCGACCGCCGATCGGCGGGGTGTCCAGCCGCATCGCGGCCGTCGACCCGGCGAGGTCGTTGTCCTCGACCGCGCACGAGACGCAACTCCCCGCCTCGGTGATCCACAGCCCGTACGCCTGCGTGTCGGCGTCCCGGTGCCAGATCCGGTTGCCCCGCACGGTGGCCGAGTCGAACGGCGCGGCGATGGTGATCCCGGCGCCGGCCGGCGTCCCCGCCGGCAGCTCGTACGCGTCGCCGGGCGCCGGGACGGCCTCGTTCCACGCGGTGGCGGCGTCGGGGCGTACCTCGGCCAGGGACAGCCGGGTGCCGGTGTTGTCGGCGACCACCGCGCTGCGGGTGCCGACCCGGACGACCTTGCCCCGGTGCCCGCCGGCCGGCCAGTCCGCCGCGCCGTCGGTGACCTCGCGCGGGCCGTAGCGCACCACGTCGCCCGAGCCCCGGTGGGCCGGCGCGGACCGGCACCCGTTGTCGCGGATCCGGTTGCCCACGACCGACGCGTCCAGCATCGGCCGGTCGATCCGGATGCCGTCCAGCGCGTTCTCCCGGATGTCGTTGTCCTGGATCACCACGTCCGCGGCCGCGCCCCGGTGCCCGTGGCCGAGGTCGTGCTCGTGGTAGCCGTACCCGCCGTTGCGGCTGATCCGGTTGCCCTGCACCGCGTACGGGCCGGGGGTGTTGCCCATGCTGATCCCGTCGCCGATGTTGCAGTCGATCACGCAGCCGGTGAGCAGCCCGCCGCGCCCGGCGATCCCGGCGGTGCCGTTGGCCGACACGTCGAAGCCGGCCTCCAGGTTGTTGGTCATGGTGCAGCCGGAGACGATCAGCCCGTCCGCGCCCCAGTCCGAGATGCCGAACCGGTTGGCCTGGCTGTGGCAGCCGATGATGCGGATGCCGCGCGGCGGGGTCCAGTAGTCCTTCTGCAGCTCCAGGAAGATCCCGTTGGTGCCGTTGCCGACGGTGGTGCAGTTGGCGATGGTGAGGCGCTCCACGTCGCCCCAGCCGCCGATGCCCACCCCGATCCCGGCGCCGCCCATCTGCTGGCCGTTGTCCAGCCGGCCGCAGCCCACCGCGACCACGCCCTCGATCAGGCTGTCCTGGAGGAAGTCGCAGCCCAGGCCGGTGGCGCCGGTGTGGTGGATGTAGAGGTTGCGGAACACGCCCCGCACGACGTACTGCAGGCCCAGTCCCTTGGCCAGGTAGTCGTACTCGGCCTGGCCGACGCCGGAGCCGTCGATCTCGAAGTCGGCGAACGTGCAGTCGGCGATGTGCCGGTCCCGGTCCGCGCCGTGCTGCACCGTGGTCCAGTAGGCCAGCGGCACCGGGGCGGCGCGGTTGCCCTCGTTGCTGAGCAGGAAGCGGGTCGCCGCCGAACCGGCGCCGATCAGCGAGACGCCGCTGCGCCAGACCGTGCCGGCGTCACGGATCGAGTAGAGGCCCGGCGGGCAGTGGATCACCCGGGCCCGGCCGTCGGCGTCGTAGCCCGCGCCGAGGCGGTCCACCAGCGCGGCCAGGGCCGGCTGGTCGTTGGTCACCCCGTCGCCGGTGAGGCCGTGCTCGCGGGCGTCGCACCACAGCGGCGCGCCGGCCACCGGGGTGAGCCGCTGCGGGGTGGTCGTGGCAAGGCCCTTGCGCGACACCGGGAGCTCCCCTCGGGCGTACGGTCCGTGGCCCGGCCCGCATTCCCGCTCCCGCCGCGCGGTAACGCCCGGCTCAGGCGGCGGCGCCCACCGGCTCGGCGGCGGGCGCGGCCGGGGCCGGCGGGGCGGCCGGGAGGCGCTCCCGGGTGGCCCGGAGCACGCCCAGCGTGGCCAGCAGCACCAGGCAGGACCCGAGCATGTGCGCGGCGACCAGTACCGCGGGCAGGTGGGTGAAGTACTGGACGAAGCCGATCAGGCCCTGGCCCAGTTCGACCGCGAGCAGCACGCCGGCGGCCCGGGCGGCGCGTGCCGCGCCGACCGCGCGGAACGCGAAGAACAGCGCCACCGAGAGGCCGATCAGCAGGAAGACGCCGTCCGCGTGCACCTGGGAGATCGCCTCCGGGTCCAGGCCGTTGCGGGCCGCGCCCTGGTCGCCGGCGTGCGGGCCGCTGCCGGTCACCCAGGTGCCGACCACCAGGACGGCCGCGCTGACCACGCCGGTGATCCGGGCGAGGGTACGCAGCGGCGCCGGCACGGTCGGGGTCACCGGCCCGTCCGGCTCGCCGGTGCGCCGCCAGAGCGCGTACGCGACCGCGATCACCACCATGGAGGCGAGGAAGTGCAGCCCGACCACCCACGGGTTGAGGTTGGTGAGCACGGTGATCCCGCCGATGACCGCCTGCGCCGGGATGCCGAGCAGCACGCCGACGGCCAGCGGCAGCAGGCCCCGGCGGCGGGGGCGTCGGGCCAGCACGGCCAGCACCACGGCGAGCGCGATGATGCCCACCGCGAAGGTGAGCAGCCGGTTGCCGAACTCGATCACCCCGTGCACGCCCATCTCGGACGTGGTGGTGTAGGACTCGTCGGTGCACCGGGGCCAGGTGGGGCAGCCGAGGCCGGAGGCGGTGAGCCGGACGGCCCCGCCGGTGACCACGATCGCCACGTTCGCGACGATCGAGGTGAACGCGAGGCGGCGCAGCAGCGTGGGGGAGACCGGGAACCGGACGGAACGCTTCACGGAGCGAATCCTACGCACCGTAGTGGATCCCGATCGGGTGACTCCGCCGACCCGGTGGTCGGGATCACCGGACCCCGGGTTTGCGGGCCTCGCGTGAATTACGTAACGTTGGCGTTGTGAAAAACGCGGCAGCGCTGTCCGAAGGGTCGGTGACCAGTAATACGGTCGCCGGCGCGACGGTTCCTGCCGACCTGTCGACCCGCGACCGGGTCACCCAGCTGCTGCTGGAGCGCGGCGCGACCACCGCCGCGCAGCTCGGCTCGGCGCTCGGCCTCAGCCCGGCCGCGATCCGCCGGCACCTCGACGCGATGCTCGCCGACGGGGACGTGCTCGCCCGCGAGCAGGCCGTGCGGGGCAGCCGCGGGCGGGGCCGGCCGGCGAAGGTCTTCGTGCTGACCGAGGCGGCCCGGCTGCGCTGTGGCACCCACCACTACGACAACATGGCCACCGCGGCGCTGCGGTGGATCGCCCGCACGGGTGGCGCCGAGGCGGTCGCGGAGTTCGCGGCCGATCAGGTCGCCGCGCTGGAGAACCGCTGCCGGGCCGCCATGGAGGACGCCGGCGACGCCCCGCTCGCGCGGGCCGAGGCGCTCGCCGGGGCGCTCACCGCCGAGGGTTACGCTGCCAACGCGTCCACGATCGCCTCCGGCGGCCAGCTCTGCCAGCACCACTGCCCGGTGGCGCACGTGGCCGCCGAGTTTCCCCAGCTGTGCGAGGCCGAGACCGCGGTGATCTCCCGCCTGGTCGGCACCCACGTGCAGCGCCTGGCCACCATCGCGCACGGCGACGGCGTGTGCACCACGCACATTCCCGCCCAGTCCGGTTCCACCGTCACCACTGTGAGGACAGATAGATGACCGAGCAGATCGTCCAGCCCTTGACCCAGGAGGAGCAGCTCGCTGCCCTCGGTCGTTACGAGTACGGCTGGGCCGACCCCGACGTCGCCGGGGCGACCGCCCAGCGTGGTCTGAACGAGGCGGTGGTGCGGGACATCTCGGCCAAGAAGAACGAGCCGGCCTGGATGCTCGACCTGCGGCTGAAGGGCCTGCGACTGTTCGGTCGCAAGCCGATGCCGGCCTGGGGCGCCGACCTCACCGGGATCGACTTCGACAACATCAAGTACTTCGTCCGGTCCACCGAGAAGCAGGCCACCAGCTGGGAGGACCTGCCCGAGGACATCAAGAACACCTACGACCGGCTGGGCATTCCGGAGGCGGAGAAGCAGCGGCTGGTCGCCGGCGTCGCCGCGCAGTACGAGTCCGAGGTCGTCTACCACAAGATCCGTGAGGACCTCGAGGAGCAGGGCGTCCTCTTCCTCGACACCGACACCGCGCTGCGCGAGCACGAGGACGTCTTCAAGGAATACTTCGGCACGGTCATCCCGGTCGGCGACAACAAGTTCGCCGCGTTGAACACCTCGGTCTGGTCCGGTGGCTCGTTCATCTACGTGCCGAAGGGCGTGCACGTGGAGATCCCGCTGCAGGCCTACTTCCGGATCAACACGGAGAACATGGGCCAGTTCGAGCGGACGCTGATCATCGTCGACGAGGGCGCGTACGTGCACTACGTCGAGGGCTGCACCGCGCCGCTCTACTCCTCCGACTCGCTGCACAGCGCGGTCGTGGAGATCATCGTCAAGAAGAACGCGCGCTGCCGTTACACGACCATCCAGAACTGGTCGAACAACGTCTACAACCTGGTCACCAAGCGCGCCGTGTGCCACGAGGGCGCGACCATGGAGTGGGTCGACGGCAACATCGGCTCCAAGGTCACCATGAAGTACCCGGCGGTCTACATGACCGGCGAGCACGCCAAGGGTGAGGTGCTCTCGGTGGCCATGGCCGGCGAGGGCCAGCACCAGGACGCCGGCGCCAAGATGGTGCACGCCGCGCCGCACACCTCCTCGACCATCGTGTCGAAGTCGATCGCCCGGGGCGGCGGCCGCACCTCCTACCGCGGTCTGGTGCAGGTGCTGGAGGGTTCGCACAGCAGCCGCAGCACGGTCAAGTGCGACGCGCTGCTGGTGGACACCATCTCCCGCTCCGACACCTACCCGTACGTCGACATCCGCGAGGACGACGTGTCGATGGGGCACGAGGCGACCGTCTCCAAGATCAGTGACGACCAGCTCTTCTACCTGATGAGCCGGGGCCTGAGCGAGGACGAGGCGATGGCGATGATCGTGCGCGGCTTCATCGAGCCGATCGCCAAGGAGCTCCCGATGGAGTACGCGCTGGAGCTCAACCGCCTGATCGAGCTGCAGATGGAGGGCGCGGTCGGCTGACCGTGACCGCGCGGCCCGGACCAGTCTGGCCGGGCCGCGCGGACCCCGTCCGACCCTCCGACTAATGACACCGCGTCGCTGAACAGACCAAGGAAGAGATGACTACCCAGGCTTCCGCGCCGCCCACGACCAAGTCGCAGGCGCTCCGCTCGTACGACGTCGCCGACTTCCCGGCCCTGACCGGGCTGGAGGAGGAGTGGCGCTTCACCCCGCTCAAGCGCCTCCGTGGCCTGACGGGTGACGGCTCCGGGGCGCCGCGCGGCACGGTCCGGCACGAGTACGGCGACCTGCCCGAGGGCGTCACCGTCGACCGGATCGGCCGCGACGACCCCCGGGTGGGCAGCGTGCTCACCCCGTTCGACCGGGTCAGCGCGCTGGCCTACGGCGGCGCCGACGGCGCGCTGCTGGTGCAGGTCGCCCGCGACGCCGTGGTGGACGCGCCGGTGCGCCTGCGCGCGGTCGGCGAGGACGCCGGGGCGCTGGCGTTCGGTCACACGTTCGTCGAGGTGGGCCGGTTCGCCGAGGTGACCGTGGTGCTGGAGCACGTCGGCTCCGCCACGCTCGCCGACAACGTCGAGGTGGCGGTGGCGGACGGCGCGAAGCTGACCCTGGTCACGGTCGCCGACTGGGCCGACGACGCGGTCCAGGCGCAGCACCTGAAGGTGAAGCTGGGCCGGGACGCCAAGATCGTCCACGTGCAGGTGAGCCTCGGCGGCGACCTGGTCCGGCAGAACACCACGGTGGAATACACCCAGCGCGGCGGCGAGGCCGAGTTGTACGGCCTCTACTTCGCCGACTCCGGCCAGCACCTGGAGCACCGGCAGCTGGTCGACCACACCGTGCCGGACTGCCGCTCCTACGTCGGCTACCGTGGCGCGCTCCAGGGCGACGAGGCGCACACCGTCTGGGTCGGCGACGTGCTGATCCGGGCCGAGGCGACCGGCACCGACACCTACGAGATCAACCGGAATCTGCTGCTCAGCGATGGCGCCCGGGCCGACTCGGTGCCCAACCTGGAGATCGAGACCGGCGAGATCGCCGGCGCCGGGCACGCCAGCGCCACCGGCCGGTTCGACGACGAGCAGCTGTTCTACCTGATGGCCCGGGGCATCCCGGAGGGCGAGGCCCGCCGCCTGGTGGTGCGGGGCTTCTTCGCCGAGCTGATCAACAAGATCCCGGTCGAGGACCTGCGCGAGCGGCTCGGCGACGCGATCGAGGCGCGCCTCACCAAGGCGGGCGCCTGATGATCAGGATCTGTTCGACCGAGGACGTGCCGAAGGGCGCGGCGATCAGCGCCGACGTGGACGGCGTGCAGGTGGCGATCGTGCACGGCGAGGACGACGTGTTCTACGCCGTCCGCGACGAGTGCTCGCACGCCGCCGTGGCGCTCTCCGAGGGCGAGGTCGAGGGCTGCACGCTGGAATGTTGGCTGCACGGATCCCGTTTCGACCTGCGTACCGGTGAGCCGACCGGGCTGCCCGCGACCGAACCCGTACCCGTCTACCCCGTCGAGGTCCGCGACGGCGAGATCTACGTCAGCATGACGCCGAGCAATGGAGTGACGCGATAATGAGCACCCTGGAGATCCGCGACCTGAAGGTGTCGGTCAAGCTGCCCGAGGGTGAGCTCAAGCCGATCCTGCACGGGGTCGACCTGACCGTGCGCTCCGGTGAGACGCACGCGATCATGGGCCCGAACGGCTCCGGCAAGTCGACGCTGGCCTACTCGGTCGCCGGCCACCCCAAGTACGAGATCACCGGCGGCGAGGTGACCCTCGACGGCGAGGACGTGCTCGCCATGTCCGTCGACGAGCGGGCCCGCGCCGGCCTCTTCCTGGCCATGCAGTACCCGGTCGAGGTCCCCGGCGTGTCGGTGGCCAACTTCCTGCGTACCGCCAAGACCGCCATCGACGGCGAGGCGCCGAAGCTGCGCACCTGGGCCGGCGAGCTGCGCGGGGCCATGGAGAAGCTCCAGATGGACCCGGCGTTCGCCCAGCGCAACGTCAACGAGGGCTTCTCCGGCGGCGAGAAGAAGCGGCACGAGATCGTGCAGCTGGAGCTGCTCAAGCCGAAGATCGCCATCCTCGACGAGACCGACTCCGGCCTCGACGTGGACGCGCTGCGCGTGGTCAGCGAGGGCGTGAACCGGGTCCGTGACAACGGCGACACCGGGATGCTGCTGATCACCCACTACACCCGGATCCTGCGCTACATCAAGCCGGACTTCGTGCACGTCTTCGTCGCCGGCCGGATCGTCGAGCAGGGCGGCCGTGAGCTGGCCGACAAGCTCGAGGAAGAGGGCTACGAGCGGTACGCCGCCGGGGCCGGCGCGGCGCGGGCCTGACCTGACATGACCTCCTTGATCGCGATCCCGGTGGGCATGCCGCAGTATGACGACGTGCCGCGTTTCGACGTGGCGCAGGTGCGGGCCGACTTCCCGATCCTGGACCGGGAGGTCAACGGTCACCCGCTGGTCTACCTGGACAGCGCCAACACCTCGCACAAGCCGCGCCAGGTGCTCGACGTGCTCACCGAGCACTACGCGGAGCACAACGCCAACGTGTCGCGCTCGGTGCACACGCTGGGCACCGAGGCGACCGAGGCGTACGAGGGCGCGCGGGCGAAGATCGCCGCGTTCGTCAACGCGTCGAGCGTGGACGAGGTGGTGTTCACCAAGAACTCCACCGAGGCGATCAACCTGGTGGCGTACGCGTTCTCCAACGCCTCGCCGCGCGCGGACGCCGACGCCCGGTTCCGCCTCGGCCCCGGCGACGAGATCGTGATCTCCGAGATGGAGCACCACTCGAACATCGTCCCGTGGCAGCTGCTCGCGGAGCGCACCGGCGCGACGCTGCGCTGGTTCCCGGTCACCGACGGCGGCCGGCTGGACGAGTCGGGCCTGGACGATCTGGTCACCGAGCGCACGAAGATCGTCTCGCTGGTGCACACGTCGAACATCCTCGGCACGGTCAACGCCACCGCGCGGATCACCGAGCGGGTCCGCCAGGTCGGGGCGCTGCTGCTGCTCGACTGCTCCCAGTCGGTGCCGCACCAGCCGATCGACGTGGTCGACCTGGACGCGGACTTCATCGTCTTCACCGGGCACAAGATGTGCGGTCCGACCGGCATCGGCGTGCTCTGGGGCCGGGGCGAGCTGCTCGCGGCGATGCCGCCGGTGATGGGCGGCGGCTCGATGATCGAGACGGTGACGATGGCGCGTACCACGTTCGCCGCGCCGCCGGCCCGGTTCGAGGCGGGCACGCCGCCGATCGCCGAGGCGGTCGCGCTCGGCGCGGCGGTGGACTACCTCACCGGCGTCGGGATGCGGGCGATCCAGTGGCACGAGAAGGAGCTGACGGCGTACGCGCTGGACGCCCTCGCCACCGTGCCGGGCCTGCGGATCTTCGGTCCGTCCGTGCCGGTGGGCCGGGGCGGGACGATCTCGTTCGCCCTCGGCGACGTGCACCCGCACGACGTCGGGCAGGTGCTCGACTCGCTCGGCGTGCAGGTGCGGGTGGGGCATCACTGCGCCAAGCCGGTGTGCGCCCGCTTCGGGGTGCCGGCCATGACGCGGGCGTCGTTCTACCTCTACACCACCACGGCCGAGATCGACGCCCTGGTGGCGGGCCTGGCGCAGGTGCGGAAGGTGTTCGAGTGAGCGGCGCCGCAGGAGCCCGCGAACCGACAGGAGTTCAGCCTGATGCAGCTTGAGTCTCTTTATCAGGAGATCATCCTGGACCACTACAAGCACCCGCACGGCCGTGGCCTGCGGGACGCGACGGACCCGGCGGCCCGGGTCGGCGAGGCGCACCACGTCAACCCGACCTGCGGCGACGAGATCACCGTGCGGGTGGCGACCGACGGCACGGTGTTCACCGACATCTCGTACGACGGGATGGGCTGCTCGATCAGCCAGGCGTCGGCGAGCATCCTGCACGAGCTGCTGCGCGGCCGGGCCGCGGGTGACGCCGCGGTGGTGCATGAGGCGTTCGTCGAGTTGATGTCCGGGCGTGGCCAGGTCACGCCGGACGAGGACGTACTCGGAGACGGGGTGGCGTTCGCGGGTGTCGCGCGCTACCCGGCCCGGGTCAAGTGCGCGCTGTTGTCGTGGATGGCGTTCAAGGACGCCGCGGCACGCGCCGGGGTGGGCGTGGGCCCCGAGGTGAAGGCATGAACGAACGCACCGAGCGGAGCGAGGGCCGTGAGGGCATGTCAGGCCGGCAAGGCATGAGCGAGCGAGGGGGCGGCATGAGCGAGGACGAGACCACCACGACGCCGGAGACCGGCGCGGTGGCGACCGACAGCCCGGCCACGCCGGCCGGCGGCAAGGCCGCCGTCGGCGACATCGAGGAGGCGATGAAGGACGTCGTCGACCCCGAACTGGGCATCAACGTGGTCGACCTGGGTCTGGTGTACGGGGTCCACGTGGACGACGAGAACGTCGCCACGCTGGACATGACGCTGACCTCGGCGGCCTGCCCGCTGACCGACGTGATCGAGGACCAGACCCGGCAGGCGCTGACCACCGGCCCGGGCGGCGGCCTGGTGAACGACATCCGGATCAACTGGGTCTGGCTGCCGCCGTGGGGCCCCGACAAGATCACCGACGAGGGGCGCGACCAGCTCCGCTCGCTCGGCTTCAACGTCTGACAGTTCCACCCACTCGGGCGCGGCACCCCTCCGGGGGCGCCGCGCCCGACGCGTCCCTCACCTTCCGCCCCGGATGCGCGCTGATTCACGGGAAAAAGTGGCCTCCGGCTCGCGGATGGGCACTCTTTCCGTGAATCAGCGGCTCGAGGGCGGGTGGGGCGGGGCGGGCCGGGCGGGGGAATGGGGTGGCGGGGGTGTGGGGTGGGGGGCAGGATGGGCGGGTGATCGAGGCGTACCCGAAGCAGGCTCCTGTCCGTGCGGCCACGGCCGCGCGTCGACAGCCCGCCGTGCCGCGGTCCGCCCCGACCCGTCGCCTGCCGTCGTGACCGGCGCGTTCCTCGCCGGCCTGGTCGCCGGGTACGGCGTCGCAATCCCGGTCGGCGCGATCGCCATCCTCATCCTGGGTCTCAGCGCGCGTAACGGGTTCCGGGTCGGCGCGGCGGCCGCGCTCGCCGTGGCCACCGCCGACGGGCTCTATGCCACGGTCGCCGCGCTGGGCGGCGCCGGGCTGGCCCGCGTCCTCGCCCCGGTTTCCGGGCCGCTGCGGGTGGTCGCGGCGCTGGTCCTGCTCGGCATCGCCGCGCACGGCCTGTGGCGCGCCTGGTCCGGCCGGCGGGCCCGGCAGGTCGCCGAGGCGCCGGCCGGTCGCGGCCTGCACACCCCGGCCCGGGCCTACGCCGCGTTGCTCGGGCTGACCCTGCTCAACCCCGCGACGGTGCTCTACTTCGCCGCGTTGGTGCTCGGTCGCCGGGACGCCGCCGACCCGGATCCGGCCACCGCCGCGTCGTTCGTGGCCGGCGCGTTCGCGGCCTCGGCGAGTTGGCAACTGCTGGTGGCCGGCGGCGGTTCGGTGGTCGGCCGGGTGCTGGCCGGTCCGCGAGGGCGGCTGGTCACCGGCCTGGTGTCAAGCGCGCTGATCGCCGGTCTCGCGGCCGCCACCCTGCTGTCCGGCTGAACCGCGTACCGTCGTGCCATGAGCAGCCGACCCGCAGCCGGGGGCGGCCGGTGGGTGGAGGTCGACCCGGCCCGCGTCACCCGCTGGGTCGAGGGCTTCGCCGACCGGCACGGCCCGCCCACCACCACCGCCCTGGGGTACGGTCTGCTGCTCACCGCCCCGGACGGGGCCACCGCCGAGTTGCACACGCCGCCCGGCGCGCGCCCCGCGCCGGACCTGCCCGCGTTCGCCGGTGTCGCCGCCGCTCCCCGCCGGCTCGGCCTGCTGCTGGCCCGCAAGGGCGCGGTGGCGGTCGGTGTCGCCGACGGCACCGAGCTGGTGACCTCCAAGGTGGACACCCGGTACGTGCAGGGGCGCACCGCCGCGGGCGGCTGGTCCCAGCAGCGGTTCGCCCGGCGGCGCGACAACCAGGCGAAGGCGGCCCTGGGCGACGCCGCGGATCTCGCCGTACGCCTGCTGTTGCCGGCGGCCGGCTCGCTCGCGGCGCTGATCTGCGGGGGCGACCGGCGGGCGGTGGACACGGTGCTGGCCGACCGGCGGCTGGCGCCGCTCGCGGCACTGCGCGCGGAGCGCCTGCTCGACGTGCCGGAACCCCGGCACGCCGTCCTGGTCGCGGCCGTCGCCGCCGCCCGGGCGGTCCACATCCTGGTCCGCTGAACGGGAAAGATCGCATCAAGTGCGGTCAATCGAGGTCACCGACGATGCATCGAACACAACCGATGCATAGGGTCGGTGTCGTGACGTGGCGGGTCTCCGGGCGACCCGCCAGGGCAGCGTCGCCTCCGCCAGTCAGGCACCGACATCGTTGGGAGAGGGAACTACATGAGCGGATATCAGGACGGCCGGCTGCGGACCCGGTGGCGCCGCCGTACGACAAGGCTCCTCGCCGCCGCGGCGGCGATGTGTACCGGCGGCGTCATGCTCACCGCCGCGCTGACGGCGGGCCCGGCGGCGGCCGCCGGCACCGCCGAGCGCGCCGCGCTGGCCGCCCCGGCGGTCACCAGCGTCACCACGGGCGGCGCGCACACCTGCGCGATCAGCGCCGACGGGGGACTGTGGTGCTGGGGCTCGAACTACGGCGGGCAGCTCGGTGACGGCACCACCACGAACCGGAGCACCCCGGCGCGGGTCGGCGCCGCCACCTGGACCGCCGTCGACGGCGGCACGGGGCACACCTGCGCGGTCCGGACCGACGGCACGCTGTGGTGCTGGGGCTCGAACTTCCGGGGCCAGCTCGGCGACGGGACCACCACGGGCCGGAGCGCACCGGTGCAGGTCGGCACCGCCACCACCTGGGCCAGGGTCAGCGCCGGGCCCGCGCACACCTGTGCCGTGCGCACCGACGGCACGCTCTGGTGCTGGGGCTTCAACCGGACCGCGCAGCTCGGCGTCGGCGACGACCCGTACGTCGCGACCACCCCGTTGCGGGTCGGCACGGCGAGCAACTGGGCGAGCGTCTCGACCGGCTTCGCACACACCTGCGCCGGGCGCACCGACGGGACGCTGTGGTGCTGGGGTCTCAGCTCGGACGGGCAGCTCGGTCTCGGCACCCTCGGCTCGCAGACGACGCCGGCGCAGGTCGGCACCGCGACCAACTGGTCCGGCGTCACGGCCGGGTACGCGCACACCTGCGGAATCCGGTCCGGCGCGCTGTGGTGCTGGGGGGAGAACGGCTACGGGCAGCTCGGCGTGAGCGGCAGCTTCCGGACCACGCCGATCCAGGTCGGCACGGCCACCACCTGGAGCAGGGTCGACGCGAGCGGTGACGCGTCGTGCGCGTCACGCACCGACGGCAGCCTGTGGTGCTGGGGCAAGAACGCCTCCGGGCAGGTGGGCGACGGCACCACCACCCACCGGTCCGCGCCGACCCGCGTCGGTGACGCCACCACCTGGACCGGCGGCCTCGCCGTCGCCGACCACGGCTGCGGGATCCGGACCGACGGCGGCCTGTGGTGCTGGGGCGACAACAGCGGTGGACAGCTGGGCGACGGCACCACCGTCCAGCGGCCCACCCCGGCCCAGGTGACCCTGCCGGGCTGATCCCGGAACGACGTCGGACCGCCGGCCCGCGCCGCTGGACGTCTCAGCGGTGCGGGCCGGCGGTCCGGGGTGGAGCCGCGCAGGTCTACTTGCCGGAACCGAAGGTGTCGCAGGCCTTCGGGTCGCCGGTGGAGAAGCCCTTGGTGAACCACTGCTTGCGCTGCTCGGAGGTGCCGTGGGTGAACTCGTCCGGGTTCACCGGCCGGCCGGACCGCTGCTGGATGGCGTCGTCGCCGATCTTCTCGGCGGTGTCGATGGCCTGCTGGATGTCCTGGTCGGTGATGCTCTTGAAGATCTTCTGGCCCTTGTCGTCGGCGGTGCCGGTGGCGTTCTTGGCCCAGGCGCCGGCGTAGCAGTCGGCCTGCAACTCCAGCTTGACCGAGAGCGCGTTGGCGTCCTGCGGGTCGCGCTGCTGCTGGCGGCGCATCTCCGCCTCGGTGCCGAGCAGGTCCTGCACGTGGTGGCCGTACTCGTGGGCCAGCACGTACGGCTGGGCGAACTCGCCCTCGGCGCCGAGTTGGTCGGCGAGCAGGCGGTAGAACGTGAGGTCGATGTAGACCAGGTCGTCGGCCGGGCAGTAGAACGGGCCGACCCCGGAGTCGGCCGCGCCGCAGCCGGTGTTGACGTTCTGGCTGAAGAACACCGTCTTGGACGGCTGGTACTGCTCGCCGAAGACCTCCGGCATGGCGGTGCGCCAGTATGCCTGGATCGAGTTGACGTAGAGGGTGTTGCGGCAGTCGAGTTGCTTCAGCGCGTCCTGCGCGGAGCACTTCTGCTCCAGCGAGGTGTTGTCGCCCTGCTCGGACCCGCCGCCGCCGTTGGTGGCCGCGTTGAGCCCGAATCCGCCGCCCACCAGGGCGACGAGCACGGCGATGATGATGCTCACGAGCCCGCCCCGACCACCGCCGCCGCCCGGGATCGGGATGCCCATCCCGCCTCCTCCTCCGCCGGACCCTCGACGGTCGTCCACCTGGCTGGTGTCGACCCGCGCGTTCTCGTTCAGCTCCATGTTGACCCCGATCACCGATCTGTCCGTGTGTGGTGGTTGCGGTACCGGACCGGGTCCGGACGGCGCATTCGGTACCCGATGATCTTGTCTGGTAATCCGACGGGGGCGGCGCGACGCGCCCGGTACACTTGTCCCGTGCTGCGCTGCGAAGGCTGAACGGCCCCGCGCCGACGGGAGATGACGACCCGCCGGCGCTTTCGCGTGCCCTGAGTCAGCCCTTCCGGACCCCGAGAGCGAGTACTCCGAAATGATCACTGCCACCGGCCTGGAACTGCGCGCCGGTTCCCGGATCCTGCTGTCCGACACCACCCTGCGGGTGCAGCCGGGAGACCGGATCGGCCTGGTCGGGCGCAACGGCGCCGGCAAGACCACCACCCTGAAGGTGCTCGCCGGGGAGGGCCAGCCGTACGGCGGGCAGATCGACAGGCGCAGCGCCATCGGCTACCTGCCGCAGGACCCGCGTACCGGCGATCTGGAGGTCACCGGGCGGGACCGGGTCCTCTCCGCGCGCGGCCTGGACGTGCTGATGGCCCAGATGACGGAGCTGGAGAACAAGCTCGCCGAGGGCGCCGACGACGAGCGGCTGGTCCGCCGCTACGGCGCGCTGGAGGACCAGTTCGCCTCGCTCGGCGGCTACGCGGCGGAGGCCGAGGCGGCCCGCATCTGCGCCAACCTCGGCCTGCCCGACCGCGCCCTGGCGCAGACCATCGGCACGCTCTCCGGCGGTCAGCGCCGGCGCATCGAGCTGGCCCGGATCCTGTTCCGCGACGCGGGCGAGAACGGCGGCGGCATCCTGCTGCTGGACGAGCCCACCAACCACCTCGACGCCGACTCGATCACCTGGCTGCGCGGCTTCCTCGGCAACCACAAGGGCGGCCTGATCGTGATCTCCCACGACGCGTCGCTGCTGGAGGCCGTGGTCAACAAGGTCTGGTTCCTGGACGCCACCCGGTCCGTGGTCGACACCTACAACCTCGGCTGGAAGGCGTACCTGGAGGCGCGGGAGACCGACGAGCGCCGCCGCCGCCGGGAGCGGGCCAACGCCGAGAAGAAGGCCGGCGCGCTGATGGCCCAGGCGGACAAGATGCGGGCCAAGGCCACCAAGACCGTCGCCGCGCAGAACATGGCCCGGCGCGCCGAGCGGCTGCTCTCGGGCCTCGACGAGGTCCGGGTGTCCGACCGGGTGGCCAAGGTGCGCTTCCCCAACCCGGCGCCGTGCGGCAAGACGCCGCTGACCGCCGCCGGCCTGTCCAAGTCGTACGGGTCGTTGGAGATCTTCACCGACGTGAACGTCGCGGTGGACCGCGGCTCCCGGGTGGCCATCCTCGGCCTCAACGGTGCCGGCAAGACCACCCTGCTGCGGATGCTCGGCGGCCTGCTGGAGCCGGACACCGGCGAGGTGCGCCCCGGGCACGGCCTGCGGCTCGGCTACTACGCCCAGGAGCACGAGACGCTGGACGTGGACCGGACCATCCTGGAGCACATGCGCAGCGCCGCCTCGGACCAGACCGACACCGACCTGCGCAAGATCCTCGGCGCGTTCCTGTTCTCCGGCGACGACGTGGACAAGCCGGCCGGCGTGCTCTCCGGCGGCGAGAAGACCCGGTTGGCGCTTGCCACCCTGGTCTGTTCGGGCGCCAACGTGCTGCTGCTGGACGAGCCGACGAACAACCTCGACCCGGTCAGCCGGGAGCAGGTGCTCGACGCCATCGCCCGCTATCCGGGCGCGATCGTGCTGGTCACCCACGACCCGGGCGCGGTCACCGCGCTCAAGCCGGACCGCGCGATCCTGCTGCCCGACGGCGACGAGGACGCGTGGTCGGACGACCTGCTGGAGCTGGTCGAGCTGGCGTGACTGTCAGCGCAGGAGTTCGGCGAGCCGGGGGAGGACGCCGGAGGTGAGCACGATGGTCGCGCCGATGGCGATGAAGATCGCCGGCACCAGCCAGTGGCCGACTCGGCCGACCAGCGCCACCACCCGCGGATGCCCGCCGAGCGCGGCGGCGACGCCGCACCAGACCGCGATCAGGGCGGCGAAGACCAGCAGGTACGCCAGGCCGGTGGCCGGGCCGAGGGCACGGAAGACCGGCACGTAGACGGCGATGTTGTCGGCGCCGTTGGCCACCGTGACCCCGGCGACGCCGAGCAGGGTGCCGACCACCGCCGGCGGTTCGTCGTCGTCGGCGCCCCGGCCCGGCAGCGCCCGGATGCCGAGCGCGATCGGCAGCAGCCCGAGCAGGCCGGGCCACGGGTCGGGCACCACCAGCAGGCCGGCGGCGGCCACCACCGCGACGGCGACCAGCGCGCCGATGCCCGCGTACTGGCCGGCGACGATCTGCCAGGGCCGTGGCCGGCCGCTGCGCCGGGCCGCCACGAACAGCACGGTGAGCACGACGATGTCGTCGAGGTTGGTGGCGGCGAACACGCCGGCGGCGCCGGCCGCGGCGGCGATCAGGTCGGTCACCGGCGCACCATACGACCCCGTCATCGGAGCTGCCGGTACGGATCTGGCGGTCGGAAGGATCACTCTATCGGGAAGCTGACAATGCGTAGCGTGTCGGTTGGCGAATAGTTGATATCTGGCGCATGATCGTCCGAGGCGGTCTAATAGGTGGGACCGTATCCGAACCGCACAGTCTGGGACGTGAGGAATCAGCATGGCAGCCACCGGCACAGCCACCAGCACTGAGAAGGGTCGCCGGATCGTCGGGGCCGAGCGTCAGACGCTCGCCAAAGACCTGGTAAAGCGGTACACCGGGGGTGAGAGCATCCGTGCGCTGGCGGCCTCGACCGGCCGTTCCTACGGATTCATCCACCGGGTGCTCACCGAGTCCGGGGTGCAGTTGCGGCAGCGCGGCGGCGCCCGGCGCCGCAAGAAGGCGTGACCCGCCCCCCAGCGTCGTCCATCAGCGTCGCGCTCCGGGTGGTCAGGTGACCGCCGAGACGGCCGGAGTTCGACTCGACTGCGACGGGCCGGTCGCGACGGTGACGTTGTGCCGGCCCGACGTGCTCAACGCCCAGACCCCGGCCATGTGGCGCGCCATGGGCGACTTCTCCCGGGACCTGCCCGGTGACGTCCGGGTCGTGGTGGTGCGCGGCGAGGGCCGGTCCTTCTCCGCCGGGCTGGACCTGGCGGTCGCCGGCGCCTCCGGGCCGGGCTCCTTCGCCGAGCTGGCCACCCTCCCGGAGCGCGAGTGCGCCGACCGGATCGCCGAATACCAGGGCGGCTTCACCTGGCTGCACCGGCCGGACGTCATCTCGATCGCCGCGGTGCAGGGCCACGCGATCGGCGCCGGTCTCCAGCTCGCCCTCGCCTGTGACCTGCGCGTGCTCGCCGCCGACGCCAAGCTCTCGATGGCCGAGGTGACCCTCGGTCTGGTTCCCGACCTGGCCGGCACCCGTCGCCTGGTCGAGCTGGTCGGCTACTCCCGGGCCCTGGAGATCTGCGCCACCGGCCGCCGGATGGACGCCGCCGAGGCGGACCGGATCGGCCTGGCCACCCTGGTGGTGCCGAACGACGAGCTGGACGCCTCGGTGCGCGACCTCTCCGCCGGGCTGCTGGCCAACAACCGGGACGCGATCGTGGAGATCAAGGCGTTGCTCGCCGGCGCGTCCGGACGCTCGCACGCCGAGCAGCAGCGGGCCGAGCGGGAGGCGCAGACGAGGCGGATCCGGGACCTCGCCGGCCGGGGCGAATAGTAAGGACCGTTCGGGAAGATCCGGGTTACTCGCGAGGTTGTCACAGGCGTCGGGAGAATTGACCTCGACGGTTCATGCTGCCCGACGATCCGGAGGTGACGATGTCCAACCACATGGCCGGCGGCGGCATGGGCGGCTGGAGCATGCTCCGGTCGCTGCGCAACCGCGACGAGGTCTCCGCGCACCGGCTCAAGCGCGGCACCGCCCGGCGGATCGTCGCGTTCGCCCAGCCCTACCGGCGTGACATCGTCGTCTTCCTGATCACCGTGATCGTGGCCGCGGTGATCGGCGTCGCCACCCCGCTGCTCGCCGGTGACGTGATCGACGCGATCGCCGGCGGGAAGTCCGACGCCCGTCAGACCGTGGTCCGGCTCGCGGTGATCATCGCCGTGCTGGCCGTGGCCGACGCGCTCTTCTCGCTGGCCCAGCGGTGGTATTCGGCCCGCATCGGCGAGGGCATCATCCTCGACCTGCGCACCCGGGTCTACGACCACGTCCAGCGGATGCCGCTGCAGTTCTTCACCCGCACCCAGACCGGCGCGCTGGTCAGCCGGCTCAACAACGACGTGCTCGGCGCCCAGCGCGCGTTCACCTCGACGCTGTCCGGGGTGGTCAGCAACGTCATCCAGCTCGTGCTCACCGCCGGGGCGATGCTGGTGCTGTCCTGGCAGATCACCGTGCTGGCGCTGGTGCTGCTGCCGATCTTCATCATCCCGGCCCGCCGGGTCGGCCGGCGGCTGGCCGAGATCACCCGCGAGTCCTACAACCTCGACGCGAAGATGAACGCCACCATGACCGAGCGGTTCAACGTCTCGGGCGCGTTGCTGGTCAAGCTCTTCGGCGCGCCCGAGGTGGAGGCCACACGGTTCGCCGGCCGGGCCGAGCGGGTCCGCGACATCGGCATCCAGTCCGCGATGTACTCCCGCACCTTCTTCGTGGCGATGCTGCTGGTCGCCTCCCTCGCCCAGGCGCTCACCTACGGGTTGGGCGGCTGGCTCGCCGTCGCCGGCGCGGTCAGCGCGGGCACCGTGGTCAAGCTGGCGCTGCTGCTCACCCGCCTCTACGGTCCCCTCACCGCGCTCTCCAACGTCCGGGTCGACGTGATGAGCGCGCTCGTCTCCTTCGACCGGGTCTTCGAGGTGCTCGACCTGCGTCCCGGCATCGAGGAGAAGCCCGACGCCGTGCCGGTGCCCCGGGGCAACGGCCGGGTCGAGTTCCGCGACGTGCGCTTCCGCTACCCGAGCGCCGCCGAGGTGTCGCTGGCCTCGCTGGAGGAGGTCGCCACGCTCGACCGGACGGTCAACGAGCCGGTGCTCAAGGGCGTCTCGTTCGCCGTCGAACCGGGACAGATGGTGGCGCTTGTCGGTCCGTCCGGCGCCGGCAAGTCGACGCTGTCCATGCTGATCTCCCGGATCTACGACGTCAGCGACGGCCAGGTGCTGGTCGGCGGCGTCGACGTGCGCGACGCGACGCTCGCCTCGCTGCGCGACGAGATCGGCGTGGTCACCCAGGATTCGCACCTGTTCCACGAGACGATCCGGGAGAACCTCCGCTACGCCAAGCCCGACGCCACCGACGACGAGATCTGGGCCGCGCTGGCCGGCGCACAGGTCGCCGACCTGGTCCGGGCCCTGCCCGACGGGCTCGACACCACGGTCGGGGAGCGGGGCTACCGCTTCTCCGGCGGTGAGAAGCAACGCATCGCCATCGCCCGGCTGCTGCTCAAGGCCCCGTCGATCGTGATCCTCGACGAGGCCACCGCGCACCTCGACTCGGAGAGCGAGGCGGCGGTGCAGCGGGCGCTGTCGGTGGCGCTGACCGGGCGTACCGCGCTGGTGATCGCGCACCGGCTCTCCACCGTGCGCGACGCCGACCAGATCCTGGTCCTCGACGAGGGGCGGATCGTCGAGCGCGGCCGGCACGACGAGCTGGTGGCGGTCGGCGGTCTCTACGCCGAGCTCTACCGGACCCAGTTCGCGGTCGCCGACTCCGCGGCGCCCTACGTCGAGCCGGAGCAGCCGGAGACGGTGGTGACCACGGTGCCGATGGGCACCTACGTCGCCCAGGAGGCCATGCCGCCGGCCGCCGCCAACTGACGACCCGGCTCGGAGATTGACCCTGACACAGCGGCCCGACGATCCGCTAGCCGGCGACGACTGCCGTCCGCAGCTCGCCGAAGGCGGCGCCGAGCGTCTCCGGGGTGAAGTGTGCGTTCAGCCCGCTCGGGTTGGGCAGCACCCAGAGCCGCGCCGGCCCGAGCGGCTCCGGCTGCGGCCCGAAGCCGGCCTTCGGCCGGGCGAACCCGATCCGGTAGGCGGTCACCCCGACCACCGCCACCCAGCGCGGCCGGTGGCGCTCGACCTTCGCGGTCAGTTCGCGGGCGCCGTCGACCAGTTCCCCGGCGGTCAGCTCGTCGGCGCGGGCGCTGGCCCGGGCCACCATGTTGGTGATGCCCAGCCCGAGCGCGGGCAGCTCGTCCTGCTCGCTGGGGTGCAGCAGTCGCGGGGTGAACCCGCCGCGGTGCAGCGCCGGCCAGAACCGGTTGCCCGGGCGGGCGAAGTGCCAGCCGGTGGCCGCCGACCACAGGCCCGGGTTGATGCCGACGAAGAGCACGTCCAGCCCGGGCGCGATCACGTCGGGCAGCAGCCGGTCGGCCGCGGCGGCGAGCTGCTCCCGGCTGGGTCGCGGGTGGCGGCGGGCGGGCGCGCCGGGACCGGTCGCGGGTTCGGGCCGCCCGCCGGCGGGACGGCGTCGGTCGTTCATCGGCGTGCCGTCACGGGCCGCGAGCGCCTCGGCGCGCCGTCGCAAGGCTGCGAGGTCATCGGCCGCCGTCACAGCCCACGCAGCGCGCCGCCGTCGACCGGAACGGTGATCCCGGTGACGTAGCTCGCGGCGGGGGAGAGCAGGAACGCGGCCACCCGGCCGAACTCGGCCGGGTCGCCGATGCGGCCCAGCGGGATGGCCGCCTCCGCCTCGGCGCGGGCCCGGTCGGCGTCGCCGGTGGCGGCCAGCAGGTCCCGGTTGCGGTCGGTCATGATCCGCCCGGGCAGCAGGCTCAGCACCCGTACGCCGCGCGGGCCGTACTCGTCGGCCAGGTCCTTCGCCACGCCGGCCAGGCCGGGGCGCAGGCCGTTGGAGATGCCGAGGCCGGTCAGCGGCGCGCGCGCCGAGGTGGACAGCACCAGGCCGATCGCGCCGCCGTCGGTGAGCGCGCCGGCCACCGTCCGGGCGACCCGGACGCTGCCCAGGAAGACCGTCTCGAACGACTCCCGCCACTGCTCGTCGGTGATCTCGGCGGCGGTGCCCCGGGGTGGGCCGCCGACCGAGATCAGCGCGCCGTCGAGGCGGCCGAAGTGCTCACGCGCCGCCGCGACGAGGCGGGCCGGGGTGCCGGGATCGGCGAGGTCGGCGGTCAGCCCGATGGCCCGCTCCGGGTCGCCGAGCGCCTCGACGGCGGCGGCCACCCGTTCCGGGGCCCGGGCGGCGACCACCACCCGGGCGCCGTCGGCGACGAGCTGCTGGGCGGTGGCGAAACCGAGGCCGCCGGAGGCGCCGGTCAGCACGTACACCCGGTCGGCGAGTCCGAGATCCATGCGTCCGATCCTGCCGTACCGGACGGCGCCTGTCAGCGCGGGGCGGGCCGCAGCAGGCGTACCCGGCCGGCGAGCTGGATCGCGACGGCGCCGCCGGTGCGGGCGAGCGCCGGCAGGCGGCGGGGCCGGGGCGCGGCGCGGCCGTCGTAGCGGCTCGCGGCCTCGCGCACGGCCAGCTCCTCCGCGCCCAGCGGCGGCAGCGCGCCCCGGTCGCGCAGCTCGCGGGCCAGGTCCCAGCCGTCGCGCAGGGAACCGCTGGTGGGGCGTCCGTCCGCCCAGCCGGTGAACACCGCCGGCCAGTCGGCGCCCAGGCCGGCGGCGAGCAGCGGCCAGTGCCGGGCCACGTCGCCGGCCCGCTTGCGCAGCAGCGCCCGGCGGGCCGCGTCGACCGGCGCCGGGGCGAAGCCGGACGGCAGCGGCCCGCCGGCCACCAGCGCCGCGACCAGTTCGGCCTGCCGGGCCGCCAGGTCGCCGCTCACGTGACCACCGGGTGACCGGAGGCGGCGGCCAGTGCGTCCAACTCGCCGCGCAGCTCGGCGGCGGGCGGGTAGTGGCCGTCGCGCTCCAGCAGCAGCGCCGGCGGACGACGCCGGTCGCAGAGCTGGCGGACCAGGTCGAGCACCGCGGCAGGCACCGGGTCGGTGTGCGTGTCGTGGTAGAAGCCGCCGGCCTCGGCGCCACCGGCCACGTGGACGTAGGCGATCCGCTCCAGCGGCAGCCGGTCCAGCAGCGCGGCGGCGTCGCCGCCCCGGTTGCGGGCGTTGGCGTGCACGTTGGCGACGTCGAGCAGCAGCAGCGCCCCGGTGGCGTCGAGGATCTCGGTGAGGAAGTCGGCCTCGTCCAGTTCGTCGTCGGGCCAGTCGAAGAGCGCCGCGATCGGCTCCAGCGCCAGCGGCACCGGCAGCTCCGCCTGTGCCCGCCGGACGTTTGCCACCACCGCGGCCACCGCCTCCCGGCTGCGTGGCAGCGGCAGCAGGTGACCGGCCTCCAGCCCGCCGGCCCGCACGAACGCGATGTGCTCGCTGACCAGCGGCGCCGCCAGCGCCGCGGCCACCCCGGCCAGGTGCGCCACCCGGTGCGGGTCGACCGGTTCCGCGCCGCCGAGCGAGAGCCGCACCCCGTGGGGTACCACGGTGACGCCGCGTTCGCGCAGCTCGGTCAGGCCGTCGGGCAGCGGCCCGCCCGGGGTCACCCCCTCCGCGACGACCTCGACGAAGCGCAGCCCCGGCAACCCGGCCACGAAGCCGGCGATCTCGGGACGCCAGCCGATGCCGACGCCGGACGGGCCGCTCATCCGCCGCACCCGCCGCCGCCTCCGCATCCGCCGCCACCGCCGCAGGAGCTGCCGCCGCCGCAGGAGGAACTGCCCCCGGAGCAGGAGCTGCCGCCGCCGCACGAGGTGCCGGAGCTGCCGGCGGTGCCCATCGCCTGGCGCTGGATCTCGGCCTGCTCGGCGAAGCCCGGGTCCATGGTCCAGAGCGTGGCGGTGCCGAACAGCGCCACGCCCAGGGCCGCGTCCGACGGGCCGTAGGTGGCGTACGCCGGTGCGGCGGAGGGGCGCAGCCAGGCGTGCCGGCGGCGCAGGTCGCGCAGCGCGGCGGTGGCCGCCCGGGTGCGCCAGGGCACGCGGTTGAGCAGCAGGAACGCTCCGAAGAGCGGGAACAGGGTGAGCAGCAGCCAGCCGGCCGGGCGGCCGTTGGTCAGCCCGACGAAGGCACGCACGACGCCGAGCGCGAGCAGGGCGAAGATCAGCTTCGACCCGCGCCGCAACGCCCGGCGCCGCTCCTGGTCCAGGGCCAGGCCCCGACGCACCAGATCGTCACGCAGACTGTCGAGAGCGCGCCGGACCCATTCGTCCCGGCCCAGTTCGCGGGACCGCAGGCCGCGGCTCGCCGCGTGGTGGATCGCCTGGTCCAGCGGGGTGACGCCGGCCGGCAGCGGCCCGCCGGGGGCCAGCCGCCGGTCCGGGTGCGCGCCGACCGCGCCGGCCCGGCGTAGCCCGCCGAGCGAGGTCCAGACCGCGAGTTGGTCGCCCCCGTTGAGGTACGCGACCTGCTGCGGCCCGAGCGCGCCGTGATCGGTCACGGCGGTGCCGGTCAGCGCGCGGAACCGGTACCCCGCCACGCCGACGACCAGAACGACGGCCGCGACGAGGTACCAGCGCAGGAAGACGGGGCCGGGTACGCCCCAGGTGTCGGCCGCGAGGACGGTCATGGGCTGCTCCTGTCGCGAGGGGGTCGCGGCCCATTGTGGAGCAGGTGCGCCAGCGTTGATCTCCTCGGCGGGGGCAGTTACCGGACCGAGACTCAGTGCCGGCGGACGGCCTCCTCGACCAGGTCGAGCACCCGGATCAGGTCGCCGGCGGGCCGGCCCATCGCCAGGTGCAGCACCAGCCCGTCGTAGGCCAGTTCGAGGAACTGCGCGAGCACGTCGATCGGCACGTCGTCGCGGAGCACGCCGGCCTCGCGCTGGCGGAGCAGGCGCTCCCGGGTGGCCTCGGCGATGGCCGCGGAGCGCTCGGACCAGCGCTTGGCGAACGCCGGGTCGGTGCGCAGCCGGCGGGAGACCTCGAGCTGGCTGCCGAGCCAGCCGGTGGTGTCCGGGGAGACCGCGCGGGCCAGCAGGTCCTGCATCACCTGGACGAGGCCGTTGCGGGCGACCGTCTCCACCATGGCGGCGGCGTCGTCCTCGGCCACGGCGAGGAAGAGCGAGTCCTTGTCGCGGAAGTGGTGGAAGATCGCGCCCCGGGAGAGGCCGGTGGCCTCCTCCAGCCGTCGCACGGTGGCGCCCTCGTAGCCGTGCCGGGCGAAACACGCCCGCGCCGCGGTGAGGATCTCCTGCCGGCGCGCGTCGAGCTGGTCCTGACTTACTCTGGGCACGTCACGATCGTCGCAGGTGAGAAGGGGTCGACGCAAACCGTACGTACGGCTTGCGAGAACTGTTCGCTACGATCCCGGTCGTGTCCCTTCCCACCGCCCCGCTGACCGTCGCCGCCGTGCAGGCCCGACCGGTGCCCGGCGACGTCGCCGGCAACGCGCACGCCGCCGCCCGCCTGGTCGGCCGCGCCGCCGGCGCCCGCGTGGCGGTGCTGCCCGAGCTGTTCCTGCCGGCGTACCACCCGCCGACGCTGGGCGCCGACCCGGCCGGCACGGACGTCGTCGCCGACCCCGACGGACGGGTCGACGACCCGAGGCTGGACCCGCTGCGCGTCGCCGCCCGGGACGCCGGAGCCGCCGTGGTGATCGGTGCCGCAGTCCGGCACCCCGACCGGCGGCGCACCATCTCGTCGCTGGTCGTGGACCCGGGCGGCACGGTCACCGCCGCGTACGACAAGCAGCAGCTCTGGGGCGGCGAGCGCGAGCTGTTCGTCGCCGGCCGGCGGGGCGCCACGCTTGTGGTCGACCAGTGGCGGTTCGGCCTGGGCATCTGTTACGACGGCTGCTTCCCCGAGCACGGCCGGGCCGCGGCGGCCGACGGCGCGCACGGCTACCTCTGCCCCAGCGGCTACCTGGCCGGCTCGGCGCACCGCCGCGACCTCTACTACGCCGCCCGGGCGCTGGACAACACCATGTTCGTGGTGTTCGCCAACGCGGTCGGCGGGGCGGATCCCTGGCGGTTCAACGGTGGCGCGGCGGTCTACGACCCGGAGGGCCGGCCGCTGGCCCGGGGCGCGGACACCGGCGAGGACGTGCTGGTGGCGTCGCTGGACCCGAGCGTCCTGGCGGACACCCGCGCGGCGCACACCATGCTGCTCGACCGGCTGCCGGACGCCGGCGCCGCCCGCGCCACGTTCGTCGCCTGAGCGCGACGGGGGCCCCTCGGCCCTGCCGGTGCCTCGGCCGTTCCCGTAGGGTGCTCAGGTGCCGTTGCTCCTGCTCGATCTGGACAACACCCTCCTGGACCGCGACGGGTCGTTCCGCGCCTGGGGAGCACGCTTCCTGGCCAGCGTCGGCGCGCCCACCGTCGACCTCGACTGGCTGGTCTCCGTCGACGCCGACGGGTTGACCGACCGCTGGGACGTGGCCGACGCCATCCGTGATCGCTACGGCCTGCGCATCCCCTCGATCGACCTGGTCGACGAGCTGCGCGACGGCGTGGTGGAGCACATGCGGCTCGACCCGCTGGTGGCGTGCGCCCTGCGGATCGCCGCCGACGCCGGCTGGGTGCCGGTCGTGGTCACCAACGGCGCGGCGCGCCAGCAGGACACCAAGATCCGCAAAACCGGCCTGGACCGGTACGTCGCCGACTGGGTGATCTCCGAGGAGGCCGGGGTCAGCAAGCCCAACCCGCGGATCTTCGCGCTCGCCGCCCAGCGGGCCCGGATGCCGCTGCGCGGCGCGTGGGTGGTCGGCGACAGCCCGGAGGCGGACATCGGCGGCGCGACCGCGGTGGGCCTGCCCAGCGTCTGGCTGCACCGCGGACGCCGCTGGTCGGACCCCCGGTTCGCGCCGACCCGGGTCGAGGACGGGGTGATTCCGGCCGTGGCCGCCGTGCTGGCGGGCTGAGCGGAAAATCGTTTGACCTGCCCGGCGCGGCCCACGAACATGGTGTCGCGCGAGGGCGCAGCCGGGTGTCGCCCGGTCGAGGAGAGGAGGTCGGTCATGGCCGTCTTTGCAGGGTCGTTCCGCCTGCCTCCACCAGCCTCGATCGAAGGACAGATCCACCCGTGCGCGATCACGACCTCCCGGCGCCGCAGCGCCGTGGCCGCGGCAAGAGCCGCTTCGACGACGACGAATCCCACTTCCTGAAGCGGGGTCGGCCCCAGCCGACCCTCGCCGACCCGGACGCGGAACCCGACACGGAGGACCACTGGTCCTCCTGGGACCAGGCCGTCCACGGCCCCGAGCCGCACCCGGTCTGGCTGGTCACCGAGCTGGCCGCCCGGGACACCGAGTTGGGGGTGCTCAAGACCGGCAAGGAGGCGGACGTCCACCTGGTCCGCCGCGCCGTGCCGGACACCGACCGGGGCTGCCTGCTGGCGGCCAAGCGTTACCGGGACGCCCAGCACCGGCTCTTCCACCGCGACGCCGGTTACCTGGAGGGCCGCCGGGTCCGCCGCTCGCGGGAGATGCGGGCGATGACCGGCCGCACCGCGTTCGGCCGGCAGATGATCGCCGGGCAGTGGGCGGCGGCCGAGTTCGCCGCGCTGTCCCGGCTCTGGGAGATCGGCGCCGCCTCCGGGCGGATCGCCGTGCCCTACCCGGTGCAGCTGCTCGGCACCGAGCTGATGCTCGAGTTCGTGGGCGACGCCGAGGCGGGAGAGGCCGCGCCCCGGCTGGCCCAGGTCCGGCCCACCGACGCCGAGCTGCGCGACCTGTGGGAGCAGATGGTCGATGCGCTGGTGGTGCTGGCCCGGGCCGGGTACGCCCACGGCGACCTGTCCCCGTACAACCTCCTCGTGCACGCCGGCCGGCTGGTCATGATCGACCTGCCGCAGGTGGTGGACGTGGTGGCCAACCCGCAGGGGGGCGAGTTCCTGGCCCGCGACGTGCGGGTGGTGGCCGCCTGGTTCACCGCCCGAGGGCTGCCGGCCTCCGCCACCGATCCGCTGGCGCTGACCGAGACGCTGTTGCGGGAGGCGGGGATCCGCTGACCGTGTTCCGCGTTCCGGGCGGGCCGATCCCACCCGGGGCGCGGGGCGGCGTCGTGCCGGGCCGGCCGGGAGGCGGGTCCGGGCCGCGCGCCCGGCCGCCGGGTCACTGGAGGTAGCGCTCGACCTCCGGCAGCGGGCGCTCGCCCTGCGCGTCCGGGTCGCCGTGCGCCTGCCGCGCCGCCCGCCGGCGGCGGAGCAGGTCCCAGCACTGGTCCAGGGACTCCTCCAGGTGCCGCAGCCGCTCGCGCGCCTCGTCGTCGGTGCCGGCCTCGTGCTCCTGCGCGCCGGCGCGCAGCCGGTGCTCCTCGTCGACGAGTTCCGAGATCCGGCTCAGGATGGTCTTGTCGTCCATGCCCGAAGCTTGGCACAGCGGACGCCCTCGCGCCCGCGTTCCCGCGCCCGCGAGGCACGTGTTGACAGGGGGCCCCGCCTATGCCGGAAGCGTTAAGAAGGGGCCCCGCCTTGCGCCGGAAAGCTTGCGGCGTGACGCATATCCCACGGGCTCCATTCTCGACAAAGAGATTGTTGTTAAGTGAAATATCCTCCGGGCTGCCTTTTGATTCGCCGCTCAAGATGGCATGCTCGCGAGCAACGTTCACGGGTCGAGACGGGGTAACGACCCTCAGTCAACCCGAGGGAGCGTTCAGGTGGTTGATTCGTCCGGTCCGTCCCGACCTACCGGGCGGCCGCGCACCGTGCCGTTGCGACATATCCTGCCCGCCGTCCTGCGGGACCCGGCCCGCGCGCTGATCGACATCGGCAACCGCACCGGCGGCGACCTCGTCCGGCTGAACCTCGGCTCGTTCCGCCCGTACCTGGTCACCCATCCCCGGCACGTGCAGCACGTGCTGCGCGACCGGGCGGACAACTACGAGCGGGCCGGCGACGGGTTGTTCTGGCGCCCGGTCAAGCGGCTGTTCGGCGAGGGCATCCTCGGCGAGGGCCAGATCTGGTCGGCCAGCCGCCGGATGCTCCAGCCGATGTTCACCGCCAAGCGGGTCGAGGCGCTCATCGACGGCATGGCCGACGCCATCTCCGACGCCGTCGACGAGCTGGACGAGCCGTGCCGCGCCGGCCGGCCGGTCGACATCGGCGTCGAGCAGGCCCGCATCGTCAGCCGGGCGATCATGAAGGTGCTCTTCGCCGACCGGATCTCGGTGCCGGACGCGATGCGCGTGATCGACGCCCAGGACCGCATCGCCACCGCGGTCATCCCCCGGATCGTGGTGCCGTTCGCGCCGCTGTCGCTGCCCATGCCGGGCGACCGCACGTTCCGCCGCGCGGTGCGCGTGGTCGACGACGTGCTGGTGCCGATCGTCCGGCAGACCCGCGACGACGCCGACCGGGGCGACGACATCATCTCCACGCTCTGGCGGGCCCGCACCGACGACGGCCGGCAGCTCGACGAGCGGCAGGTGCGCAACGACACGGTGGCCATGTTCGCCGCCACCACCGAGACCACCATCAACGTGCTCACCTGGGCCTGGCCCCACCTGCACCAGCACCCCGAGGTGGCCGAGCGGCTCCAGGCCGAGATCGACGAGGTGGTGGGCGGCGGGCCGGTACGCCGTGAGCACCTGGGCCGGCTCACCTACACCCGGATGGTGCTCGACGAGCTGCTGCGGCTCTACCCGATCGGCTGGATCATCCCGCGCCGCGCGGTCGCCGAGGACGTCATCGACGGGGTGCCGATCGAGGCCGGGGCCACCATGGCGGTCAGCCCGCTGATCACCCAGCGGATGCGGCAGTTCTGGGACCGCCCGGACGAGTTCGACCCGGAGCGCTTCCGGCCCGAGCGGATCCGGACCCGCCACCGGTACGCCCACTTCCCGTTCGGCGGCGGCCCGCACCAGTGCCTCGGCATGTACCTGTTCTACCTGGAGGCCCAGCTGATCCTCGCCACGATGCTCGGCCGCTACCGCTTCCGGCTGCGCCGCACCGACGTACCCGGGCTGCGCCTGGCCGCGGCGCTGCGGCCGCGCGAACGGGTCGAACTGACGCTGCTCGCCGCCGGCCGGGCGGAGTCGGCGTGACCGGCGGACCGGTGTCGGACCCGATCGCCGCCGCGGCGGAACAGGGCCGGATCTGCGCGCTCGCCGCACACGGTCAGCGCGCCCTGCGGAAGGCCGCCGCGGCTCATCCGGAGCTGTTCCCCGGCGAGCCGTTCGACGCGACGCTGTTCAGCAGCATCGCCTCGGCCATGGCGTTCAGCGCCCCCTGGCACACGGCGGCGGAGCTGGCGGTCACCGACCGGGCGGTGCTGTGGGGCTTCGCGGTCGACTGGCTGGTCGACCACCAGGCGACCAGCCGGGCCGAGGTCGACCGGATCGCCGGCACCTGCCTGGACGTGCTCGACGGCGCCGGCGCCGACGACCCGCTGGGCCGGTTCCTCGTCGAGCTGCGCGACGACGTGGCGGCCGCGCCCGGCTACCACGCGTTGCGCGGGCGTTGGCGCGCCACGATGGAACGCACGCTGGACGCGATGGCCCGCGAGTGGACGTGGCGGGGCACCGGGCGCCCGACGCTCGCCGAATACCTGGCCAACGCGGACAACCTCGCCGCCACCGTGGTCAACGTGGCCCACTGGATCCACACCGGATCGGTGACCGACGCCGGCACGCTGGACCGGCTGGTGGCGGTCGGCGACGAGGTGCAGCGGGCCCTGCGGCTGGTCAACGACCTGGGCACCCACCGCCGCGACGTGGAGTCGGGCGACCTCAACGCGTTGCTGCTGGTGGACGACCCGGCGGAGATCGAGCGGCGGTTCGCCGAGCAGGTCGACCACTGCCGCGTCCTGCTGACGGACCTGGCCGGCGAGGTGCCCCGGGAGGCCGACTTCCTGTCCCGGCAACTCGGCTACACCACCGGCTTCTACCGGCACACCGATTTCTGGGGTGTGCGGTGAGCCTCACCGCCCAGCCCGCGACCCGTACCGGACCCGCGCGCGAGCTGGTCGACGCGCTCGCCCGGGACCCGGCCGGGCAGACCTCGCCGTCGGTCTACGAGACCGGCCGGTTGGTCGCGTCGGCGCCGTGGCTCCCCGGCCACGACGCGCGCCTGGCCTGGCTGCTCGACCGGCAGCGCCCGGACGGCGGCTGGGGCGGCCCCGACGGCTACGCGCTGGTGCCGACGTTGAGCGCCGTCGAGGCCCTGCTGGCCGCGCTGCACCGGGACGGGACGGCCGCGTCGTCGTCGGCCGCCGCCGCGCACCGAGGGCTGGCGTTCCTGGCCGGCGCGCTGCGCGGCGACACCCCGCCCGACCTCCCGGCCACCGACCTGATCGTGCCGGCGCTGCTCGCCGCCGTCGACCGGCGTCTCACCGGGCCGGCGGGTCCGCCGCCCGGGCTGGCCGGGTGGGCGGACCGGCCCCGCCTGCCGCTGCCGGCCGGTCTCGACCCGGCCCGGCTCACCCGGGTACGCGGAATGCTGGCCGCCGGCCGGCCGGTCCCGGAGAAGCTGGCGCACGCGCTTGAGGTGACCGGCGAGCTGGCCTGCCGGGCGGCGGGCGTGTCGCCCTCGGCGAGCGGGGCGGTGGGCGCCTCACCGGCCGCCACGGCCGCCTGGCTCGGCCGGCCCGAACCCGGCGCCGCCCTGGACTACCTGCGCGCCGTCGCCCGGTCCGGCCCGGTGCCCTGCGCCAGCCCGATCACCGTCTTCGAACGGGCCTGGGTGCTCGCCGTCCTGATCCGGGCCGGCGTCCCGGTGCGGGTGCCCGAGCCGGTGCTGACCGAGCTGCGCGCCGCCGTCGGCGCGTCCGGCGCGGCCACCGCGCCCGGGCTGCCGGCCGACGCCGACACCACCTCGGTCGTGCTCTACGTGCTGGCCCGGCTGGGCCGGCCGCTCGGCGTCGGCCCGCTCGCCGGGTACGACACCGGGCGGCACTTCTGCACCTGGCCGGGGGAGGACGGGGCGTCGCTGACCACCAACGCGCACGTGCTCGACGCGCTCGGCGAGCACCCGAGCCGGCCCGGCGTCACGGCCGCCCGGCGTCGGGTGACCGAGTGGCTGGTCGCGCGGCAGGAGCCGGACGGGCGGTGGGACGACCGCTGGCACGCCTCGGCCTACTACGCGACGTTCGCGGTGCTGCTCGCCCTGGCCGACCACGCGCCCGACGGCGCGGCCCGGACCGCCGTGGAGCGGGGCGTCGGCTGGCTGCTGGACACGCAGCGGCCGGACGGCTCCTGGGGGCGCTGGCACGGCACCGCCGAGGAGACCGCGTACGCGGTGCTCGCCCTGGCCGGCGCGGGCCGCGCGGGGGACGCGCGGATCGCCGCGGCGCTGACCCGGGGTCGCGGTCGCCTGTCCGAGCTGGACGGAAGCGTCGGCGGCCCGGCGCTCTGGCACGACAAGGACCTGTACCGACCGACGCTGATCGTGCGCGCGGCGGTGCTGGCCGCCTCGGGCCGCGCCGGCCGGGCATCGACGTACCCGGCACCCACCATGATCAGGATCGCTTGAATCGAGTTCACGACGGCTGCTAGCGTGCGCCGGAGTCGATCGGATTTCGAGCCGAACGAAGACCGGGCCAGGACGGTGTGATGGGTTCCCGCAGTACGAATCTCCGTACGAAGATCATCGCCCTACTGGCGTCGCTGATCGCGCTCTGGGGCTTCGCGGCCTGGGTGACCGTGCGCGACGGATTCAACCTGCTCGGTGTGCAGGCGCTCAACGCGCGGGTCTTCGAGCCGAGCGACCCACTGCTGCTGGAGCTGCAGAAGGAGCGCCGGCTCTCGGTGCGCTACCTGGGCGAGTCCGACCCCGCGCAGTTGCAGGAGTTGCAGGCCCAGCGCACCCGCACCGACGAGGCGGCCAGCACACTGTGGACCTCGGTGCAGGACTGGCGCACCGAGGTCCCGGCGAGCGACGAGCTGGAGCAGCGGCTCGCCGAGCTGAAGACCGAACTCGGGCAGCTCACCCAGGTCCGCGACGAGGTCGGCCGTAAGGCCATCGACCGGACCGGCACGTTGGACGCGTACGACGAGGCGGTCGACGGGATCTTCGCCGTCTTCGACGCGCTCGGTGGCCTCGACGACGACCAGATCGCCCGGGACACCGCCGCGCTGATCGACCTGAACCGTTCCCGTGAGCTGCTGTCCCAACAGGACGCCCTGCTCACCGGCGCGGTCGCGGCCAACCGGCTGACCGTCGCCGAGCAGACCGCGTTCGCCCGGCTGGTCGGCGCGCAGTGGTTCCTCGCCGACCGCACCGCCCGGGAGTTGGCCCCGACCGACCGGGCCCGCTACCAGCAGATGGTCGACGGGGAGGCGTTCGGGCAACTGCGCACCCTGCAGGACCGGGTGCTCGCGGCCAAGGGCGAGGACGTGCGACCGCCGGTCACCGCCGACGCCTGGCGGGCCGCCGCCGACCGGGCGATGGCCGGCCTGCGCGGGGTGATCCTGGCCGGCGGTGAGGACATCGTGTCCCGGGCCACCCCGGTCGCCGTCGGTGTCATCGTCCGGCTGGTGCTCGCCGCCGGTCTCGGCCTGATCGCCGTCGTCGCGTCCGTGATCGTCTCGATCACCACGGCCCGGGCGCTGGTCCGGCAGCTGGAACGGCTGCGCGAGGCGGCGTTTCAGCTGGCCAACGAGCGACTGCCCAGCGTGGTGGAGCGGCTCGGTCGAGGCGAGGAGGTGGACGTCGGACGGGAGGCGCCACCGCTGCAGTTCGGCGACGACGAAATCGGCCAGGTCGGCAAGGCCTTCAACGTGGTGCAGGAGACCGCCGTCCGCACCGCCGTCGAGCAGGCCGAGCTGCGCCGCAGCGTCCGCGACGTGTTCCTCAGCCTGGCCCGGCGCACTCAGGCGCTGGTGCACCGCCAGCTGACCCTGCTCGACGCCATGGAACGCCGGGAACACGACGCCGAGGAGCTGGAGGACCTGTTCCGCGTCGACCACCTGGCCACCCGGATGCGGCGCAACGCGGAGAACCTGATCGTGCTCTCCGGCTCGACCCCCGGCCGCGCGTGGCGACGCAGCGTGCCGATGGTCGACGTGGTGCGCGGCGCCGTCGCCGAGGTCGAGGACTACACCCGGGTGACCGTCCGGCCGCTGGGGGCGGTGTCGTTGACCGGCCGCGCGGTCGGTGACGTGATCCACCTGCTGGCCGAGCTGATCGAGAACGGCCTGTCCTTCTCGCCGCCGCAGACCACCGTCGAGGTCCGCGGTCAGCTGGTCGCCAACGGCTTCGCCATCGAGATCGAGGATCGGGGCCTCGGCATGAGCGGCGACGAGCTGGCCGCCGCGAACGCGCGCATCGTCGACCGGTCCGAGCTGAACCTGGCCGACGCGGCCCGGCTCGGCCTGTTCGTGGTCAGCCGGCTCACCGAGCGGCACGGCGTGCGGGTGCAGCTCAGGGAGTCCGCGTACGGCGGCACCACGGCGGTGGTGCTGATTCCGCGCGAGCTGATCGCCGGGGACGGCGGTGGGTTCGACGGCACCCGCGAGGTGACCGCCGCGCCGGCACCGTCGCCAACCGTCGAGCCGGCGGAGACGCCGGCCGGGTCCGGTGACGAGACCGTCGCGGTCGGGCCGGTCGAGGACGGCGACGCCGACGCGGCCACCCCGGCCGACTCCGGTACGCCGAAGGCCGAGCCGGAACCCGCGGAACCCCGCCTGACCCCGTCCGGGCTTCCGGCGCGTACCCGGAAACGGCAGCCGGCGGTGGCCGGGCCGACGACGGAGCTGGCGGTGGTCGAGACCCGCGCCGCACCGGAGGCGGCCGACGCGGTACCGCTGACCGACTCGGGGTTGCCGGTCCGGGTACGCCAGGCCAGTCTGAACCCGGAGCTGCGGCACGAGCAGTCCGGTACGGACGACGGGGCGGAGGACACGGCGCGCGCGCCGGAGCAGGTGCGCCGGATGATGAGCTCCTACCAGAGCGGAACCCGACGCGGCCGCACCGACGCGGCGCGGCTGCTCGGCGGGGCGCACGGGGCCGGCGGCGGGCCGGCCGACGAGAACGAGCAGGCCACCTGACCGGACGTCGACGCGGACGGTTCCGGGACGAGAACGGCACACCAGCCGGGGAGAAGAGGACGACGAGTGGCGCAGAAGACGGCTTCGAGCGCGGATCTTGCGTGGCTGCTGGATGACCTGGTCGGCCGGGTCAAGCAGGCGGAACACGCCGTGGCGCTCTCCACCGACGGACTGCTGATGGCCTCGTCCCGCGGATTGAGCCGGGACGACGGCGAGCACCTGGCGGCGATGGCGGCGGGCATCCAGAGCCTCGCCCGCGGCGCCGGCAAGCGGTTCGGCGGTGGTCAGGTGCAGCAGACCATCATCGAGATGCAGTCCTCGTTCCTCTTCGTCACCGCTGCCGGCCGCAACGCCTGCCTCGCGGTGCTGGCGTCGGAGGAGGCGGACGTCGGCCTGATCGCCTACGAGATGGCCATGCTCGTCACCCGGGTCGGCCGGTTCGTCGCGTCACCGACCCGGGAACAGCCCTTCGGCGAGAACGCGGCGCGATGACCGGCCCGGGGGAGCCCACGGAGCAGGAGTGGGTGGACGACCACGCGGGCCCGGTGGTTCGCCCCTACGCGGTGACCGGCGGCCGGGCGCGCCCGGTGACCGGCACGTTCGACCTGATCTCACTGGTGACCGCGACGCGGAACGAGGTGGGGTCGGAGTCCGGGCTCGGCCCGGAGCACGTGGCGATCGTCGGCCTCTGCCAGCGGATCCAGTCCGTGGCCGAGATCGCTGCCCATCTCGACCTGCCGGTGGGCACCGTCCGGGTTCTCCTCGGAGACCTGGCCGCCCGCAGCCTGGTGCAGGTACGCGAGCCGCGCGCCACCCCCGCCGGCCTTCCCGACGAGCACGTTTTCGAGGCGGTAATCAATGGACTACGGGCGCTCTGAGCGGCCGGCGGGAGCGGCGCCGCTGCCCACCGCGATCAAGATCCTGATCGCCGGCGGTTTCGGCGTGGGCAAGACCACCATGGTCGGCGCGGTCAGCGAGACCCGGCCGCTGCGCACGGAAGAGGTGCTGACCGAGACCGGGATCGGCATCGACGACCTGTCCGGTGTGGAGGAGAAGTCCACCACCACCGTGGCGATGGACTTCGGTCGGATCACCATCAGCGACGATCTGGTGCTCTACCTGTTCGGCACACCCGGGCAGGACCGGTTCTGGTTCGTCTGGGACGAGCTGGCGCTCGGCGCGCTCGGCGCGGTGGTGCTCGCCGACACGCGCCGGCTGGCCGACTGCTTCCCGTCGATCGACTACTTCGAGGGCCGGGGCACGCCGTTCGTGGTGGCGGTGAACTGCTTCGAGGGTGCCCGGGAGTTCCGGCTCGACGAGGTGCAGTCGGCGCTCGACCTGGATCCGGGTGTGCCGGTGGTGCTCTGCGACGCGCGGCAGCGCGAGTCCGCCAAGGAAGTGCTCATCACGCTGCTGGAGCACGCCATGAAGCTGCGCGAGGCGCGTAGGCGGGCCGCCGGTGAGTGAGCTGACCCTCCGCGCGATGTCCCCGGAGGAGTTCGACGGCTGGCAGCACGAGCTGGCGGTCGAGTACGCGCGGGAGCACGTCACGGCCGGCAACTGGACCGCCGAGGAGGGCCTCGACCGGGCGCGGCAGGCCATCGCCGCCCAACTGCCGGACGGCATGGCCACCCCCGGCGAGCTTCTCCTGGTCGGCGTGCTGGCCGACGGGACGCCGATCGGTCGCCTCTGGATCAGCCTGACCCATCCGCGTGGCCTGCCCGACTGCGCCTTCCTTCAGGACATCGAGGTGGGCGCCGAGCACCGCGGCCGGGGTCTGGGGCGGGCGCTGCTCGCGGCGGGGGAGCGGGCGGCCCGGGAGCGGGGCGCCCGGGCCCTGGAACTCAACGTCTTCGGTGCCAACGAGACGGCGGCGACGCTCTACCGGACGGCCGGCTACCGGGTGGTCACGCAGCAGATGCGCAAGGACCTGCTCGACTAGGCCCACGTCCGTGTGCCTCCCGCCGGTGACCGTGCGTGACCGTCGGGAAGGAATGTCGACTCTTGAGCGGTATACCGCTACGAAGCCACTTCTGCTGCTGGCCCGGACACGCCCGGAAACCGGCCGGCGTGGCCGGGCGGGGCGGTGCGTCCGGCAGGCTCGTCGGCAGGCACGCGCGGCGTGGCTAGAGGCGGGTGGCGGTGCGGACCAGGCCGGCCAGGGCCCGGGACCGGCTGTGCGGCGGCCACGCGATCACCGTGGTCACCGCCGGCGCGTCCGGCACCGGCACGGCGGCCAGGTCGGGGCGCAGGAGCGTCCGGCACGACTCGGGCAGCACCGCCGCCGTCCGGCCGAGCGCGATCAGCTGGAGCAGTTGGGCGTGGTCGCGGACCTCGGGGCCCGGCCCGTCCGGATACCTGCCGTCCGGGAGCGGCCAGCGCGGCAGCGGCAGGTCGGGCAGCGACTCGACGTCGGCGGTCCGCAGGTGTGCCCGGGCGGCCAGCGGATGCGTGGCCGGCAGCACCACGACCTGCTGCTCGGTCACCAGTTCCTCGGTGTCGAGCCCGGCCGTCGAGTCGAACGGCAGGTGCAGCAGCGCCACGTCGGCCCGCCCGTCGCGCAGCAGCCGTTCCTGCTCCCCGATGCCGCACAGCAGCACCTCCACGGCGACCGCGCCGGGCTCCGCGGCGTACGCGTCGAGCAGTTTCGGCAGCAACTCGCTGGACGCGCCGGCCTTCGTGGCCAACACCAGGCCCGGGTCGTCGCCCACGGCGGACGCGGCACGGCGGGTGCGGCGGTCGGCGGCGGCCACCGCGTCCAGCGCGGCCCGGCCCTCGCGCAGCAGCACCGCGCCGGCCGGGGTCAGCGTGACGGCCCGGCTGTCGCGTTCCAGCAGCGTCGCGCCGAGCCGCCGTTCGAGCTGCCGGATCGCCCGGGACAGCGGCGGCTGGGCGATGCCGAGGCGTCGCGCGGCGCGCCCGAAGTGCAGTTCCTCGGCGACCGCGACGAAGTAGCGCAGCTCCCGGGTCTCCATCCGAGCACCCTACCCGGCCGATACCCGGCGGGTATCGGCCGGAACCGAGACGGTGTTGGCCGGCCGGTGGCGGCGCGAACAGGATCGACCGCATGAGCGAACGTACGACCGCGCTGGTGACCGGCGCGAACAAGGGAATCGGGTACGAGATCGCGGCCGGCCTGGGCGCGCTCGGCTGGCAGGTGGGCGTCGGCGCCCGGGACGAACAGCGCCGGGAGGCGGCCGTGGCGAAGCTGCGCGCGGACGGCGTGGACGCGTTCGGCGTACCGCTGGACGTGACCGACGACGCGAGCGTGACCGCCGCCGCCCGCCTGCTCCAGGAGCGGGCCGGCGGCCTCGACGTGCTGGTGAACAATGCCGGCATCACCGGCGGGATGCCGCAGCAGCCCGGCGACGCGGACGTGGCGACCGTGCGGGCGGCCGTCGAGGTCAACGTGGTCGGCGTCGTCCGGGTCACCGACGCGATGCTGCCGCTGCTGCGCCGCTCGGCGTCGCCCCGGATCGTCAACATGTCCAGCGGGGTCGGCTCCCTCGCCCGGCAGAGCGCCTCCGCCGGCGAGCATCAGACCGGGCCGCTGTCGGTGGCGTACGCGCCGTCGAAGTCGATGCTCAACGCGGTGACCATCCAGTACGCCCGGGCGCTGGGTGACACGAACATCCTGATCAACGCCGCCTGCCCCGGCTTCACCGCGACCGACCTGAACGGCTTCCGCGGGGTGCGGACGCCGCAGCAGGGCGCGGCGATCGCGATCCGGCTGGCGACGCTGCCCGACGACGGGCCGAGCGGCGGGTTCTTCGACGACGCCGGCGTGGTCCCGTGGTGACCGCTCCCGGTCAGCACCACCTGACCGGGTTGCCGGTGGCCAGCGACGCGGCGCAGAGCCGGCGCAGCGGCTCGACGACGTAGGCGTAGTCGTCGGCGGCGCGGGCCCGGGTGCGCACCGCGAGCCGCTCGGGCGGGGGCATCCCGCGCTCGCCGACCGGCGACATCGCCACCCGGACCCGCGTGGCGCCGGCGGCGAACTCCACGTCGCCGCCGGGCAACGGGCGCTGGGTGAACCGGGTGGCCCGGAACAGCGTCGCCGGCGGCTCCGCGCCGGTGTCGAGCACGAAGAAGCCGCCCGGGTCCACCCCGGCCCGGTAGGCCGGCCCGAGCATTAGCACGCCACGGTATGCCTCGACGTACGGCATCACGCTCCGGCCGGTCGCCTCGTCGACCAGCACGACCTCGTCCGCGAGTCGGCTCGCCGCGAACGCGTCCAGCTCGGCCAGCGCGTCGGCCGCCCGCGCGGCCGGCAGCCCACCGTCGTTGCGGTCGGGCAGGGCGGCGGCCAGCGTCGGGAACCGGTCCACGCCGGCCGCGCGCAGCGCCTGCTGGAACATCCGTACGCCGGTCCAGTTGGCCACGCCCTCGCTCACCAGCTCCATGTGCGGGTGCGGGCAGGCGTCCCCGGACATCCAGGCGTAGAAGGCGTTCTCGGCCGTCGCGTCGTACTCGCCGGTCTGGATCAAGGTCGGGCGGCCGTCCTCGTCGTGGCCGATCGGGCCGACCGGGCACGGCGTGGCGAGGCCGTCCTGCCAGCACCGGCAGGACACGTACGCGTCCAGTCCCACGCCGACCGACCCTACCGGTGGACCGGCTCGGACCGAGCGTAGGTTCGGCGGCCGGTGGGTACGACCTCCCCGGCAGCGCGATCAGGGGGGTGTTCACCGTGGAGCCAGGAGGTGCCCGGACCCGGCGTCGGCAGATCAGAAGTGGCCTGATCGTGCTGGCGGTGTTCGCCGCCGTGGCGGCGATGGTCGCGATCTGGCCGGGCAGCGCGTCGATCCTCGACCGTGCCGGCACGGCCCTGATCGTGCTCGGGCTCCTGCTCATGGGCGCCGGCCTGATCGCCCGGACACGCCGCCGGCGCGCCCGCGGCTGAATGGTGCGGGCCACCTCCGCGGGCACGCGGCGGTACGACGGGCATGCCATCATCGGCGGCGTGGGTACGAATTCCCGGCACCTCAGCGTGCACATCGACCGCCCGGTGGCGGCGGTCTACGCGTTCGCGTCCGACCCGGCCAACCTGCCCCGCTGGGCGCCCGGCCTGGGCGGCTCGGTGACGCGCGAGGACGGCCACTGGTTCGTCGAGACGCCCGAGGGGCGGGCGCGGTTGACGTTCGCGCCGGCCAACGACTACGGCGTGCTCGACCACGAGGTGCGCACGCCGTCCGGCGAGACGGTGTACGTGCCGCTGCGCGCCATCGCCGACGGCGACGGCACCGAGGTGGTGTTCAGCCTGCGTCGGGGCCCCGGCATGAGCGACGCGGAGTTCGAGCGCGACACCGCACTGGTCGAGAGCGACCTGGCCCGGCTCAGGGCCGTGCTCGAATCGGCGGACTGAAGAGGCGTCGATGGGCAGGAAGAACAAGCCGCCGTTCATGATGCAGGCGATGCTCCGGCTGGAGCGCGGCCATCTTGGAAATCCGGGAGATGGTGATCGACGAGGGGGGATGGTGACCATCGCCGACTACGACAGCTTCGCGGACGCCTATGCGGCCGAGAACGAGAACGGCCTCTTCAACGCCTACTACGAGCGACCCGCGATGCTGCGCCTGGCCGGCGACGTCTCGGGCCGCCGAATCCTCGACGCGGGGTGTGGTTCCGGCCCGTTGTCGGCGGCGCTGCGCGACCGGGGGGCCGTGGTTACCAGCTTCGATGTGAGCCCGGCCATGGTCGACCTGGCCCGCCGGCGGCTGGGGGAGGACGCCGACCTGAGCGTGGCGGACCTGGCCGCGCCGCTGCCGTTCCCGGACGCCGAGTTCGACGACGTCGTCGCGTCCCTGGTCCTGCACTACCTGGAGGACTGGTCCGGTCCGCTCACCGAGCTGCGTCGCGTGCTGAAGCCCGGTGGTCGCCTGATTCTCTCGATCATCCATCCCGCCATCTATGCCATCGCATATCCCGAGGCCGACTACTTCGCGGTGACGAGGTATTCCGAGGACTATGTCATGGACGGCCGGACGGTGTGGCTGACCTACTGGCACCGACCGCTGCACGCCGTCACGGATGCTTTCGCCGCCGCCGGGTTCCGCATCGTGACGATCAGCGAGCCGCCGCCGTCGCCGGACACCCCGACGGAGCTGCTCCCGCCGAACCTGCCCTCCGGGTCCTTCATGTGCTTCCTGTTCTTCGTCCTCGAATCCGCCTAGTGCCCTGACCACGAACGTTCACGGTGTTGGCTGACACGCCGTTGGCCTGCGGTGCTCCAGTCCGAAACGCGAGGACTACCTGCGGACGCAGATCGCGCACCGATTAGATTTTCGCGCCGCGCCCGTCTGTACGTGTGAGATCGACTCACAGGAGGCTGGCACGATGCGGAAACTGATCTTCGCCATGAACGTGACCCTGGACGGCTACATCGCCGCGCCCGGCGACGACCTCGGCTGGAGTGGGGGTGAGGGACCGGACTCGTCGTCGAGCGACGAGCTGTTCCAGTGGTGGTCCGACCGGGTGGGGACGACAGGCCTGGCGCTGTATGGGCGCAAGCTGTGGGAGGCGATGAGTTCCCCCTGGCCGACCGCCGACCAGCAGCCCGGCGCCACCCCGGCGGTGATCGAGTTCGCCCGCCGCTGGCGGGACATGCCGAAGGTGGTGTTCTCCTCGACGATCGACAAGGTTGACTGGAACACCCGCCTGGTCACCGGCGACGCGGTCGCCGAGATCACCCGGCTCAAGGCAGAGACCGGCGGCCCGATGGACATCGTCGGCGCCACACTTGCCGCAGCGGCCATGCGGGCCGGGCTGATCGACGAGTACGTGCTGGTCACTTACCCGGTTCTGGTGGGCGGCGGCACGCCGTTCTTCACGGCCCTGCACAGCTGGGTGAGCCTGAACCTGGTGGAGACGCGGACGTTTCCCGGCGGCGTGGTGCTGACCCGGTACGAGACGAGGCGATGAGTACGGGCCAGATGCTCGGCTCGTGAGGCCACCGTGACCCTCGGCTATGAGGAAACCTTCCCCTGGCCCTTCCTTGCGTTCCGAGTGAGCTGTCGACCGACTTGCTGGAGATGAGGGACGGCGGCGTCGTTGATTGTGACGGCGTAGTTCGGGCATAACGCCGCCCCGTCGGCGGGGCGGTGTTCGCGTTCTCGCGTTGGTGTTCAGCTGGTCGGAGTGCTCATTCGACGGTGACGGCGGCCCGTGCGCTGAACTCGTCGACGATGGGGCCTTTGTCTTATGGCAGCGCCGGAGGCAGGCCCAGCCACGGTTTGTCGGTGGCGTCGAATCCGGTGAGCTCGGCGATCTTCCCGTCGACGATGTGCAGGACCGCGACGGTAAACAGCCGGTACTGCGGGTCGTCGGGGGAGCGGAGGTACAGCGCGGCGGCTGGCATGCGGTTGACCGTCGTGGTGATACAGCGCCAGTCGTCGTAGCCGGGCTTGAAGAGCCCATTGGAGACCCAGCCGTCCACCGCGTCCTTGGCCGTCATGACCGAGGTGCCCGGCTCGGCCGGCATCGCGAAGCGCAGGTCGTCGCGCAGCAGGGACATCAGCGCGTCGAGGTCGTTGCGCTGGTGGGCGTCGATATACGACTTGACCACGCCGCGCTCGTCATCGGACAGCTCGTGCGTGGCGGGGCTCCGCCAGTCGAGGCGGCGGTCGGGCAGCTGCTCGCGCATCGTCACCCGGGCCCGCTGCAGTGCGCTTGTCACCGATGCGACGGTCAGCTCGAGAGCGTCGGCGGCCTTCGACGCCGGCCAGCCGAGGACGTCGCGCAAGATGAACACCGCCCGCTGCCGCGGCGGCAGGTGCTGGACGGCGACGATGAACGCCAGCTCGATCGTCTCCCGCGCCACCACCGATTCCTGCGGGTCCTCGGGGAGCATCCGGTCGGGGTACGGCTGCAGGTACAGCACCTCGGAGCCGGGGTCGGGCAGCCCGGACGGTACGGGTGTGCGGTCGTTGCGCTTCTCCAGGAAATCAAGGCAGGCGTTCGTCGCGATCCGGTACAGCCAGGTCCGCAGGGCAGCGCGACCCTCGAACGACTCCCGCTTGTTCCATGCTCGCAGAAACGTCTCCTGCGTCATGTCCTGAGCGTCCGCGTAGTTCGCGAGCATCCGGTAGCAGTGCACCTGCAGCTCACGCCGGTGGCGCTCGGTCAGGAGCGCGAACCGCCCGGAATCCTCCGCGCGTACCGCCGCGATGAACGCGGCCTCGTCGGCGCCCAGCCGTCTAGCGTCGGTCATGCTCATTAATCCTTTCACCGGTTCGAGAGAGCTACCAGAATCGACGACGTGGCGGAAGAATTCTGATCGGTGAAAGCCGCTGACACCGAGCCGTTCGTCAGGGCGGATGCCTTCCACCACGCCAACGTCACCGGTCTAGCAACTTCACGCGGCTGGTGCCGTGACCATGAACGTTTGAGGTGTTGGGGTCAGGCTGCCCGGGTGGCGGGCGTCGGCGTTGCCCAGCGCAGGTAAAGGTGCAGGTGGCGGATCAGCGCAGGGTGGTTGGGGTGGTTCGAGCCGGCGATTCAGCGCGGCCAGGGTGCTGACCTGCCGGATCGTGTCCTCGTTGGCCTGGACCAGCCGGGCGATGGCCGGCCCGGTGTTGCCGCCGGCCGAGGCGAGCACGACCATCGCCCGCCGTAATCGAATCGGTGAACCCGTGCCTCGACGGGTGATGCGCAGCAGCTGCTGACCTTCCTGGTCACTGAGCCGCCGCACGCGTACGGGATCTACCACCGTCACAGCCTGAACGGCATCACGTCGCCCGGCCGTCAGGCCCGGCGGCGTGTCATTCAACACCGTGAACGTTCGCGGTCACGGCACTAGCCCGAGGTGCGAGGACACCGGGGCGGTAGTCAGCGGCGGGTAAGCGTCACGAACCGGGTCCACGCGGTCGGGGTGAAGGTGAGCACCGGCCCGGCCGGGTCCTTCGAGTCGCGGACGCCGACCACGCCGGGCAGATTGCCGGCGACCTCGACGCAGTCGCCGCCGTTGCCGCCGCTGCGGGTGCTCTTACGCCACCGGGCGCCGCTCAGGTCCATGCCGCCGCAACTTCCCTCAGGAGTTCCAGGGTCCGCGCGCGGGGCAGTGCCTCGCCCCGGATGCGTTCCCACCGACGCTCCAGGGTAGCAATCTCCGAGGGCTGCTCGAGGATCTGCGCCTGCGCCTGACTGTCCACATGCGCCACCCGGACGCCGTCGCGCAGCTCGGCGATGATGAACGGCCCGTCCAGGCCGGGATAGGTCGGCGTCTCCCCGGGCACCACATGGAGCTGCACGTTCGGCAGCTCGGCGCAGGCCGCGAGGTGGGTCACCTGCGCGGCCATCAGCGCCCGGTCGCCGGCGGCGGCGCGGCGCAGCACCTGCTCGTCGAGCACCACGACATAGAGTGGCCCGCGCGGGCGGTCCAGGATGCCCTGCCGGTCCAGCCGCGCGGCGACCAGATCGGTGACCTCGTCGGCGGTGAGCGGCTGGCCGAGGAACGTGGCCCGGGCGTACGCCTCGGTCTGCAACAGGCCCGGCACCCAGGCGAGTTGGAACGCGCGTAGCGCGACCGCCTCGCGTTCGATGTCCACCCACGGGCGGAACCACACCGGCTCACGGCGGCGGCCCACGTCCGGCCAGAGCGCGTCCATCGGCAGGCCGAGCAGGTTCGCGACGGTGGCCCGGTGCCGGCTCTGCGGAATGTGCCCGGGGTTCGCCCAGCGAGCCACCGTCTTCGGGTGCAGGCCGAGCCGTTCCGCCAGACTCTCGGCGGTGTGGCCCGAGCCGGCCAACGCGGTGACGAAGGCATGGTTCATGCCCGTTCCTCCCGGAGCAAAAGAAGCGTCCGAAGGAGATTACACAACGCTGTGTGATTGTACGGACACCCTCGGCAGGGTGGAGTCATGACCGACCCGACACCGACTTCCGCGTACCCCCGGGTGGCGCTGCCGCTGCCCGCGCACCGCGCGTGCGGTCCGGCCTGGCGCTGCGACCGCTGCGGCGAGCCCTGGCCGTGCCCGACGCTGCGGGCCACGCCCACCGACGCGGCCCGCCGCGCCACGCTGATCTCCGAGTTCTCCCGGATCACCCGCCGGGCCATCCGCGACCTGCGCGGGCAGCCCGACGGTCCGGACCCGGTCGCCATCGTGCGGCGCTTCCTGTGGTTCCTGCCGCTCACCGACGCCGAGGCGCGCGCCGTCGCCCTCCGCCTCCGCTGACCGCATGCAAGGAGGGGCCCCTTGTCAACAGACGTCTGTCAACAAGGGGCCCCTCCTTGCACCCGAGCTCAGCTCGCGATCATCCGGCGCAGCACGTACTGCAGGATGCCGCCGTGCCGGTAGTAGTCCGCCTCACCCGGGGTGTCGATGCGGACCACGGCGTCGAACTCCACGCCGGTGTCGGTGGTGACCTTCACCGTGCGCGGGGTGTCGCCGTCGTTCAGCGCGGTGACGCCGCTGAACGAGAACGTCTCGGTGCCGGTCAGGCCCAGCGACTCCGCGGTGGTGTCCACCGGGAACTGCAGCGGCAGCACGCCCATGCCGATCAGGTTCGAGCGGTGGATCCGCTCGTACGACTCGGCGATGACCGCCTTCACGCCCAGCAGCATGGTGCCCTTGGCCGCCCAGTCGCGCGACGAGCCCGAGCCGTACTCCTTGCCGGCCAGGATGACCAGCGGGACGCCCGCCTCCTGGTACGCCATCGAGGCGTCGTAGATCGAGGTCTGCTCGCCGGTCAGGTGGTTGACCGTGAAGCCGCCCTCCACGCCCGGGACGAGCTGGTTGCGCAGCCGGATGTTGGCGAACGTGCCCCGGATCATCACCTCGTGGTTGCCCCGGCGGGAGCCGTACGAGTTGAACTCGTGCCGGGCCACACCGTGCTCGGCCAGGTACGTGCCGGCAGGGGAGTCCGCCTTGATCGAGCCGGCCGGGGAGATGTGGTCGGTGGTCACCGAGTCGCCCAGCTTCGCCAGCACCCGCGCGCCGGCGATGTCCCGCACCGGGGTCGGCTCCTGCTGCATGCCCTCGAAGTACGGGGGCTTGCGCACGTAGGTGGAGTCGCCGGCCCAGGAGAACGTGTCACCGGTCGGGGTCGGCAGCGACTGCCAGCGCTCGTCACCGGCGAACACGTCGGCGTACGCGGCGCTGAAGCCGGTGGCGCCGATCGCGGAGGCGATGACGTCCTGGATCTCGGCCGTGTTCGGCCAGATCTCCCGCAGGAACACCGGGTTGCCCTCGGCGTCCTCGCCGATCGGCTCGTTGGCCAGGTCGATGTCCATGGTGCCGGCGAGCGCGTACGCGACCACAAGCGGCGGGGACGCCAGGTAGTTCATCTTGACGTCCGGGTTGATCCGGCCCTCGAAGTTGCGGTTGCCGGACAGCACCGAGACGACGGCCAGGTCGCCCTCGTTGACGGCGGCGGAGACCTCCTCCGGCAGCGGGCCGGAGTTGCCGATGCAGGTGGTGCAGCCGTAGCCGACCAGGTTGAAGCCGAGCTTGTCCAGGTAGGGCGTGAGGCCGGCGCGGTCGTAGTAGTCCATGACGACCTTCGAACCCGGCGCGAGGGTGGTCTTCACCCACGGCTTGCGGGTCAGGCCCTTCTCCACCGCGTTGCGGGCCAGCAGCGCCGCGCCGATCATCACCTGCGGGTTCGAGGTGTTGGTGCAGGAGGTGATCGCCGCGATCACCACGGCGCCGTGGTCCAGCTCGTACTCCACGCCGTCGGCGCCGGTCACGCGGACCGGGTTGGTGGCCCGGCCGCCCGCGCCCACGGCGGCGGCCTCCAGGTCACGCGGCGCGTCCGCCGGGTCGTTCACGCCGTTGGCCGGGGCGTCGCTGGCCGGGAAGGACTCGGCGCTGGCCTCGTCGGCCGGGCCGTCGGTGCCGAACGGCTTCTGCTGCTGCGGCACGCCCGGCTTGCGGCCGGGGTCGCCGCCGGTCTCGTCGGCCGCCACGTAGTCGGTCAGCGCCGAGCGGAACAGCGTCTTGGCGCTGCCCAGCGGCACCCGGTCCTGCGGGCGCTTCGGGCCGGCCAGGGACGGCTCGATGGTGCCGAGGTCCAGCTCCAGGCGCTCCGAGTACTCCGGCTCGTGGCCCGGGTCGTGCCAGAGGCCCTGCTCCTTGGCGTACGCCTCGACCAGCGCGACCTGGGACGCGTCGCGGCCGGTCAGCTCCAGGTAGCGGATCGTCTCGGCGTCGATCGGGAAGATCGCCACGGTGGAGCCGTACTCCGGCGACATGTTGCCGATGGTGGCGCGGTTGGCCAGCGGCACCGCGCTCACGCCGGGACCGTAGAACTCGACGAACTTGCCGACCACGCCGTGCTTGCGCAGCATCTCGGTGATGGTCAGCACCAGGTCGGTGGCGGTGGTGCCGGCCGGCATCTCACCGGAAAGCTTGAAGCCGACGACCCGGGGGATCAGCATGCTGACCGGCTGGCCGAGCATCGCGGCCTCGGCCTCGATGCCGCCGACGCCCCAGCCCAGCACGCCCAGGCCGTTGACCATCGTGGTGTGCGAGTCGGTGCCGACCACGGTGTCCGGGTACGCCTGGCCGTTGCGCTCCATGATCGTGCGGGCCAGGTACTCGATGTTGACCTGGTGCACGATGCCGGTGCCCGGCGGGACGACCTTGAACTCGTTGAACGCGCTCTGGCCCCAGCGCAGGAACTGGTAGCGCTCCTTGTTGCGCTCGTACTCCAGCTCGACGTTGCGCTCGAACGCGTCCTCGCGGCCGAACAGGTCGGCGATGACGGAGTGGTCGATGACCAGCTCGGCCGGGGCGAGCGGGTTCACCTTGGTGGCGTCGCCGCCGAGGTCGCGGACGGCCTCGCGCATGGTGGCCAGGTCGACGACGCAGGGCACGCCGGTGAAGTCCTGCATCAGCACCCGGGCCGGGGTGAACTGGATCTCCACGCTCGGGTCGGCGGTGGGGTCCCACGCGCCGAGCTGCCGGATGTGGTCGGCCGTGATGTTCGCGCCGTCCTCGGTCCGCAGCAGGTTCTCCAGCAGGATCTTCAGGCTGTAGGGCAGTCTGTCGTGCCCCGGAACCTTGCCGATCCTGAAAATCTCGTAGCTCGCGTCTCCGACGCGTAGCTGGGTCTTCGCACCGAAGGTGTCGAGGCTCGCCACGTCGTACTCCTTCACACCAGCGCCCGTGAGTAGTCCTGAGCAGTTTGTCGCACCGACCGGGGCGCCGCCGTGCTTAGGCGACACTTACCTACGTCGGTCTCTACAAAACCGTACGTCCGTCTTGCTATCCGCGCAACCTCGTGCCACGCTGCGGGACGAGGAGGTGCCACCATGATCCACCACGTCCTGCTCGCCTGCCCCCGCGGCTCCGAGGATCTCTCCCGAGCCTTCTACGCCGGCCTGCTCGGCCTCACCGAGAAGTCCAAACCGCCGGCCCTCGCCGCCCGCGGTGGTTGCTGGTTCTCCGGGTACGACGCCGAGCTGCACCTCGGCGTCGAGGACGACTTCCGCCCCGCCCGCAAGGCGCACCCGGCGCTGGTCCGCACCGACCTGGACGACCTCGCCGCCCGGCTCGACGCCGCCGGGCACGCCGTGACCTGGGGTGACGACGAGATTCCCGGCATGCGGCGGTTCCACACGCACGACCCGCACGGCAACCGGCTGGAGTTCCTGGCACCGGTGACGGCCCCCGCCGGCTGAGCCGGCGCGGGTAGGGTCGGTGCGTGGTCGACGTTCAGCACTGGCTCTCCGCGCTACCCCCGGGCGTGATCTACCTGATCGTCGCCGGGGTGATCGGCGTCGAGAGCATGGGCGTCCCGCTGCCCGGCGAGATCGTGCTGGTCAGCTCCGCGCTGCTCGCCGCCACCGGGGTGGTCCAGCCCGAGTGGGTGGCCGCCGCCGCCGCGACCGGCGCGATCGTCGGCGACTCCATCGGGTACGCGGTGGGCCGCCGCGGTGGCCGGCCGCTGCTGGAACGGCTCGGCCGGCGCTTCCCCAGGCACCTCGGCCCGGCCCACCTGGCCCGCGCCGAGCAGAGCTTCGCCCGCCACGGCGTGTGGGCGGTCTTCTTCGGGCGGTTCGTCGCGCTGCTGCGCATCCTCGCCGGCCCGCTGGCCGGGGCGCTGCACGTGCCGTACCGCCGGTTCCTGGTGGCGAACGCGGCCGGCGGCCTGGTCTGGGCGTTCGGCACGACCTACCTGCTGTTCTACGTCGGGCGGGCGGCCGAGCACTGGCTCAAGGACATCTCCTGGGCCGGGCTGGTGCTCGCCGTGCTGGCCGGCCTGGCCAGCACCTGGTGGCTGCGCCGCCGCGCGAAGCGGCTGGCCCCGGTCGAGACGTCCGACCAGGCCGAGCCGGTCGGCGCGACCGAGCGTTGAGAAAGGGCCCGACCCCGCCGGTGGGGTCGGGCCCTTTCGCGGCGGGATCGGACGTGCCAGGACACCGCCACCACGGCGACCTGGAGTCGGTCAGGGGGCGGTGAGCAGGTCGAGGAGCGCGTCGCGGGCGGCACGCACGGCGGCGCGCGACTCCTCGCTGTGGTCCAGGGCGTCGAACCCGTGCTGCCCGTTCGGCACGTCGACCACGTGCAGCGGCAGTCCGTGCCGGGGCGCGGCGGCCGTGAACGCCGTGACGCCGGCGGCGACCTCGGGTCGGTCCCGCCCGGCCCGGGTCAGCACGAGCGGCGGCGGGTCGACCCCGCCTGCCGCGAGCGCGTCGAGCGGGTGGAAGCGCGGGTCGATCGGCGGCCATTCGGCCAGGGGCGCCAGCAGCGGGTACGTCGCGGCGAGGCCGCGCAGCCAGCCGGGCGGGTCGCGGAGCCAGTCGCCGAGCAGCAGGCCGGCGCCGGAGAAGAACCAGAGCGCCAGCCGGCCGGGGTCCACGCGGGGGTCGGCGCGGAGCAGGTCGGCCGTCCCGGCGATGCGGGTGGCGACCACGGTCAGGTCGTCGGGGCTCGCCACGGAGAGCCGGGGGATCGCGGCCACCACGCCGCGTTCGGCGAGCAGCGCGCCGTAGCCACGGTAGAGCGGCCAGTCCCGCGCGTCGGGCGCGTCCGGCGGACCGGGAACGCCGTGCACCACCACGACCGCGGGGTGGCGGCCGTCGCCCGCCGGCAGGTGCAGGTCGACGTCGCCGTGCCGTTCCACCGGGGCGGGCGGCGGGTCGAGGACAAACTGTGTCTCCCAGAAACTGTTTCGCATCAGGGCGATGCTAGGGCAGCGCGTCATCGCGCGCCGCCCCGTGACGTCGAAGATCAGGAGGACGAGGCCTTCGCGTGCCGCTCGCGCAGCCGGTCCCGGATCTCCTCCGGGGTGTACGCCCGGCGCTGCCGTTCCGCCCGGGCCACCACCACGCCCGTCGCCGCCACACCGGCGAGGCCGGCCAGGCCGAGCAGTTTCCACCACCGCATCCGTTGCCGCATCGGCTTAGGGTAGTCCTCCATGAGCATCAGCCTGGACGAGGCCGTGGAGCTGACCCGCACCGGCGACCTGTGGGTGTTCCGCGGGCGCAGCGTGCCCGACCGCGCCATCCAGTTCACCACAAACAGTCCGGTCAACCACGTGGGCATGGCGGTGGTGCTTGACGACATGCCGCCGCTGATGTGGCATGCCGAGCTGGGCCGCTCGCTGCCGGACATGTGGACCGGCAGCCGCCAGCGCGGCGTGCAGCTGCACGACCTGCGCGACGCGGTCTGCGTGTGGGCCAACAGGTACGGCCAACGCGGCTGGCTTCGCCAGCTCGAACCGCCGGCCGACGTCGCCATGGAGGAGGCGGTGCTGCGTACCGTGGCGCGCCTCGACGGCACGCCGTTCCCGTCCACCGCGCAGCTCGCCTGGCGCTGGGCCCGGGGCCGGGTGCCGCAGGTGCGCCGTCGGCCGTCCACGCCGGACAGCGGCCGGACGCCGGACGACGCTGGGAGGGCGGCGCGCGACCGGACGTCGGACGACGGTGGGAGGGCGGAGCGCGACCGGGCGCTGGAGACGGCGTACTGCGCCGAGGTGGTGGCGGTGACCTACGAGGCGATGGGGCTGCTGCCGGCCGGGCGGCGGCCCAACTGGTACGACCCGGGACGGTTCTGGAGCGGCGACGACCTGCCGCTGACCGGCGGCGCCCAGCTCGGTGCGGAGATCGAGGTCCACATCCCACCGCGCTGACCAGGTTTGCCGAGGTGGCGGGCCGGTAATGGAAGCCCCGTGACGGCTTCCACCGATCTCGACACGCTCACCGACTTCTTCGACCGGTACGGAGTGGCGCTGACCAGCGCCGACGTGCCGGCCATCGCCGGCTGCTACGCCCTGCCCGGGTTGGTGGTCGCGGACACCTACAGCTTCTCGTTCACCTCGCCGGCGGCGGTGGCGCTGAGCTTCGTCGGCGCCGCGCCCGACTACCAGGAGCGGAAGCTGATCGCCGCGAACGCGCAGATCGAGGACGTGCAGCAGGTCTCCGCGCTGCTCACCGAGGTTGCCGTGCGGTGGGAGTTCCTGGACAGCCAGGGCCGTGCGGTGCCCGGCGAGCGCTACCGTTACCTGCTGCGTGCCACCGACGAGGGCCCGGCCATCTGCACCGTCATCCGCACCGCCTGACCCGCCGCCCGGGTTGAGCGGGGGCCCCTTCTCTACCCAATGCGTTGAGAAGGGGCCCCGCCTTACCTGGTCAGCGGCGGCTGGCGGCCCACCGGTCGGCCTCGGGAGCCGAGTGCAGGCCGGGCTCGTGCAGGCCCTCCTCGTCGAGCTGGCCGATCCGGCGGTAGGTGTCCGGCCGGCTGGTCCGCAGCACCGCGCCCCAGATCAGGCCGAGCACGCCGGCCACCACCGGGATCGCCGGGAGCAGCCACTTCAGGTAGCTCGCGGTGTCCGGCGCGAGCAGCGCGTCGAAGTTGAACAGCAGCACCAGCAGCACGGCGGTGAGCAGGACGGTGCCGAGTGCCGGTGCGATCGCCCGCTGCCAGGCCGACTCCGGGCCGCTGCGGCCCCGGAAGAAGCCGACGACGGCGGCCGAGGTGAGCGTCATCAGCAGCACCACGCCGACCGCGGCCGAGCCGGACAGCCAGGTGAACAGGTCGATGACCGGGTCGCGGCCGGTCATCGCGAACGCCAGGAAGACCACCACGGCCAGGATGCTCTGCATCAGCGAGCCGGCGATCGGGGCGCCGCTGCGGCTGGACGTCGCGCCGAGGAAGCGGGGCAGGACGTTCTCCCGGCCGAGCGCGAACAGGTAGCGGGCCACGCCGTTGTGGAACGACAGCAGGGCGGCCAGCACGCTGGTGATGAACAGGACGTTCGCGATGTCCGCGACGACCACGCCGGAGTACTGCTCGAGGGCACCGAAGATCACGCCGGGGCCGGCCTCGGCGCTGGCCTGCGGCGCGTTCTCCGGCCCGGTCAGCACGGTGAGCGCCCAGGCGGAGAAGGCGTAGAACAGGCCGGTGAACGCGACCGCGATGTAGGTGGCCCGGGCCACGGTGCGCCGCGGGTCCTTGACCTCCTCGCTGTAGATCGCGCCGCTCTCGAAGCCGGTGAACGAGGCGATGGTGAACGCGAGCACGGCGCCGAACCCGGCCCCGAACAGGTGACCGGGGCTGATGCCGGCGGTGGTGACGCTGCCGCCGGCCGGGTGGGCGAACGCGACCAGGTCGAAGATCAGCACCGCCACGCACTCGAGGACGAGGAGCACCGCGAGCACGCTGGCGTTCAGGTCGATGCGCAGCACGCCGAGCAGGCCGATGAAGACCCAGGCCAGCAGCGCCCAGACCCACCAGTCGAGGGTGAGCCCGGCCTTCGCCGTCATGAAGTCCTTCATGATCGCGCCGAACAGCCCGTAGAGGCCGATCTGGATCGCGTTGTACGCGGCCAGCGCGACCGCCGAGCCGGCCACCCCGCCGGCCCGGCCGAGGCCGTTGGCGATGTACGCGTAGAACGCGCCGGCGTTCGCGACGTACCGGCTCATCGCGGCGTAGCCGGTGGCGAAGACGGCGAGGACGGCCGCGAGCAGCACGTAGCCCAGCGCGGCGCCGACGTTGCCGCTGACGGCGTACATGGTGGTGACGCCGCCGCCGAGAACGGTCAGCGGAGCCGACGCGGCGACGGTGAAGAAGACGAGGTGGGCGGTGCCGAGACGGCCACGGCGCAGCCCACCGTCGGAGAAGAACGGATCGGAGGACAAGGCTTCTCCAGGGGGAGGGGGAAGGGGTTTGGGTGTCTACTTCGGAACAGCCTGAAGCAGGTTATTGGTGATCACGGATCGTGACAACCCCACTTCGATATCGATTGGGGCGCGCATGATCGACCGGAATTGAGCTGTGCGTGGTCATGCCGTACCGTCCCGTGTCGACGATCACGGCCACCGTTCGAGGATGGACCATGACCTACCCCGGGGCACAAGCCACGTACCGGCTCGCCGATGCGCTGTTCCTCATCGGACACGACGAGTTCACCGGTAAGCCGCACGTCGCCGTCGACCGGCTGGAGTGCGGGCTGGCCGGTGCCGCGCTCGCCGAATTGATGTTCGAGGGGCGGATCGCCCTCGACGGCGGCGGCCTCGCGGCGGTCGACCCGCGGCTCTGGCAGGAGCCGCTGACCGACCTGCTGATCACCGAGATCCTGCGTCGCGAGGGCGCGCATCCCGCCCGGCTGTGGATCCGTTACCTGCGGACCCAGTTGAACATCAACGAGCGGGTCGGCACCCGGCTGGTCACCGCTGGCGTTCTCCGCCGGGAGCAGGGCAAGCTGATCGGCCGCCAGGTGCGCTGGCCGGCCATCGACCCGAACCAGGCGGCCTCGCCGCGGGTCCGGTTGACCGCGATGCTGATGCACTCGTCCCCGGCCGAGCTGGACCCGGGGACGCTGCTGTTGGCGAGTCTCGGCGAGGCGGTCGGGCTCGCCGCCCACATCTTCGACCCGCAGGTCGGCGGCCGGATGCGGGACTGCCGCCGCTTCCTGCCGGCGCAGCTCGAAGGCCTGCTGGCCGCGGTGGTGGGCGCGCTCGACGTCAGCACCACGACGGTACGCCGGTGACGTCCCGCCCCGGCGGAACCGGGGCGGGACGGACGCCGTCTCAGGCGGGTTGGCGCCACATCGGGTAGAGGCTGGGTCCACCCGGCAGGTCCAGCGTGACCGCGCGTCGCCGGAAGCCGAGCCGCTCGTAGAGCGCGGCGTTGCGGGGTGAGCTGGCCTCCAGGTAGGCGGCCGTACCGGACTGATCCAACTCGGTCAGCTTGTCGCGCAGCAGCGCCGAGCCCACGCCCGTGCCGTGGTGGTCGGGGTGCACCGCGATGAACGGCAGGTACCAGTGCGGCTCGCCGGGGTGGTTCGCGGCCATCAGCTCGTCGAGCACGGCGAACCGTTTCATCGCCTCCGGGCCGATCGCGGCCTCCAGCTCGGCGAGCTCCTCGCCGTCGTCGCCGTCGTGGTCGCCGCCGACCGGGAGCCAGAGGGTGGCGCCCAGCCCGTCGCCGGCCACGTGGACCTCGCCGGTCCGCAGCGCCAGCGCGACGAACGGCCCGAAGAACGCGGGGTGGACCCGCGCCCGGTGGTCGTCCGCCGGGAAGATCCAGCCGCTCACCGGGTCGCGCATGAACGCCTCGGCGAGGATCCCGGTCACGACGGCGTGGTCCGCGGTGGACGCACGTCGGATGTTGCCCTGCCACTCAGTCATTGGCCACCCGTTCTGCCGCTGCACGAGCCATTGTGGTCATCGATCGGCGTGCAACTTATCAGGTTGTTGAGCCGCGGGTCAGATCCGCACGGATCGCTCGCCGCAGGCCGGTGTCGCTGGCTAGGCTGGCGCAGTCCGCCGACGGGGGAGGGCAGCCGGGCGTTCCTCGCCCGCCGACAGGAGGAACATGTCCCGTACGCGTCGTGCCGCCCCGTCGCCCGGGTCCGCCATCACCTCGTCACCCTGGATCCTCGTCGCCGTCGGCGTGGTCGTGATGGTGGTGCTGCTGGTGGTGGCGCTCGGCTCGGTGCGGGGGCGGCGGGCGTTCCCGGCGCAGGGACCGACGGACCCGGCCATGTCGTTGCCGGTTCTCCCGGTGGTGCCGGCCACCACGCCCGTCGCCACCGGTGGGGCGCCGGGCACGGCGGCGCGCCCGGTGGCGCCCGGGCTGTCGCCCAGGTCGACCGTGCTGCCCGCCCGGCCGACGCCGGCCGCGTCGACCGGCGGTCCGCGCGGCGACGTCCGACCCGCTCCGTCCGCGCCGCCGCCCGCGGCGCCGGCCCCGCCGTCCGCGGTGACCGGGCGGTACGGGGTGGTGAGCACCTTCGACGGCGGCTTCATCGGCGAGGTGCTGCTGGTCAACGCCGGCCGCTCCGCGCAGGGCTGGACGGTGCGACTGACCTTCCCGCGCGGCCGGTTGGTCACCGCCTGGGTGGAGGGGGCCGAGCAGGGCCCGTTCGGCTTCGACGGCCGGGTCTTCACCTACCGCAGCGGCGTCGACCTGGCCGCGGGCGCGTCGGTGCCGGTGCGCTTCCACTTCGAGCGGACCGGCACCACCCGGCCGGACGCCTGCACGGTCGACGGCGCGACCTGCGCCGGTTTCTGAGCCGACCCGCAGCGGCGGCGGGGGGTGCTGGCACCGGATTTTGCAAGATGACTGCCGTGTTACGACGCTGTTTGCAAGGTATTGCAGAATGTTTCGGCAAGAGCTAGCGTGCGGGCGAATCAGCGACCAGAGAAAGGCCGTCGATGAAACCGACGCCGATATCCCCCAAGGCGTTGCTCGCCCTGGTCTCCTCCCTCGTCCTCACCCTCGTCGGCGTGCCGGTGGCCCTCGTCGGCACGCCGACGGCCCTCGTCGGCGTGCCGACGGCCCTGCACCAGCTGGGCGCCGATGGCGCCGAGCGCGCCGCCACCCCCGACGTCCTGGCCGCCGGCAACGCCCCCCAGTGGAGCCGGGAGCCCTCCGCCGAGGCGCTGCTCAAGGCCGGGAGCAACACGGCGAAGGCGGAGCAGTTCTACTTCGTGCTGCCGGACCGCTTCGCCAACGGCGACAGGCGCAACGACACCGGCGGGCTGACCGGAGACCGGCTCACCACCGGCCTGGACCCTGCGGACAAGGGCTTCTACCACGGCGGTGACCTCAAGGGCGTCATCGACAAGATGGACTACATCCAGCAGATGGGCACCACCGCCATCTGGCTCGCCCCGATCTTCAAGAACCGGCCCGTGCAGGGCACCGGCGCCGACGTCTCGGCCGGCTACCACGGCTACTGGATCACCGACTTCACCCAGGTCGACCCGCACTTCGGCAGCAACGCCGAGCTGAAGAAGCTGGTCGACCTCGCGCACCGGCGCGGCATCAAGGTCTACCTCGACATCATCGTCAACCACACCGCCGACATCATCCGCTACGCGGAGGACAGGTACGGCTACGTGGACAAGAAAACCGCCCCCTACTCCGACGCGCAGGGGCGGGCGTTCGAGGACCGCAACTACGCCGACGGCACCCGGAAATTCCCCGCGGTGAACTCCAAGTCGTTCCCGTACACCCCGACCTTCGCCGGCCCGGCCGACGCGAAGGCCAAGGTCCCGGCGTGGCTCAACGACCCGACCATGTACCACAACCGCGGTGACTCCACCTTCGCCGGGGAGAACAGCGAGTACGGCGACTTCTTCGGCCTCGACGACCTGTGGACCGAGCGTCCCGAGGTGGTCCGGGGCATGACCGACATCTACGGCCAGTGGATCGCCCACGCCGGCGTCGACGGTTTCCGCCTCGACACGGTCAAGCACACCAACCTCGACTTCTGGCCGCAGTTCACCCGGGGCATCGACGCCGCCGCGGCCAAGGCCGGCAAGAAGGACTTCTTCATGTTCGGCGAGGTCTACAGCGCCGACCAGGCGATCGAGTCGACGTACGTGCGGCAGGGCGGCCTGCCCGCCACGCTCGACTTCTCGTTCCAGGAGGCCGCGCGCGGATACACCGCCACCGACGGCTCGGCCAAGGCGCTCGCCGACGTGTACGCCAAGGACGACCTCTACTCCGCCCGGGACACCGACGCGAACCGGCTCACCACGTTCCTCGGCAACCACGACATGGGCCGGATCGGCTCGTTCATCGCCGCGGCCGGCGGTGACGACGCCACCCAGCTGCGCCGCGACCAGCTCGCCCACCAGCTGATGTTCCTCACCCGCGGCCAGCCGGTGGTCTACTCCGGCGACGAGCAGGGCTTCACCGGCCCCGGCGGGGACAAGGACGCCCGCCAGGACATGTTCGCCTCGCGGACCGCCGACTACCTCGACGACGACCTGATCGGCACCACCCGCACCCACGCCGTCGACCAGTACGACACCCGCCACCCGCTCTACCGGACCATCGCCGAGCTGGGCAAGCTCCGCGCCTCGCACCCCGCGCTGCGCGACGGCGTCCAGGTCACCCGGTACGCCGCCGACGGCCCGGGCGTGTTCGCGTTCTCCCGGGTCCTGAAGACCGAGCGGGTGGAACACGTCGCGGCGGTGAACAACGCCTCGACCCCGCAGACTGTCACCGTGGACACCTGGTCGGCCGGCGCCCGCTTCACCGGCATCTACGGCGGCGCCTCGACCGCGACGGCCGGCGCCGACGGCAAGCTGAGCGTCACCGTGCCGGCCATGTCGGCCGTGGTGCTCAAGGCCGACCGGGCGATCCCGCAGCCCGGCGCGGCCCCGACCCTCACGCTCACCGAGCCGGGCGCCGCCCCGGTCGCCACCACGACCGCTGTCACCGCCCAGGTCACCGGCGACCCGCTCGCCACCGTCACGTTCGCCGCCCGGGTGCCCGGCGGGAAGTGGACGCTGCTGGGCAGCGCCGACCGCGCGCCGTACACGGTCCACCACGACCTGACCGGCCTGCCCGGAGGCACGACCCTCGAATACAAGGCGGTGGTCCGCGACGGCAGGGGCCGCACCGCCACCGCCCGCACCACCGGCACGGTCGGCACCCCGGCGCAGGGCGCGTCGCGGGACTGGGCGGTCGTGCACTACCAGCGCCCGGCCGGCGGGTACGCCGACTGGGGGCTCTACGCCTGGGGCGACATCGACCCGGCGTACGCCACCGAGTGGCCCAAGGGGCAGCCGTTCGCCGGCGAGGACTCGTTCGGTCGGTTCGCCTGGGTGAAGCTCAAGCCCGGCGCGAAGTCCGTCGGCTTCCTCGTGGTCGACTCCGACGGCAACAAGGACGTGGCGAACGACCGCACCGTCGACGTGACGCAGACCGGCGAGGTCTGGGTCAAGCAGGGCGACCCGACGCTCTACCCGACCCGCCAGGCCGCCACCGGCGAGCCGGACCCACCGGTCGACCAGGGCACCGCGGTCATCCACTGGCGCAAGGCCGACGGCAACTACGACGGCTGGGGCCTGCACCTGTGGGACGGCGCGGCCAACCCGACCGACTGGGCGGCCCCGCTCAAGCCGGAGAAGATCGACGCGTACGGCGCGGTGTTCCGGGTTCCCCTCGCCGCCGGCGCGACCGGGCTGAGCTACATCCTCCACAAGGGGGACGAGAAGGACCAGCCGGACGACCAGCGGCTCGACCTGGCCGTCGGGCACGAGGTGTGGCTGCTGGCCGGCGTCAAGGGCCGGCTGCTGCCGGCGACCAGCTCCGGGGCCGCCACCGACGTCGACCTCACCAAGCAGAAGGCGCAGTGGATCGACAGGTCCACCGTCGCCTGGGCCACCGGAGCGACCGACGGCAGGCGGTACGCGCTCGTCGCCGCCCCGGCCGGCGGCATCGGCATCGCCGACGGCGAGCTGACCGGCACGTACACCACACTGCCGCTGCGGGCGCAGCGCAACGGGCTGACCGAGGCGCAACGGCAGGCGTACCCCCAGCTCTGGGCCCATCACGCCTTCTCGCTGGACCGCGCCGACCTGGCCAAGGTGCCGGCGGCGCTGCGCGGGCAGCTCGTGGTGACCGAGCGGGACGCCGAGGGCGCGCTGCTGCGTGCCACCGGCGTGCAGATCCCCGGCGTGCTCGACGACGTCTACCCGGCCGCCACCTCGGCGAAGCTCGGCCCGACGTTCGCCGGCCGGGTGCCCACCCTCGCCGTGTGGGCGCCGACCGCGCGGAAGGTGTCGCTGCAACTGTTCGACTCGCCGACCGCGCAGCCGAGCACGGTGGCGATGAGCCGCAACGACCGCACCGGCGTCTGGTCGGTGCGCGGCACCACGTCGTGGACCGGTCGCTACTACCGCTACCAGGTCGAGGCCTGGCAGCCGGCGGCGCAGAAGGTCGTCACCGCGTCGGTGACCGACCCGTACTCGGTGGCGCTCGCGCCGAACTCCACGCACAGCCAGATCGTCGACCTGACCGACCCGGCGCTGGCGCCGGCCGGCTGGGCGAAGCTGCGCAAGCCGGCCGCGGCGCCGGCGTCGAAGGCGCAGATCTCCGAGCTGTCGGTGCGTGACTTCTCCATCGCCGACACCACCGTGCCGATCGAGAAGCGGGGCACCTACCTCGCGTTCACCGACCCGAACACCGCCGGGATGAAGCACCTGCGGGCGCTCGGCGACGCCGGCGTCAACTACCTGCACCTGCTGCCGGCGTTCGACTTCGCCACCATCGAAGAGAAGCGGGCCGACCAGGCTCAGCCGGCCTGCGACCTGGCGAAACTGCCGCCGGATTCGGACCAGCAGCAGAAGTGCGTCGCGGCGGTGGCCGACAAGGACGGCTACAACTGGGGGTACGACCCGCTGCACTACACCGTGCCGGAGGGCGGCTACGCGGTCGACCCGAACGGCGCGAAGCGCACCACCGAGTTCCGGCAGATGGTCGCCGGGGTGAACCAGGCCGGCCTGCGGGTGGTCATGGACGTGGTCTACAACCACACCTCGGCCGCCGGCACCGATCCGAAGTCGGTGCTCGACCAGGTGGTGCCGGGCTACTACCACCGGCTGTTGGACGACGGCACGGTCGCCAACTCGACCTGCTGCGCCAACACCGCCCCGGAGCACGCCATGATGGGCAAGCTCGTGGTGGACTCGCTTGTCACCTGGGCCAGGACGTACAAGGTGGACGGCTTCCGGTTCGACCTGATGGGTCACCACCCGAAGGCGAACATCCTGGCCGTACGAGCCGCGCTGGACAAGCTCACGCTCGCCCGCGACGGGGTGGACGGCCGCCGCATCATGCTCTACGGCGAGGGCTGGAACTTCGGCGAGGTCGCCGACGACGCCCGGTTCACGCAGGCCACCCAGGCGAACATGGCCGGCACCGGCATCGGCACGTTCAACGACCGGCTCCGCGACGCGGTCCGTGGCGGCGGCCCGTTCGACGCCAACCCGCGGGTGCAGGGCTTCGCCTCCGGCCTGTTCACCGACCCGAACGGCGACGAGGTCAACGGCTCGACGGCCGAGCAGAAGGCCCGGCTGCTGCACGCCCACGACCTGATCAAGGTGGGGCTGACCGGCAACCTGCGCGACTACTCGTTCACCGACAGCTCCGGCAAGCGGGTCACCGGCGCGCAGGTCGACTACAACGGCGCCCCGGCCGGCTACACCGCCGCGCCGGGCGAGGCGGTCACGTACGTCGACGCGCACGACAACGAGATCCTGTACGACGCGCTGGCGTACAAGCTGCCGCAGGGGACCTCGGCGCAGGACCGGGCCCGGATGCAGGTCCTCGCGCTGTCGACCACCGCGTTCGGGCAGGGGACCGGGTTCGTGACGGCCGGCTCGGAGCGGCTGCGGTCGAAGTCGCTGGACCGTAACTCGTTCAACTCCGGTGACTGGTTCAACCAGATCCGCTGGGACTGCGCCCAGGGCAACGGATTCGGCGCCGGCCTGCCGCCGGAGCAGGACAACAAGGACAAGTGGCCGTACGCGAAGCCGCTGCTGGCCGATCCGAAGCTGGTGCCGGGCTGCGCGGCGATCGACCTGGCCGACGCCCGCTACGCGGAGCTGCTGCGCATCCGCCGGTCCTCGCCGGTGTTCGGGCTGCCCACCGCCGAGCAGGTGCAGAAGCGGGTCGCGTTCCCGCTGTCCGGGGAGAAGGAGACGCCGGGCGTCCTCACCATGACCCTGGACGCCCGCGGGCTGGACGGGAAGTGGAAGTCGGTGACGGTCGTCTTCAACGCCACCCCGGAGACGGCGAAGCAGACGGTCGCCGGACTGCGCGGGGCGGCCGTGGCGCTGCACCCGGTGCTGCGGAACTCGGCCGACCCGGCGCTGCGGACGGCCTCGTTCGACCGGACGGCCGGCACGTTCACCGTCCCGGCGCGCAGCGTGGCGGTCTTCGTCCAGAGCTGACCCGCGACGAACGAACGACCGGCCCCCCTGCCACTGGTGGCAGGGGGGCCGGTGCGTACCCCGGGCCGTCGGATCAGTTGAAGCAGTCCTTGACGGTGTTGGCGCAGTTGGTGGGGTCGTTGTCGCTGATGAGGGAGTCGTCGTCGAGCTTGACGTGGCCCTCGTG
>NZ_JBICSL010000010.1:71437-240175 GCF_043197045.1 Micromonospora sp. NPDC049282
GGTGTTGCCGGTGATGTGGGTGAAGGAGACGGTGACGAAGCCGCCGCTGCTGAACAGGCCGCCGCCGTTCTTCCCGGCGCGGTTGTCCGACAGCGTGCTCGGCGACGGCTCCTTGCCGTCCCGGGCCCCGGTGATCTCCACGGTGCCGGCGTCGTGCCTGCCGTGCTCGCCCTTGCCGGCGCCGGTGGCGCCGAGTTCGACCGGCCCTTTCTCGGTCCGCTCGTCGCTGCCGTTGGCGATGCCGCCGCCGCTGCCCGCGGCGGTGTTGTCGGCGACGTGGGACTCCTCGACCTTGAGGATGCCGCGGTTGAAGATGCCGCCGCCGTCGCGCTGGGCGTGGTTGTTGACGACCTTGCTCTCGTCCAGCCACACCCGGCCGAAGTTGGCCACCGCGCCGCCGTTGTGCTCGGCGTTGTTCTCGGTGAGCTTGACGTTGGACAGGTGGGCGCTGCCGCCGCGCTCGACCAGCAGCGCGCCGCCGTCGCCCTCGCCCCGCTCCTTGTCCCCGTCCGCCGGGCCCGACGTCGTCGGGCCCGGGTACGTGAACTCGGACGCGTTTCCACCCTTGACCGTGAGGTCCTTGAGGGTGAGGTGGCCGCCGTCGACGACGCGGAAGATGCGGAAGGTGTCTTCGGCGTCGCGCTTGATGGTGGAGCCGTTGCCCTTGATGGTGACGTCCTGCTTGATCTCGGGCAGGCCGCCGCCGACCTTGCGGTCCTTGACGCCGAGTTCGTAGGTGCAGTTCTCGGCGAGCTTCAAGGTGCCGCCGTGGTCGCGGTTGGCCAGTTCGAGCGCGTCGACGAGGGCGTCGTCGTCGCACGGGATCTCACGGGCCTTGCCGTGGTCCTCCTCGCCGCCCCACTCGCCGCCCCACTCGCCCCGGTCCCGGCCCTCCTGCCCCCGGCCGTCGCGGTCCTCGCCCTTCCCGCCGTCCCGGTGGGAGTCGCCGGCGTTCTGCGGCGCGGCGGCGCGATTGTCCGCCACCCGCTCCGGGTCGCCCGCCTTGTCGTCGCGGGCGGCGAGGCCCCCGAGCGCCGCCAGGCCGACGACGCCGGTCAGCCCGGCCACGCCGGTGGCGACCCAGAGCGCCCGTCGCCTGCTCGTCGGCGGGGCCACCACGGGCGCCCCGCCGTCGGGTGTCGTTTCGTCGTTGGACATGCGCGCCGTCCATCCCTCGGTGTCTTCTCAAACGGGTCGTACCGCCGCAGGCCGTACGACAGGCCACAAAACGGTTGTGACCTCTGAGCGACACCGTAAGAGAAGGATCCTCACGAGGATGACGTATCCGAAGAAAGCCCACGTAAGGCGCGGGAATGCGAAAAAACGGCGGGCCCTCACCGGCCCGGGACGCGAACGGCGTCACGGTTGCCGACGAGGGCCCGCCGAGGGATCGGACGGCCCGCGGGGCCTCAGCCGGGCAGGCGCGGACCCGCCTCGCGCTGCTCGGCCAGCCAGGTCTCCACCTCGTGGGAAGCCCGCGGCAGCCCGGCCGAGAGGTTCACCGGGCCGTCGGCGGTGACCAGGATGTCGTCCTCGATCCGGACGCCGATGCCGCGCAGCTCCTCCGGGACCAGCTCGTCCTCCGGCTGGAAGTAGAGGCCCGGCTCGACGGTCAGCACGTAGCCCTCGCCGAGCGGGCCGTCGCGGTAGGTCTCCCTGCGGGCGTTCGCGCAGTCGTGCACGTCGATGCCGAGCATGTGGCTGGTGCCGTGCAGCGTCCAGCGGCGGTAGACGGTGGAGGCCGGATCCATCGCCTCGTCCACGCTCACCGGCAGCAGCCCGAGATCCTTCAGCGCCTCGGCCAGCACCCGCATCGAGGCCAGGTGGACGTCGCGGAAGCCCACCCCCGGCTTGCACATGTCGATGCCGGCCTGCTGGGCGGCGTGGACCGCGTCGTAGACCTGGCGCTGCAGCGGGGTGAACCGGCCGTCGACCGGCAGCACCCGGGTGACGTCGGCGGTGTAGAGGTTGCGGTTCTCCACGCCCATGTCCATCAGCAGCAGGTCGCCCGGTCGGGTGACGCCGTGGTTGTGCACCCAGTGCAGGATCGTGGCGTGCTCGCCGGCGCCGACGATCGAGCCGTAGCCGACGTCGTTGCCGTCGTGCCGGGCCCGCAGCGCGAACAGCCCTTCCAGCAGCCGCTCCGAGATCGCCCGGTCGGCCGGCAGCGCCCGCGCCACGTCCTCGAAGCCGCGCACCGTGGCGTCGCACGCCTCCTGGAGCTGCGCGATCTCCCACTCGTCCTTGACCAGCTTCAGCTCGGAGATCGCGATGGCCAGCTCCCGGTCACGACCCGGCTGTCCCTCGGCCCGCGGCCCGTCGTAGCGGCGCACCGCGGCGTCCACCCGGGCGTCGAAGCCGCGCAGCACCCGGGTCCGCCCCGGGGCCAGATCGGCCAGCGCCGCGTCCAACTCGTCCAGGTCGGCCGTCGGCAGGCCCAGCTCGGTCGACTTCTCGCGCAACGTCGGCCGGCGGCCCACCCACAGCTCACCGTGGCGGCTGCGGAAGAACTCGTCGGTCGCCCGCGACGACCGGGGCCGCATGTAGAGCGTGGCCTCGCCGCCCGGGCGCAGCACGAGGACGCTGTCGGGCTCCAGGTCGCCGGTCAGGTACGCGAAGTCGCTGCCCGGCCGGAACCGGTGGTCGGTGTCGTTGGCGCGGACCTTCTCGTTCCCGGTGGGGATGACCAGCGTCTCACCCGGGAAGGCCTCGGCCACCGCGGCCCGCCGCTTCGCGTGGTTGGGCACCTCCGGGCGCGGCGCGACCGGCAGCTCGGTGTCCCGCCAGCCCTGCCGCATGAACGACAGGAACGCCTCCGGGAAGTCCGGATCGTGCGATTCCGTGCCGTCCGCCGGCTTGCCCTGCTGCGTCCGCTCCTCGGCCATGATCCGCCCTCCCTGAGCCTCGTCGCTGGTCCCGACGGTACCGCGCGCACGGGAGCGGGGAGTGCCTGCGGTGCCGCGACGGCGGCTTCCGGCGCGTGGAAAGATGGCCGTCATGTGCGGACTCCTGGCCTTCTTCAGCGCGCGCGGCGACGCCGCCGCCCACCGCGACCACATCGCCGGCGCACTGGAGTGCCTGCACCACCGTGGCCCGGACGAGACCGGGGTCGAGGTGGTCGGCGACGCCTCCGGCCGGTACGCGGACGGCGTTTTCGCGCACAAGCGGCTGGCGATCATCGACGTGGCGCTCAGCCACGAGCCCCTGCCCTACGCCGGCGGGCGCTACCTGCTCACCTTCAACGGTGAGATTTACAACTACATCGAGCTGCGCGACGAGCTGATCCGCGACTTCGGCGCCCAGTTCGCCACGAACGGCGACGGTGAGGTGATCGTCGCCGGCTACCACTACTGGGGTGAGCAGGTGCTCACCAAGCTGCGCGGCATGTTCGCGTTCGTGATCTGGGACCGGCAGGAGCGGCGGGCGTTCGGCGCCCGGGACTACTTCGGCATCAAGCCGCTGCACTACCTCCAGACCCACGACGGCCTCTACCTCGCCTCGGAGAAGAAGGCGCTGCTGCCGTTCGCGCACTCCGCCTACCAGGGCGACGCGGGGATCGACACCGCGAGCCTCAGCCACTACCTGACCCTGCAGTACGTCCCGGAGCCGGGCACGCTGCACAAGGGGATCAGCCGGATCGGGTCGGGGGAGTACCTGACCTGGAGCCCGGACGGCCGGATCGACGTGCGCCGCTGGTACCGGCCGGTGTTCCGGCCCGCCCCGGTCGCCGACGAGCAGAAGCTCTACCACGAGATCCGGGAGACGCTGCGGGAGAGCGTCCGGATGCACATGCGCTCGGACGTGCCGGTCGGCTCGTTCCTGTCCAGCGGCATCGACTCCACCGCCGTGGTGGCGCTGGCCCGCGAGTTCAACCCGAACATCCTCACCTTCACCGTCGGCTACGACGTGCCCGGCTACTCCGAGATCGACGTGGCCCAGGACTCGGCCCGGCACCTCGACGTGACCACGATCCCGACCAAGATCGGGCCGCAGGACATGATCGACGCGCTGCCGAAGATCGTCTGGCACCTGGACGACCCGGTCGCCGATCCGGCCCTGGTGCCGCTTTACTTCGTGGCGAAGAAGGCCGCCGAGCACGTCACCGTGGTGCTCTCCGGCGAGGGTGCGGACGAGTTCTTCGGCGGCTACACGATCTACCGCGAGCCGCTGTCGCTGAGTTCGGTCAACGGCCTGCCGGACGGCGTGCAGAAGGGCCTGCGCGCGGTCTCCAAGGCGATCCCGCAGGGGGTCAAGGGGAAGAGCTTCCTGGAGCGCGGCACCACCCCGATCGAGCAGCGCTACTACGGCAACGCCCGGATGTTCACCGAGGAGGAGAAGCAGCACCTGCTGCGCCGCTACGACCCCTCGGTGCGCTACACGGACGTGACCGCGCCGATCTACGCCGAGTGCACCGAGCTGGACGACGTCACCAAGATGCAGTACGTCGACCTCTACACCTGGCTGCGCGGCGACATCCTGGTCAAGGCGGACCGGATCTCGATGGCGCACTCGCTGGAGGTCCGGGTGCCGTTCCTGGACCGGGAGGTGTTCAACGTCGCCGCCGGCATCCCGGTCGACCTGAAGCTGCCGCCCCGCTCCGAGGCCACCAAGTACGCCATGCGGCAGGCGCTGCAGGGTGTGGTGCCGCCGGCCATCGTGAACCGCAAGAAGCTGGGCTTCCCGACCCCGACCCGGGTCTGGCTGCGCGGCGAGATGTACGAGTGGGCCCGGCACGTGCTGTCCACCTCGGGCGCCGGCGACCTGATCGACCTGTCGTACGCGATGCGACTGCTGGAGGAGCACAAGCGGGAGGAGGCCGACCACTCCCGCAAGGTGTGGACCGTGCTGATCTTCTGCATCTGGCACGCCATCTTCGTGGCGAAGACGCTCGACCCGGGCATCCAGCGCAACCAGTCCGCGCTGCTCACCAAGCCGGTCGTGGGCAGCATGGTCCGCTGACCCGGAGCGCGACGAAGGGCCCCCGACGTGCTGCCGGGGGCCCTTCTCAGTTCGGGGTCACCTGCCGGTGCAGGTGACCGTGGGTAGCGTGTTCTGGCCGGAGATGTTCGCGGTGAAGCCGAACGTGGTGGTGCCCTCCGGTGCGACGCTGCCGTTGTAGGCGGCGTTGGTGACCGTCACCGACGCCCCGCTGCCGCTCAGCGTGCCGTTCCACACCTGGTTGATGGTCTGGCCGCTCGGCCAGGTCCAGCTCGCGGTCCACCCGGAGTACGTCCGGGTGCTGTGGTTCATGATCATGACCTCGCCCTGGAAGCCACCGCCCCAGGCGCTGACCACCTTGTAGACCGCCATGCAGTTGCCACCGGCGGGCGGCGGCGTGGTCGGCGACGAGGTGGGCGTCGGCGTCGGGTTGGTCGGCGTCGGCGTGGGGTTGGTCGGCGTCGGGGTCGGGTTGGTGGGCGTCGGCGAGGGGTTGCCGCCCGAGCCGATCCCGGTCACCTCGCCGTTGCCGCCGTCGAACGTCACGTCCGAGCAGCCGAAGAAGTTCTCCTGGCTGTCCGAGCGGACCCAGCGCGAGTAGATGATGTGCCGGCCGCTCTTGTTGCTCGGCAGGTTACCGGTGAAGTAGTAGTGGCCGTCGTTGGTGCCCACCGCGCCGCTCTGCGGCGGGTTGGTCACCTGCAGGAACGGCTGCTCCTCCAGGTCGCTCCAGGCCAGCGCCCGGGTCGGGCTCCAACTGTCCTTGGTCACGTAGAAGTAGAACGTGCCCGGGTGGTGGGCCCAGTTGCTGTAGCGGAACTCCATCGACCGCCCGGCCGTCAGGTGCGTGACCGGCCAGTCGTTGCGGGCCGCGTCGTAGCCGCTGAAGTTCGGGTTGCCGCCACTGCACAGCTTGCCGTCCGGGATGAACCCGGTGGTCCGGCCGCCCGCGTCGGAGCGCAGCACGCTGAACCAGTTGTAGAGCGAGTTCGCCCCGTTCTGGGCCACCGCCGACGCGCAGGCCGGGTTGTTCGGCCGGATCTCACCGCTCCCGGTGAGACCGTCCTTCCAACACAGGTAGGTGCGGGCGCCCGGCGTCATCGCCGCGCCGTGCGCGGCGGCCGGGTCGGGCCCGGAGGCCAGGGCGAACGCGCCCACGGCCAGGGTGAGGGCCGCGGTGACGAGCGCGGCCGTACGGGATCGGTGCACGGGGATCTCCTGACTCGCGGAGCGTGGCCCGGTTCGGCCCGCCCCGCTGCGACGAGCGGATGCGATCATCGCGGTGCCCGCGCCCGGCGGTCGGCGTGCGGCCGGGGCCGTCGGGGGGCGCGCACCGCCTGCGGTCCGTGCCACGGACCGTAAATGCCCTCGCGTCGGCTCGACCCGGCGACGCGGCAGCCCCCGCGCCCTCCCGGTAGCGCCATCCCATCACGTCCGGCCGCCACGCGCAATAGCCGCCGGTCGATGTCCCCGGGTCCCGTCACGTCGCCCCGCCCCATGCGCCAGGATCGGGGGAGGACAACGAGGGGAGCCAGGATGGGGTACGCGGTGGTGCTCGGCGAGGCGTTGGTCGACCTGCTCGACGCCGAGCACGACGGGGAACCCGTCTACCGGCAGGCCATCGGCGGCGGGCCGCTCAACGTGTCGGTGGCGATCGCCCGCCTCGGCGGTGAGGCGCAGTTCGTCGGGTCGCTCGGCGACGACGCGCTCGCCGGCCGGATCCGCGCCTTCCTCACCGCCGCCGGGGTGGGCGTGGCCGGGACGGTGACGGCGCCGGCCCCGACCGCGCTGGCCGTGGCCACCTTCGCCGGCCCGGAGCCGGAGTTCCGCTTCTACGGCGAGCCGCGCTCGTACGCCCTGCTCGGGCCGGACGACCTGGACGTGGCGCTGGTCGAGGGCGCGGACGTGCTCTACTGCGGCTCGATCGTGCTGCTCGACCCGCCGGTGCTGGCCGCCGCCCGCCGGGCCTGGTCGATCGCCGGCGGGCTGCGGGTGTTCGACCCGAACGTGCGCCCCAGCCTGCTCACCGCGCCCGGCGCGCTGGACGCGCTGCGGGCCGTGGTCGCCGAGTTCGCCGGCGCGGCGCACCTGGTCAAGCTGAGCAGCGCGGACGCCCGGGTGCTCTACCCGGACGAGCCGGTCGAGGGTGTCGCCGCGTACCTGCGGGAGCTGGGCGCGGCCACCGTGGTGGTCACGCTCGGCGCGGACGGCGCGCTGGTCGCGGCCGCCGACGACGTGGTGCGCGTGCCGGCGCCGAAGGTCGACGCGGTGGACGCCACCGGCGCGGGCGACTCGGTGATGGGCGCGTTGGTGGCCGAGCTGCTCGCCACCGGCGAGCCGGTCGACGCGGCCGGCTGGCGGGAGCGGGTGGCGTTCGCGCTACGGGTCGCCGGCCTGGTGTGCGAGTCACCCGGCGGCGCCACCGCGATGCCCACCCGCGCCGCCGTCTCCGCCCGCTTCGCGTGAAAGGCGGGGCCCCCTTTCAACGCCTTCGGTAGAGGCGGGGCCCCCTGTTGACGCCGAGCCGCGGCGCCGGGCGTCGGGCCGCGGCGCCGGGCGCCGAGGGTCAGCGGCGGGTGAGGGTGAGGACGGCGGTCAGGGAGAGGGTGGCGGCGCCGGCCAGGACGGCGGCCATCGGCAGCGCGCTGCCCTCGCCGCCCAGGCCGACCAACGGCGCGGCGAGCGCGCCGACCACCGACTGGATCCCGCCCATCAGCGCGGCGGCGGTGCCGGCGTGCCGGGCGTGCGCGTCCAACGCCAGCGCGGTGCTGTTCGGCATCACCATGCCCAGCGAGCCGACGAACGCGAACAGCGCCACCGCCGTGACGGCGAGGCTGCCGGCGAGCGCGCCGGTCAGTACGCCGACGGCGGTGACCAGGCCGACCACAAGCGTGGTGACCAGCAGCCGGCGCGGGCTGAACCGGTCGAGCAGCCGGGCGTTGACCTGGCCGGTGGCCACCAGCGCGAGCGCGTTCACCCCGAAGAGCACGCTGAACACGGTGGCCGAGACGCCGAAGACGTCCTGGAACACGAAGGACGACCCCGAGATGTACGCGAACAGCCCGGCGAACGCGAAGCCCTGGGTCAGCGCGTACCCGAGGTAGACCCGGTCGGCGGCCAACGACCGCATGGTCCGGGCGGTGGTGGCCAGGCCGCCGGTGCTGCGGCGGTCCTCCGGCAGCGTCTCGGGCAGGCGCAGCGCGACCGCGACGGCGAGCACCGCCGCGATGACGGCCAGGGTGACGAAGACCGCCCGCCAGGAGCCGAACCGGAGCACCAGGCTGCCGACGCTCGGCGCGGCCACCGGCGCGACCCCGAAGACCAGGGTGAGCCGGGAGAAGTACTTCGCCGCGGCCCGGCCGGAGTAGAGGTCGCGGACCACCGCGCGAGCGACCACCACGCCCATGCCGCCGGCCAGCCCCTGGGCGAACCGCGCGGCGGCCAGCAGCGGGGCGCTGGGCGCCGCGGCGCAGGCCAGCGCCAGGACGGCGTACGCGACGACGCCGATCAGCACCGGGCGGCGGCGCCCGAAGCGGTCGCTGAGCGGCCCGGTGACCAGTTGGCCCAGCGCCAGGCCGATCAGGCAGGTGGTCAGGGATAGCTGGATGCCGGCCTGGTCGGCGCCGAGCTCGCGGGTCATCGCCGGGAACGCCGGCAGGTACATGTCGAGCGAGAGCGGACCGATCGCGGTGAGCGTGCCGAGCAGCACCAGCAGGGTCGCGCCGGACGCGGCGGGCCGGTCGACGGGCGGGCGCGCGGCGGTCCGCGCGGTCTGGCTCACGAGAGGTACCCCCAGGGTCGGTGTTCCGGGTTACCTTATCTCTGTAGTCAGAACTATTGCGATGTGAAGTAGGTGACCCGGTGGCGACCGACGACATCGCGCGGCTCGGGGCAGGGCTGGGGGAACTGCACCGGCTGCTGCGCCGCAAGACCGTCGCCCGCGCCGACCTCGACCCGCTGCCCGAGTCTCAGGTGGAGGTGCTGCTGCTGGTCCGGGCCGCGCCGGGGATCAGCGGCAAGGAGGTGGCACGCCGGCTCGGCACCGCCCCCAACACGGTGAGCACGCTGGTGCGCGACCTCAGCGACGCCGGGTTGCTGGTCCGCGACCGTGACCCCGCCGACCGCCGGGTGGTCCGGCTGCGCCTCACCGAGGCCGCCCACCGGCGGATGGCCGACCACGAGGTCCGCCGCGCCGCGCTGCTCACCGAGGCCCTGGCCGACCTCGACCCACCGGCCCGGGCCGCCGTGCTCGCCGCCGCCCCGCACGTCGACGCGCTGCTCACCGCGCTGCGCGCCCGCCCCTGACCGGCCCCCACCTGGGACCTGCGGACGATCGTGGCCGAGGCCGACCCGGCCTGACGCCGCCGGCCCAGGACGACCGGGCCTCGCTCAGGCGGTGCCGTCGAGTTCGGCGTAGCCCCGGCGGGCCGCGATCAGGCCGGGCCGGGCTCCGAACGGCGACTCGGCGGCCACCCGCTCCGGCGGGGCGCTGCCGGTGTGGCCGGCGCGGATCAGCCAGGCCTGCCGCGCGAGCTGCGCGTGCTGCTCGCGGACGAACGCCGTGTCGACCGGCTCGCCGTGGCCCGGCACCACCACCGTGGCCGGCGTGGTCAACCGCAGCAGGTCGGCCACCGCGTCCGGCCACCGCAACGGGTACGACTCCTCGAACGCCGGCGGTCCGCTCTGCTCCACCAGGTCGCCCGCCACCAGCACGTCCGCGTCCGGCACGTGCACCACCAGATCGGCGTCGGTGTGCCCGTGCCCCGGATGGCGCAGCACCACCCGTCGGCCGCCCACGTCCAGCACCGTCTCCTCGTGCACCTCGTGCGTCGGCGCCCGCAGCTCGGTACGCGCCAACTCCTCGGCCAGCGCCGGCTGCTCGGCCCGCATCTCCTCGTACGCCGCCCGGCGCAGCTCGTCGGGGCGGTCCCGCAGCATTGCCACGGCCTGGGCCTGCGCGTACACCGCGGTGCCCGGCTCGGCGGCCAGCGTGGCGTTGCCGAAGCAGTGGTCGAAGTGGTGGTGGGTGTTGACGATCGTCCACGGATGCGGCGTGACGGCCCGCGCGGCCGCCGCCAGCTCCCGGGCCTGCCCGGCGGTGGAGAGCGTGTCCACCAGCAGGGCGGCGCCGTCGCCCACCACCAGCACCACGTTGACGTGCAGCAGCGGCTCGCGCAGCAGGTGCACGCCGGCGGCGATCTCGGAGAAGCCGACGGTCGTCGTCACGCGCGTGCGGCCCGGTCGACGAAGCGCTGCCGGTCGACCAGCGCCCGCTCGACGCGCCCCTGCGCGGCCACCGCGCTGCCGTCCGTGACGGTCACCTCGAAGACCAGCCGGCGGCCGTCCACCTTCACGAGCTCGGCGTGCGCGGACACGGTGCGCCCCGCCGGGGTCGCCGTGCGGTGCTCCAGCTCGACCCGGACGCCGACGCTGGTGGACCCGGACGGCATCCGGGACGCGACAGCCGCCACGGTCGCCGCCTCGGCCAGCGCCACCACCCGGGGGGTGCCGAGCACCGGCACGTCGCCCGAGCCCAGCGCCAGGGCGGTGTCCGCGTCGGTCACGGTCAGCTCGACCCGGGCGGTCAGGCCCGGTGCGAAGGGCGACTCCGGCTGCTCCTGCATGCGACCGAGCCTAGTGCAGCGACCGCGGAGCCGTCCGGCGTCCGGACCGCCGTCGACACCGCGACGCGGCGGCCTCCCGACGGTCGGCGTCGGCCCTCCGGTAGCCCGCCGTTAACCTTGTCCGCGATGGCCGTGCTGACAGATCCCCCGCCCCCCGCCCCCGCCGGACCGACCGCGTCCCCCGACGGCGGGCGCCGTCGCGTGATCGCGATGGCCGTCTGGGGCGTCGCCTTCGTGGCCGCCTGGCTCGCCATCGGCCTGCCCACCGACCCGGCGTACGCGTTCCTGTGGATCTGGGCCGGCACCGTCGCCTGGAACTCGAACCGGCCGTGGCGCAGCCACCTGCGCTTCGCCCGGGACTGGATCCCGGTGGTGCTGCTGCTCGCCGCGTACAACCTGTCCCGGGGGTTCGCCGACAACGGCGCCACCCCGCACGCCATGGAGCTCATCGTCGCCGACCGGTTCCTGACCGGGTGGGCGACCGGCGGCGAGGTGCCGACCGTCTGGCTCCAGCAGCACCTCTACGACCCGGACCAGGTGCGCTGGTGGGACGTGCTGGTGAGCTGGATCTACTTCTCGCACTTCGTGGCGACGCTGGCCGCCGCCGCGGTGCTCTGGATGCGCAACCGGGACCGCTGGCTCGGCTACATGGCCCGGTGGGGCTTCCTGTGCGCGGCCGGGTTGGTCACCTACTTCGTCTACCCGGCCGCCCCGCCGTGGTGGGCGGCGCAGAACGGGCTGCTCACCGAGGTGGCCCGGATCTCCACCCGGGGCTGGAAGGAGATCGGCATGCACGGCGCGGGCAATCTGCTCAACGCCGGGCAGATCGCCTCCAACCCGGTGGCCGCCATGCCGTCGCTGCACACCGCGTTCGCACTGTTCGTGGTGCTGTTCTTCCTGCGCTCGGTGCGCAAGCGGTGGTGGCCGCTGCTGCTGGCCTACCCGCTGGCCATGACGTTCACGCTGATGTACAGCGGCGAGCACTACCTGATCGACGTGCTGGTCGGCTGGGCGTACGTGGGGATGACGTTCCTGGTGGTCGGCCTGGCCGAGCGCTGGTGGCGGGCCCGCCGGGCCCGCCGGGGCGGGTCGCCGGGCGACGTGACCGGCGTCACCGCCCCGGCCGCAGGCCCGGACACCGCGCTCGCCGCCGACCGGGACGCGGTGCCCGCGGAACCCCGCTGACCGGCCCGGAGCCCGACCGGACCGGCCGGGACGCGTGGCGGGTAGGCGGGTGGTTGAGAAGGGTCCCCGCCTATACCGGAGGCGTTAAGCAGGGGCCCTTCCTTACGCGGAACGGTCGGCGCGTGCGGCCTGCGCCCGCGCGGTCAGCTCGGCGGCCAGCTCCCAGGCGTCGCCCAGGTCCCGGTCGACCGCGGCCGCGCCGGCGCCACCGGCGGTGTCGGCGTGCACGGTGGCCAGCCGCAGCCGCCGCTGCGCCGGACCCTGGGTGACCCGCACGCTCTGGATCCGGGCGTACGGCACCAGCGTCAACCGCCGGGTCAGCAACCCGGAGCGGGCCACGAAGACCCGCTCGTCCAGGCCGGCGCCGACCGCCGCCCGGGTCAGCGGGCGCAGCCAGCGGGCCCGCACCGGAGGGGGCGTGCCGGGCAGCGCGTCCAGCCGTACGCCGGGCAGCACCTCCGCCACGACCAGCTCACCGGTGCCGGCGTCGCCGACCGGCAGCAGCCGGTCCGGGCGGTTCCGGTCGTCCGGCTCACCCGCCGAGTAGCCGGCCACCTCCAACCGCAGCCGCAGCCAACCCTTCATCCGCCAGAGCAGCGGCCAGGTCACGCCGACCGTCTGCACCCGGCGCAGCGGCACCGTCTGTACCCGCGTCTCCAGCAGCCCGTTGTGCACCCGCAGCGTGTCGCCGTCGGCGTCGAGCCGGAAGCTCCAGTCGTCGAGCACCCGGCGGATCGGTTGCAGCACCACACCGGCCATCGCGGTCAGCGTGCTGGCCACCGCGACGAAGGACCACGAGCCCTCGGACAGGAACTGCGCCACCACGAAGGCCACGCCGAGCGGCAGCAGGAACGCCTGCGGCGTGAGCAACTGGCTGACCAGCAGGTCCTGATTGCGTACGGCGTGCAGCGGGCGTCCGGCCGGGGCGGTCGCGGCCGGTACGCCGGTCGCGCCGGTCGCGGCGGTGGGCGCGGGCGCCGGGGCGCGACCGGCCACGGCGAGCAGCCGCTGCCGCAGCGCGGCCGCCTCGGCCACACTCAGGTACGCCAGCGGCGCCTCGGTCTTGCCCCCGCCGACCACCTCCAGCCGCAGCTCGGCCAGGCCGGTGAGCTGGGCCAGCAGCGGCCGAACCACCTCCACCGCCTGCAACCGCTCCAGCGGGATGGCCCGGGTACGCCGCCACAGCAGCCCCTCGTGCACCCGCAGCTCGCGCCCGACCACGTGGTAGCCGGTGTTCCACCAACTGATCACCGACAGCACGGTGGCACCGAGGACGAAGACCGCGACCAGGGCGGCGAACCAGCCGAACCCGACCCGGGACAGGGTCGACCAGGAGAGGCCGGCGATCACCACGACCAGCGACTTGGCGCCGTGCAGCGCGGGGCTCAGCGGATGCAGCCGCTGCCGCGGCTCCTCGCCGGCCGGCGGCCCCCACGGCGCCGGCCCCCACCCGCCGGGGGGTGGCGGCACGGGACCGGACCACGGCCCGGCAGGCGGCGGCGGACCCTGGCCGGGCCACGGACCCTGGCCGGGCGGCGGGCCCTGGCCGGGCGGCGGGCCCTGGCCGGGCGGCGGGCCCTGGCCGGGCGGCGGGCCCTGGCCGGGCGGCGGGCCCTGGCCGGGCGGCGGACCCTGGCCGAGCGGCGGCCCGGGCGGCGGACCGTCCCCCGGGGCGGGCGGCCACGGGTGCCCGTTCGTGACCGGCCCCGGACCCCCTTCGCTCGCGCTCACAGGCCCTCCGCCCGGTCCTCGCCCAGGGCGGTGAGCCGGTCGCGCAGCCGGGACGCCTCGGCCGGGCGCAGGCCGGGCACCCGGGCGTCGCTGGCCGCCGCGGCGGTGTGCAGCTGCACGGTGGCCAGGTCGAAGACGCGCTCCAGCGGACCGGCGCTCACGTCCACGAACTGCATCCGCGAGTACGGGACGATGGAAAGCCGCCGCACCAGCAGGCCGTGGCGCACCAGCAGGTCGTCGTCGCGCTCGGCGTACCCCCAGGCGCGGACCGCGCGCACGATGGTGATCACCCGCCAGGCGGAGAGCAGCAGCGCCACGCCGACGGCGGCGCCGAGCAGCCAGTGCCCGGACAGCGCCCACGCCCCGCCGAGCACCACCAGCGCCACGGTGAGACCGATGCCGAGCCGGATCAGTTCCACCCAGATCAGGTCGCGGGAGATCGGCTGCCAGCGGACCGTCTCCGGCCAGGGCTCCAGCGGGTCGGGCGGGGTGACCGGCCGGCCGGCGAGGTCGTCAGCGTTCACCGGGTGGAACCGCCGCGTCCGCTGGCGGGGTGGGGCCTGATCGTCTGCTCGCTCACGATTCGAGCGTAGGCGATCCGGGCAGCGGCTCCACCTCGCGGAGGAAGCCGCGCGCGTCGAGGAAGTCACCAAGTGACGTGCGGTGCGCCGGGCAGGCCAGCCACGTCTTGCGCCGGTCGGGCGTGTGCAGGCGGGGGTTCTGCCAGCGCAACTGGAACGTCGCGGGGGCGCGACACCCCCGCGCCGAGCAGATCAGCGCTTCGTCCGGAAGGGGAGTGGTCACCGGGGCGATTCTAGTGGCCGCACGCCGGGAGTTTTAGCGCCGGGCGGCCACGGGGGGAGCCGCCCGGCGACGGGGTGAATCGTACACGCGCGGGACCCCCAGTTGTCCACCCGTGTTCAGCGTTTTCCGTGCGACAGGTCACGGCGCGGCGAAAATCGTGCCTCTCCCACCTCCGGCTCTCCGCGAGGCATGACAGTCTTGACACGCATCACGCCGCGACGACGACCCAGCTGTGGAGGACCGGTGGCCCAGCCGACCACGCCCGACGTGCCGAATGTGACCGAGGCGCCGCCGGACCCGCCGCCCCCGGCCACCACCACCCCGGCGCAGGACGCCACGCTGCTGGAGCGGGCGCTGTTCGAGATCAAACGGGTGATCGTCGGTCAGGACCGGATGGTCGAGCGGATGTTCGTCGCGCTGCTGGCCCGGGGGCACTGCCTGCTGGAGGGGGTGCCCGGCGTCGCGAAGACGCTCGCCGTGGAGACGCTCGCGCAGGTCGTCGGCGGTTCCTTCGCCCGGGTCCAGTTCACCCCGGACCTGGTGCCCGCCGACATCATGGGCACCCGGATCTATCGACAGTCCAGCGAGAAGTTCGACGTCGAACTGGGGCCGGTGTTCGTCAACTTCCTGCTCGCCGACGAGATCAACCGCGCGCCGGCCAAGGTGCAGTCGGCGCTGCTCGAGGTGATGAGCGAGCGGCAGGTCTCGATCGGCGGCGAGTCCCACCGGGTGCCGGACCCGTTCCTGGTGATGGCCACCCAGAACCCGATCGAGCAGGAGGGCGTCTATCCGCTGCCCGAGGCGCAGCGCGACCGGTTCCTCATGAAGATCGTGGTGGGCTACCCGACCGACGCCGAGGAGCGCGAGATCGTCTACCGGATGGGCGTCGCGCCGCCCGAGCCGGCCCGGGTGTTCGACACCCCCGACCTGATCGCCCTCCAGCGCAAGGCCGACCAGGTCTTCGTGCACAACGCGCTTGTCGACTACGCGGTCCGGCTGGTCCTCGCCACCCGTGCCCCCGCCGAGCACGGCATGCCCGACGTGGCCCAGCTCATCCAGTACGGCGCCAGCCCGCGCGCCTCGCTCGGCCTGGTCCGGGCGACCCGCGCGTTGGCGCTGCTGCGCGGCCGGGACTACGCGCTGCCGCAGGACGTGCAGGACATCGCGCCGGACATCCTGCGCCACCGCCTGGTGCTCAGCTACGACGCGCTCGCCGACGACGTGCCGGCCGACCACATCGTGCACCGGGTGATGTCGACCATCCCGCTGCCCGCGGTCGCGCCCCGCCAGCAGGCCACGCCACCGCCGCCGGCCGTCGGACCCAACGGATGGCCCGGGCAGCGGCCGTGAGCCCGCCGACCGGGCCGCCGGCCACCGGCGACCGCTCGGGCGCCGTGCTGGCCCGGCTGCAGCTCATGGTCACCCGCAAGCTGGACGGGCTGCTCCAGGGCGACTACGCCGGCCTGCTGCCGGGGCCGGGCAGCGAGGCGGGGGAGTCCCGCGAATACCGCCCCGGCGACGACGTGCGCCGGATGGACTGGCCGGTGACCGCCCGCACCACCATGCCGCACGTGCGGCGGACGGTGGCCGACCGCGAGCTGGAGACGTGGCTGGCGGTCGACCTGTCCGCCAGCCTGGACTTCGGCACCGGGCGGTGGCTCAAGCGCGAGGTGGTGGTCGCCGCCGTGGCCGCGCTGGCCCACCTCACCGTGCGTGGCGGCAACCGGATCGGCGCGGTGGTGGGCACCGGCGCGGCCGCCGGCGGGCCGGGGACGCTGCTGCGGCTGCCCGCCCGGGCCGGCCGCAAGGAGGCGCAGGGGCTGCTGCGCGCCGTCGCCGGCACCGAGGTCCGGCCCGGTCGCAGCGATCTCGGCGCGCTCGTCGACATGCTCAACCGGCCACCGCGGCGGCGCGGGGTGGCGGTGGTGATCTCCGACTTCCTCTCGCCGCCGGAGCAGTGGGGCCGGCCGCTGCGTAAGCTGCGGGTCCGTCACGACGTGCTGGCCGTCGAGGTGGTCGACCCGCGTGAACTGGAACTGCCCGACGTGGGGGTGCTGCCGGTGGTCGACCCGGAGAGCGGCGAGCTGCACGAGGTGCAGACCGCCGACCCCGGGCTGCGCCGCCGGTACGCCGAGGCGGCGGCCGCCCAGCGTGGGGCGATCGCCGCCGAGCTGCGCGCCGCGGGCGCGGCCCACCTGCGCCTGCGTACCGACCGAGACTGGCTGCTGGACATGGTGCGTTTCGTCGCCGCACAGCGGCACGCCCGTACCCGAGGGACGACCCGATGATCCGTTTTCTGCAACCGTGGTGGCTGCTGGCCGTGCTGCCGGTGCTCACCCTTGCCGCCGCGTACGTCTGGCGGCAGCTGCACCGCCGGCAGTACGCCCTGCGGTTCACCAACGTCGACCTGCTGCGCACCGTCGCGCCCAAGGGGCTGGGCTGGCGCCGGCACGCGGCGGCGACCGCGTTCCTGCTCTGCCTGCTGGTGCTGGCCACCGGGCTGGCCCGGCCGGCGATCGACACCCGGGAGCCGCTGGAGCGGGCCACCGTGATGCTCGCCATCGACGTGTCGCTGTCCATGCAGGCCGACGACGTGGCGCCGAACCGGCTGGAGGCGGCGCAGGAGGCGGCCAAGCAGTTCGTCGGCGAGCTGCCGGAGAGCTACAACCTGGGGCTGGTCTCGTTCGCCAAGTCGGCGAACGTGCTGGTGGCGCCGACCAAGGACCGGGGCGCGGTGACCACCGCCATCGACGGGCTGGTGCTGGCCGAGGCGACCGCCACCGGTGAGGCGGTGTTCACCTGCCTGGAGTCGATCCGGTCGGTGCCGGCCGACGGCGCCGCCGGCATCCCGCCGGCCCGCATCGTGCTGCTCTCCGACGGATACCGCACGTCCGGCCGCTCGGTGGAGGAGGCGGCCGCGGCGGCGCAGGCGGCCAACGTGCCGGTCTCCACCATCGCGTTCGGCACCGACTCGGGCCAGGTGGACATCGGTGGCCAGCTCCAGCGGGTGCCGGTGGACCGCACCGCGTTGTCCCAGCTCGCGGAGACCACCCAGGGTTTCTTCTACGAGGCCGCGTCGGTGAGCGAGCTGAAGCAGGTCTACCAGGACATGGGCAGCTCGATCGGCTACCGCACGGAGCCGCGCGAGATCACCCAGTGGTACGCGGGGATCGCGTTGCTCCTGGCGCTCTGCGCCGGCGGGCTGAGTCTGCTCTGGACGTCCCGCCTGATCTGAGCCGGGCCGGGCCGGCGGGGGTCAGTGGCCCCCGCCGGCCAGGACGAACAGGACCGCCACCCAGACAGCGGCGAGGGTGAAGCCAAGCGGTGCGGCGTAACGGCTCATGGTTGTGCTCCGTGGCGATGGTCGGCCCGGTGACGCGGGCCGCGAGGGGGACCAGGAAAGACGCACACGAAGTCGTGACCGGGTGCTCCGCCGCGCGGCAGGGCCACCCCCGGCGATGCCGGCCGGGGAGTGGATGCGGTGCGGAGGGCGGGAAGCGGGTCAGCCGCGTCGACGGAGCCGTGGCTCAGCGGGGCTGACGGTGGGCCCGGCCACGACTGGGAGGATCGCTATCTCGCACAGCGATCACCTCCTGCGGTCGGCGGGGCCCGGAAAGCGGGCGCACACCGGCCCGCGGACAGCGATCAGCGTACACCCGGAGCGCTCGCGCCGTGCGTTCGGGCGACCGATGGCGGCGGGGCCGTCGCGGCGGTCCGGCGGTGAGCTGGGCGGGTTAGCGCTTACCTGCGGGTAACCCCTAGGCTCCGACCGACCGGGAGATCGGCTGAGCAGAGGGGGACCCGTGGCCCGTACCGTGCTGGTGACCGGCGGAAACCGGGGAATCGGCCTGGCCATCGCGCAGGCCTTCGCCAAGCAGGGCGACCGGGTGGCGGTCACCCACCGCAGCGGCGAGGCCCCCGAGGGCCTGTTCGGGGTGCGGTGCGACGTGACGGACGCCGAGTCGGTCGACGCCGCGTTCGCCGCGGTGGAGGCCGAGCTGGGTCCGGTCGAGGTGCTGGTGGCCAACGCCGGCATCACCGACGACACGCTGATCATGCGGATGTCCGACGAGCAGTTCACCCGGGTGGTCGACACCAACCTGGCCGGCTCGTTCCGGGTCGCCAAGCGCGCCTCGACGAAGATGCTCCGGGCGAGGTGGGGCCGGATGATCTTCATCTCCTCGGTGGTCGGCCTCTACGGCGGCCCCGGCCAGGTCAACTACGCGGCGAGCAAGGCCGGCCTGGTCGGCGTGGCCCGCTCGATCACGCGCGAGCTGGGTGGCCGCAACATCACCGCGAACGTGGTGGCGCCCGGTTTCGTCGACACCGACATGACCGCGACGCTGCCCGAGGAGCGCCGCACCGAATACCGCAAGGCCATCCCGGCCGGCCGGTTCGCCGAGCCGGAGGAGGTGGCCGGGGTGGTCACCTGGCTCGCCTCGGACGCGGCCGGTTACATCTCCGGCGCCGTCATCCCGGTCGACGGCGGCCTCGGCATGGGTCACTGAGAGAGAGCACGGAGGAACTGCGCAATGTCCGGACTCCTGGCCGGTAAGCGGCTGCTTGTCACCGGTGTCATCACCGAGGCCTCCATCGCGTTCTCCGTGGCGAAACTCGCCCAGGAGAACGGCGCCCAGGTCGTGCTCACCGGCTACGGCCGCCTCTCCCTGGTGGAGCGGATCGCCAAGCGGCTGCCCGAGCCGGCGCCGGTGATCGAGCTGGACGTCATGAACGACGAGCAGTTGGCCGGCCTGGCCGACAAGGTGCGCGAGCACGTCGACGGCCTGGACGGGGTGGTGCACTCGATCGGGTTCGCCCCGCAGAGCTGCCTCGGTGGCGGTTTCCTCGACGCGCCCTGGGCGGACGTCTCGACGGCGTTGCAGGTCTCCACGTTCTCCTACAAGTCGCTCGCCATGGCGGCGCTGCCGCTGATGTCCGCGGGCGGCGCCGTGGTGGGCCTCACCTTCGACGCCACCAAGGCCTGGCCGGTCTACGACTGGATGGGCGTGGCCAAGGCCGGGCTGGAGTCCGCCTCCCGCTACCTGGCGCTGCACCTGGGCAAGCAGGGCATCCGCAGCAACCTGGTCGCGGCCGGCCCGCTGCGCACCATCGCGGCCAAGTCCATCCCCGGCTTCGACCAGTTCGAAACCGCCTGGACCGAGCGGGCCCCGCTGGGCTGGGACCTCACCGACTCCGAGCCGGCGGCGCGGGCCTGCCTGGCGCTGCTGTCCGACTGGTTCCCGGCCACCACCGGCGAGATCGTCCATGTCGACGGCGGCTACCACGCCCTCGGCGCCTGAGGCGTCAGGAGGGGCCCCTTGCTATGCAGAATGCGTTAACAAGGGGCCCCTCCGTACCTCCCGGCCTGGGGTGTAACCGCGCTGAGCAGGGGGCGTCGCACGTACGTCACGGCGGGCGGGGGAGAATGGGCCCATGGCGTACGACGCGTTGGTGCTGGTCTCCTTCGGCGGCCCGGAACGGCCCGAGGACGTTCTTCCCTTCCTGCAGAACGTGACCCGGGGGCGCGGCGTGCCGCCGGAGCGGCTGGCCGAGGTGGCCGAGCACTACCTGCACTTCGGTGGCGTGTCCCCGATCAACCAGCAGTGCCGCGACCTGCTGGCGGCGATCCGGGCGGACTTCGCCGCCAACGGCGTCGACCTGCCGGTCTACTGGGGCAACCGCAACTGGGATCCGATGCTCGCCGACACCGTGGCGCAGATGCGCGACGACGGGGTCACCCGGGCGCTGGCGTTCGTCACCAGCGCGTACGGCGGCTACTCGTCCTGCCGGCAGTACCAGGAGGACATCGCGACGGCCCGGGCCGCGGTCGGTCCGGACGCCCCGCTGATCGAGAAGCTGCGCCAGTTCTGGGACCACCCCGGCTTCGTCGAGCCGCACGCCGACGCGGTGCGTACCGCGCTGGCCCAGCTCGACCCGGCCCGGCGGGACAGCACCCGACTGGTCTTCACCGCCCACTCGGTCCCGGTCTCGGCGGCGGCGAGCGCCGGGCCGCACGGCGGTCGCTACACCGCGCAGCTCGAGGAGACCGCCCGCCTGGTGCACGCCGCGGCCGCACCCGACCTGCCGTACGAGCTGGTGTGGCAGAGCCGGTCCGGCCCGCCGCAGGTGCCGTGGCTGGAACCGGACATCAACGATCACCTGACCAGCCTCGCCGAGCAGGGGGTGACGGGCGTGGTGGCCAGCCCGATCGGCTTCGTCTCCGATCACCTGGAGGTGGTCTGGGACCTGGACACCGAGGCCCTGGAGACGGCGAAGCAGCTCGGCCTGGACTTCGCCCGCGCCGGCACCCCGGGCACCGATCCGCGCTTCGTGGCGATGGTCCGCGAGCTGGTGCGGGAGCGCACCGCGGCGGACGGGGAGCGCCGCCGGCTCGGCGAGCTGCCGGCCTGGGACACCTGCCCGGCGCTGTGCTGCGTACCCCCGGCCCGCCGGCCCTGAGCCCGACCGACCACCGACACCCTGGGGACGACACGATGCATGACCGCAAGCCGGTGCAGAGCTGGCTCACCGACATGGACGGCGTGCTGGTGCACGAGGGTCAGCCGGTGCCCGGCGCGCCCGAGTTCGTCAAGAAGCTGCGCGCCTCCGGCAAGCCGTTCCTGGTGCTGACGAACAACTCCATCTACACCCCGCGCGACCTGCGGGCCCGGCTGGCCCGGATGGGGCTGGACGTGCCGGAGGAGGCGATCTGGTCGTCCGCGCTTGCCACCGCCCAGTTCCTGGCCGACCAGCGGCCCGGCGGGACCGCGTACGTGATCGGTGAGGCCGGCCTGACCACGGCCCTGCACGCGGTGGGGTACGTGCTCAGCGACTTCGCCCCGGACTACGTGGTGCTGGGGGAGACCCGCACCTACAGCTTCGAGGCGATCACCAAGGCGATCCGGCTGATCGACGACGGCGCCCGGTTCATCTGCACCAATCCGGACGCCACCGGCCCCTCGGTCGAGGGCGCGCTGCCGGCGGCCGGCTCGGTGGCGGCGATGATCTCCAAGGCGACCGGGGTGGATCCGTACTTCGTCGGCAAGCCCAACCCGATGATGATGCGCTCCGCGCTGAACACCATCGACGCCCACTCGGAGTCCACCGCGATGATCGGTGACCGGATGGACACCGACATCCTGTGCGGGTTGGAGGCCGGGCTGGAGACGATCCTGGTGCTGACCGGCATCAGCAGCCGGGCCGAGGCCGAGCGGTATCCGTACCGGCCGTCCCGGATCGTCGACTCGGTGGCCGACCTGATCGACGAGGTCTGAGCCGGCGGTCAGAGCCGCAGCGGTGCGTTGCAGGCGGCCACCAGGGCCTGCCGGCAGGCGGTGGTGAGCGGCCGCAGCGCCGCGTCCCGCTGCTGCGCCTCGTGGGTGTTCACCGCGCCGCCCGGGGCGCTCTCCCCGGCCAGGGCGAGCACCCGGTCGAGCACGGCCGCGCGGGCGAACAGCCGGCGGGACCGCGGGTCGAAGCCGGGCGGCAGGTCGGTGCCGCCGTCGGGGCGGCGCAGCGCGGCGAGCGCGCCGGCCAGCTCGGGTCGCCACTGGGCGACGTCCAGCCGGGTCAGCGCCGCGGTCGTCTCGGCCAGCGCGGCGGCCAGCTCTGCCTCGGCCTCCGCCGCGCCCGGCGTGACCAGGGACGCCTTCGGCGCGTCCGCCGGGAGCGGGTGGACCCGCCAGAGCACGGTTTCCCAGGTCATCCCCGAGCCGGAGGTGTGCGTGCGGACCTCGGGCACCAGCCCGAGCCCGCTGGCCACCACCGCCTCGCCGGCCAGCAGCGCGGCGCCGGCGAACGCGCCGGGGCCGGGCAGCCCGCGCGGGTCGCCGGGTGCGGGCAGCACCAGCCGGATCTCGTCGGGGGAGTGCTTGGCCAGGCTGGGCAGCGCGTCCCGCAGGGACACGTCGGTCCAGGTGCCGGGGGCGTCCGCGACGAGGTGCTCCTCGTCGCCGGCGATGGCGTCGGCGACCTCGTCGAACGGCACGAGCCCGGCGCGCCAGGCGCGCACCCAGGCGACGAACCGGCTCGACCGGCGCGGAGCCAGCGTGGCCGCGCCCGTTGCGGGGGAGGACATGCGGAAAGGGTACGTGGTAGCCGCCGCCGCTGTCTCGGCTGCCGCTCCGGTGGTGTGGCCTGCCCCCAACTACCCCCTTCGCACCGTTTCGTGCCGCAGGACGGGGACCCGCCCGGCGCGTCGGCGGGCGACACGCCGGGGTCGGTGGTTAGCGTGACCGGCATGGCAGGGCGATACGACGGGGACGTGCTGGCGGGCGACTGGCGGCGGCGGAAGGTGACCCCCGAGGTCGACGCCGAGCCCGACCTGGTGGTGGAGGACGCCGACTCCGGGTTCTGCGGCGCGGTGGTCGGCTTCGACTCCGGCGCCGTGGTGCTGGAGGACCGGCACGGGCGCCGGCGCAACTTCCCGCTGCTGCCCGCCGCGTTCCTGCTCGACGGTCGGCCGGTCACCCTGCGCCGACCGGCCGGGGCCCCGGTCCCCGCCGCCCGGCGGCGCACCGCGTCCGGCTCGATCGCGGTGGACGACGTGCGGGCACAGGTCGCCAAGGCCAGCCGGATCTGGGTGGAGGGCGTGCACGACGCCGCGCTGGTCGAGCGGATCTGGGGTGACGACCTACGGATCGAGGGCGTGGTGGTGGAGCCGCTCGACGGTATCGACGAGCTCGCCGCGGAGGTGCGCGCGTTCGCGCCCGGCCCGGGCCGGCGGCTCGGCGTGCTTGTCGACCATCTCGTCCCCGGCTCGAAGGAGAGCCGGATCGTGGCCCGGGTGACGTCGCCGCACGTGCTGGTCACCGGGCATCCCTATGTGGACGTGTGGCAGGCCGTGCGGCCGGCGGCGCTGGGCATCGCGGCGTGGCCGGTGGTGCCGCCCGGACGCCCCTGGAAGGAGGGCGTCTGCGCGGCGCTCGGGGTGGCCGAGCCGGCGGACATGTGGCGGCACATCCTGTCCCGGGTGGACAGTTTCGCCGACGTGGAGACGCCGTTGATCAACGCCATGGAGCGGTTGATCGACTTCGTCACCTCTCCTTCGTAGTTGGTTGCGGTCGAGGGCCGGGGGCGACCGTGCCCGGCTCCGGGCGGTCAGGCTTGATCCCTGCGCCGGTCACGGCCGCCCCCGGCCCCGTCGGGTGCCGGGTTCGCGGCTCGGTTCCGACCGCGGGGAGGTGAAGCTCGCAGGGCTCAGTGGGTCCGGTCCGGGGGCTCAGGGGGCCTGGTCGGGGGTGCGGGTGAGGACGAAGGTGGCGATGTCGAGGGCGACCGCCGTGCCGGAGGAATCGCGGACGACGGTGAGGATCTCGCCGTCCTGCGGGCCGGAACGGCCGCGCCAGCGGTCCGGCCCCTCCGGGGTGAAGCGGAGCAGCGGCCCGCCCACCTGCCCGCCCACCAGGTCACCCGCGGCATCGACGCGGAACTCGTACTCGCCGCCCATGAACCACCAGCGCCCGGTCAGGTCGGCCAGGTCGGCGGCGGGCGGCTCGGCCGGACGCCACGGGGCGGGCGCGGTCGGCTCGGCGTCCAGCACCCGGGTGAGCACGTCGCGGGCCAGTCCGGAGATGTGGTGCCCGCCGCGCAAGCCGTACGAGTTGGCGAAGTCCACCACGGCGGTCCGGGTCGGGCGGTGCACGACCAGACCGGCGACGTATCCGGGCATCGAGCCGCCGTGGCCCACGTACACCCGCTCGCCGACCCGGTAGCACTCCACGCCGAGGCCGTGCCCGCCGGTCCACGAGTCCGGGTCGCTGATCGCCACCGGGACGCACATCTCGGCAAGCGTCGCCGGGTCGAGCAGCGCCGGGTCCGGGTCGGCGAGGAACGCCGCCCAGCGGGCCAGGTCCTCGACGGTCGACCAGAGCTGCCCGGCCGGCGCCATCGCTCCGCTGTCGGTCAGCGGCTCCTCCCGCAGCGTCTGGTGCCAGGGGTGGACGACGAAGCCCCTGGCGTACGGCTCGGTCGGGGGCACGGTGGTGCGGCGCATGCCCAGCGGTGCCAGCAGCCGATCGGTCACCAACTCGGCCCACGGGGCGCCGGCGATCCGCTCCAGCGCGGCGCCGAGCAGCCCGTACGCCAGGTTCGAGTAGTGGTAGGTCAGGTGCGGTGGGTAGGCGATCTTGCCCCGGGTCAGTCCGGCGAGCAGGGTGTCCAGGTCCATGCCCTCGGCGCGTTCCCACCACCCGCCGTCCGGTTCGCGTTGCAGGCCGCTGGCGTGCCCGAGCAGTTGCCGGACGGTGAGCGCGCCGACCGGGGTGCCGGGCAGGTGCTTGTCGAGCGGGTCGTCCAGGGCGAGTCGGCCGGCGTCGCGTTGCTGCATCACCAGCACCGCGGTCATGGTCTTGGTGATCGAGCCGATCCGGTACTGCGTGTCACCGTCGGGGCGGGGGTGCTCGCCGGCGAGCGCGAGGTGGGCGACTTCGGTGTCGCGGACCACGCCCAGCGCGAGCGACGGGGCCCGTCCCTCGGCCTGGGCGCGGGCGACAAGCAGGTCCACCTGGCGTGCGGTTTCGGGCAGCAGAACCATCTCGTCCTCCTCGTCGCCGTGCGGTGGACCGAGCCTAGCGATCATGACAGTTCGATGACACGTGCCTGGACGTGTCACAGTTGGTCACGTGGACGCCGTGTTCTGGATTGTTCTGGGTGTGGTATTGGCGGTCGCCGAGATCTTCACGACGACGCTGTTCCTGATCATGTTCGGGGTCGGGGCGTTCGCCGCCGCCGGCGCCGCGGCGCTCGGCGCGCCGGTGGCGCTCCAGGCGGTGATCTTCGCGGTGGTCTCGGCGCTGTCGCTGGCCGTGGCCCGGCCGGTGATCCGTCGGCACGCCCGGTCCGCGCTGGAGACCGGTGACCGACCGTTCGGCGTCGAGGCGATCGAGGGGGCCACCGCGGTGGTCCTGGAGCCGGTGGACGCCGACCGCGGCATGGTCAAGATCGATGGCGAGTTGTGGACGGCCCGGTCGTTCGACGCGATGCAGAGCTATGCGGCGGGCGAGCGGGTGCAGGTGATAAAGGTCCGGGGCGCGACCGCCCTGGTGTGGCAGGACGACATTTCCGCCCCGGGCGAGTTGCCCGAAGCGAGAGGGTGAACCATATGGAGTTTGCAGCGATCCTGTTGATCGCCGTGGCGGTGATCGTCGTGGTGACACTGGCCAAGGCGGTGCGGATCGTGCCGCAGCAGCGCCAGGACGTGGTGGAGCGGCTCGGCAAGTACAAGCGCACGTTGAACCCCGGGCTCAACCTGCTCGTCCCGTTCGTCGACGCGGTGCGCACCAAGGTCGACATGCGTGAGCAGGTGGTCAGCTTCCCGCCGCAGCCGGTGATCACCTCCGACAACCTGGTCGTGTCGATCGACACGGTCCTCTACTTCAAGGTGGTCGACGCGGTCCGGGCCACCTACGAGATCTCCAGCTTCCTCCAGGCGATCGAGCAGCTGACCGTCACCACGCTGCGGAACGTGATCGGCTCGCTGGACCTGGAGCGGGCGCTGACCAGCCGCGACGAGATCAACAGGCACCTCTCCGGGGTGCTGGACGAGACCACCGGCCGCTGGGGCATCAAGGTGACCCGGGTGGAGATCAAGGCGATCGAGCCGCCGGCCAGCATCCGCGACTCGATGGAGAAGCAGATGCGCGCCGAGCGGGACCGCCGCGCCGCGATCCTCACCGCCGAGGGGCACAAGCAGTCGCAGATCCTCACCGCCGAGGGTGAGAAGCAGTCCGCGGTGCTGCGCGCCGACGGTGACCGGCAGGCGCGGATCCTCCAGGCGGAGGGCCAGGCCAAGGCGATCCGGACCGTCTTCGACGCGATCCACACCGCCAACCCGAGCCAGAAGGTGCTGGCCTACCAGTACCTCCAGGCCCTGCCGCAGATCGCCCAGGGCAGCGCCAACAAGGTCTGGATCATCCCGGCCGAGTTGACCAAGGCCCTGGAGGGGATGGGCGGCGCCCTCGGCGGGCTGAGCCAGATGGTGGGGGACACTCCCGCGCCGGAGGCGGCCGACCACGCGAGCCAGGTGGAGCGGGAGGCCGCGGAGGCGGCGCAGGCCGCGGCGGCCGCCGCCCAGCAGATCCACGACGAGGTACGGGTGGCGGAGGCGCAGGCCACCGGCGGCAACACGGCGAAGGGCCTGCCGGCCCCGGAGCCGGTGGCGCCGGAGACCCTGCTCACCGACCCGGCGGACCAGCGCGAGCGGGGCTGACCGGCAAATCCGAGAATCGCTCATCCGGCGCCCCGGCGCCTGCCACCATCGGTCTGGAAGGACGGTGGTGACCAGGGCCGGGGCGCCGTTGCGTGTTCCGGGACGCCCGTGACGCGAACGAGGTGACGCATGAAGGAACCGGCGAACCGGCTCTTCTCCCGTACCCCGGTCCCCGGCGCGCACGACCCCGGCGGGCCGCTCGGCTCCCGGCGGAGCGGGGGCGGGTTCGGGGTGCTGCCGTTCGTCTCCGAGCCGGGACCGGGCGCGCCGGCCACGGACGCGAGCTGGGCCTGGTCGGTCCGCCGGTTCGCCCGCGCGGCGGTCTGGCTGCTGCCGGCGTACGCGGTCCTCTACGGCGTGGTGGCGATGGCCAGCGACGGCGGGGTGGGCAACGATCCCTACCCGGCCGACGGGCAGCCGCTCTACCTGGTCGGCTGGGTGGCGTCGGTCTGGCTCGGCCTGCTCGCCCTGCTCGCGCTCACCGGCCTGCTCGCGGCCACCCGCTGCCGCCGGATCGCCCTGGCCGGGTTGCTGGCCAGCATCGGCGGGATGGTGCTGATGCTGCCGTTCGCCGGGCTGGCCGAGCAGACGCCGGTGTTCGGGCTGACCGCGCGCGGCATCGTGCTGTTCGGGGCGACCTGCTACAGCGTGGGCTGGTTCCTCACCGGTTGGTCGGTCGCCCGGTCCGGGATGTTCTCCTACGGCGACGGGACGATGCTGATGATCGCCGCCCCGCTGCTCGGCCTCGGTGGCGCGCTGATCGGCTCGTTGCAGACCTTCGGCGCGCTGTTCGTGCTGGTCGCCGGCATCGGCATCGGCTACCGCAGCGGTCGCCTGGTGCCCGAGACCATCGCCCGCGACGCGGCCAGTGCCAGCATCGCCACGGCTGCCGGGCCGGGCGGCGGCGCGACGCCCGGCGCCGGCGGCGGTCCGCTCGCCGCCGGCTGACCGGGTGCCGTCTAGCGCCAGCTCCACCGCTGGTTGTCGGCGGAGCCGCACGTCCAGAGCAGGATCTTCGTGCCGTTCGCGGTGGCCGCTCCGGACGCGTCGACGCACAGGCCGGACTGCACGCCCCGGATCGTCCCGTCGGTGTTGACGGTCCACTGCTGGTTGGCCTGACCGTTGCAGTCCCAGATGACCACCCGTGTGCCGTTCGCGGTGCCGGCGTTGTAGGCGTCCAGGCACTTGTTGCCGTAGATCGTGAGCTGCCGGCCCGAGGTGTACGTCCAGGTCTGGTTGGTCGCGCCGGTGCAGTCCCACAGTTGGGCCTGGGTGCCGTTGGCGGTGGTGGAGTTGTTGATGTCCAGGCAGCGGCCGGACTGCCGGCCGACGAGTGACCCGCTCCGGGCGCCGCCGCCCGGGTTCTCGGTGCCGCTGACGATCAGCAGGACGGCCTCGCGGGCGGGCACGCTCGCGCTGTAGCTGGTGGTCCGGGCGCCCAGGTCGGTGGCGGTCCACACGTTGCGTACGGTCGCGCCGGCGCCCAGCCCGAGGTCGGCGAAGCGGGCCGTGACGGTGGCCGCGGAGCCGGTGCGGTTGAGCAGCAGGACCGCCCGCCGGCCGGCGGCGGAGAGCACCTTGCTGTAGACCTGGAGTCCGGCGGTGTCCTCGGCGACCTTGACGCCCTGCCGGCTCAGCGGGTCCTGGTCGATGGCGACGACCTCCGGGTTGCCCAGGATGGCCCGGGTCTCGGCGGACATCGTGGTGAGGTTGTTGCCGGCGAGCAGTGGGGCGCCGGAGATCGCCCACAGGCTCAGGTGGGTGCGGTTCTGGGCGGCGCTGAATCCCGGCATCCCGGCGATCAGCATGTCCGGGTCGTTGTAGTGGCCGACGCTCTGGGCGGCCGGGTGCTGCGCGGAGTCGAAGTTGGCCAGTACGCGGTCCATGGACGGCTGCTGGCCGTAGTAGATGATGTCCCCGCTGGTGCGCCACATGGTGGACATGCCGGGTGCCCAGTCCCACGGGTTCTGCACGCCCCAGTTGCAGACCGACAGCACCATCGGCCGGCCGGTCTGCGCGGTGGCGCGGGTGATCGCGTCGCTGATGGCCTGGTAGGTGGTGCGCGGGTTGAGCCCTTCGGCGGAGCCGCCGCACCAGTCGACCTTGACGAAGTCGAAGCCCCACCGGGAGAACGCCAGGAAGTCCTGGTCGTAGTGCCCCTCGCTGCCGGAGCCGGGGGCGGCCGGCCGGCCGGTCGGGTAGTAGTAGCCGCAGCCGTCGCGGCCGGCGTCGGTGTAGATGCCTGCCTTCAGGCCCTTGCTGTGGATGTAGTCCGCGATGGCCTTCATCCCGCCGGGCCATTCGGCGGTGTCCACGGTGATGTTGCCGGCGGCGTCCCGGGTGCCCTGCCACCAGCCCTCGTCGATGTTGACGTACTCGTAGCCGGCGTCCTTCAACCCGCTGGAGACGAGGCTGTCGACCTGCGCCTTGATCACGTTATAGTTGATCTTGGCGGCGAACGTGTTCCACGACGCCCACCCCATGGGTGGCCGGCTTACCACCGGGTCCGCCGCAGTGGTCGTCGGGGCCTCGGCCGCGACCGCCGCCGGAGCGGCCGCGCCGGCGACCGCCGCGACCAGGGTGAGGGCGGCCGCCGCGACGGCCACCCTCGTGGTTGCTGCGCTCATCGGACGTTCCTTTCGTTTCGGGCAGGTTCCCGACCTCCGTCATTGTTAGCGCTAACATAGCAAGTCGTCAATAAAAGAGGGTTCGTCACCGGTGCGGACGGACAAAACCGGCAGCCCGGATGATCCGTGACCGACGGCCGGTGGTTACCGGTGAATTAACTGACAACCCGTCGCCGAGGGTGGTCGGCTCGCCACTTTCGTGGCAATCCTGGAGTCCATGCCGTCTCCCCGGTCGCCGCTGTCGCGGCTCCTCACCGTGCTGCTCGCGGGCCTGCTCGCCGGGCTCGTCCTCGCGCTCGCCGCGCTACCGACCGGCCTGCTCGGCGGCTTCGTCGCCAAGGCGAGCCTCGGGGCGTACGAGGAGCTGCCCGACGCGCTGCGCACCCCCGCGCAGCCCCAGCGCTCCTACCTCTACGCCAACGACGGCAAGACACTGATCACCACGTTCTACGACGTGAACCGCACCGACGTGCCGCTGGCCGAGATCGCGCCGGTGATGCGCCAGGCGATCATCTCGGCCGAGGACCGGCGGTTCTACTCGCACGGCGGCGCCGACCTGCGCGGCATCGCCCGCGCGCTGGTGGCCAACGTGAAGGGCGGCGGCACCGAGCAGGGCGGCTCCACGCTGACCATGCAGTACGTCCGCAACGTGCTCAAGACCGACCCGACCCGCACCGCCGAGGAGCGGCAGGCCGCCACCGAGCAGACCGTCGGGCGCAAGCTCCAGGAGATCCGGTACGCGAACGCGCTGGAGCAGTCCCTCAGCAAGGACGAGATCCTCAACCGCTACCTGAACATCGCGTACTTCGGCTCCGGCGCGTACGGCGTCGCCGCCGCCGGCCAGCGCTACTTCGGCAAGTCGCCGGCCGACCTGACGCTCGGCGAGGCGGCGCTGCTCGCCGGCCTGGTCCAGTCGCCCGACGAGTACAGCCCGATCGACGGCGACAAGAACCAGGCGCTCGCCCGGCGCGGGTACGTGCTCGACTCGATGGCCGAGACCGGCGCGATCACCGCGCAGCAGGCCGCGGCGGCGAAGGCCGAGCCGCTCACGCTGCACCCGACCGCCCAGCCCAACGGCTGCACCTCGACCGCGCAGGGCCACGACGACTGGGGCTTCTTCTGCGACTACCTGCGCCAGTGGTGGCTCACCCAGCCGGCCTTCGGCGGGACCGCCGAGGAGCGCGAGCAGGCGCTGCGTCGCGGCGGCTACCGGGTGGTCACCACGCTCGACCCGAAGATCCAGCGGACCGCGCAGACGCAGGCCACCAAGGTCTACGGGTACGACGACAAGCGCGCGTTGCCGATCGCGGCGGTCCAGCCCGGCACCGGTCGGGTGCTCGCCATGGCGGTCAACCGGCACTACAGCCTGGCCGACAACCCGGACGGGCAGGCCAACCACCCGAACACGGTCAACCCGCTGATCTCCGGCGGCGCCAGCGTCGACGGCTACCAGGCCGGCTCCACGTTCAAGATGTTCACCATGCTGGCCGCGCTGGAGGCCGGCAAGCCTCTCGCCACCGGCTTCGACGCGCCGGCCAAGCTGCCCACCCGCTACGCCTCCGACGACGAGGGCAACTGCGACGGCAGGTGGTGCCCGGGCAACGCCAACCCGGAGTGGATGGACGGCTACCGGATGATGTGGGACGGCTTCGGCCGCTCCGTGAACACCTACTTCGTCTGGCTGGCCGAGCAGGTCGGTGAGGACAAGGTGGTGGAGATGGCGCAGCGACTGGGCATCACGTTCCGAGCCGACTCCGACGCCGCGTTCGCCCGGGACAACGCCGCGAACTGGGGCGCGTTCACGCTCGGCGTGGCCGCCACCACCCCGCTCGACCTGGCCAACGCGTACGCGACCGTGGCCGCCGAGGGCACCTACTGCTCCCCGCTGCCGGTCGTCTCGGTGACCTCGCCCGGCGGCGGGACTGTCGACGTGGGTCAGCCGAACTGCAAGAGGGTGCTGGAACCCGACGTGGCCCGGGCGGCCACCGACGCGGCCCGGTGCCCGGTGGGCCAGCAGTCCGCGTACGGGCAGTGCAACGGCGGCACCGCCACCGGCGTCGACGGGATCGTCGACCGGCCGGTGGCCGGTAAGACGGGCAGTTCGGAGCGGAACGCCACCGAGACGTTCGTCGGGTTCACCCCGCAGGTGGCCGTCGCCGGCATCGCGGCGAATCCGGACGACTCGACCGACCTGGTGGGCTCCGCGGTGCAGGCCAAGGTGATCGACGCGGTGGCCCGGACCATCCGGACGGCGGTCGCCGGCAAGCCGGTGCAGGACTTCACCGCGCCCGGCCGGGAGCTGGTCGGCGACCCGCAGCGCCCGCAGCCCCGCCCGCAACCCCAGCGACCCACCCCGCCCCGCACCGACAACCGCAACCTCCCCTCCGACCTGCTCCGCTGGCTCCAAAACCGAGGCTGACCCACCCCCCCACCCGCCCCCACCCGCGCGCTGTTCCACGGAAAGAGTGGCCATCCGCGCTCCGATGGCCACTCTTTCCGTGGAACAGGGGTCACGGGGGTGTCGGGTTTGGGGAGGTGGCTCCGACCCAACTGCGAGCGCGCCCGGATCCGGGCGCACCGGTACGCGGAGGAGCGCACCATGGGCAAGGTCATCTACTGGGTGCACCAGTCGGTCGACGGCTTCATCGAGGGGCCGAACGGTGAGTTTGACTGGCCGGCCATGGGGGACGAGCTGTCCGCGTACTCCCTGGAGCTGACCGAGCGGGCCGGCGCGTTCGTCTACGGGCGGCGGGTGTGGGAGATGATGTCCTACTACTGGCCACAGGTCGAGTCGATCTCCGACCACCCGCACGACCTGGCGTTCGCGCCGATCTGGCGGCGTACCCCGAAGGTGGTCGTCTCCCGCACGCTCGCCGAGGCCGACCACGGCGCCCTGGTCGTCGGCGGCGGCGACCTGGCGAAGGAATTCACCGAGGTGCGGGCGCGGTTCGACGGGGACCTGCTGGTCACCGGCGGCACCGGCGCGGCGGCGGCGCTGACCGCGCTCGGGTTGGTCGACGAGTACCAGGTGGTCGTGCACCCGGTGCTGCTCGGCGGCGGGAAGCAGCTGCTGCCCGACCTGGCCCGCCAGGACCTGCGGCTGACCGGGACGCGCGGTTTCGACGGCCGCTCGGTGCTGCTGCGCTACGAGCGGGCGTGACCGCACCCCGCGGGACGCGGCCGGTCAGCGGCCGCGCCGGCGGGGTCGGTAGGTGGCGAGGGCGGCGGGCACGCCGCGCCGGATGATGCCGGCCCGGTCGCTGTCCCCGCGCAGCACCGCGGCGGCCGTCTTGCGGGCCTGCTCGGCGGTGAAGTGCGGCGGCAGCATCAGCTCCGCCGGGTCGACCACGGCGTTGACCACGGTCGGCCGGTCGGCGTCGAGCACCCGCTTCCACAGGCCGGGCACCTGACCGGGGGAGTCGACCAGCTCGCCGCGCAGCCCCAGCACCTCCGCCCACCTGTGGTACGCCACGTCCGGCAGGTCCTGGCTGTCCGGAAACATCGGCCTCCCCTCGCCGGAGCGCTGCTCCCAGCTGACGAACGCCAGCTCCCGGTTGTTGAGCACCAGCACCAGGAACCGGGGGTCGGCCCACTCCCGCCAGTACTTCGCCACGGTGATCAGCTCGTTGACGCCGTTCATCTGCATCGCCCCGTCGCCGAGCAACGCGATCACCGGGCGGTCCGGGTGGGCGAACTTCGCCGCCAGCGCGTACGGCATGCCGCCGCCCATGGACAGCAACGTGCCCGACAGGCTGGCCAGCATGCCGGGGCGCACCCGCAGGTGTCGGGCGTACCAGGCGGTGGCGGTGCCGCAGTCCACGGCGAGCATGGCGTCGTCGGGCAGCGCGTCGTCCAGCGCGACGAACAGCGACTGCGGGTTGACCGGGTCGGCGGGCTGCCCGGCCAGCTCGCGCTGGGCGGCCCGCCACTTGCCGGTGGCGTCGGCGATGGTGGCCCGCCAGGCGGTCGGCGCCGGGCCCGGGCCCAGCTCGTCGAGGAGGGCCCGCAGCGTCGGGCCGGCGTCGCCGGTCAGGTTCACCTCGGTCGGGTAGCGCAGCCCCATCCGGCTGCCGTCGAGGTCGATCTGCACCGCCCGCGCCTGGCCCTCCGGCGGGTAGAACTCCGAGTACGGCATCTGGCTGCCGACGATGAGCAGCCGGTCGCACTCGCGCATGAGCTGCGAGCTGGGGCGGGTGCCGAGCAGGCCGATCGCGCCGGTGACCCAGGGCTGCCGGTGGTCGACGGCGGCGAAGCCGAGCAACGCGGTGGCGACCCCGGCGCCGAGCCGGTCGGCGATCCGGCGTACCTCCTCCTCGGCGCCCAGCGCGCCCTGCCCGACCAGCATGGCCACCCGCTCGCCGCCGCGCAGCACCTCGGTGGCCCGGCGGACGTCCGCGGCCGGCGGCGCGGCCGGCGGGCTGCTCGGCGCCGCGCTGGTGCGGTAGTAGCCGTGCGCGTGCGGCGGCTGCGGCACCGCCGGTTCGTCCTGCACGTCGGAGGGGAGGACCAGGGCGGTCACGGTACGCCGGGCCAGCGCGGTGCGGCAGGCCCGGTCCACCAGGTGCCGGGTCTGCGACGGGTCGTCGAGCTGGGCCAGGAAGTCGCCGGCCACGTCCTTGTAGAGCGCGAGCAGGTCCACCTCCTGGTAGTAGCCGCCGCCCTCGGCGGGCAGGGCGGTGTGCCCGAGCAGCGCCACCACCGGCTGGTGGTCGAGCTTGGCGTCGTAGAGACCATTGAGCGCGTGGATCGCGCCCGGACCGCTGGTCACCACCACGCAGCCGAGCGGGCCGCCGCCGTACTTGACGTGCGCGCCGGCTGCGAAACCGGCGGTCTCCTCGTGGCGGACCTGGATGAACCGGGCGCGACCCTCGGCCCGTTGCAGCGCCGAGGTCATCCCGTTGATCCCGTCCCCGGGGTAGCCGTAGTAGCGGCGCACGCCCCACTCGGCGAGCCGGGCCACGATCTGGTCGGCGACGGTGGCGTCGCGGGGCAGCCGGCCGTCGTGGGGGTGGTCCGCGCCCATCGTGGTGGTCCTTTCGCCGCTGTCCGCCTCCCCGGCTCCGTTCCCCGCCCGGGACGGCGGAAACCCGGGCCGCACCGGGGCGGCCCGGGGCACCAGGCAGAATCCGTCAGGTGCCCGTCCACGAGATCACCGAACCCGACGACGACCGGATCGCCGACTACCGCGCGCTCACCGACGTGGCGCTGCGGACCCGGTGGGAGCCCCCGCACGGGTTGTTCATCGCCGAGGGGGAGCTGGTGCTGCGGCGGGCGCTGCGGGCCGGCTACCCGGCCCGGTCGTACCTGGTCGAGGCGAAGCGGGCGGACCAGCTCGCCGACCTCGACACCGGCGACGCCCCGGTGTACGCGGCAAGCGCCGAGGTGCTCCAGCGGACCACCGGCTTCCACGTGCACCGGGGCGTGCTGGCCTCGTTCCACCGTCGGCCGTTGCCGTCGGCCGCCGAGGTGCTGGCCGCCGCCCGGCGGGTGGTGATCCTGGAGGACGTCAACAACCACACCAACCTGGGCGCGATCTTCCGGGCCGTGGCGGCGCTCGGGGTGGACGCCGTCCTGCTGTCGCCGACCTGCGCCGATCCGCTCTACCGGCGCAGCGTCCGGGTCAGCATGGGCGAGGTGTTCGCGGTGCCTTACGCGAAGCTGGAGCGCTGGCCGGCGGGTCTGGACGAGGTGCGGGCGGCGGGCTTCACCGTGCTCGCCCTGACGCCGGCGCCGGACGCCGTGCCGATCCAGCGGCTCACCGACGACCAGCGGGCCCGGGCGGCGCTGCTGCTGGGCGCGGAGGGCGCCGGGCTGACCCGGGCGGCGATGGCGGCCAGCGACGTCCGCGTGGTGATCCCGATGCGGCGCGGCGTGGACTCGCTGAACGTCGCCGCGGCCACCGCGGTGGCCTGCTGGGAACTGGGCCGCGACGACACGCTTGCATGACCATGCGGGTTGGTGCATAATCTTCCTGTGTCCAAGGTTCTCACCTCCCTGCCCATCGGCGAACGTGTCGGCATTGCCTTCTCCGGCGGTCTCGACACCTCGGTCGCGGTCGCGTGGATGCGCGACAAGGGCGCCGTGCCCTGCGCCTACACGGCCGACATCGGCCAGTACGACGAGCCCGACATCGCCTCCGTGCCGGGCCGCGCGCTCAGCTACGGCGCCGAGGTGGCCCGGCTGGTCGACTGCCGCGCCGCCCTGGTCGAGGAGGGTCTCGCGGCGCTGACCTGCGGCGCCTTCCACATCCGCTCCGGCGGGCGGGCCTACTTCAACACCACGCCGCTGGGTCGCGCCGTCACCGGCACCCTGCTGGTGCGGGCGATGATCTCCGACGACGTCCAGATCTGGGGCGACGGCTCGACGTTCAAGGGCAACGACATCGAGCGGTTCTACCGGTACGGCCTGCTGGCCAACCCGCAGCTGCGCATCTACAAGCCGTGGCTCGACACCGCCTTCGTCACCGAGCTGGGTGGGCGCAAGGAGATGTCGGAGTGGCTGCTCGACCGTGACCTGCCCTACCGGGACAGCACCGAGAAGGCGTACTCCACCGACGCCAACATCTGGGGCGCCACCCACGAGGCGAAGACCCTCGAACACCTCGACACCGGCATCGAGACGGTCAGCCCGATCATGGGGGTCCGGTTCTGGGACCCGGCGGTGGAGATCCCCACCGAGGACGTGACGGTCGGCTTCGACCAGGGCCGCCCGGTCACGATCAACGGCAAGGAGTTCGGCAGCCCAGTGGACCTGGTGCTGGAGGCCAACGCCATCGGCGGCCGGCACGGCCTCGGCATGTCCGACCAGATCGAGAACCGGATCATCGAGGCCAAGAGCCGGGGCATCTACGAGGCGCCCGGCATGGCGCTGCTGCACGCCGCGTACGAGCGGCTGGTCAACGCCATCCACAACGAGGACACCCTGGCGAACTACCACACCGAGGGCCGCCGCCTCGGCCGGCTGATGTACGAGGGACGCTGGCTCGACCCGCAGGCGCTGATGCTGCGCGAGTCGTTGCAGCGCTGGGTCGGCACCGCGATCACCGGTGAGGTGACGCTCCGGCTGCGCCGGGGCGAGGACTACTCGATCCTGGACACCACCGGGCCGGCGTTCAGCTACCACCCGGACAAGCTGTCGATGGAGCGCACCGAGGACTCGGCGTTCGGCCCGTCCGACCGGATCGGCCAGCTCACCATGCGCAACCTGGACATCGCCGACTCCCGGGCCAAGCTGGAGCAGTACGCCTCGCTCGGCATGGTCGGCGGCACCGCCCCGCAGCGGATGGTCGGCGCCGCGCAGGCGGCCTCGACCGGCCTGATCGGCGCGATGCCCGAGGGCGGCGCGGAGGCCATCGCCTCCCGGGGCGTCCCCTCGGCCGAGGACGAGTGGCTCGACCGGGCCGCGATGGAGTTCGGCGTCGACTGAGCGGAGCGTCCGCCCGGGGCGGGCTCTCGGCATCGGCGGTGACGCAGGGTAGCGTGTCGCCCGTGTTTCCTACCGTGCGTGAGGTGCTCGCCCTGGTGCCGGTGCGTCACGGCGCGCCCCGCCTGGTCGCCGGCGAGGCCGGGCTGGACCGCCCGGTGCGGTGGGTGCACGTGGCCGAGGTGCCTGACATCGCCACCCTGCTCCGGGGCGGGGAGCTGGTGCTCACCACCGGGATCGGGCTGCCCGCCGAGGACGCCGGGCTGCGCGCGTTCATCGGCGACCTGGCCGACGTCGGCGTCTCCGGGCTGGTCGTCGAGCTGGGCCGCCGCTACGTCAGCGCCGTGCCGCGGGTGATGGCGACCGCCGCCGAACGGCGCGGGCTGCCGCTGGTCGAGCTGCGCCGGGCCACCCCGTTCGTCCGCATCACCGAGGCGGTGCACGCGCTGATCGTGGACGCCCAGCTCACCGAACTGCGGGCCACCGAGGAGATCCACCAGCGGTTCACCGAACTGTCCGTGGAGGGCGCCGAGCCGGCCGAGGTGCTGCGGCAGGCCGCCGAGTTGGCCGGCTGCCCGGTGGTGCTGGAGAACCTGTCCCGGCAGGTGCTCGCGTACGACCCGGCGGGGGAGAGCGCGGAGCTGCTGCTGGACGGCTGGGAGCAGCACTCCCGGCGGATCCGGCCGGCCGGGCGCACCGCGTACGACCCGGACAGCGGCTGGCTGGTCACCACCGTCGGCGCGCGGGGACAGGACTGGGGACGGCTGCTGCTGCGCTGGCCGGCGGCCGAGGCCGCGCCGCCCACCCGGCTCACCATCCTGATCGAGCGCGCCGCCTCCACGCTGGCCCTGGGCCGGCTGATCCGCCGCGACGCGGAGGGCCTGGAACGGCAGATCCACCGCACCCTGCTGACCGCGCTGATCGACCACTCCCGCCCGGTGGACGAGGTGGCGCTGCGCGCCAAGGCGCTCGGCGTCACCCTGGACCGCCGGCACCTGGTCGGCGTGGTGGTCCGGCACCGCAGCGACGATCCGGCCGGCGACACCGGACCGGACGCCGAGGACCCCGGCGCGGCGCGGCGCCGCGACCGGGACGCCGTCGGCCCCGAGGCCGGTCCAGCCCGGCTGCGCGACCTCGCCGAGGCGGTCGGCCAGGCGGTGCGCGAGGCCAAGCTCCCCGCGCTGACCAGCGCCGTCGACGACCACGCGGTGGGTGCGCTGCTGGCCCTGCCCGACCCGGGCGCCGAGGAGAAGGCGCTCGCCGCGTTCGCCGCGGCGTTGCGCCGGGTACGCCTCGACGCCGCCCCCCTCCGCCCGTTCACCCCGCGCCCGGGCCGCCCGGTCGACGGGGCCGATCGGGTCGGGGGCGCGCGCCCGGTCGACGGTCCGTCCCGGCCGGCGGTCGTGGTCGCGGCCGGGTCCGGGGTGGGCAGCCTGCGGGAGGCGCGCCGGTCACTGGTCGAGGCACGCCAGATCGCCGAGGCGGCCCGGCGGGATCCGCGGGATCTGCCCTGCTTCCGGCTGCCGCACGTCGGGCTGGCCGGCCTGCTGCACCTGCTGCGTGACGAGCCCCGGCTGCAGACGTTCGTCGAGCGTGAACTCGGCCCGCTGCTGGCGTACGACGCGCAGCACCCCCGGGAGCAACTGCTCGACACGCTGCGGGCCTACCTGGAGCAGGGGCGGAACAAGTCGGCGGCGGCGGTGGCCGCGCACCTGTCCCGGCCCGCCTTCTACGAGCGGCTGGCGCGCATCGGCCGCATCCTCGACGCCGACCTCGACTCCGTGGAGCAGTGCCTCTCCCTGCACGTGGCCCTGCTGGCACTGGACGCCGTCCGCACCCCGTGACGCCTGCTCGCTCGCCCGCAGCGGTCCGGGCTGCTCCGGGTGACCGGAGCACCAGGCAAGGCGCTTTCGCACGGCACTGTCGTCCTGGCGGCGACACGCCGCCGTCGAAGTCGGGTGGGCCGTCCTCAGGTGAGGGCGGTGAGGGCCTTGGCGTAGGGGGCGGGGACGAAGTTCGGGCCGCCGGGGGTGAAGACGTCCGAGGCCGACGCCGCCGACCAGGCGGTGTCCGGCAGCGCCGCCGCCAGGGCGCGGACCACCGGGGCGTCGCGCCACTGGTCCCGCTGCGCGAGCAGGCTCAGCGCGACCACCGACTCCTCCACCTCGCCGACGCACTCGAACGGCTTGTGCCCGTCGATGCCGAGCAGCTCCCGGTAGCCGGCAAGCTGGGACTCGTCGGCCAGCAGGTCGCCGCCGAAGATGCCGGTGAGCCGCTCGCGGGGCATGAACGGGGCCATGGCCAGGAAGACGAAGCGGCACTTCGGGCAGTCGCGGCACCAGCGCTCGCTCGCGTCGCGCAGCTTGAACGCGGCGTTGCAGCTGGTCACCACCGCGTCGTAGCGGTCGATCTCGGCGAACAGCCGGGCGATGTGCAGCTCGGACAGGGAGCGCAGGAGCGAGAAGTACGGTTCGGTGAGCCCGGCGTGCTCGGCCAGCGCCGCGCGCAGCAGCCCCTCCGCCTCGACGCCCTTGGACCACTGGTGGTTGATCTCGTGGCCCTGCCAGACGAGGTTCGGGTCGGACGCGGAGCGCTCGTTGGACATCACCACCGGCCCGAGCCCGTGCAGCACGGCGGTGGCGACCGCGATCAGCGAGTTGATCGCGGTGACCGGGATGTGCCCGTTGCGCGCCCCGGCCGCGTTCAGCTCGAACAGCACCGGGTCGAGGCGCCGCCGGGCGGCCAGCGGCACCAGGTCGGACGCCTCGTTCACCGAGACGATGACGTGGTTCGGGTTGACCGAGAAGGGCACCGGGTCGAACCCGGCGCGGCGCAGCGCCTCCAGCGTGACGATGGAGTCCTTGCCGCCGCCGACGGCCGACAGCGGGCGGCGGTCGGAGTTGTCCAGCGGGGTGGCCGGATCCACCGCACCGGCCGGCACCTCGGGGCGCAGGGCCAGCACGTGCGGCAGCTCGTTGCGGTACGCGTACTCGGCGAGGCCCTTGGTGTAGACGGCGGTGACCAGCTCGACGGCGGCGGCGCCCAGCGGCGCGGGCAGCACCAGCCGGGGCGGCGCGGCGGCCTTGTAGTAGCTGACGCCGGCGACCACGTGCAGCAGCTCCAGCACCCGGCCGAGGGTGGCCGCGGTGGCGTCGGAGACCGGCTCCGCCGGCAGCGGAAGCGTGATCACCTCGGTGAACCGCCGCTCGCCGTCGGGACCGGTCAGGGCGTAGTCGAACAGGACCTCGCCCGTGGCGAAGTCGATCGAGTAGGACGGGAAGGTGAAGGCGTCCATCCGCCGCAGCTGCTCGTTGGGCACACGCCATAATAGGCCCTGGTTCGTCCGCCCGTGTCCGGCTGGGCCGGACCCCGCCCGCCGAGCACCGACCGAGCCCGAGGAGAGCCCGTGCGCCTGTCTGATCTGCGCGGACGTCATGTCGCCGTCTGGGGCGCCGGCCGCGAGGGCCGGGCCGCCGTGATCGCGATCGCCGCGCACGGCCCGGCCGACCTGGTCGCCGTCGACGACAGCGCGAACTTCCTCTCCCTGCCCTGGGAGGGCCCGCTCGCCGCCGCGGCGCCGCTGGTCACCGGCGAGGAGGGCTTCGCGCGGTTGGCCGCCGCCGACGTGGTGGTCCGCTCGCCCGGGGTGCCGAACACCCACCCGTGGATGGTGGAACTGCGCCGCCGCGCTGTCCCGGTCACCCAGGGCAGCGCGCTCTGGATGGCCGACCACGCGGACCGGACCGTCGGGGTGACCGGCAGCAAGGGCAAGAGCACCACCTCCAGCCTGATCAGCCACCTGCTCACCGCGATGGACCGGCCGAACGTGTTCGGCGGCAACATCGGCGTGCCGCTGCTCGACCTGCCCGAGGCGGAGCTGTACGTGCTGGAGCTGTCCAGCTACCAGTGCGCCGACCTGACCGACTCGCCCCGGGTGGCGGTGGTGACCGCGCTCTTCCCCGAGCACCTGGACGCGCACGGCGGCGAGCGGGAGTACTACCGGGACAAGCTCAACCTGGTCGCGAACGGCCCGCACACGGTCGTGGTCAACGGCGCCGACCCGCGGCTGGCCGTGGAACTGGGCGACCGGGCCGTGGTGCGGGCCGGCTCGCCGGACACCACCCACGTGGCCACCGGTGCGGACGGCGCGCCGTGGTTCCACCTGGGGGACGCGCCGCTCTTCCCGCGCGCCGTGCTGCCGCTGGTCGGCCGGCACAACGAGGGCAACCTGTGCGTGGCGCTGGCCGTGCTGGACGCGCTGGGGGTGGACGTGGTGGCCCGGCGGGACACCCTCGCCGTGGCGGTCGCCGAGTTCCAGGGCCTGGCCCACCGGCTCACCGAGATCGCCGACCCGTCCGGGCTCACCTTCGTCGACGACACGCTGGCGACCAGCCCGTACGCGGCCATGCACGCGATCGACGCGTACGAGGGGCGGCCGTTGACCGTGATCGTCGGCGGCACCGACCGAGGGCTCGACTACGCCCCGCTGCGCGAGCACCTCGCCGAGCGGGAGATCACCGTGATCGGCATCCCGGACAGCGGCCCGCGCATCGTCGAGGCGCTCGCCGGGCTGCCGGCGGTGCGCACCGAACTGGCCGACGACCTGGTCGCCGCAGTCGGCCTGGCCCGCAAGCTCACGCCGGCCGGCGGGGTGGTGCTGCTGTCACCGGCCGCGCCGAGCTACGGCCGGTTCCGCAACTTCGAGCACCGCTCCGAGGTGTTCGCGCAGGCGGTGGCCGACACGGCCCGCTGAGGTTCAGCCCCGGTGCTTGTCCGGGGTCCAGGCGAACGCGAGCGCGCCGCCGACCAGGGCGAGCAGCATGCCGATCACGAAGCCGCCCAGGTTCGAGGTGAGCCAGGAGACCAGCCCGAGCAGCAGGGACAGCACCGCGTAGAAGACCCGCTGCTGCGGGGTGGCGACCAGCAGCACCCCGCAGAGCACGAGGATGGCCGGGACCAGGTACGCGGCCAGCCCCTGCGGCCCGACGTGCAGCAGCACCCCGAGCGGCGCGCGCAGGGTCACCAGCATCTCGGCGCCGCCGAGCGCGATCAGCAGCCCGGCGGTGAAGGGGCGGGCCCGCCGCCAGCGACGCCATTGCCCGCCGGGGCGGGCGACCGGCGCCGCGTGCTGTCCGGCGCTCACCTCAGCACCCGTCGGAGCTGAAGCCCATGTGCAGGTTGGGCAGTGTGAAGACGGCGGCGGTGGTGGCGTAGTTGTTCTGCCGCAGGTTGTTGATGGTCACCGTGTCGGCCTGCTGGGCGAAGACGCCGGGGTTGCCCTTGACGCCGGGGACCTGATCGACGGTGCTGGCGTCCTGGCCCACGTTGATGTTGCGGAAGGAGGCGTTGCCGGCGATCTCGTCGCCGTCGACGACGAGCGTGCGTGCGGTGACCGGCTTGCCGGAACCGCCGGCGGTGATTCGTAGGTTGATCCCGCCCAGGCTGATGCTCTGACAGAGATTGGTCAGCTCGGCCTTGTCGATGGCCGACACGATCACCACCACCTGGCCGCCGGTGTCGCCCTGGTTGGGGCTGTCCGGGATCATCTGGTCGAGCGTGGCGAACTGCTCGAACCCGGTGCCCTCCAGTTTGTCGGCGGTGACGGTGAACGGCATGCCGGAGATGGCGAACTGCGCGCCGAGCACGCCCTGCGCGGTCAGCACGACCATGCCGGCCGCGCCGGCCGCGACGGTGCCGAGCGTGATGGCGAACCGGCGCCAGCGCACGCCGCTGCTCGGTTGGCCGGGCTCGATCGGTGCGGTCTGCTCCGACATGGCGGCTCCCTTTCGAGATCAATTCATTCACGACGATGTAAATTGGCTTCGCAAGATTTCCGCGCCAGGGCGCAGGCCGAAGTTACCGCTGAGTAAACGAGCGGTCAACAGATCGTTAGTCGGTATCTGCGAAATGCGGCCAAAGTGAAAAACCGCTGCGGTTTTCCACCGATCGTCAGGGTGCGCAGGGGGCGACCGTGCTCGGTCCGTCGTCGGGGTGGGTCGGCCGGGTGGCCCGGCGGGCGTCCTCGGGGCCGAGGAAGGGCGCGGTGGCCGCGTACGTGAGGACCGGCAGCAGCAGCGGCAGATCCTCCGCCCGCCCCTGGGTCACCCGGGCGCGGATCGTGGCGTAGATGCCGCCGACCACGGTGGACACCAGCACGTCGCGGTCCACCCCGTCGACCGTCGGCCCCGGGCCGGCGTCGGTGAAGAACCGGCGGAAGCTGTGCAGCAACGCGTCCCGCTCCCGGCGGGCGTCCGGGCCGGCCGCGTCCACCTCGACAAGTGCCATCCGGGCGAAGGCGGGCACGCTGGCCAGCACGTCGAGCAGGGTGCGCAGCGCCGCCCGGGCGGCATCCGGCCAGGCCGGCCCGGCCTCGGCGTAGGCGGTGGCCATCAACTGCGAAACCACCGCGATGCCGTGCCGGTACGCGGCGAGGAACGCGTCCTGCTTGCCGCTGAACAGGGCGTAGAAGGCCGGCCGGGTGACCCCGGCGGCGTGGCAGATGTCGCTGACCCGGGCGTTGTCGTACCCCCGGGTGGCGACCTCCCGCACCAGGCCGTCGAAGAGGCGGTCGCGCTGGGTCGCCGCCACCTCCTCGGCCGGCACCCGCCGCGGGCCGCGCTTGATCGCGCGGTCGGGGTCGCGGCCGTGCCGCGCGCCCGGCAGGGGTGCCGGCGGGGGCGGACTCTGGATGGTCAATATATCGGCCCTCCTTGATGCGTTGACTTTACGACCCTCCGAGGTTTATAACTTTCGACACGCTCAGTTCGCGGTCGGTCACCTCTGGTGATCACCGCGGAGGCTCGACCGGCCGCCATTATCGCCGCCCGGTTCCACCACCCCCGTCCCACCGCCGGAAGGAACCATCATGCCCAGGTACGGACGTATCGGCGCGGGCCTCGCCGCCCTGACGCTGCTGACCGGTCTGATCGGCACCGCCCCCGCCACCGCCGCCCCCGCCACCGCACTGGCCAGCGCCGTGCTGACCTACCCGGCCCCCGCCGGCACCGCGGTCTCGGTGGGCGACGTCATCCAGGCCAGCCTGAAGACCGGCACCAACGCCACCTTCTACTCCTCGTCCAGCGGCACCACCGGCATCAAGTGCGCCGCGTCCAGCTTCAGCGCCAAGGTGCTGACCAACCCGACCGCCCCCGGCACCGCCACCGAGAGCCTCACCGCGCAGACGTTCACCAGCTGCACCACGAACGTCTTCGGCACCACCGGCGTGCAGAGCGTGACCGTCAACAACCTGCCGTACTCCACCAAGGTCACCAGCGCCGGCGTGGTCACCATCTCCGGCACCGCGGCCGCGCCGATCCAGAGCACCGTCGTGCTGAACTCGCTGCTCGGCACGATCACCTGCGTCTACCGGACCGGCACGAACACGCTCACCGGCGCGGCGGCGAACGCCACCAACTCGATCAGCTTCACCAACCAGACCCTGACCAAGTTCTCCGGCCCGTCGCTCTGCTTCGGCACCGCCTACTTCACCGCGACGTACTCGCCGGTGAAGGACACCAGCAAGACCGGCAGCCCGGGCGTCTACGTCAACTGACGACCCGGCTCGCGGGCCGGTGCGCGGCGGTTCGCCGGGCACCGGCCCCGCCGTGCGTCCGCCACCGGCCGGGTACGTGGTGTCAGGTGGGTGGTGCCCTCGCGCGACACAGTGACAGTTGTCCCTGCCCCCGAGCGGTGGGAGCGTGCGGGGACCAACCGCCGCTGAAGGGTGCGCCGATGACCACCGACGACCTGCTGGCCCGGCACCGGGCCGTGCTCCCGTCCTGGATGCCGCTCTACTACGCCGAACCGCTCGAACTGGTCGCCGGCTCCGGCCGCCGGGTCACCGACGCGGCCGGACGCAGCTACCTGGACTTCTTCGGCGGCGTGCTGACCAACATGATCGGCTACGACATCCCGGAGATCCGGGAGGCGGTGCAGCGGCAACTGCGCACCGGTCTCGTGCACAGCTCCACGCTCTACCTGATCCGCCAGCAGGTCGAGCTGGCCGAGAAGATCGCCCGGCTCTCCGGCATCCCGGACGCCCGCGTCTTCTTCACCAACTCCGGCACCGAGGCGAACGAGGCCGCGTTGCTGGTCGCCACCAACCACCGGCGCTCGCACCAGATCCTCGCCGTGCGCAACAGCTACCACGGCCGGTCGTACGCGGCGATGGGCGTCACCGGCAACCGCGCCTGGTCGGCCAGCGCGCTCAACCCGCTGCAGGTGGCCTGGCTGCACTCCGGCGAGCGGCTGCGCGGCCTGCTGGCCCGGCTCGACGCCGACGACCGGGTCGAGGCCGCGGTGGAGGACCTGCGTGAGGTGCTCGCCACCCAGACCGCCGGCGACGTGGCCTGCCTGATCGCCGAACCGATCCAGGGCGTCGGTGGCTTCACGCACGGCCCGGACGGGCTCCTCGCCGCCTGGAAGAAGGTGCTCGACGAGCACGGCATCCTGCTGATCAGCGACGAGGTGCAGACCGGCTGGGGGCGCACCGGCGAGCACTTCTGGGGCTACCAGGCGCACGGGGTCGTCCCGGACCTGCTCACCTTCGCCAAGGGCATCGGCAACGGCTTCGCCCTGGCCGGCGTGGTCGGCCGGGCCGAGGTGCTGGAGGCGGTGCCGGCGATCAGCTTCTCCACGTTCGGCGGCAACCCGGTCTCCACCGCCGCCGGCAACGCGGTCCTCGACTACCTGCTCGACCACGACCTGCAGGCCAACGCCGCCCGGGTCGGCGCGATCCTCGGCGACGGCCTGCGGGCCGCCACCGCCGGCCTGGACCGGGTCGCCGAGGTACGCGGCAAGGGCCTCATGCTGGCCGTCGAGTTCGTCCGCCCCGGCACCGTCGAGCCGGACCCGGAGCTGACCACCCGGGTCTTCGAGGCGTGTCGCGCCGGCGGCCTGCTGGTCGGCAAGGGCGGCCTGTACGGCAACGTGGTGCGGATGGGCCCGCCGCTGACCCTGACCGAGGACGAGGCCCGCGAGGGCCTGGCCATCCTGGTCGACGCGATCCGGACCTGCGTGGAGGAAACGGCGTGAACGTCATCGGGCACTACGTCGACGGCAGGCGGGCCGCCGGTGACTCCGGGCGGCGCGGCGACGTCTTCGACCCGGCCACCGGCCGGCGTACCGGGCAGGTGGCGCTGGCCGGGGCCACCGACGTGGCCGGCGCGGTGGAGGCCGCCGGACGGGCCGCCCGGGGCTGGCGGGACGCCTCGCTGGCTCGGCGCACGGCGGTGCTGTTCGCCGTCCGCGAGCTGGTGCACGCCCGCCGGGACCGGCTCGCCGAGGCGATCACCGCCGAGCACGGCAAGGTGCTCGCGGACGCCGCCGGCGAGGTGCAACGCGGCCTGGAGGTGATCGAGTACGCCTGCGGCATCGCCTCGGCGCTGCGCGGCGGGTTCAGCGAGAACGTGTCCACCGAGGTCGACTCGTACAGCCTGCGGCAGCCGCTGGGCGTGGTCGCGGTGATCTCCCCGTTCAACTTCCCGGTGATGGTGCCGCTCTGGTTCGTGCCGGTGGCGATCGCCTGCGGCAACGCGGTGGTGCTCAAGCCGAGCGAGAAGGACCCGAGCGCGGCGCTGCTGCTGGCCGAGTGGTTCACCGAGGCGGGCCTGCCCGACGGGGTGCTCAACGTCGTCAACGGCGACAAGGAGGCGGTCGACGCGCTGCTCGACCACCCCGGCGTACGGGCCGTGTCGTTCGTCGGCTCCACCCCGGTGGCCCGGTACGTGCACCAGCGTGGTGCGCTGGCCGGCAAGCGGGTCCAGGCGCTGGGCGGGGCGAAGAACCACATGGTGGTGCTTCCCGACGCCGACCTGGACCTGGCCGCCGACGCCGCGGTCAACGCCGGTTTCGGCTCGGCCGGGGAGCGGTGCATGGCGATCTCCGCGCTGGTCGCGGTGGAGCCGGTGGCCGACGCGCTGGTCGAGCGGATCGCCGAGCGGATGGCCCGGCTGCGCACCGGTGACGGCCGGCGCGGCTGCGACATGGGACCGCTGGTCACCGCGGCGCACGCCCGGCGGGTCCGGTCCTACGTGGAGGCCGGCGTGGCGGCCGGCGCCGTGCCGGTGGTGGACGGGCGGGACGTCACGCCGGACGGCGAGCCCGGCGGCTTCTGGCTCGGCCCGACCCTCTTCGACCACGTCACGCCGGAGATGTCGATCTACACCGACGAGATCTTCGGCCCGGTGCTGAGCGTGCTGCGGGTCGGCTCGTACGACGAGGCGGTGGAGCTGGTCAACGCCAGCCCGTACGGCAACGGCACCGCGATCTTCACCAACGACGGCGGTGCCGCCCGGCGCTACCAGCACGAGGTGGAGGCCGGCATGGTCGGGATCAACGTGCCGATCCCGGTGCCGATGGCCTACTACTCGTTCGGCGGGTGGAAGACGTCGCTCTTCGGTGACCTGCACGCGCACGGCGCCGACGGGGTCGCGTTCTTCACCCGGGGCAAGGTGGTCACCAGCCGCTGGCTCGACCCGCGCCACGGCGGGGTCAACCTCGGCTTCCCCACCCAGACCTGAGCAGCCGCAGCAGTCCCGCCCCGGCCAGGTACGCCACCAGCGCCGGGGCGGGCAGGCCGAGCGGCTCCGGGGCGGTCTTGGGCGCGAGGCTGTTCAGCAGCAGGCCGGTGACCAGGGCGGCGTACCCGGCGACGGCCAGCGCGGTCGACGTCCGGCCGGGTGTGCCGGCACGGCCTCCGGGCGCGGCGGCGGGCGTGCTGCCGTGCGATCCCTGCGGTCCGGTCGGTCCGGGCGGGCGGCGGGTGCGGGCCTCGATCGGGCCGAAGACGGCGACCAGCGCGGCCAGCACCACGGCCAGGGCGAGCAGCCACGGGATCCGCCAGGCCCACCAGGCCGCCGAGCCGACCGGGGGAGTGGGCAGCACGCCGAGCGCGTCGAGCAGGCCGACCAGCAGGATCGCGGCGGTGAGGTGCCAGAGGAAGACGGTGAGCACCACCGCGTTGACCGCGATCACCGCCTGCCACGGGTCGGACCGCCGCAGCCGGCGGCCGGCCGGACGCCGCAGCAGCAGGATCAGACCGAGTTGGCCGGTGGCCGCGGCGAGCAGCGCCAGGCTCGGCGGCGCGGCGTTGTCCAGCCGCTCGCCCGGCACGTGCAGCATCGCCACCGGGTACGGCCCGACGGTGGTCAGCAGCACCAGCGCGGCCAGCCCGACCGTCAGCAGCGTCGCGCCGGCCCGCCGGTCCAGCGGCAGCCGCCGACGGCGGGGAAGCTCGGGTGACCGGGCGTCGTACCAGGCGAAGCCGAGCTGGTGCACGGCCAGCCAGGCGAACAGGTAGTTGCCGTCGGCCAGGGCGGCCGGGCCGAGGAGCCGGCCGAGGTCGCCGAGCGCGACGAGTCCGGCCAGCGCCACCGGCACGGCGAGCCCGAGCCGGCGGTGCAGCGCGTACATCGGCGGGGTCAGCGCCACCACCACGAAGTAGGCGACCAGGAACCAGAGCGGGATGGTGGCGAACCAGACCACGGTCCGGACCTGCGCCGGCTCGGCGCCACGCGCGGTGGCGACCGCGGCGCCGGCGGCCAGCACCAGCAGCAGCGCGGTGGTCGGCCGGACCAGCCGGGCACTGCGGTCCACCAGCCAGCCGCTCGCGGTGCCACCCCGGCCCCGGCGGGCGGCCAGCGAGGCGGCGTTGGCGTAGCCGCCGACCAGGAAGAACACCGGCATCACCTGGGCCACCCAGGTCAGCGGCCAGGCCCAGGGCAGGTCGGGCAGCGCCGAGTGGCCGGACGGGCGGCCGTGCTCGTAGCCGATCACGGTCACGCCCCAATGGCCGAGCACGACCAGGGCGATGGCCAGCGCCCGGAGCAGGTCGACGTAGCGATCCCGCCCCGGCGGCGTGCGCTCGGCGAGCTGCCGCAGGCGGCGCATGGGCCCAGGCTATGCCAGCCGTCGGAGACCGGTACGGATAACGGATCGGTCTTGAGGTCTTGTGGTCCGCGTCCGGTCAGCGTAGAAATTCTTCAACGAAAACCTGTCTCGTGAAGAGAAGCGACAGAGTCACCGAGGAGATGCGATGAACAGGCGTGACATCCTCCGGCGCAGCGCCGCCGCCGGTCTGCTGGCCACCCCCGCCGCCGGGCTGCTCGCCGGCTGCGCCACCTCCGGCGGCGACGACAAGGGCGACGCCGGCGCCTACCAGGGGACCAAGAGCGAGCAGAACCCGCTCGGCGTGAAGGAGGACGCCCCGCTCGAGGTGGTGATCTTCAACGGCGGCTTCGGCGAGGAGTACGCCAAGGCCCACGAGGCCATGTACAAGGAGAACCACCCGAAGGCGGAGATCAAGCACTCGGCCACCCAGGAGATCAGCAAGACGCTCCAGCCCCGCTTCGTCGACGGCAGCCCGCCGGACGTGGTCAACAACTCCGGCGCCGGCCAGATCGACTTCAACGGGCTGGTCTCCCAGGACGCGCTGGCCGACCTCGGCGAGCTGCTCGCCGCGCCGAGCCTCGACACGCCCGGCAAGACGGTCAAGGACACGCTGCTGCCCGGCACCGTCGAGGTCGGCTCGTACGACGGCAGGTTCCTGGTGCTCAACTACACCTACACCGTGTACGGCATCTGGCACTCCACCAAGCTCTTCGCCGACCGCGGCTGGAACTACGCCAAGACCTGGGACGAACACATCGCGCTCTGCCGGCAGATCAAGGCCGCCGGCATCGCCCCCTGGACGTACGCCGGCCTGCACCCCCGCTACATGAGCTGGCCGCTGATCTCCACCGCGATCAAGCTGGGCGGTCCCTCGGTCGCGCTGGCCATCGACAACCTGGAGCCCAACGCCTGGAAGTCGGACGCCATGAAGACCGCCGCCGACGCCTGGCACCAGATCGTGAAGGACAAGTTCATCCTCGACGGCTCGCCCGGGCTCGACCACAAGCAGTCGCAGACCGCCTGGTGCCAGGGCAAGGCCGCGTTCATCTCCTGCGGCTCCTGGCTGGAGAGCGAGCAGAAGGACGTCACCCCGGCCGGCTTCAACATGACCGTCGCGCCCACCCCGAGCCTGGGCAGCGGCGACAAGCTGCCGTTCGAGGCGATCCGGGGCACCGCGGGCGAGCCGTTCATGGTGCCGGCGAAGGCGAAGAACGTGGCCGGCGGGCTGGAATACTTCCGGACCATGCTGTCGCGCAAGGGCGCACAGGACTTCACGAAGAAGGTCGCCAGCCTGCCCGTGGTCGCCGGCGCCACCGACGGCGTCGAGCTGCCGTTCGGGCTGGGCACCGTGGTCAAGGCGCTGGACGCGTCCGGCGCCAACGGGTTCAACTGGGTCTACAACAACTACTACCGCAAGCTGGAGCGCAATCTGGTCGACGCCGCCTGCGGCGAGTTCTTCAGCGGCCGGATCTCCCCGGCCGAGTTCCTCGACCAGTGCCAGAAGGGCGCCGACTCGATCGCCTCGGACAGCTCGGTCAAGAAGTACAAGCGGGCCGCGTGACGATCGGATGCGACACGGCCGACTCCCGCTGATCCTCAGCTTCCTGCTGCCGCCGCTGGCGCTCTACGGCATCTTCGTGCTCTCGCCGTACCTCCAGGCGTTCCAGATCTCGACCACCGACTGGATGGGCTACTCCGCGCAGGCCGACCAGGTCGGCCTGGCGAACTTCCGCACCCTGCTGCACGACGGGTACGTCTGGAACGCGTTGAAGAACAACGCGATCCTGCTCGCGGTGGTGCCGGTGGTGACCATCGCGCTGGGTCTCTTCTTCGCCAGCATGCTCACCATGGGGGGCCGCAAGGGCCGTGCCGGGGTGACCGGGGTACGCGGCACCGCGGTCTACCGGCTGGTCTACTTCTTCCCGCAGGTGCTCTCCGTGGTGATCATCGCGCTGCTGTGGAAGGAGATCTACAGCCCGACCAGCGGCCTGCTCAACGGCGCGCTGCGCGCGATCGGGTTGGCCGGCCCTCCGGCCTGGCTCGGCGACCCGCGGTTCGCGTTCTGGTGCGTGCTGGCGGTGATGGTGTGGAGCAACGTCGGGTTCTACGTGGTGCTGTTCGGCGCCGCCATGCAGGCCATCCCGCGCGACATCTACGAGGCGGTGCTGCTCGACGGCGCGTCCCGGGCCACCATGCTGCGGAAGATCACCATCCCGCTGCTCTGGGACACCATCCAGGTGGCCTGGATCTACCTGGCCATCGCGGCGCTGGACGGATTCATCCTGGTCCAGCTCATGACCAACGGCGGGCCGAACTTCTCCTCCGACGTCATCGGCCTGCGGATGTACGACACCTCGTTCGGCAGTGAGAACAAGTTCGGGTACGCCTCGGCGATCGGCGTGGCCATGTTCTTCCTGACCCTCTCGGTGGCGGTGCTGGCGCTACGGACCGCCCGGCGTGATCGGATCGAGTACTCGTGACCACAGTGGAAACCGGCGCGCCGACCGTCGCCGTGCCGCGCGACACCGCCCCGGCCGACCGGCCGCCGCGCCGCGAGTCGGGCGTGGCAAACGTCTTCTCGCACGGCTTCCTGCTGCTCTGGGCGGCGATGACCATCCTGCCGCTGGCCTGGATGCTGCTCAGCTCGCTGAAGAGCAACGGCGAGATCATCGCCGACCCGTGGGGGCTGCCCGAGGCGTTGCGGTTCGACAACTGGGCGCGTGCCTGGACCAACGCCCACATCGGCCGGTTCTTCTTCAACAGCCTGGTGGTGGTGACCGGCTCGCTGAGCCTGACCATGCTGCTCGGCGCCACCGCCGCGTACGTCTTCGCCCGCTACGAGTTCCGCGGCCGCCAGGTGGTCTACTACCTGTTCGTCGGCGGGATGATGTTCCCGGTCTTCCTGGCCCTGGTGCCGCTCTTCTTCGTGGTCCGCAGCGTCGGCCTGCTCGGCACCTGGCCCGGGCTGATCCTGGTGTACACGGCGTACTCGCTGCCGTTCACGGTGTTCTTCCTGACCGCCTTCTTCCGGACGCTGCCGACCTCGGTGGCGGAGGCCGCGATGATCGACGGGTGCGGCCACTTCCGGCTGTTCTTCCGGGTGATGCTGCCGATGGCGCGACCGGGACTGATCAGCGTCGGGATCTTCAACTTCCTCAGCCACTGGAACCAGTTCCTGCTGCCCCAGGTGCTCATCCCCGGCGACGGGCCGGATCGGATGCTCGCCCAGGGGCTGAGCTCGCTCGCCGTCAGTCAGGGGTACGCCGGCGACTACGCCCAGCTCTTCGCCGGCCTGACCATCGCGGTGCTGCCGGTGCTGGTGGTCTACGTGGCCTTCCAGCGACAGATCCAGGCGGGCCTGACCGCCGGGCAGCTCAAGTGAGGTGGCTGCCACAGGCGACGGGGCGGTGCGGATGATCGCGCTCCAATAAGGTGGGCTGGCCTTCTTCGGGCACGGCTTCTACCTGCTGTTCCTCTTCGACGGCGGCGACTACCGGATCTTCTTCTACGTCTTCATCCTGCCGATCCTGCTGATCGTGCGCGCGGTGAAGGCCCGCAAGGAGGCGCGCGAGCAGGCCGCGGCGCACCAGTTCGCCGGCGCGCCCCAGCAGGGCGTGTTCCCGCCGTCCGGGCACGGCCAGCCGACCCCCGGTTTCCCGCCCGCCCAGGGCCAGCCGGCGCCGTACGGCGCCGCGCCGCAGGGTCAGTCCGCACCGTACGGCGCCGCGCCGCAGGGGCACCCCGGCCAGGGGGCGGCGTACCCGCCGCACGCCGGGCAGCCGGCTCCGCAGGGCTGGCAGCCGGGGCAGCCGGGCAGCCCGAACGCCTGAGCGGGCAACCAGGGCCGGCCGGCTTCTTGTCGGTCGGCCCTCGTTCCGCTTGACCGGTAGGGCTCGCCCTTCAGGAGACCCTGTCTGAGCCGGACGTCTTCGCCGCCCTCGCCAACCCGACCCGGCGGGAACTGCTGCGACTGCTGCGCGACGAGGGGGAGCAGCCGGTGCAGTGGCTCGCCGACCGCTTCGACATGCGTCGGCCCAGCCTGTCCGAGCACCTGCGGGTGCTCAAGGACGCCGGGCTGGTGACCGAGCAGCCCGTCGGGCGGCAGCGGTTCTACGCGCTGCGTCCCGAGCCGCTGCGGGAGGTGGCCGACTGGCTCACCCCGTACGAGCGGTTCTGGCGACAGCGGCTGGCCGGCCTGGGCGACGTGTTGGACGCGATGCCGGATGAGTGAGCCGACGCGCATCGCGGTGGACCAGTTCCTGCCCCACCCGCCGGCGAAGGTGTGGCGCGCGCTGACCGATTCTGATCTGCTTGGCCACTGGCTCATGCCGAACGACTTCCAGCCGACGCGCGGGCATCGGTTCACGTTCCGGACCGTCTCGCGCCCCGGCCAGCGGTTCGACGGGGTGGTCCACTGCGAGGTGCTGGAGCTGGACGAGCCGCGACGGATGCGATGGGCCTGGCGTGGCGGCACGCTGGACACCGTGGTCACCTGGACGCTGGTGCCCGAGGGGCGGGGCACCCGGCTGTTCCTGGAGCACGCCGGGTTCGACCCGGACGATCCGCTCCAGCGACGTACCTTCACCCTGCTCGACGGCGGCTGGCGTACCCAGGTCCGGGCGCGACTTGCGGGCACGCTGGCCGCGTTGCCCTGACGACCACAGTGGCACCGGATGTGATGTCGGGCGGAGGAGATACCAATTGGTGGCTGGAAACGTGATGACACGGGCGATTCGGGGGCAGCCGACCGTCGGTGAGTCATCCAGATCATCACGTTTGTAGGCACGCGAGGAGTGCGTGCGAGGTCGTCCGGCGGGGCGCGGGGCGCGGGTCAGGCCAGCGGCGGGACGAGCCGGGCGTGCAACGCCGCCGGGTCGGCCACCTCGGGCAGGTCGCGGGCGGCCAGCCAGGCCGCGGCGGCGGCGCCGTCCCCGGCGCCGTACAGCGGCGCGGTCGGCCAGCGGCGGGCCAGTTCGGCGCGGACGGCGGCGGCCAGCGGGGTGTCGCCGGTGAGCAGGCCACCGCCGAGCACCACGGGTTCGGCCGCGCCGGCGGGCCGGATCCGGGAGACGCTCTCGGCCAGCAAGGCGGCGGCCTCGGCGATCAGGGCGGCGCCGGTCGGCTCACCCTGGCGGGCCGCCGTGACGACAAGCGGCGCGAATCGGGCCAACTCCACCGGCGGGCGGCGGGTCACCGCCTGCACCACGGCGTCGACGGTCGCCCGGGGCCGGGCGGCCACCTCGCGCGAACCGGTGAGTTCGGCCAGCACGCGGCGGCCCAGTTCCCCCGGCGCGTCGGCTCGGTCCAGGTCGGCCAGGAGCCGGCGGACCGCCTCCCGGCCGAGCCAGAACCCGGAGCCGGCGTCGCCGAGCAGCCAGCCGTGGCCGTCGGCGGTACGGTCCAGGCGCAGGCCGCGTACCTGGGCGGCGATCGCGCCGGTGCCGGCGATGAGCACGGTGCCGTCCGGGGCGGCGGTGCCGGAGGCGTAGGCGACCAGGGCGTCGCCGTGCACCGTGTACGGGCAACGGAGCCCCGCCTCGGCCCAGGCCCGGTCGAACGCGGCGCGCCCCTGCGGATCGGCCAGGAGGCGGCCGGCGCCGGCGAGGCCGATCACGCCGGCGCGTACCCGGGTCGGGTCGACCCCGGCGAGCGCCGCGCGCAGGGCGGCGAGCAGTTCGGCGGCGGCCCGCTCGGCGCCGTGGCTGGTCGGATTGCCGCCGCCGGCCCGGCCGGTGCCCAGGCGCGCCCCGTCGAGGCCCAGGGCGGCGGCGCGGGTGGACGTACCTCCGACGTCGAGGCCGACCACGACGGTGTCCGACATGGTCCTCATGCTGGTCGGCCGGGCCCTCCCGGCGCAAGATCGCGGCAGTGCGGCAGGTAACAGTTTGAAAACTTCGCCCACAGCCTTGACACGGAGGGCCCTTCAGTAAGAACTTTTACCACTAACAGTTAACACTCTTTTCCGAAAGGCTTCAGCCGATGGCCGAGCACGACGTCGAGACCTCCGCGGCGACCGCGGTGGTCGATGCCGCTCCGGCCGACCGGCGGGGCGTCGACGGGGTGCTGGCCAGGGTCCGGGCCGGCGCGGGTGAGCTGACCGGAGCGCTGCGCCGGGTCGCCGAGCACGTGCTCAGCGACCCGGAGGCGGCGGCCCGGGCGACCATCGTCGAGCTGGCCGAGCGGAGCGGCACCTCACCGGCGACCATCACCCGGTTCTGCCGGGCGATGGGCTTCGAGGGCTACGCCGACCTGCGACTCGGCATCGCCGCCGAGACCGGCCGGGCCCGCTCCGCGGGCTGGACCGTCGACATCGGCCGGGAGATCCAGCCCGGCGACCCGCTGTCCCGGGTGCTCGACCAGATCATGGCCGCCGACACCCGGGCCATGCACGACACCGCCGCGCTGCTCGACCTGGGCGAGGTGGAACGGGCGGCGGTCGCCATCGCCGGGGCCAGCCGGGTGAACATCTTCGGCGCCAGCGGCAGCGCCCTGGTCGGCGAGGAGATGCAGTTCAGCCTGCACCGCATCGGGGTGGCGGCCTGGGCCTGGAGCGACGTGCACGAGGGGCTGGCCAGCGCCGCGCTGCTGGGCGTCGGGGACGTCGCGCTCGGCATCTCGCACACCGGGCAGACCCGGGAGACCATCGAGCTGCTCGCCGAGGCCGGCAGCCACGGGGCCACCACCGTGGCGCTGACCGGCTTCCCCCGCTCGCCGCTGGCCGAACTCGCCGACATCGTCCTGGTCACCGCCAGTCAGGCGACGACCTTCCGGCCGGACGCGCTCTCCGCCCGGCACCCGCAGCTCGTCGTGCTCGACCTGCTCTACATCGCGGTGGCGCAGCGCACCCACGACCGCGCCCACGCGGCCTTCCGGCGTACCGCCCAGGCCGTCGACGGGCACAAGGCCGCGAAGGGGTCCCTCTCATGATCAGTGCCCAGCGGTACGCGGACGCCGTCCGCCCGGTGCTCGACCGGCTGGTGGACAGCCAGGCGGTGGCGGTGGACCGGGCGGCGGACCTGATCGCCGGCGGACTGCGCGCCGGCGGCGTCCTCCAGGCGTTCGGCGCCGGTCACTCCGAGGCGTTCGCCGCCGAGCTGGTGGCCCGGGCCGGCGGCCTGGTCCCCACCAACCGGCTCTCCCTGCACGACCTCGTGCTGCACGGCGACGCGCCCCGCGACGTGCTCGCCGACCCCAAGCTGGAACGCGACCCGGCGGTGGCGCACCGGCTCTTCGCCCTGGCGGCGCCGCAACCGGAGGACGTGTTCGTGGTCGCCTCGCAGTCCGGCATCAACGGCTCGGTGGTCGAGCTGGCGACGCTGGTCAAGCGCGGTGGCCATCCGTTGATCGCGGTCACCTCGGTCGAGCACACCGCCCGGGTCGCCCCTCGGCATCCCTCCGGGCACCGGCTCGCCGACCTCGCCGACGTCGTGCTGGACAACGGCGCGCCGTACGGCGACGCACTGCTGCCGCTCGAGGGCGGCGGCGCGGTCTGTGCGGTCTCGTCGGTCACCGCGGCGCTGCTGGCGCAGCTGCTGACCGCCGAGGTCGTACGACGGTTCCACCAGGCCGGAGAGGTACCCCCTATCTACCTCTCCGCCAACGTCCCCGGTGGGGACGAGCACAACCTCGCCCTCGAGTCGCGGTACGCCGGGCGTCTCCGGCGGACCGCCTGACCCGACACCACAAGGAGAGACAAGATGTCGGTTACTCCCGAGAAGTCCGACCTCAGCCGTCGGACCCTGCTGCAGCGCGCCGGCGCGGCCGGCCTGCTGGCCGTCCCGGCGGCCGGCCTGCTCAGCGCCTGCGCCGGCAGCGAGCCGAGCAAGTCCGACAGCGGCGGCGCGGCCAAGAGCAAGGACAACCCGTTCGGCGTCAAGGACGGCAGCGCCGTCAAGGTGGTCGTCTTCAACGGTGGGCTGGGCGACCAGTGGGCCAAGGAGGACACGGTCGTCTTCAACGCCAAGCACCCCAAGGTCACGGTCAACATGTCTTCCACCCAGAAGATCAAGACCGAAGAGCAGCCCAAGATGGCGACGCAGCCGAGCGACCTGGTGATGAACTCGGGCGCCGACATGATGGACCGCAGCACGCTGATCAACGAGGGCGCCATCGAGCCGCTCGACGACCTGCTCACCGCGCCCGCGTGGGACGGTGAGGGGACGGTCGCCGACTCGCTGCTGCCGGGCACCGTCGGCGACGGCACCCAGAACGGCAAGTTCTACGTGGTGAACGTGGCCTACACGGTCTGGGGCAACTGGTACAACGCCGCCCTCTTCAAGAAGGAGGGCTGGACGGCGCCGACCACCTGGGACGAGTTCTTCGCCCTGGCGCCGAAGATCAAGGCCAAGGGCATGGCGCCGTACGTGCACGACGCCATCCACGGCTACTACCCCCGCTGGGGGCTGTTCGCCAGCATCTGGAAGGCCCTCGGCAAGCAGGCCGTCATCGACATCGACAACCTCAAGGACGGCGCCTGGAAGGCCGACGGCATCGTCGCCGCGCTGCAGCCGTGGGAGAAGCTGGTCAAGGACAAGCTGCTGCTGCCGGGCAAGCTCAACCACACCCAGTCGCAGCAGGCGTGGCTGGACGGCAAGGCCGCGTTCATCCAGGTCGGCACGTGGCTGAAGAACGAGATGGCGGCGACCATCCCGCCGGGCTTCGAGCTGACCCTCTCGGACTACTGGAGCAACAGCGGCGACAAGGCGGCCAAGGACGTCTTCGCCGGCTCCGGCGAGGGCTTCGTGGTGCCCAGCAAGGCCCCGAACAAGGAGGCCGCCAAGGAGTTCCTGCGGGCCATCCTGTCCAAGGAGGGTTCGGCGAAGTTCGCCGAGCTGACCAAGTCGCTGGCCTCGACCAAGGGCTCCGGCGACAAGGTGCAGGACACGGCGCTGGCCTCGGCCAACACGCTGATGAAGAACGCCACCAGCGACCTGATCTCGGTCAAGTTCCCGGACTTCTACGCCGACCTGGACAAGGAGAGCCAGAACCTCTCCGAGGAGCTCTTCGCCGGCCGGCTCACCGCCCAGCAGTTCGTCGACAAGATGCAGGCGGCCGCCGACAAGGTCGCCAAGGACTCGTCGATCAAGAAGCAGACCCGCACCGCCTGATCTCGTCGAGGAAGTGAGTCGCATGCGGCACGGAGTCGCGCGTTTCGTCACGGGCTTCCTGGCCCTGCCCGTCGCGCTGTACCTGTTCTACGTGGTGTGGCCGTTCGCGCAGGCGGCCGGGTACTCGTTGACCGACTGGGGTGGGTACTCGGACTCCCAGCGCTTCGTCGGGCTGGACAACTACGTCCGGCTGTTCTCCGACGAACTGATCCGGAAGGCGTTCTGGCACAACGTTTTCTTCCTGGTCACCGTGCCGCTGTTCACCATCGGGCTGGCCCTGCTCCTCGCGTTCCTGCTCAACGTGGGCGGGCGCGAGGACAGGGCCGGCATCCGCGGGGTGTTCGGGTCCGGCCTCTACAAGGTCATCTTCTTCTTCCCGCAGGTGCTGTCGCTGGTCGTGGTCGCGGTCATGTGGCAGCAGATCTACCGCAGCGACGAGCAGGGGCTGATCAACGGTCTGCTGATCAAGATCGGGTTGGTGGACGCGGACAACCCGATCGCGTTCACCGCCGACCCGGAGCCGTTCCTCGGCGTCCCGGCGGTGCTCTGGTGGCTGCTGCTGATCGCGGTGTGGAGCGGCGCCGGCTTCTACATGGTGCTCTTCTCCGCCGCCATGCAGTCGATCCCGAAGGACATCTACGAGGCCGCCATCCTCGACGGCGCGGGCCGGTTCCACACCTTCTTCAAGGTGACCCTGCCGCTGCTGCGTGACACCATCTCGGTCGCCTGGGTCTACCTCGGCTTCATCGCGCTGGACATGTACGCGCTGGTCTTCGTCATGACGCCGAGTCAGGGCGGGCCGAACCACGCCAGCGAGATCTTCGCGTCGGTGCTCAACTTCACCGCGTTCCAGAAGGGCCAGTTCGGCTACGCCTGCGCCATGGGCGTCTCGCTGGCCATCTTCACGATCCTGCTCGCCGCCCTGCAGCTGAGGATCACCCGTCGTGACCGTATCGAGTACTGAAGGAGGCGCGGCGATGAGCACGGCGACGCACGGTCTCGACCGGGCCGACAAGGCCATCACCGGATCCGGCCCCGCCCCCGTACGCCGGGGGGAGCGGCACCGCGGCGGTGTCGGCTCCCGGATCTTCAACGGCTTCTCCCACACCTTCCTCGTGGTGTGGACCCTGATGGTGATCTACCCGCTGCTGTGGGTGGTGATGTCGTCGTTCAAGGACGACTCCGAGGTCATCCGGGAGCCGCTCTCGCTGATCCCGGACAAGCTGCACTGGGAGAACTTCGGCCGGGCCTGGACCGAGGGGCACCTCGGCGCGTTCTTCCTGAACACCGTGCTGGTCCTGGTCGGCAGCGTCACGCTGACCATGCTGCTCGGCTCGATGGCCGCGTACGCGCTGGCGCGGTTCGAGTTCCGCGGCAACCGGCTGATCTACTACATGTTCCTGTCCGGGCTGACCCTGCCGATCTACCTGGCGGCGGTGCCGCTGTTCAAGGGCGTCTACAACACCGGGGTCAGCTTCCCGCTGCTCGGCCCGAACAAGCACCTGATGCTGATCCTGGTCTACGTGGCCTGGTCGCTGTCGTTCACGATCTTCTTCATGCACTCGTTCTTCCGGACGCTGCCCGACTCGATCGCCGAGGCGGCGCAGGTCGACGGGGCCTCGCACTCCCGCACGTTCTTCAGCGTGATGCTGCCGATGGCCAAGCCGGGCCTGATCAGCATCGGCATCTTCAACGTGCTCGGCCAGTGGAACCAGTGGTACCTGCCGACCCTGCTCATGCAGTCGGTCGCCGGTGAGCCGAAGCACCAGGTCATCGCGCAAGGGCTGATCGAGCTGTCGGTCAACCAGGGCTACAAGTCCGACTGGTCCGGCCTCTTCGCCGGCGTGACGATGGCGATGCTCCCGGTGCTGATCGTGTACATCGTCTTCCAACGCCAGGTCCAGTCCGGCCTGACCGCCGGCGTAGGCAAGTAGGCGCTTCCGGTGTAAGGAGGGGGCCCCTTTCGACACGCTGTGGTGAGAAGGGGCCCCTCCTTACCCGCGCAGCGTGTCGGTGGGGCGAGGCAGAATCACGTCCGTGCTGGTGGCGGTGGTGGCGGACGAGCGGGGCGGCGGCGTGCTGCGACCGCTGCACGCCGACGGCCAGCCGACGGGGGCGGTCGAGGAGGTGCCCGACCTGGCCGCCGCCGTCGGCGCGCGGGAGGCCGCCGACCGGCCCCGCTGGGTGTGGGCCGCCGGGGCGGGTGTCTACCCGGCGCTGGTGCGCGCCGGTGTCCGGCTCGACCGCTGCCACGACGTCGAGCTGACCGAGGCGTTGCTGCTCGGGCACGCCGGCCGCTGGGGTGAGCCGCGCGCGCTGCCCGCCGCCTGGGCCCGGCTGACCGGCGCGCCGGTGCCGCCGGACCCGGCGCCCCGCCCGCCCGAGCCGCCGGGCCACGGCCAGGGCGCGCTGTTCGACCCGCCGTCCGGGCCGCCCGGCCCGGGCATCACGGCGTTGACCCGGGTGTACGCCGACCAGCTCGCCCGGATCGCCGCGACGGCACACCCGGGCCGGTTCCGGCTGCTGGTGGCCGCCGAGTCGGCCGGCGCGCTGATCGCCGCCGAGATGGGCGCGGCCGGCCTGCCCTGGCGGGTCGACGTGCACGACGCGATCCTGGCCGAGATGCTCGGCGAGGCGTCCCCGGTCGGCGGGCCACCCCGCCGGCTGGCCGATCTCCAGGCGCGGATCGCCGCCGCGTTCGGCGTACGCCGGTTGCACGCCGACTCGCCGGCGGAGCTGTTGCGGGCGTTCGCCCGGGCGGGGGTGGAGCTGCCGAACACCCGGGCCTGGGTGCTGCGCGGGGTGGAGCATCCGGCGGTGCCGCTGGTCCTGGAATACAAGGAGCTGTACCGGATCTGGACGGCGCACGGGTGGGCCTGGCGGGACGCCTGGGTGTCCGGCGGCCGGTTCCACCCGGAGTACGTGCCCGGCGGCGTGGTCTCCGGCCGGTGGGCGACGCGGGGCGGCGGCGCGTTGCAGATCCCGAAGGTGATCCGGCGGGCGGTGGTGGCCGACCCGGGCTGGACGTTCGTGGTGGCCGACGCGGGCCAGCTCGAACCACGGGTGCTCGCCGCGGTCTCCGGCGACGAGCGGCTGGCCGCCGCGGGTGGCGCCGGCGACCTCTACGCGGCGCTGGCCCGCGACGCCTTCGCCGGTGACCGGGCCCGCGCGAAGGTGGCGCTGCTCGGCGCGATGTATGGGCAGACCGGCGGCGCGGCGGTGCCGGCCCTGGCGGTGCTGCGGAAGAACTACCCGACCGCGTTCGGCTACGTCGAGGCGGCGGCGCGCACCGGCGAGGCCGGTGGGCTGGTCCGGTCGTGGCTGGGTCGCACCTGCCCACCGGGTGCGGTGGGGTTCGCCGACGGCGACGAGACGCCGGACGGCGAGGTGGATCCGCACAGCCCGTCGGCGCGCGCGGCCCGCTCCCGGGGGCGTTTCACCCGCAACTTCGTCATCCAGGCCACCGCCGCCGAGTGGGCCTCGACGCTGCTGGCCACGCTTCGCACGACGTTGGCCGGCACCGCGGGTGAGCTGGTCTTCTTTCAGCACGACGAGGTGGTGGTGCACTGTCCGGCCGAGGCGGCGGCCGTGGTCGCCGACGCGGTCACCGCCGCCGGCGTACGGGCCACCCGGCTGCTGTTCGGCGACACGCCGGTCCGCTTCCCGCTCGACCTGTCCACCGTGGGCTGCTACGCCGATGCGGCATAGTCACACAATTTTCCGTTTTGCCCCGCTACCCGCTCCCGAGCGCGCTCGTTGGGCCCGGTGTGCGTACGACGGGACGGACCGGGCGCTGCTGTGCCCGGTCCGTCCCCCTGGTCGAGGGGGCACCGCTGAACCGGATCGCTGCAATGATCATCGCCGCTGGTGGCGGCCGCCGCATCGGCGGACCGGAGGCGCTGCTGCACCAGGGCGAGAAGCCGCTGGTCAGCCGGATGGTCGACACGATGGCCGACGCCGGCTGCGCGCAGGTCGTGGTCGTGCTCGGCGCCGCGGCCGAACAGGTGCGGCGGACCACCGACCTGACCGGCGCCAAGGTCGTGGTCAACCGGGCCTGGGGGACCGGCGTGGGTTCCTCGATCCGGGCCGGGCTCGCCGCGCTGACCGACGACGACATCGAGGCGGTCGTCGTGGTGCCGGTGGACATGCCCGGGCTCACCGCGGCGGCGGTCCGCCGGGTGGCCGCCCTGCCGTATCCGGACGCGCTGGTCTGCGCCACCTACGACGGCTTGCGCAACTACCCGATGCTCTTCGGCCGTCGGCACTGGCCCGGCATCGCCACCCTGGCCAGCGCCGACGTCGGCGCCCGGCCGTACCTGCTGGCGCACAAGGACCAGATCGTCGACATCGCCTGCGACGCGGTGGCCGACGGCAGCCGGATCGACAGCCCGGAGCTGATGGCGCTCTACGGCCTGTCCGTTCCCGAGCAACGCGTCGGCGCCTGAGGCGCTCCGCCGCTCCGGGCGTCGGACGCGGACGCCACGACGTCGTCGGGGCGGATAATCGGCTGCGGCGACGATCGCTCCGGCCTACGCTCGGCCACCAGCCGGACCGGGCCGGGCAGCGGATCGGAGATGAACGCCGCGATGTCGATCAACCTCTTCGCGATCAGTCTCGACGCGGGGGAGCCGCTGCGGCTCGCCCGCTTCTGGGCCGAGCTGCTCGGCCGGGAGGTGGCCGACGACCCGCACGAGGGGATCGCGCTCCGGCCCGACGGCGACGCCGGCTTCCGCATCCGGTTCCTGCCGACCGAGGCGCCGAAGAACGGGCAGAACCGCATTCACCTCGACCTGACCAGCGCGTTACCGCAGGGCCAGCGGGAGACGGTGGCCCGGGCGATCGAGCTGGGCGGTCGGCACGCCGACGTCGGGCAGCGGGGCGACGAGGGGCACGTGGTGCTCGCCGACCGCGAGGGCAACGAGTTCTGCGTCGTCGAGGCGGGCAACAACTTCCTCGCCGGCTGCGGGTTCGTCGGCGCGGTGAACTGCGACGGCACGCAGGCGGTCGGCTACTTCTGGCACGAGGCGCTGGGCTGGCCGCTGGTCTGGGACCGGGACGAGGAAACCGCGATCCAGTCGCCCCGCGGCGGCGCGAAGATCACCTGGAGTGGTCCGCCGTTGATGCCGAGGCGCGGCCGCGACCGCATCCACCTGGACCTGGCGCCCCCGGCCGGCGGCGACCGGGAGGCGGAGGTCGACCGGCTGCTCTCGCTCGGGGCGACCCGGGTCGGCACCGGCCGGCACACCGCCGACGACGTGGTGCTGGCCGACCCCGACGGCAACGAGTTCTGCGTCCTGACGCCCCGGTAGCGGTCCCGTGCACCGCCGGACGTCACCCGGATCCGAGTCCGGTCCGAGGACTTCGGCCGGAGCGCCGACAACGTGATGGCGACCCGTACGTTTGAATCTTGGTACGGAGCGGCCCCTGGAGGGCACTCTCGTGCCAAGATCTCCAGTCGTCCCGGGAAGCGGGAAGCTGATCCCAGGACGCGAGAACGCATGCTTGATCGACTCCATCTCGCCGAAGTGGTGGGGTCGGGTGGGCCGGGATGCCGCCACTTCGGGGAAGCGGAGTCGATCAGGTCCCAGCCGCGTCACACCTGGATGTCGAAGCGTTGCAGCACCGAGGGCGCGACCAGGCCCAGCGTGGCGAGCACCGCCAGCACGGTCAGCGCCGCCCGCAGCACGACCGTCTCGGCCTTGCTTCCGGTGCGCAGCGCGATGCTGTTCGGCAACCCGATCATCGTCCACATCCGCCGTCTGATCGGGATCGGCCAGAGGATCGGCACGCCGGCCCGGGTGATCATGTCGCCGAGGATGTGCACGAAGCAGCCCACGCCGACGGCGAGGCCGATCATCGGATAGCCCCGGTCGCCGGGAAGGGTGGCGAAGGTGAACCAGGCCGCGGCGGCCGACACCAGCGTGACCACCACCCAGCCGGCTCGCTCGGCCCACTCGTCGAAGAGGCCGCGCAGCGCCAGACCGATCATGAAGAACAGGATGCTGACCACCGCCCACTTGCCGTAGTGGGCGCAGAGCGCGGTGGTGCCCCACCCGACCAGGACGGTGAACGGCAGGGTGTGGGTCAGCGTGCGGTGCCCGTTGTTGCGGCGCGGATCCTTGCTCAGCTTCGTCGCGTAGTAGACGCCGAGCGAGATCTTCTCCATCACCTCGGCGACGAAGAGGCTGAACACGCCGAACGTCCGGGCCACGGTGGCGCCGCCCTGGTTGCGGGTGACCTTGCCGGAGAGGTCGAGGTCGGGAAAGAGCGCCCCGCCCGCGCAGACCGCGGTGCCCACGGCCAGCGCCAGCGGCGTCTGGTGATAGTCGGCGAACTGGTCCAGCGCCCAGGAGCCGGTCAGCCACACCGCCGCGCCGGACAGCGCGTGCGACGGTCCCATCATCTCGGCTCGCCCTCCCCAGAGATCTTGATCGACAGAAACTACGCCACTGTAGTCAGTCGGTGCGACGGCGGGGCATCACGAAGTATGTCGGCACAGGTGGGCGCGGTGGTGCCGACTGTCGGCGATGGGACGCGGACCGGTCAGCCCGCCGTGCGGGTCGGCCGGATCGGCCGGACGCTGTCACGGATCAGCGCGAACTGCTCGTCGGCGGCGGCCCAGTCGGCGTCCGAGGTGGTCAGGCCCAGCGTCCACCCGGCCCCCTCACCGGGCAGCACCCGCAGCGCGTGCATGCGTTCGCCGTACGGTGCGGTCCAGCGGCACTCCCACTCCGCGCCATCGCCGTCGGCGGCGAGCCGGACCTTCTCGTACTTCGGGAGCCGGCCGGCGGAGGTGAGGTCCCGCTCGGCCGAGCGCAGCCGGCCGACCGGATCCCCACCCGGGTAGGGCTCGACGCCCAGGATGCGCCGGGTGGTCGGGTCCTGGAAGCAGGTGGTGTCGCCCGACCGGAGTTGGAGCCAACCGGCCGGCAGGGCGATGTGGAACCCGCCGGTGTCGGCGGGCCAGACCCAACCGGCGGGCACGGTCACCGCCGGGTCGGCCGGTGGCGGGCCCTTCTGGACCGGTGTGCCCGCCACGTCGGGCCGGATGCAGGGAAACGGCGGGGGTGGCACCCCGGCCTGGCCGCCGCCGGGTGGCCCGGGCGGCCGCTCCCAGGGTTGACCGACGGGCTCGCCGTGCCGGTCACCGTCCGACGGGTGGTCGTCGGCGACGGCGAGCGCGGTGCCGACGCCGACCATCACGGCCAGCACCACGGCGCCCGCGGCGAAGCCCCAGCGTCGGGTCGTCCCTCGGCCGCGATCGCCGTCGGCGGGCGGGTCGCCCGCGTCGCCGTCGTCGGTTCCCTCGTGGCCGGCCTGGTCGTGGGGGGCGCGCACGCCCTGCCCCTGGCCGCCGTGCGGAGCGCGTACGCCGTGCACCGGCCCGCCGTGGGCGGCGCCGCTCGGCCCGGCTGCGCCCCGCGCCGCCCCGCCTCGTGCCGGGTCGTCGCGGAGCGCGCCGCTGCCCGTCCCGCCGCGCGGGGGACCGCTGTCGACCGGGCCGCCGGTGGCGACCGGGGGCGGGGGCGACGGGGGGATGCCGCCCGGCGAGGGGGTGTGTACCGGGCTGACGGCGTCGGCCCGCCCCGCCGGCCCCTCCGGGCCGGCGGGGTTGCCCGGGTCCACGAAGCTGGTCAGGACCGTGGGGCCCAACGCGCCGACCGGCCGGTCGGGAGCGTCCCGGGCCGTCTCGCCGATCTCCGGCCGGTCCGGCTCGTCGGAGCGGCGATCCTCCGCCGCGTCGGACGGGGCCGGATCGCCCTCGGCCGGCCGCGCCCACTCGCTGCGCCGGGCCGCCCGGCTCCAGGCCCGGGCGGCGGCGGCCGGCGGCATCAGGTTCGGATAGCCGACGGTCGGTCGGGCGCCCGCGTCCCCGTCGTCCTCGCCCTCCCAGCCGGTCGTACGGTCCCAGCCGTCGGTGCCGTGGGTGTCGTCGGTGCCGCCCCAGCCGGTCGTGCGGTCCCAGCCGGCCCAGCCGTCCGGCTCGGGACGCCCCGACCCACCGGTGCTCGGATGCCCCGGCTGCCCGCCCGCTCCGCCGACGGCCGGACCGGCCCGACCGGGGCTGCCCGCCGCCGGACCGGCCCGACCAGGGCTGCCCGCCCTCGGACCGGCCGGGTCCACCGCCGGACCGGGGCGTCCGGCCGCCTCCACCCCCGGACCGGCGTGTTCGGTCCCACCCCCCGCCGGACCAGGGCGTCCGGCCGCGCCTCCCGGCGGTACAGCGCGTCCGACCGCGCCCCCGGGTGGACCGGCGCGCCCGGTGCCGTCCGCGGGCGCGACGGTGGACCCGGACCGCGGCACCGGCGGGACGGCGATGCTGGAGCCGCTCAGGGGCGGGACAGCCGGCCCGGACCGGGGAACCGGTGGGATGCCGATGCGGGAGCCACTCAAGGGCGGGACGCCCGACCCGGGCCCGGCCGTGCGGGGCCCGGACCGAGCCCCCGGGTCGGACCGGCCCGGCTCGGCGGTGGTGGCCGGCCGGTCCGGCGCCTCGGCGGGCGGCTCGGCGGCGGTGGCGAGCAGCCGGGCGATGTCGTCGTGGCCGAGCCGGTGGCGCGGGTTACGGCGCAGCAGCCCGACCAGCACCGGCATCAGCGGGCCGGCGTGCGGCGCCGGGTCCGGTGGCTGGCTGGCCAGCGCCGCCAGCGTGGCCATCGCGGTGCTGCGGGCGTACGGTGAACGGCCCTCCACGGCGGCGTGCAGGGTGGCGCCCAGCGACCACAGGTCCGCCTCGACACTCGACACACTCTCGGCGGCGCGCTCCGGGGCGACGTACTGCGGGGAGCCGAGGACCAGGCCCGGACGGGTCATGGCGCCGTCGCCGCCCTCGAACACGGCCAGCCCGAAGTCGGTGAGCAGCACCCGCCCGTCCAGGGCCAGCAGCACGTTGGCGGGTTTCACGTCCCGGTGCAGCACCCCGGCCCGGTGGGCGGCGCGCAGCGCGGCGTGCACCGCCACCCCGATCTCGGCGGCCCGCCGGGGCGGCAGCCGGCCGTCGGTCTCGATGAGCTCCTGCAACGAGCGGGACGGGACGTACTCCATGATCAGCCACGGGTCGCCGTTCACCCGGACCACGTCGTAGACCCGGACCACGTTGGGGTGGTTGAGCCGGGCGGCCGTCCGCGCCTCGCGCAGCGTGCGGGCGCGCAGCTCGTCGCGGTCGCTCTCGGCGAGCCAGTTCGGCGGCAGCACCTGCTTCACCGCGACCTCGCGCTGAAGCTCCTCGTCCCGGGCTCGCCAGACCTGGCCCATCCCGCCGCGGCCGACCAGATCGATCAGGCGGTACCGTCCGGCGATCACCACTTCCCGCACCGCACTCCTCACCGCTGGTCTGGTCCACAATAGGCCAACGGATCGGGTGGCACCTATCCCCTCTGGGCGGCGGGCCTCAGCTCGCCGCCCCGGCCAGCAGGTTTCCGTCCGGAATGGCGATGGCCTGCCGGCTGCCGGCCAGCAGGGCGGCGGCCCGGCGGGCCTGGAACGAGTGGTGTTCCCGGCGGGCGGCGGCGTAGCTGACGGCGGTGCGGGCCGCGATGGCCGACCAGGCGTAGCGCCGGGTCACCATGGCGCGGGCCTTGCGTGCCACCCGGCGGGCGAAGACCTCGTCGCCGAGCAGCCGGTCGACGGCGCCGGCCAGCGCGTCCGGGTCGCCGTGCGGGAACGTCACGCCGGTCACCTCGGGCTCCACGATCTCGGCCAGCCCGCCGGTGCGCGCCACCGCGAGCGGCGCGCCGGCGGCGGCCGCCTCCAGGGCGATCATGCCGAACGGCTCGTAGAGGCTGGGGATCACGGTGGCGTCGGTGGCGGCGAGCACCGCGGGAAGCTGGGTGGCGTCCATGAAGCCGGCGAACCGGACCGTGTCGCCCAGGCGCAGCCGGTGCGCCCGGTCGACCAGCTCATCCTTGTACGGGCCGTCCCCGGCGATCACCACCCGCAGCCCCGGGTGCCGGTCGGCCAGGTGCGGCACGGCGTCCACCAGGTGCTGCACGCCCTTCTCGTAGACCAGCCGGCCGGCGTACCCGACCAGCGGGCCGCGGCCGGCGAAACGGGCGCGGGCGGAGGCGACCGCGTGCGGGCGGGCCCGCCAGGCCCGGTCGTCGACGCCGTTGGCCACCACGTCGACCCGCCCGGCCGGCACGTCGAACAACCGGGACACCTGATCGCGCATGTAGCCGGAGCAGGCGATCACCCGGGCCGAGGCGTTGCTCAGCCAGTGCTCGACGCCGTGGATGGTGCGGTTCATCTCGCCGGGCAGCCAGCCCTGGTGCCGGCCGGCCTCGGTGGCGTGGATGGTGGTGACCAGTGGCACGTCCAGGTGCTCGGCCAGGGTGACGGCGGCGTGCGCGACAAGCCAGTCGTGGGCGTGGATCACGTCGTACCCGCCGGTGGAGGCGGCACGCAGGGCGGCGCGGGTGAGGGTGTGGTTGAACGCCATGGTCCAGGCCAGCAGGGAGTCGGTGGCGAGCGGGAACCGGACCGGATCCTCGGCGGCCCGCAGCACGCGGACGCCGTCGGCGTACTCCTCCACGGGTGTGCCCTCGGCGTGCCGGGTGACCACGGTGACCTCGTGCCCGGCGGCGGCCAGGGCGACGGAGAGCGCGTGCACGTGGCGGCCGAGGCCGCCGACCAGCACGGGCGGGTATTCCCAGGAGAGCAGCAGCACCCGCAGGCGCCGGGCGGACTGGATGTCGATCACTTCGGCGTCAGCTGACACGCGGCCCCCTCTGAGTTGTGGTCATCGCCCCCGGGACGGCACCGCCGAGGGTGTCCGGTGGGGTCGCCACCCATCCTGCCCAGGGGTCGATAACCGGCGGCGACGCGCGGGTTGCCGGTCTGTAACGCGTTACCGGCGCGCTCGCCGCGCGCGCAGCAGCTCGGCCACCGACCAGGCCTGGAACGGGCAGCCGGTGGCGGTGTGCGGGGCCGCGCCCTCGGCGGTCTCGCTGACCGAACCCAACCCGTCCTCGACGAGGTGGCCCTCCAGACCCACCAGCAGGTCCGCGGTGGGCAGGCCCGCCTTCCGGTACGCGTCGAGCAGCGGCCCGGTCAGCCAGGGCCAGACCGTGCCCTGGTGGTAGGCGGAGTCCCGTTCGGCCGGGCCGCCCCGGTGCCGGCCGGTGAACCCGGGGGAGCCGGGGGCGAGGCTGCGCGGGCCGAGCGGGGTGAACAGCGCCTCGGTGAGCCGGCCGAGCGTGGCCTCGTCCGCCTCCAGCGGGGCGTGCGGCAGCGACCAGGCGAGCAGCTGGTTGGGGCGCAGCAGGTCGTCGTCGTGGCGTGGGGCGCCGCCGAGCGGGTACGCGGGCGCCGGGGCGTCCACCACGTCGTGCAGCCAGCCGGCCGGCGACGGGAACCGGTCGCGGAACGCGGTCGTGGCCCGGCCGTGCAGGTCCCACAGGCCGGTGGCGTCGCGGCCGGTCAGCTCGGTCAGCTCGGCGAGCCCGGCCAGCCCGTTGATCCACAACGCGTTGACCTCGACCGGCTTCCCGGTGCGCGGGGTCACCGGCACCCCGTACACCCGGGCGTCCATCCAGGTCAGCGCCACGTCCGGGGGGCCGCCCTGGGTGAGCAGCCCGTCGGCGGGGTCGACGCCGATGCCGTACCGGGTGCCGGTCACGTGCGCCTCGACCACGCCGTGCAGGGCGGGCAGCAGTTCGTCGCCGAGGTCGGTGTCGCCGGTGACCGTGACGTGCCGGCTCACCGCGTGCAGGAACCAGAGCGTGGCGTCGACGGTGTTGTGCTCGACCCGGCCGGTGTCGGCGGTGTTCGCCAGCATGCCCTCGGAGAGCGTGCCCGCGTACGCCCGCAGCAGCTCCCGGCCCTCGTCGGCCCGGTTGGTGCAGAGGAACAACCCCTCGTAGGAGATCATGGTGTCCCGCGACCAGGCGCCGAACCAGGGGTAGCCGGCCACCACGTCCGGGCCGGTCGCGGTGCGGACCACGAACGCGTCCGCGGCCAGCGCCAGCGTCGCCTCGACCGCGTCGTCGGGTCGGGCCGTGGCCACCACGGCCCGACTGCGCCGCCGGGCCGCCTCGACGACGGCGGTCGCCGGCGGCGGCTCCTCGGCCAGGTCGTCCGCCCAGGCCAGCACCGTCATCGTCGCGCCGGGGGTGTCCAGCGCGCCGGAGAACCGGCCCGCGTGCCAGAGATCCTCGTCCGGGTTCAGGCCGCGTGCGGCCTCGATCCGGTGGCGGACGCCGAGCCACCACTGACCCTCCGGGGTCCAGTCCGGCCCGGCGAGCCGGAACGCGCCGTCGACGATCGCGCCGCCGGCCACCGGCTCCAGCCGCGGCGCGGGCCCGTCGGCCCGCCGTTCGCCGTGGGCGTCCCGCCAGGTGCAGGCCGCGGCCAGGTCCAGCCGGACCGGGCCGCCGGAGACCAGCCGGTGGACCACGGCGACGCAGGACCGGCCGTACGCCATGGCGATCTCCCGCTCGATCACCACGTCGCCGATCCGCCACCGCCAGCGCGGCACCCCGTCGGTCAGGTCGAAGCGTTCCAGCAGTTCGAAGCCGCGCGGGTCGACCACCCCGGAGGACCACTCGTGCGCGCCGAGGCGGACCTGCCGGCCGGACGGGAGGGTGACCGCCGGGTCGAGGCTCACGAGTCCCACCTTGCGGGACGCCGGCGTCTCGCCGGGCACCACGAGCAACCCGTGGTACCGGCGGGTGCGCAGCCCGGCCACGGTGCCCATGGCGTAGCCGCCGCGGCCGTCCGTGACCAGCCATTCCCGCCCGGCGGCGGCGGACAGCTCCCCGCAGACCTGCGGGCCGAACCGGATGTCGATCAACTTTCCTCCACCGGCAGCGAGGTGTGACATGCCACGACGACAATGGCCGCTGTGGAGAAGTACCCCGGCGGCGTCGAAGATGTGCGGGTGATCACCGACCGCCCGACCTCCGTGACCTCCGACCCCGAGCGGCACCGGCTCGCCCAGGCCGATGCCGGGGAGCAGGACTGGCGCGCATGGGGTCCCTATCTGTCCGAGCGGGCGTGGGGGACGGTACGGGAGGACTACAGCGAGCACGGCACGGCCTGGGACTACTTTCCCCACGATCATGCGCGGTCCCGAGCCTACCGGTGGAACGACGACGGCATGGCGGGCGTCTGCGACGACCGGCAGACGTTCTGCTTCGCGCTGGCGCTGTGGAACGGACGGGACCCGATCCTCAAGGAGCGGATGTTCGGCCTCGGCGGCGACGGCGGCAACCACGGCGAGGACGTCAAGGAATACTGGTGGTATCTCGACAGCACCCCCACCCACTCGTGGATGCGCTGGCGCTACCACTACCCGCAGGCCGCGTTCCCGTACGACGAGCTGGTCGCGGTGAACGCGCTGCGCGGCCGGGACGACACCGAGTACGAGCTGGTGGACACCGGCATCTTCGACGACGACAGGTACTGGGCGGTGACCGTCGACTACGCCAAGGCGTCACCGACCGACATGTGCGTGCTGGTCACGGTCGCGAACCGGGGCGACGAGGACGCCACCCTGCACGTGCTGCCCACGCTCTGGTTCCGCAACACGTGGGCCTGGGGGCTGCCCGGCGCCGACCGGGTGCCGAAGCTGGTCGGCGCCGGCTCCCGGCTGGTCGGTGAGCACTGGGTGCTCGGCCAGCTCCTGCTGGAGGGCGACGGCGAGCCGACGCCGCTGCTGTGCGACAACGAGACCAACGCGGAGCGGCTGTGGGGGCTGCCCGGACGGTCGGCGTACCCGAAGGACGGGATCAACGACCACGTGGTGGCCGGCGCTGCCACGGTCAACCCGGACCGCACCGGCACCAAGGGCGCGTTGCACTACGTGCTCGACGTGCCGGCCGGCGAGCAGCGGCAGATCCGACTGCGGCTGACCCGCACCGCGCCGCCGCCGGCCGCCGGGCCGCCCGCCCCGGCCGACCTCGGCGACGGGTTCGACACCGTGCTCTGGGCCCGCCGCGCCGAGGCGAACCGGTTCTTCGACAGCGTGATCCCGGCCGCGGCCACCGCCGACGAGGCCCTGGTCGCCCGCCAGGCGATCGCCGGGCTGATGTGGGGAAAGCAGTTCTACCACTTCGACGTCAAACGCTGGCTGGAGGGTGATCCCGGGTCGGCGCCGCCGCCGGCCGGCCGGCGGCACGGGCGCAACAGCGCCTGGTGGCACATGAACAGCTTCGACGTCTTCTCCATGCCGGACCCGTGGGAGTACCCCTGGTACGCGGCATGGGACCTGGCCTTCCACTGCGTGACCATCGCCCGGGTCGACCCGGGGTTCGCCAAGGAGCAGCTGCTGCTCCTGCTCCGCGAGTGGTACCTGCACCCGAACGGGCAGATCCCGGCGTACGAGTGGGCGTTCGGTGACGTGAACCCGCCGGTGCACGCGTGGGCCGCGTTGAAGGTCTTCGAGATCGACGGCTCCCGCGACCACGAGTTCCTCGCCCGGGTGATGCACAAGCTGCTGCTCAACTTCACCTGGTGGGTCAACCGCAAGGACACCGGCGGCAACAACGTCTTCGAGGGCGGCTTCCTCGGCCTGGACAACGTGGGACCCTTCGACCGCTCGGCCGCGCTGCCGGTGGCCGGGACGCTGGAGCAGTCCGACGGCACCGGCTGGATGGCCATGTACGCGCTCAACCTGCTCGACATGGCGATCGTGCTGGCCGAGCACGACCACGCGTACGTGGACACCGCCACGAAGTTCTTCGAGCACTTCGCGTACATCGCCGCGGCGGCCTACGAGCAAGGGCTGTGGGACGCCGAGGACGCGTTCTTCTACGACGTGCTGCGGCTGGCCGACGGCACGAAGGTCCCGTTGAAGGTGCGTTCGGTGGTCGGCCTGCTGCCGCTGGCCGCGGTCACCCGGCTGACCACCCGGACCATGCGCCGCCTGCCCGAGTTGGGCGCCCGGCTGCGCTGGTTCCTGACCAACCGCCCCGAGTACGCCGACGTCATCGGCGGCCGCCGGCTCGGTTCGGACGGCACCCAGCAGCGGCTGCTGTCGATGGTCGGCCCGGAGCAGATGGTCCGGCTGCTGGCCCGGATGCTCGACACCGACGAGTTCCTCTCCGAGTACGGTCTGCGCACGCTCTCCCGCGCGCACCTGGACAAGCCGTTCACGGTCACCCTCGGCGGGCAGGAGTTCAGCGTCGGCTACGAGCCGGCCGAGTCGACAAGCGGCCTGTTCGGGGGCAACTCCAACTGGCGCGGCCCGATCTGGATGCCGACGAACTTCCTGCTGGTCACCGCGCTGCGGGACCACGCCGCGTTCTTCGGCGACGACCTCCAGGTCGAGTATCCGACCCGGTCCGGGGTCAAGCGGACCCTCAACGAGATCGCCGACGACCTCTCGGCCCGGCTGATCTCGTTGTTCACCCGGGACGGGTGGGGACGGCGGCCGATCTACGGCGCCGCGCAACTGTTCCAGACCCACCCGGACTGGCGGGACCTGATCTGCTTCCCGGAGTACTTCCACGGCGACAACGGCGCCGGGCTGGGCGCCTGGCACCAGACCGGCTGGACGGCCCTGGTCGCCGACCTGATCCTCACCCTGCGCCGCTGAACCCCGCGCCGCCGCCCCGGGGCGTCCCCTCCGCCCCGCTCACGGCAGCGGGAGGAACGCCACCCGCGCGTGGTACTCGCCGGCCACCGTCACGGTGTCGCTGCCGACCCAGAGGCCGCGGTCGGTGGCGTACAGCTCGGCGGTGCCGACGCCGCGGTCCTTGGTGGGGTTCCACGCCAGCGCCTTGCCGGTGGTCGGGTTGATCGCCCCGATGCCGGGCCGGGACACCGCGCCGGGTCCGGCGGAGTTGCGCCCCGACGGGTTGTCCAGCCAGCGTTGGTGTCCGCCCACGTAGACGGCCGCGCCGGTCACGGCCACCGACAGCAGCGTGTCGCCCCCGGTGTAGTTGACCCAGGTCGGCTGCTTGCCGCCGGTGGCGGCGCCGAACTCGAAGCGGGTCGCGGTGTCGCAGAGCAAGCCGGGGAACGGGCCGCCGGTGGTGACCACCGTGAACCAGGTGCCGTCCGGCGCGATGTCGACCCCGCGCAGGTAGGTGGGCATCGTCCTGGCGCACTGCGGCTGGTAGCGGTTGGTGGACCAACCGGAGAGCGCCGCGCCGGTGGCGCTCAGGTCGGCCACCGCGAGCTGGTGGCGCGCCGCGCCCGCCACCGAGCTGAAGTTGCCCGCGAAGACCAGTCGTCGGCCGTCGGCGGAGACGTCCATCGCCTCGATCTTGACCGGGGCGGTGGCCCCGGAGGTGGTGACCCGGGGGCCTTCCAGGCGCAGGTTCACCGACGCGTCGGCGGCGCCGGTGGTCGCGTTCAGGGCGGCCAGCGCGCGTCGGGTCACCCCGCCCACGGTCTGGAACGCCCCGCCCACGAGCAACCGGGCACCGACCAGCCGCATGTCGTTGACCTGATTGTTCAGCGCTGCGGGGGCGAACCCGGCGACCCGGGCGCCGGTGACCGCGTCGACCCGGGCGACCCGGGGCGCGGCCACGCCGTTGACCGTGGTGAACGCGCCGCCGAGGTAGATCGAACGGCCGTCCGCCGAGGCGGCGAGCGCCTTCACCGTGCCGTTGACCACCGGCTTGAACGTCGTGTCGATCCGGCCGGTGCCGGCGTCGAACGCCACCAGCCGGGGCATCGCGAGCTGAGCCGTCTCCCCGGCGTTGCGGACCTTGGTGAACGAGCCGGCGAGGTATACCCGGTTGCCGACCTGGAGGATCCGGTACACGGTCCCGTCGAGCGCGTGCGGGGTCCAGGCCGCGGGCTTCGCGGTGACCACGGTGGAGTGGGCGGCGTTGACGGCGTGGGCCGGGGACGCCGGCAGCGCGCCGCCGGCGACGGCGAGCGCGGCCGCCCCGGCGAGGACCGCGCGGCGACCGGCCCGGGCCGGGACGGATGAGGTCGTCATCGCTGAAGCATCCCGCCCGAGCAGGATCTCCGCAGTCGGGTAGCCGCCCCTACCCGCCCGACGATCGGCCGGCCCGACCGGCGGTAAGGAGGGCCCCCGCTCGACATCCCGGTGTTGAGCGGGGGCCCCGCCTCTACCGGAAACGTCAAGCGGGGGCCCCTCCTTGCAGTAGTACGGTGTGCGGGGCCGCGAGGGGGAGGGGTGCCATGCGAGAGCGCCGGGAGGCCGCCGTGCTGGTCTTCGATGCCGACGACACGCTCTGGGAGAACAACGTCCTCTTCGAGCGGGTGATCGAGGACTTCCTCACCTGGCTCGACCATCCGACCCTGGACCGGGCGGAGCTGCGCGCCGTGCTCGACGACGTGGAGCGGGCCAACGCGCTGGCGCACGGTTACGGCAGCAAGATCTTCCTGCGCAGCCTCGCCGACTGCCTGGAGAAGCTGCGTGAGCGCCCCGCCACCGGAGCCGAACGCGCCGAGATCGAGCAGCTCGCGGCCGCGCTGGTCGGGCATCAGGTCGAGCTGATGCCGGGGGTGGCGGAGACGCTGGACGACCTCGCCACCCGCCACGAGCTGCTGCTGCTCACCAAGGGCGAGCGGGAGGAGCAGCAGCGCAAGCTCGACGCGTGCGGGCTGCTGCACCACTTCCGCGCGGCGCACATCGTGCCGGAGAAGGACGCGGACACCTACCGCCGGCTGGCCCGCGAGCACGCCTTCGACCCGGCCGAGGCGTGGATGATCGGCAACTCGCCGCGCTCGGACATTCTGCCCGCCCGCGCCGCGGGCATGAACGCGGTGTTCATCCCGAACGAGAACACCTGGGTGCTGGAACACGAGGAGCTGGACCCGTCCGACCCCGGGGTGATTCGGCTGGCCGCGTTTCCCGACCTGGTCCGGCACTTCTGAGCTGGCCGGTAACGTCCGGGATGTGCCGCTGACGTTCCCCTCGCACCTGGCGCCGGTGCTGCCGCTGAAGCGGTGGCGGCCGCACTGGTTCGACGGGGTGGCGCTGGCCACCGGCGCGGTCGCGCCGGACGTCGGCTACCTGCTCGGCGGCACCCGCGTCGACCTCGGGATGCGCACGCACACGCTCGGCGCGCTGCTCTGGTGGTGCCTGCCGGTCGCCCTCGCGTACGCCTGGATCGTCCGCCGGGTGGTCGCCGGCATCGCCGTGCACCTGCCCGCGCCGCGGCTGTTCGGCTGGCCGCAGTACGCCGCGCTGGCCGGGGTACGCCATCCCTGGCAGGTCACCGTCTGCTCGGCGTTGATCGGCGCGTTCAGCCACGTCGCCTGGGACCGGGTCACCCATTCCGAGCGCCTGCCGCGGCTGCTCGGCATCGCCGACTTCCACGCCCTGACCGGGCTGTACTGGTGGCAGTTCGCGGATGTGGTGGCCAGCCTGGGCGGCGGGCTGCTGGTGGTCGCCGTGGCGGTGTACGCGGCCCGCCGTGGCGAGATCTTCGACGGTGAACCCCCACCGGCCCCGGCGGCGAACCCGCTGGTGTTCTGGCGGGTGACCCTGGCGGTCACCGCACTGGGGGCGCTGCTGCTGCCCGGCTTGCCGGCGGCCACCGTCGCCGCGCCGGCCGGCGTGCGCGTGCTGCACCTGGGGGCGCTGGCGCTGATGGCCGGCGCCGCGGCGGCCCGGTCCGCACCGTCCCGGGAGGCCGCCCGTAAGCGGCGTCTCGAAGACGAACAGCGCCCCGTCGGCTGACCCTGTTACGTCGACATGCCGCTTTTCGGCATTGACATCAATCACAGCCCGTCGGCGCCGTCCACCGCTTGTCCGGACTGGGCGTACCTGCCTAACCTGGGCCGGCGTCCACGCCTCGTCGGGGTGAGTCGGGGGCGCACCGGAGTCCGGTGGTGAGAGCACCGTGGAGCTGAGTGCGGGCGAACCGGCTCGCCGTGCGGAGCCCGGCGTGGACGTCGTGTCACGTCCGCCGTGTTCCCGCGGCGTAGACCGATACCACGCGGGACGGCCGGGGTCAGGGCCGGGGAGTTGCGGACCCGGTCCTGACCCGTCCGGCCGACGCCGGGCGGGATGCCTCTGGCGCACCGGGGAGTCACGGAGCGACACTGGGTCATGACACTTCGGCGCGTACCGCTGCTCGCCAGCCTGGTCGTGCTGCTCGCGGCGGCCTGCACGGCGAGCGGCCACGACGGCGCGGACCCGGCGCCCTCGACAACCACCGCTCCGCCCACGACGGCCGCCCCGCGGCCGCCCGCCGTCACCCCGCCCGCGCCCTCCGACGCGGCGGCGACCGCCGGGTCCTGGCGGCGGACCTGGGGCTGGGCGGTGCCCGGCACGCCCGCCCGGGTGACGCACCCGGTGCGGGTGCCGGTCACCCCGGCCCCCGGGGAACCGCTGCCCGTCCTGGTGTCGGTGCAGGTCGGGGATCATCCGGAGGAGGGTTTCAGCCGGATCACGTTCGCCTTCCGCGGACCCACCCCGTCCTACCGGGTCGGCTACGTGCCGCAGGTCGTCACCGAGGGGCGCGGCGCGCCCGTCGAGCTGCCCGGCACCGCCTACCTGTCGGTGCGCTTCTCCCCGGCGCGGGGGCACGACGCGCGCGGCGGCGGCACGGCCGACCTGCCGCCCGCGGCGATCGGCTACCCGACGCTGCTGGGCTGGGCCGCGGCCGGCGACTTCGAGGGACACCTGAGCTTCGGGCTCGGCCTCCAGCCGCCGGACGGCGGGCGGGTGCCGGTGCGGCTGGGCGAGTCCACCCGCGCGGACGGCGTCCACGTCGTCTCGGTCGACGTCCGGCGGGGCTGACCGGCCGGCGCGGGCAGGCTCAGTTGATCTCGCTCCGGACGATCGCCACCGCCACCCGGCAGAACTCGTCCATGTCCGGGTTGAAGCCGGCGGCGATGTCCGGGTGCAGGCCGGAGCGGGTCTCGTCGAGCAGCCGACGGCAGACCTCCTCCACGGGCTCGCCCGCATAGGTGGCGCGGACCCGCTCGGTGGCCGCCTGCAGGGCCGAGGTCAGCTGTTCCTCAAGCGGGCCGCGCAGCTTCTGCTGCACCGGATCGAGCCCGCTCGGATCCAGCGTGACATGTGGCTCCGACATCGGCGCTCCCTTCGTCGGCGTCCGCGGTACCCGACCGCGGGCGTCGGTCAAACCATGGTCGGTACGGCCGCCACCCGGACCAGGTAGGAGAACTCCTCCGCCGGCTCCTCCGCGTACGACAGCCGGCGGATCTGCCGGTCGTCGGACCAGAGGGCGACGTCGACAAGCACCCCGAGGTGGGCGAGGCCGATGTTGGCCACCCGCTTCTTGTCCTGGAGCACCGCGCACACTCCGCCCAGCAGGGTGCTGGCGTCGGAGGTGCGGTGCCCGGGCGGACATCGCAGGGTCAGGTCCACCTCCACCGGCCCGGCGAGCGGGGTCCACCCGGTGCGCTGGGCCGCCGTGCAGGCGGCCTGGAGCAGGGCGCGGACCCTCGTCGCCTGGCGGTGGCCGGCGGCGAAGATGGACAGGGCCTCGGTCTTGACCGGGGGCAGGCCGCTCACCTCGAACGACAGGGCGAGAGCGCGGGTGTCCTGCACGACGGCACCTCCTCGGGGAAATCCTGCCCAACCGGTACGCGCGCAGGCGGCGGTTCGGGGAGAACCAACCGATCGAGCGGGCTGTGGGGGACAGCCGGCGGCGGGTCGACATCGGCGGCGACGCGCTGGCCACGGAGTTAGGGAAACGCTAGTCGAGCCGGCTGACGCTGGGTAGCCTCCCCGTTCACCTGGTGGGACGACGCCGCGCCCGGGTCAGCGGCGGGCGCGCTTGAGTTCGTGGAACGTGTCCAGGCGCATCAGCGGCAGCATCGAGTCCCAGATGGTCAGCGCGTCCTCGGTGCCCGGGACCTCGGTGATGATCGGGCCGTGGATGCCCCGGGACGCGTCCGGCACCATCAGCACCGGTGAGCCGATGTCCGGCCCGGCCGAGCCGTACGCCAGGGCGTGCGACTTGTGCACCGCCGCGTCCCAGCGCTCGTCGTCCAGCGCCGCCGCCGCGTCGGTCAACCCGGCCGCGTCCACCGCCGCCGCGACGATCTTGTCGCTGAGCGGGTCGCCGGCGTCGTGGCTGCGCGCGCCCACCTCCGTGTAGAGGCGGCCCGCGTCGTCGTGCCGGCCCTGCGCGCGCAGCGCCTCCACCAGCCGCAGCACCCGGCCGGAGGCCGCCATCGCCTCGGCGAACTCGGGCGGGACCTGCCCGTCGTTGAGGATGGCCAGGCTGAAAGCCCGCCACTCGAGGCCCAGCCCGCGTGCCTGGGCGACGGCGACGAGCCAGCGGGAGGTGCGCCAGGTCCAGGGGCAGGCCGGGTCGAAGAAGAAGGTGGCGTCCATCTCACCAACCTAGGCGCGGGCGCGCGGGAGCGCAGCCCCGCGTGACCGTCACGTGACCGTGATGTTTCGCGTCGTCCCAGGTCGGGCACGTTCAGCCGCACGAAACGCCCGGGGCGTCGGGCGCACGGGCCGGTGCCTCGACCGTCTCGCCGTGCGCCGGGGCACGGGTGACCTCCCCGGCTCTCGCCGAAGAGAGGGGGAGGGTGATGACGACAGTCCCCGACACGGCCGCACGGCGGCCGGCCGGACGGGCGGCGGCGGCAGCCGCCGCGCTCGCGCTGGTGGCCCCGCTGGCCGCCTGCGGGACCGGCGGCGACGGTGGCACGCCGACGATCAACCTGTACTACCCGCCCGAGCAGAACCTGCAGAAGGTGGTCGACGACTGCAACGCGCAGGCCCAGGGGCGTTACCGGATCACCTACCGGGTGCTGCCGCGGGAGGCCGACGAGCAGCGGGTGCAGATGGTGCGGCGGCTGGCGGCGCAGGACAGCGGCATGGACGTGCTCGGCCTGGACGTCACCTGGACGCAGGAGTTCGCCAGCGCGGACTGGATCCGGGAGTGGACCGGCCAGGACAAGGCCGAGGTGGAGCAGGGCACGCTCGCCGGGCCGCTGGACACCGCCCGCTACGAGGACAAGCTCTACGCCGCGCCGAAGAACACCAACGTGCAGCTGCTCTGGTACCGCGCCGACCTGGTGTCCCAGCCGCCGAAGACCTGGGACGAGATGATCTCGGCGGCCCAGCGGCTCAAGGAGCAGAACAAGCCCTACCGGGTGCTCACCATGGGCGCCCAGTACGAGGGTCTGGTGGTGCTCTACAACACGCTGGCCGAGAGCGCCGGCGGCAAGATCCTCAGCGACGACGGCAAGAAGGCGGTGATGGACGCCGGTACCGTGCGCGCGCTGGAGCAGCTCAAGACGTTCGCCACGTCGGGTGTGACCTCGCCGTCGTTCAGCAACGCGGTCGAGGACCCGGTGCGGCTGGAGTTCCAGTCCGGCGGCGGCGCGTTCCAGGTGAACTGGCCGTTCGTGTATCCGGCGATGCAGGAGGCCAACCCCGAGCTGGCCAAGGACGTGAAGTGGGCGCGGGTGCCCGGCATCGACGCGAACACCCCGAGCAAGGTCACCATCGGCGGGGTCAACCTGGCCGTGAGCAGGTACTCGAAGCACCCGACGGAGGCGTTCGAGGTGGCCCGGTGCCTGCGTAGCGCGGAGCACCAGAAGTTCTCCGCGGTCAACGACGGCGTGCCGCCGACCATCGAATCGGTCTACGACGACCCGGAGATGACCAAGGCGTACCCGATGAAGGAGACGATCCTGGAGGAGTTGAAGGAGCCGGCGGTGCGACCGCTGACCCCCGCCTACCAGAGCATCTCCACGGTGATGTCGGCGATCCTGTCGCCGCCGTCCGGGATCAAGCCCGAGCAGACCGCGGACGAGCTGCGCAAGGCCATCGCCGACGCGTTGGAGTCGAAGGGGGTTCTGCCATGAGCGTGAACGCCACGCCGGCCGGAGCGGAGGCCGCCGCCGCGGCGGAGCAGCCGACCGGCAAGCACGCCGCGGTGCCGGCCCAGCGGTCCCGCCGCGGCCCCGCCGCCCCGCTCAGCGACAACAAGCGCGCCGAGCGGCGGCTCGGTTGGCTGCTCTGCGCGCCGGCCGCGCTGGTCATGGTGCTGGTCACCGCGTACCCGATCCTGTACTCGGTCTGGCTCTCGCTGCAGCGCTTCGACCTGCGTTTCCCCGACGAGCGGCAGTTCGTCGGGCTGGAGAACTACATCACCGTGCTGAGCAACCAGTTCTGGTGGACCGCGTTCGGGGTGACCGTGCTGATCACGGTGGTCACCGTCGCGGTCGAGCTGGTGCTCGGCATGGGCCTGGCGCTGGTGATGCACCGGACGCTGGTCGGCCGGGGCATCGTCCGCACCGCCGCGCTGATCCCCTACGGCATCGTCACCGTGGTCGCGGCGTTCTCCTGGCGGTACGCCTGGACGCCCGGCACCGGATACCTGGCGAACCTGTTCGACGGCAGCGCGCCGCTGACCGAGCGGGCCAGCTCGCTGGCGATCATCATGCTGGCGGAGATCTGGAAGACCACCCCGTTCATGGCGCTGCTGCTGATGGCCGGGCTGGCCCTGGTGCCGGAGGACCTGCTCAAGGCCGCCTCCACCGACGGCGCGACGGCGTGGCAGCGGTTCACCAAGGTGATGCTGCCGGTGATGAAGCCGGCGATCCTGGTCGCGCTGCTGTTCCGCACGCTCGACGCGTTCCGGGTCTTCGACAACATCTTCGTGCTCACCAACGGCGGCAACGAGACGTCGTCGGTGTCGATGCTGGCCTACAACAACCTGATCCGGGGCCTGAACCTCGGCATCGGCTCCACGATGTCGGTGCTGATCTTCATCACCGTGGCGATCATCGCGTTCGTCTTCGTGAAGCTGTTCGGCACCGCTGCCCCCGGCAGCGACGACGGGGAGAGGCGCTGACATGGCCGTGGAAACCACCACCCGGGCGAAACTGCGCTGGGGCGTGCTGGACGTCGTGGTCGTCGTCTTCGCGCTCGTGCCGGTGCTCTGGATCGCCTCGCTGTCGTTCAAGACCCCGGCCACGCTCACCGACGGCAAGTTCTGGCCGCGGGAGTGGACGTTGGAGAACTACCGGACGATCTTCGACACCGACCAGTTCGTCCGGGCCCTGATCAACTCGATCGGCATCGCGCTGATCGCCACCGCGGTCGCGGTGGTGCTCGGCACGATGGCCGCGTACGCGATCTCCCGGCTGGACTTCCCCGGCAAGAAGCTGCTGGTCGGCGTCTCCCTGTTGATCGCGATGTTCCCGCAGGTGTCGCTGGTGTCGCCGCTGTTCGAGATCGAGCGGCAACTCGGCCTCTTCGACACCTGGCCCGGTCTGATCCTGCCGTACATCACGTTCGCGCTGCCGCTGGCGATCTACACGCTGTCGGCGTTCTTCAAGCAGATCCCGTGGGACCTGGAGAAGGCGGCGAAGATGGACGGCGCCACCCAGGGCCAGGCGTTCCGGCGGGTGATCGCCCCGCTGGCCGCGCCCGGCGTGTTCACCACGGCCATCCTGGTCTTCATCTTCTGCTGGAACGACTTCCTGTTCGCGATCACGCTCACCTCGACCGAGCGGTCCCGCACGGTCCCGGTGGCCCTGCAGTTCTTCACCGGCGAGTCGCAGTTCGAGGACCCCACCGGGGCGATCTGCGCCGCCGCCGTGGTGATCACCGTGCCGATCATCCTGTTCGTGCTCTTCTTCCAGCGCCGCATCGTCTCCGGCCTGACCTCCGGCGCAGTCAAGGGATAGGTGGTAACAGTGGCTGACATCGTGCTGGACAAGGTGAGCAAGCGGTTCCCGGACGGGACGACCGCGGTGCAGGACGTCGACCTGGAGATCGCCGACGGCGAGTTCGTCATCCTGGTCGGTCCGTCGGGCTGCGGGAAGTCCACCACCCTCAACATGATCGCCGGGCTGGAGGACATCAGCTCCGGTGAGCTGCGCATCGCGGGGGAGCGGGTCAACGACAAGGCCCCCCGGGACCGGGACATCGCCATGGTCTTCCAGTCGTACGCGCTCTACCCGAACATGACGGTGCGGGAGAACATGGCCTTCCCGCTTCGCCTGGCGAAGATGGACAAGGAGACCATCAACCAGAAGGTGGACGAGGCCGCCAAGGTGCTGGAGCTGACCGCGCTGCTGGACCGTAAGCCGGCCAACCTCTCCGGCGGTCAGCGGCAGCGGGTGGCGATGGGGCGGGCGATCGTCCGCCAGCCCAAGGCGTTCCTGATGGACGAGCCGCTGTCCAACCTGGACGCCAAGCTGCGGGTGCAGATGCGCACGGTGGTGTCCCGGTTGCAGAAGCAGCTCGGCACCACCACCGTCTACGTCACCCACGACCAGACCGAGGCGATGACGCTCGGCGACCGGGTGGTCATCATGCGCGGCGGCGCGGTGCAGCAGGTCGGCCCGCCGCAGGAGCTGTACGACCACCCGCGCAACCTCTTCGTGGCCGGGTTCATCGGCTCGCCGTCGATGAACTTCCTGCACGCCAAGGTGGAGGAGGGGCGGCTGCGGACCGCGCTGGGCGACGTGCCGATCGGCGAGCGGATCCGCCGGGAGCTGGAGGCCGGCGACGCCCCGCGCGAGCTGATCCTCGGTGTCCGTCCGGAGCACTTCGAGGACGCCGCGCTGATTGACGACGAGACCCGTGCTCGGGGCGTGGAGTTCGAGGCGCCGGTCGACATCGTCGAGTCGATGGGATCGGACAAGTACGTCTACTTCACCGTCGAGGGGGAGCGGGCCACCGCCGCCGAGCTGGAGGAGCTGGCCGCCGACGCGGGCGCCGCCGACTTCGCCGGCGCCGGCTCCAACCTGGTCACCCGGCTGTCGGCGGAGTCGCCGGTACGGGAGGGCGAGACGCGTCGGGTGTGGTTCAACCTGGAGAAGATCCACCTGTTCGACCCGGGCAGCGGCCGCAACCTGACCCTGCACGAGGGGCGGTCGGCCGGCGCGCTCGCCGACTGAGCGTACGTACGTACGTACGGAAGGGTCGGTGGCCTCGGCTGCCGGCCCTTCGGTCGTCCGTGCGTGCTGGTAAAGCCGGCACGGTGAGTGACTTGTCGGTGGGCGGATGATGGTGCGCGCGGTGCCTTTGCTCTGCAGCCGTCGGCGCAGCGGTTACTCCACGTAGCCCGTTGCGTCCGTGGCTGCAGAGCAAAGGCGCCGAACAGATGGACCGCCGGCTGGAGATCGTTACCGAGTATTGCCTGTTCAGGGCCTTAGAGATGGGTGACGGTGGCGGCGACGCGCGGCGGTGCCGAATGCGGAGCGTGGCCAGGCGCGGCAAACGCTGCCGAGAAGAGCGCCGTCACCAGGAGTGCCGCAGCTCCAGCCCGAGGAAGCGGGCGTAGCCGGCCAGGGCCGCGTCGACCCGGTCGCGCAGCTCGGCGTCGAACGGCACGAGCTGCCGCACGGTCACCGTCACCGCCTTCGCCCCGAGCGTCCGCCGCCAGGTGCCGACCACCCGGCCGCCGCGGACCACGGTGGACTGGAAGATCCCGTTGTTGCCGGGCACCACGGCGTCGGCGTGCGCCGGGTCGAGCATCAGCGAGCGGTCCTTGAAGCCGAGCAGGTATTCGTCGAAGCCCGGCAGCGTGTGCAGGTCGTCGACCGGGGTGCGGGGCGCGTCGAGCAGCGCGGCGTCGACCACGGCCGGCTCGCCGTCCACCTCGACCGGGGCCAGCAGGTCGCCGGCCAGGGTGAGCGCCCGGGTCGCGTCGGTGACGGTCAGGCCGCTCCAGCGGGCCAGCTCGTGCCGGGTCACCGGGCCGTGGCCGCGCACGTAGCGGTGGGCCAGCGAGGCCAGCGCCTCGTCGCGCTCCGGGCGGTGCGGGTCGGGCGCCCACTCGTCGAGCAGCACGAACGACTGCTCGTTGCCCACGTGCGGGGCGATGCAGGTGATGCCGCGCTGGGCGGCGTACCAGAGCAGGTGGTAGCCGCGCTGGCCGGTGGTGTCCAGCCCGGCGGCGCGCAGCGCGGCCAGGCACTCGGCGCGGGTGAGCCGGCCACCGCCGGCCAGCGCCGCGCCGAGCACGTCGCCGGCGCGGTCGCCGTCGGTGAGGGTGAGCCCGAGCTGCCGCCACCGGGCCGCCAGCCCGCCGAGCGCGCGGACGCCTGTCACGGCCAGCATCCAGTGCGCGTCGCGCACCGGCACCAGGTGCACCGTGCCGCGCATCGGCCAGGTGCGCAACGCCTCCCGCCGCTCCAGCGCCGCGTCGACGTCGTCGCGGGTCAGGCCCGGCAGGCGTACGCCGAGCGACCACAGCCCGCTCGCCGCGTCCTGCGCCTGCATGGCGCCGAACCACTCGACCACGTCGGACACGCTGCGCGGCCGGACGGCCGGGTGCGGGCGCAGCAGCAGGCCGGTCATCCGCAGCGCGAGCGCCTCGGCGGGGCTGAGGCGTACGGTCACGGCGGCCTCCCGTCGGCAGGTGGACGGCCAGCATAGGTCGGGGGGCCGACAGCGCCGGGTGGGCCGGGGACGGGCCCCTGATCGCGCTACGCCGGCGCCGCTGCCGACGGAGCGCGATCCCCCGTTCAGGTTCCCGGCGCAGGGGCGGCATACGGCCGGCGCCGGTGTGAACAGGATCCCCGGTGCGCGCGGCCGGGCGAGCGGTTCCGCGCCGAACTTGCGCAAATCTTGAGCGCCGTTTGACGCGGCAACTGACGGGTAGTCGCCGGAGCTTATCCCGAATCGAGGAGGAGAACGTCTGATGGATGGCCAGGTCAAGGTCGCGGTGATCTATTACAGCGCGACCGGCATCACCTACCAGATGGCGCAGTCGGCGGTCGAGGCGGCGGGGGAGGCCGGCGCCGAGGTCCGCCTGCGCAAGGTGCGTGAGCTGGCGCCCGACGAGGCGATCCGCTCCAACTCGGGCTGGCAGGCGCACCGGCTGGAGACCCAGGACGTGATGGAGGCCGAGCTGGACGACCTGTCCTGGGCCGACGTCGTGATCATGGGCTCGCCCACCCGGTACGGCATGATCGCCGCGCAGCTCAAGCAGTTCATCGACACCACCGGCCCGCTCTGGGCCAACGGCGCGTTGGCCGACAAGATCTACACCGGCTTCACCTCGACCGCGACCTTGCACGGCGGCCAGGAGGCGACGCTGCTGTCGTTGTACACGGTCTTCTACCACTGGGGCGGCGTCGTGGTGACGCCCGGCTACACCGACCCCAGCCAGTTCGTCGCCGGCAACCCGTACGGCGCGTCGCACACCAGCAACAACGGCGAGGTCGCCCCGGACCACGTCGCGCTGGCCGCCACCGCCCTCACCGCGAAGCGGGCCGTGCTGATGGGCGCCGCGCTCAAGCGGGGCATGGCCGGCTGACCACCTGCGCCGAACGGGCGACCGGCGGTCCGGACGAGGGCTCTCGAAACCCGTCCGGACCACCGGTCGCCCGGTGGCCTACCCCCGACCGGCCGCCCCGTGCGCGCTCAGCGCCGGCCGGTCGAGCAGATGCCCGAGCAGGTCGGCCAGGACCGCCGTGCCGTCCCGGCTGAGCACCGACTCGGGGTGGAACTGCACCCCGGCGAAGCCCGCGCCGCGCACCGCGTGCACCGCGCCGTCCACCGGGTCGCGGGACACCTCGACCGGGCCGTACGTGCCGGTGACCCGGTCGGTGTCGGCCCGGGCGGTGAAGCTGGCGTAGAAGCCCACCCGGCGGGTCACCCCGAACACCGGCACGTCCCGGGGCAGGCCCTGGTAGGGCGCGTCGCGCCGGTGCAGCGGCAGGCCGAGCAGCCCGGCCAGCAACTGGTGGCCGAGGCACACCGCCAGGGTCGGCCGGCCCGACGCGAGCAGCTCGGTCAGCAGCGCCCGCAGCGCCGCCATCTTCGGCGTGGCCACGTCGCGCGGGTCGCCCGGTCCGGGGCCGACCACCACCAGGTCGTACCCGTCGAGCGGGCCGGGCCGCGACCAGTCCCGGCGGGTGACCGCCAGTCCCAGCGCGCCGAGCTGGTGGGCGAGCATCCCGGTGAACGTGTCCTCGCCGTCGACGATGAGCGCCCGGCGGCCGGCCAGCCCGCGCAGCGCGATCGCCCCCGGTTCCCGCTGACGCAGCCAGAACCGGGACAGCGGGGTGTTGCGGGCGGCCAGCGCGGCGCGTACCTCGGAGTCGTCGGCGTAGCGGACGGCGGCCCCGTCGCCGGGTCGTGGGGCGTCCGGGCCGAGGCCCAGCGCGGCCAGCACCCCGGCGGCCTTGGCGTGTGTCTCGGCCACCTCGCTGGCGGCGGTGGAGTGCCGGACCAGGGTGGCGCCGACCGGTACCCGCAGCTCACCGTCCCCGGTGATCTCGGCGGTGCGGATCAGGATCGGCGCGTCCAGCGTCTGCCGGCCCTGCTCGTCCCGGCCGAGCAGGGCGAGCACGCCGGCGTAGTAGCGCCGGCCGGCGCGCTCGTGCCGGGCGATCACCCGGCAGGCGTTCTCCATCGGGCTGCCGGTCACGGTGGGCGCGAACATGGTCTCCCGCAGCACCTCCCGCACGTCCCGGGAGCAGCGCCCGGCCAGCAGGTACTCGGTGTGGGCCAGGTGCGCCATCTCCTTCAGGTAGGGGCCGACCACCTGGCCGCCCCGCTCGGCGACCACGGCCATCATCTTCAGCTCCTCGTCGAGCACCATGTACAGCTCCTCCACCTCCTTCGGGTCGTGCAGGAAGCGCAGCAGCGCGGCCCGGTCGGCGGCCTCGCCCCGGTGCCGGAAGGTGCCGCTGATCGGGTTCATCTCGACCAGCCCGTCGGTCACGCTGACGTGCCGCTCCGGGCTGGCGCCGACCAGGATCCGGGCGCCGGTGTGCACCACGAAGGTCCAGTACGCGCCACGCTCCTGTGCCAGCAGCCGGCGCAGCGCGGCCAGCGCCGCGACCAGCGGATCGCCCTGCACGCTCGCCCGCAGCGTGCGGTGGATGACGAAGTTCGCCCCCTCGCCCCGGCCGATCTCGTCGGTCAGCACCCGCTCGACGACGGCCGCGTACTCGTCGTCGGAGATGTCGAAGGCGGCGTCGCGGGTGCGCACCGGCGTCTCCGGCAGCGCGTCCAGCACCTCCGCCAGCGGGATCCGCCGGTGCCGCCGGACCTCCAGGAACTCCAGCGGCAGGCCGTCGTCCACGCAGGCGAAGCCGCGCTCGGTGATCTGCCGGAACGGCACCAGGGCCAGTGTGCGCGGGCCGGCCGGTCCGTCGGGCAGCGGCAGATCGGCGAGCCGCTCGGCGCGGCGGACCGGGCCGGCGTACAGGTCGACGTGGTCGGCGCCCTCGCGGCGTACGAGCGCGAACGGGCCGGGGTCGCGGCCGGCGGCGACGGCGGCCAGCGGATCGGGCGGGAAGGTCATCGGGTCTCCTCGGTCGGCCGGCGGACGCCGGCGAGGCGACCCGGGATGCCGGGGAGAGACCGGCGGCCGCCTCGTCGGGCGGCCGCGTGGGGAAGCTACGCGCGGGGGTGGGCCGCCGGGTCGGCGGGCCACCAGCAGGACAGGTGCGCGGGCATGACGATCACTGTACGCGACCGGGCGGTGCCGGGGAACCCGATCAGGGTCACCGCCCGCGCCGGGTAGGTTGACCGGCGATGGACATTCTCGCTCTGGATCTGGGCACCTCCTCGGCACGCGGACTGGTGCTGGACGCGGACGCGGTGCCGCGCCCGGGTGCGCTGGCCCGCCGCAAGGTGCACCTGGCCACCGGCGACGACGGCACCGGGACGCTGGACGGCCCCGGCTACCTGGCCTGCCTCGTCGAGTGCCTGGACGAGCTGGCCGCGGGCGGGCACCTGGGGCAGGTCGGGCTGGTGGCGACGTCCGCGCAGTGGCACTCGGTGCTGCCGCTGGCCGCCGACGGCACCCCGTCGGGGGCGGTGCTGACCTGGTTGGACACCCGGCCGGCGCCACCCGCCGGGGTCGGCCCGGCCGATCCGGACGACTACCACAGGCGCACCGGCACCTGGTGGCACCGCTCCTACTGGCCGGTGCGCCTGCCCTGGCTGGCCGAGCGCGGCGGCGACTCGGGCGCCCGGTACGCCGGCCTGGCCGAGTACGTGCTCGGCGCGCTGCTCGACGACGCGCCGATGTCGATCTCGCTGGCCTCCGGCACCGGGCTGCTCGACCTGCGCCGACTCGACTGGGACGCCGAGGCGTGCGCGCTGGCCGGGGTGCGCCCGGAAGGGCTGCCGCGACTGGCCCCGCAGGGGTGGCACGGCCGGTTGAAGCCGGAGCACGCGAAGCGCTGGCCGCAACTGGCCGGCGCGCGCTGGGCCGCGCCGGTCGGCGACGGCGCCGCGTCCAACGTGGGCTCCGGCTGTGTCGACGAGTCCCGGGCCGCGATCACCGTCGGCACCTCCGCCGCGGTTCGCATGATCCAGGCCGTGCCGGCCGGGGCGGCGCTGCCGCCGCTGTCGGACCAGCTCTGGCGCTACCGGGTCGACCACGAGCACGTGGTGACCGGGGCGGCGTACGCCAGCGGCGGGAACCTGTTCGCCTGGGCCGGCCGTGAGCTGCGGCTGCCGAAGGGCGCGGAGCTGGAGGCCGCGCTGCACCGCGCCGCGGCCGGCCGGACGGTGCGGGCCGATCCCCGTTTCGGCGGGGACCGGCCCCCCGGCACGGCCCCGGCCGGCTCGGGCGAGCTGCGCGGGTTGAGTTTCGGCACCACCGCGGTCGACATCCTCGTCGGGCTGATGGGGGGCCTGTGCCGGCTCGTCGCCGACGATCTGGCGCTGCTCGAGGCCGGCGTCGGCGATCCGATGGAGGTGGTGCTCGGCGGTGGGGCGCTGACCGCCTCGCCGTGGTGGCGCGCGGCCTTCGCCGACGTGCTCGTCCCACGTACGGTGCGATGGCAGCGCAACCCGGAGATCGGGGCGACCGGCGCGGCGCTGGTGGCCCTGGGCCGGGTCCGGCAGGCGGCCGACATCGGCGGCGTCGGCCCGACGGACTCCCCCGCCGCGCCGGAGGCGTAACCGCTGACCGTCCTGCTCATGCCGTCCGGGCGGGCGTTGACAGCGCCCGCCGGCCTGGTTGGATGGATCCCGCTCCCCGACGTGGTGGAGCGGACCGAGGAGGCAAGTGTGGGCGCAGGTCCCGACCCGGCCCGCGGCGCGGCTCCGCCGCCGCACCGGCGGCGCTCCGGGTTCCGGCTGCGGGACTGGCGGATGGGCACCAAGCTCGCCACCGTCCTCGTGATCCCCTCGCTGGCGTTCCTGGTCCTGGCCGGCGTGCAGACCCGGGGCCTGGTGGGGCAGACCACCACCCTGAGCGACTTCGCCCAGCAGGTCGGCATCGGCCGGCAGATCACCGCCGTGGTCGACCGGCTCCAGCAGGAGCGGGACCGCTCCGCCGGCGAGCTGGCCGCGCTGCGCCGCGCCGGCAACGGCGCCGACCGGGACGCCGCGGTCGCCGCGCTGAGGCCGTTGCAGGAGGCCACCGACGGGGCGGTGGACGAGCTGCGCGCCGCGGCCGAGCCGCTGGCCGACGCCGACGCCGCCTGGCGGATCTCGTACGCGGAGGCGCTGGAGGCGTACGACCAGGTGGTGAACATCCGGGCCGCGGTGCCGCCCGCGGTGCTCTCCGCCGACACCGTGCTCAGCAACTACCACCGCGCCGTCGCGGCGCTGCTCAACCTGCTGGCCGAGCCGTCGCCGGGCGACGGCCGGCGGGCGCTGACCGAGGCGGTGCTGCGCTACGTGCAGCTGGCCCGGGTCAAGGAGCTGTCCTCCCGGATCCGCGCCGAGCTGTACGCGGCGGCCCGCGCCGGCCGGTACGAACCGGACGACCAGGTGACGCTGAGTGATCTGCGGGCCCAGCAGCTCACCGCGCTCGGCGCGTTCCGGGTGGCGGCGACCGCCGACCAGGTGCGCCGGTACGACCGCACCTCGGTGGACCCGGCCTTCGTCACGGCCACCCGGCTGGAGGAGCGGACCCTGCCCACCGGCGGGGCGGAGCCGGCGTTGCCGTCCGCGCCGCAGTGGTGGGCGGCCACCGAGCAGCGGCAGGAGCTGTTCCGTCAGCTCGAGGGCGAGATCCTCGACGACGCGGTGGGTCGGGCCGACGACGCGAGCGCCCGGCAGCTGCGCGAGACGCTGCTGGTGGCCGGCGGGATCGTCGCGGTGCTTCTGGTGGCGGTGCTCATCTCGCTGCTGGTGGGCCGGTCGGTGGCCCGCGCCATGCGCCAGCTGCGCGGCCAGGCGCTGCGTATCGCGCAGGTGGAGCTGCCGATGACCCTTCAGCGGTTGCGGGCGGTGGACCGCCCGGTGGGCGCGATCGACGTGCCGCCGGCGGTGGTCGACTCGCAGGACGAGATCGGCGAGCTGGCGGAGGCGTTCGTGGCGGTGCACCGCAGCGCCGTGGACGTCGCGGTCGAGCAGGCGATGATGCGCCGCAACGTCAACGCCATGTTCGTCAACCTGGCCCGGCGCAGCCAGGTGCTGGTCGAGCGGCAGCTGGAGCTGCTCGACGACCTGGAGCGCGAGGAGAGCGACCCGGACCAGCTGGAGAACCTGTTCAAGCTGGACCACCTCGCCGCCCGCATGCGCCGCAACGACGAGAGCCTGCTGGTGCTCGCCGGCACGGAGTCCACCCGGCGGTGGAACCGCCCGGTCGGGCTGGGGGCGGTGCTGCTCGCGGCGAGCGCGGAGATCGAGCAGTACCAGCGGGTGCGCCACGAGAACCGCACCGACCTGTACCTGGTCGGGCACGCCGTCGGCGACATGGTGCACCTGTTCGCGGAGCTGCTGGAGAACGCCACCACGTTCTCCCGCCCGGACACCGTGGTGCGGGTGGTGGTCGAGGCGGACGGCCCGGGCGCGCTGGTGGAGATCGTCGACCAGGGGCTCGGCATGAGCCCGGCCGCGCTGGCCGAGGCGAACGCGGTGCTGGCCGAGCCGCCGACGGCGGACGTGGGCGCCTCCGAGCGGATGGGCCTGTTCGTGGTGAGCCACCTGAGTTTCCGGCACGGCGTCCGGGTGCAGTTGCGACCCGGCCGGGAGGGCCTGGTCACCCGGGTCCGGATCCCGGCCGGCCTGCTGGCCGAGACGCCGGCGCCGGGGCTGGACCCGCCGGTGCCGGCGCGGATGCTGGCCGGTCAGGTCGCCGCGGCGTCGCGGGCGCTCGGCGCGGCGACCGCCGAGCTGCCGGTGGCCGGCCGCCATCCGGTGCCGCCCCGGCCGGGTTCGCCGGCGCTGCCGGGCCCGCCGGCGCTGCCGGTCTCGCCGCTGACCGGCCGGCCGCTCGGCGACGCGGCGGAGCCGCCGTCCGGGCCGCCCGCCGGCCCGCCCGCCGCGGTGCCGCGCCCACGGCCGATGCCCGGGCGCGCCGAGGACGTGCTCACCCCGGCCGCCGGTGCCGCCACGGGCGGCTGGTTCTCCCGGCAGGGGCCGACGTCGTCGGTGCTCGGTGTGACGCCGGCACCCGCGCGGACGCCGGTGACCGGGGGGACCAACGATCGGGGCCTGCCGGTACGCGTGCCGATGGCCCAGCTCGCCGCGGTCTCGTCGGCCGACCAGCCGCACCGCGCGACGGTGCGGCACGACCCGGACCCGGAGGCGGTCGGCGGTATGCTGTCCCGCTTCTACGGCGGGGTGCGACGAGCCGAGGCCGAGGAGACAACCGAGATGTACCTGCCGCGCGACGAAGGGGGACGACGACAGTGACGGAGTTGAGCCAGGAGGCACGCGACCTGAGCTGGCTGGTGCACGGGTTCACCGAGCGGGTTCCCGGGGTGGCGCACGCCGTGGTGGTGTCCTCCGACGGGCTGCTGGTGGCGCTCTCCGCGCACCTGCCGCGCGACCACGCGGACAAGCTCGCCGCGGTCACCTCGGGTCTGATGAGCATCACCGCGGGCGCGGCCCAGATGTTCGACGGCGACATCGTCAAGCAGACCGTGGTCGAGATGGGCCGGGGCTACTTCCTCGTCATGCAGATCCGTGACGGCTCGATCCTGGCCACGCTGGCCGGCGCGGACGCCGACATCGGCGTGGTCGGCTACGAGATGGCCCGGCTGGCCAAGCAGGCCGGCGAGATGCTCACCCCGGCGCTGCGTGCCGAGCTGCAACAGGCGCTGCCGCGCTGAGCGGCAACGGGCGCTGCCGCGCCGGCGGGCACCCGGCCGGCGGCGCTGCCGGCCGGGCCACGCCCGCTGGACCTACAGCCCGTTGCGGCGGATCACCTCGCGGTACCAGTGGGCGCTGCGCTTGAAGACCCGTCGCTGGGTCGGGTAGTCCACGTAGATCAGGCCCCAGCGCTGCTCGTACCCCTCGTTCCACTCGAAGTTGTCCAGCAGCGACCAGACGTGGTAGCTCTCCAGCGGCACCCCGTCGCTGATGGCCCGGTGGGCGACGGTGAAGTGGTCGCGCAGGAAGGCGACCCGGCCGGCGTCGTCGACGGTGCCGTCCGGGCCGGGGGCGTCGGGGCAGGGCAGGCCGTTCTCGGTGATGGTGATCGGCACCCGGCCGTAGTCACGGGTGACCCGGGTCAGGATGTCGTACATGCCCTGGGGGTAGATCTGCTGCCAGTCGGCCTCGGAGGTGGGCCACCTGCGGATCGTGCCGCCGCCGCCGGTGACGTAGAACGGGGTGTAGTACTGCACCGCGAGCAGGTCCACCGGGCTGGAGATGATCTTCAGGTCGCCGTCCCGGATGCCCTTGGCCATCCGGCTGCCCGGGCCCAGCTCGGCGAGGACGTCCTGCGGGTACGCGCCCTTGAAGATCGAGTCGAGGTAGAGGCGGTTCTCGTAGCCGTCGTACAGCGTGGTCGCCGCGGCGGCCTCGGCGCTGTCGTCCGCCGGGTAGCAGGGGTGCAGGTTGAGCGCCGGGCCGATGCGCCCGGGTACGCCGGAGGCGCGTAGCGCCTGCACGGCGAGGCCGTGGGCGAGCTGGAGGTGGTGGGCCACCAGATACGCCGCGGCCTCGTCCTGGTGGCCGGGGGCGTGGTGACCGGTGAGGTAGCCGTTCTGCACCACCGTCTTCGGCTCGTTGATGGTGAGCCACACCGGCACCTGCTCGCCGAGGGCGCGGAACACGGCGTCGGCGTAGTCGGCGAAGCGCTCGGCGGTGTCGCGGTTCTCCCAGCCGCCGTCGTCCTGCAACGCCTGGGGGAGGTCCCAGTGGAACAGGGTGGCCATCGGCGCGATGTCCCGTTCGTGCAGGCCGTCCAGGAGGCGGCGGTAGAAGTCCAGGCCCCGCTGGTTCGGGCGGCCGGAGCCGTCGGCCTGGATCCGCGGCCAGGAGATCGAGAACCGGTAGCTGCGCAGCCCCAGCTCGCGCATCAGGTCGAGGTCCTGGGCGTACCGGTGGTAGTGGTCGGCCGCGACGTCGCCGGTGTCACCGTTGCGGGTGCGTCCCGGGGTGCGGCTGAAGGTGTCCCAGACGGACTCACCCCGCCCGTCCTCCTTGGCGGCCCCCTCGATCTGGTACGCCGAGGTCGCCGCGCCCCAGCCGAATCCGGGCGGGAAGCGCAGCCCGCCGTTCCGCTCCGCGTCGGCGTCGCGCTCCGGCGGGGAGTCACAGCCGCCGAGGGCGGTGGCGGAGGCGGCGATCCCGGCCGCGGTGGCGCCGGCGAGCCCGGTCCGGGCCGCGCCGGCGGCGGTCGCGGACAGGGCGGCGCGGCGGAGCAGGCGCCGTCGGGTGAGTAACGACATGGAGTTTCTCCTCGAAGTGACGGGCCGCCCGGGGGGCCGGGAGCGCTCCCAGCATAGGCCGGAGGCGGCCGGCCTCGATTCCGGCGGTCGCGGCGCGGGCGCGGCGCGGCCGGCGGGCGGCCGGAGTGGGGTGGGCGGGTGTCGCTCGGGGGGCGGGGGCGAGCGGCGAGGATGGGGCAGATAGCGCGAAAGGCCGTCCGGGTGGCGTGTCACGCCTGTCCCGTCGGCCTCTTTTGCCGTCGACAACGGGGGGTTTAGTGTGGGGACGGGGGAGGGCAACCCCCGTCCCCACCGAGATGCACACACACACGACTTGGAATTGGCGTCCGTCGTGCGTGTCGCGCGGGAGCCGGGCCACGCGAGTGGCTCTGGTTCCACCTCCCTCCGGCTGGCGGGTGATGGCCGGCGGCGGCGTCCGGGCTGGTATCGCCGTCGGCCACTGGCCGATCTGCCGGGCACGGGTGTCCCCGGCAATTCAGTACTTACATCTCCGTCGATGGAAGCGCTCCCATCGGCGATGCTGCGACTGTAACCCCCGTCACGGGTTTGTGAAAGCCCCTAAACGAGATCGAAACATGGACGTGGGTATCTGCCCTGGCCGTTGTGGTGGGAGCGCTTCCATGGCAGACTCTCGACACGCGACGCGGAGCCAGCTCGCGCGAACGCGGGCCGCCGAGGGCACCCGGTGAGAACCGGTGCGGCGCCCGATCCCCGGCACGGCCGGGACGACCACCTTTCCGGACGCCTCCGTCCCCCCGCGTACGCCTGACGGCGCGTGGAGGCGCCCCGCCGGGACCCCGGGTCCCGGCCCGGTCCGAGGAGACACCGCCCACATGAGACTCATGGCCAGACGTCGCCGCACGGCGATGCTCGCCGCCACCGCCCTCGCCATCGGCGGGGTGGCCCTGCCCGCGACCGCCGCACAGGCCGCCCCCGCCTGCGACGTGACCTACGCGACCAACGACTGGAGCGGCGGCTTCACCGCCAGCGTCACCATCAAGAACCTGGGTGACGCGCTGAACAACTGGTCGCTGAAGTTCGCGTTCCCCAACAGCAGCCAGCGCCTGACCCAGGGCTGGTCGGCCAAGTGGAGCCAGTCCGGCAGCGAGGTGACCGCGACCAACGAGTCGTGGAACGGCAGCCTGCCCACCGGCGCGTCCACCAACATCGGCTTCAACGGCACGTTCAGCGGCAGCAACCCGAAGCCGTCGGCGTTCACGCTCAACGGGGTCGCCTGCAACGGCGTCTCCACCAACCAGCCGCCGACGGTCTCCCTCGGCGTGCCGGCCGGCCCGTTCACCGCCCCGGCGGACGTCCCGCTGACCGCGACCGCCAGCGACCCCGACGGCACCATCAGCAAGGTCGAGTTCTACCGCAACGGCCTGCTGGTCAACACCGACACCACCGCCCCGTACGGCTACGACCTGCTGGGCCTGCCGGCCGGCAGCTACACCGTGCAGGCCAAGGCGTACGACAACGCCGGCGGCACCGCGACCGCGGAGAAGTCGTTCACGGTGACCGCGGCCACCGGGCCGAAACTGGTCGCCACCCCGTCGGCGGTGAGCGTCGACGAGGGCGGCAGCGCCACGGTCCGCTACACGCTCAGCGCGGCACCCAGCGGCAACGTCCCGGTGACCCTCGCCGTCACCGGCGACAGCGACATCACCGTCTCGCCGTCGACGCTGACGCTCACCCCGAGCAACTGGAGCACCGGCGTCACCGCCACCGTCTCCGCGGCCGAGGACGCCGACACCGTCAGCGGCACCGCCACCATCACGGCGTCGGCCACCGGATACGCCCCGGTCTCGGTGGTCGCCACCGAGGTCGACAACGACACCCCGGGCGGCGACAACGCCTACATCAAGAAGTTCCTCGACCAGTACGGCAAGATCAAGAACTCGGGCTACTTCAGCCCCGAGGGCGTGCCGTACCACTCGGTCGAGACGCTGATCGTCGAGGCGCCCGACCACGGGCACGAAACCACCTCGGAGGCGTTCAGCTTCTGGATCTGGCTGGAGGCCCAGTACGGCCGGGTCACCCAGAACTGGAGCCCGTTCAACAACTCCTGGACGGTGATGGAGAAGTACATCATCCCGTCGCACGCCGACCAGCCCACGGCGGGCTCCGCCGGCACCCCGCAGTACGCCGCGGAGTACAACCTGCCCAGCCAGTACCCCTCGGCGTTGCAGCCCAACGTCCCGGTCGGGCAGGACCCGCTGCGCTCGGAGCTGCAGTCCACCTACGGCACCGGCGACATCTACGGCATGCACTGGCTGATGGACGTCGACAACACCTACGGCTTCGGTCGTTGCGGTGACGGCACCACCAAGCCGGCCTACATCAACACCTTCCAGCGGGGCACCCAGGAGTCGGTGTGGGAGACCGTGCCGCAGCCGTCCTGCGACACGTTCAAGCACGGTGGTCAGTACGGCTACCTCGACCTGTTCGTCAAGGACACCGGCGCCCCGGCCAAGCAGTGGAAGTACACCAACGCGCCGGACGCCGACGCGCGCGCCGTCCAGGCCGCCTACTGGGCGCTGACCTGGGCCAAGGCGCAGGGCAAGGAGGCCGACGTGGCGGCCACCGTGGCCAAGGCCGCCAAGATGGGCGACTACCTGCGCTACGCGATGTTCGACAAGTACTTCAAGAAGATCGGCAACTGCGTCGGCGCGTCCACCTGCCCGGCCGGCAGCGGCCGTGACTCGGCGCACTACCTGATGTCCTGGTACTACGCCTGGGGCGGCGCGTACGACACGTCGCAGAACTGGTCGTGGCGGATCGGCTCCAGCCACAACCACTTCGGCTACCAGAACCCGCTCGCGGCCTGGGCGCTGACCAACGTGCCGGAACTCAAGCCGAAGTCGTCCACCGCGACCGGGGACTGGCAGAAGAGCTTCGACCGGCAGCTGGAGTTCTACACCTGGCTGCAGTCCGCCGAGGGCGGCATCGCCGGCGGCGCCACCAACAGCTGGGACGGCAGCTACGCCCAGCCGCCGGCCGGCACCGCCACCTTCTACGGCATGTTCTACGACGTCGACCCGGTCTACAACGACCCGCCGTCGAACCAGTGGTTCGGCATGCAGGCCTGGTCGATGCAGCGCATCGCCGAGCTCTACCTGCAGACCGGCAACGCCAAGGCCAAGGCGCTGCTGGACAAGTGGGTGCCGTGGGCGATCGCCAACACCACCACCGGCGCCAACTGGTCCATCCCGTCGGACATGAAGTGGACCGGCCAGCCGGCCAACTGGAACCCGAGCAGCCCGCAGCCGAACACCAACCTGCACGTCGAGGTGACGGTCAAGGGCCAGGACGTCGGCGTCGCCGCCGCCTACGCCCGCACCCTCATCGCGTACGCGGCCAAGTCCGGCAACACCGCGGCGAAGAACACCGCCAAGGGCCTGCTGGACGCGCTCTCGGCCGCTGCCGACAGCAAGGGCGTGTCGATGCCGGAGACCCGCGGCGACTACAAGCGGTTCGACGACGTCTACAACGCCGCCGACGGTCAGGGCCTCTACGTGCCGCCGGGCTGGACCGGGAAGATGCCCAACGGCGATGCCATCGCCGCCGGCAAGAGCTTCCTGGACATCCGCTCCTTCTACAAGAAGGACCCGGACTGGCCGAAGGTGCAGGCGTACCTGAACGGCGGCGCCGAGCCGGTCTTCAACTACCACCGGTTCTGGGCGCAGGCGGACGTCGCCATGGCGTACGCCGACTACGGCACCTACTTCCCGCAGGGGTGAGGTGACGACTCCTCCGTGGGTGGGACAACACCCGCCCACGGAGGACGCCCATCCGGCCGATGGGGGAACGGAGCGGCCGGGTGGGCGGACGGCCTGACACCCACGGTCAGGCCGGGTGGGCCGGCCGTCCGGCCGACGCAGCGGACGGACCGGCCCACCACTCCGCCCGGGGACGACCCATGGCGCGAAAAGGCACGCGAAATTCAGCGCTCCACGGGATCACATCCGTGGCGTTGACGGAGTACCGTAATTGACGGAGAGGCCGCTCCCCCCGTGGCGGCCTCTCCACTACTTTTTCGGGCCCGCCGTTGGCGTCGACGAGCCGTCCGGATCGGACGCCCCCGCCGGGTGCCGCAGCCCCGGGTGCCCGGCCGGCAGCGACCGGCGGATCACCACCCAGCTCACCGCCAGCGCCGCCGCGACCAGCGGCCAGGTCAGCGCCGCCCGCGCCACCGCCAGCGCGACCACCTGCCCGTCGAGCCACAGCGGGACGAACACCGCCACCCGCAGCACGTAGGTGGCGGTCCACACCCAGCTCGCCCGGCCGTACGCCCGCAGCAGCGCCGGGTCGCGCCGCCACCGCCCCCGCTGCCCGAGCGCCAGCCCGACCACCACGCCGAGCAGCGGCCAGCGCACCACGATGCTGACCGCCCAGGCCAGCGCGCTGGCCGCGTTGGAGGCGATCTGCAGCAGGAAGAAGTCGGTGGCCCGGCCGGTGCGCAGGGTGATCAGCGCGGCCAGGCAGACCGCGAGCAGGCCGATCAGCACCGCGCGGGGACGGTCGCCGCGCCGCCAGCGCCAGGCGGCCACCGCCGTGCCGGTCGTCACCGCGGCCAGCACCCCGCCGCCCAGGCCGCCGAGCACCCAGCCGAGCCCGAACGCCAGCGGGGGCAGCGTGGCGTCCACCGCTCCCCGACGGCCGCCGAGCACGTCGGCCAGCGACTCCGGCTCCGCCGCGGCGGACCGCTGCCGATCCGTACCGGTCACCTGCCACCTCCTCGAGAACGCCCGACTCAACCTACGCCGGAAACCGGGGCGCTCCGACGCGCGCCGGAGCGGGCCGACCGCTAAGTTGTCCGGGTGCGGGAGACGGCGAGGGGTTGGACGGCGGTCTGGTTGGTCGTACTGGCCTTGGTCCAGACGGCCGCTTTCCTGGTGTTGTGGCGGCTCGCCGTGCACACCGAACCGGGTCAGTGGCTGGACACGGTCGCGTTGACCGGCAACCAGATCGGGCAGGACCGGGTCGACGGGCCGGTCGACACCATCCTCAACGCCATGTCGGCGGTGTCGCTGCTGGCCGCGACCGCCGTGATCGGCTTCATCGCGCTGATCCGGGGCCGCAAGGCGCTCGCCGTCACCGCGACGCTGCTGATCGCCGGCGCGAACGTGAGCACCCAGGTGCTCAAACACTTCCTGGCCCGCCCGGACTTCGGCATCGACCCGGAACGGGCCACCGCCGGCAACAGCCTGCCCAGTGGCCACACCACGGTGGCGGCCTCGGTGGCGGTCGCGCTGATCCTGGTACTGCCCCGGCAGCTTCGGGCGGTCGGCGCGTTCATCGGCGCCGGATACGCGGCCGCCGCCGGCGTGGCCACGCTCTCCGCCGGGTGGCACCGGCCCAGCGACGCGGTCGCCGCCTACCTGCTGGTCGGCGCGTGGGCCGCGGTCGCCGGTCTGGTGCTGCTGGTCTTCCAGCGGGAGCGGGCCGTGGTCGAGCCGGGCGACGCGCACCGGCTCGCCGCCGTCGTGCTGGGCGTCGGCGGCGCGCTGGCCCTGCTGGTCTCCGCCGTGGCGCTGTCCTGGCTGGTCGACCGCTCCACGATCGCCGTCGAGGAGCTCGGCCGCCGGCCGCTCTTCGTCGGGTACGCCGGCAGCGCGGCCGGCATCGTCGGCACGATCGCGGTGGTGGCCGCGCTGGTCCTCGCCGTGGTGCACCGGCTGGTGCCCCGCTGGAAGGGCTGAGGAAGCCGGGATGGAGCCGGTTCGGGCGGCGTTCCGCGACGAGTGCGAGCGGCTGGAGCGGGTGCTGCGCGGGCTCGACGACCCGGCGCTGGACCGGCCGACGCCCTGCCCGCCGTGGCGGGTGCGCGACCTGCTGGCGCACGTGGGCACCGGCGCCGGCCGGCTGGTCGCGATGCTCGGCGAACCCGCGCCGTCCCGACCCGAGGTGACCGCGTCCGCCTACTTCGGCGCGGCCAAGTTCGCCCCCGAGGTCGACCGGGCACGGGTCGACGGGGCACGGGCGGCGGCGCACGACCATCCGGGCGCGGTCGAGGTGGCGCGCGAGTTCGGGCGGGCCTGGCGGGCCACGGACGCGGCGGTGGCCGCCGAGCCGCCCGGGCGGGTGGTGCGTACCCGGCACGGCGACGCGATGGCGTTGACCGAGTTCCTGCGTACCCGGGTGGTGGAGGTCGCGGTGCACGGCCTGGACCTGGCCGACGCTCTGGAGCGGGCGCCCTGGACGACGCCGGCCGCGGCGGCCGTGGTGGTCGACGTGCTCACCGCCGGGCGGCCGGTGCCGGCCGGGCTCGGCTGGGACGCGCTCACCGCGCTGCGCAAGACCACCGGCCGGCTGCCGCTGACCGGCGCGGAGCGCACCGCGCTGGCGGCGGCCGACATCCCGCGGCTCGCCTTCGGCCGCTGACGCCGGCGGTCCGCCTTCGGCGGCCGGGGCGGGGTCAGCCCGCCGGTCCGACGGAGCCGGCCGCGGACGGACGACCCGCCGCGCCGCGTCGCAGGTGGTCCAGCACGATCGGGTCGATCCGGCCGGGCACGAAGCGTTCCTCCAGGTTCTCCAGGCCGGACCAGGCGGCGAGCGCGTCGTCCAGACCGGCCGGCCCCACCGGGTGCCCGGCGGCGGCGAGCAGCTCCGCCACCTCGACGGCGAGCGGGCCGGTGAGGTCGCGCAGGGTGGCCGGGTCGGGACGGCCGAAGATCATGGTGTGCAGGCCGAGCAGGCGACGCAGCTCGGCGACCGGGTCGGGATGGTCGTCCACGCGCAGGTCGACCAGCTCGTCGCCGGTGCCGGCGTAGCCGCCGTGGCGTTGCACCACAAGCAGCGCGGCGCTCTGCCGGCCGCGCCGGTCGCCGCCGGCCCGGTCACCGGCGGCCAGCGCGGCCAGCATCCGCTGCGGGAACGGCAGGTCGGTGCCGGTGAGCCAGGCGTCGCGCATCGCGTCGATCACCTGTGGGCCGTCCAGGATGTTGCCCTGCGCGGCCCATCCGTCGCCGGCCTGCCCACCGGCCCAGGGGTGGCAGTGCGGGCCGGTCCAGGTGGCGCCGACGCCGGCGGCTCCGACCACGGCGAGCTGCCGGTCGTCGCGCCCGGGGTCGGCGGCGACGAGGCCGGCCACCGCGTCGGCGGCGGTGACGCCGGTGCGCAGCATGGTCAGCGCCTGCGAGCGGTAGGCGAGGTTGGCGTGCGCCTGGGTGGCCACCGCTCCGACCCGCGCCTCGGCGGCCGGCACCAGCGCCCCGGCGGCGAGGAACCGGCTGGCCACGGCCACGCCGTGCAGGTGCCCGTCGGCGGAGCGGGCGACGAGCGAGAAGGTCACGGCCGGATGGTAGCCCGGGTGCGGGCGTGGCGTCTCCGCACCGGCCGGAGGCGATCGGCGTGGTCAGAACGCCGGCCGTGGATGTCCCAGCGGGAGATGGTCGAGCGGCCGAGCCCCGGGATCGGCCAGCCGAACCGGTTGCCGAGGTACTCCACCAGCAGCGCGGTGCTCCAGAGCGCCACCCGGGCGTCGGTGGGCAGCACCTCACCGGCCAGCCAGAGCACCGCGGAGACGCAGTACGTGATCAGCATCCGCAGCTTCAGCCGGCGGTACTGGATCCGGCGCAGCACCAGCAGCAGGATCGCCGAACGGCCCACGTTCGCCACCACGTACGCGACGGCGAACGCCAGCCCGGTCCCGCTGAACGCGCGGGGAACGGCCACCCCCATCACCATCGCCGACACCAGCGCGGTGATCACGATGACCTGCAGCCAGAGGTGGTACGGGTCGTAGCGGCTGGTGGTCCACGCGGTGCCCTGCCACAGCATCCAGAGCGCGAGCAGCAGCAGCAGCAGCGTCTTGCCGCCGCCGGTCACCGCCGACCAGGTGCTCTGGCCGCCCTCCAAGGCGAGGTCCTCGAACGCGCGCGCGGAGATCCGGGTCAGCGCGAACACGTAGACCAGATCGAAGAAGAGCTCCAGGAACGTGGCCCGTACGCCGTCGCCGTCGGCTGAGCGCAGCGCGGCCGGCTCGGCGATTCTCACCGCCGTCTCCCGCTCTCGCCGATGCCCACCCGGAAGTCGTAACACTCCTACCAGGCAGAACTGCGCAAATTACGTGTATCGTCTCCGATCTTGCTCCGGACGATGGTGGGCGGGCACGATCGACCGGGTGACGAACCGATGGGGCATGACCGTTCCGCTGGGCGGCATCACGCTCGCCGACCACGCCGCCGTCTACGCCGCCCTGGACGAGGCGGGCTTCACCGACGTCTGGTCGTCGGAGGTGGCCGGTGCCGACGCGTTCACCCCGCTCGCGCTCGCCGCCGCCTGGTCGCCCCGGCTGCGGCTCGGCACCGCGATCACCCCGGTCTTCACCCGAGGGCCGGGGCTGCTGGCGATGAGTGCCGCCGCGCTGGCCGAGGCCGCGCCGGGTCGCTTCGCGCTGGGCGTCGGCGCGTCCTCGCCGGTGCTGGTGCGCGACTGGAACGCGGTGCCGTTCGACGAGCCGTACCGCCGGACCCGGGACGTGCTGCGTTTCCTGCGGGCCGCGCTGCGCGGCGAGACCGTCGACGGGGCGTACGACACGTTCTCGGTGCGGCGGTTCACGCTGGAACGCCCACCGGCGGTGCCGCCGCCGGTGCTGCTCGCCGCGCTGCGCCCGCGCATGCTGCGGCTCGCCGCCGCCGAGGCCGACGGCGTGATCCTCAACTGGCTGGCCGCCACCGACGTGCCGACCGCGCTCGCCGAACTGGGGGAGCGCCGCCCCGGCTTCCAGGTCGCCGCCCGGATCTTCGTCTGCCCCACCGAGGACGCCGGGTACGCCCGCGCGCTGGGCCGCCGCCTGATCACCAGCTACCTCACCGTGCCCGCCTACGCGGCCTTCCACCGCTGGCTGGGCCGGCAGGACAGCCTGGGAGAGATGTGGCGGGCGTGGGAGGCCGGCGACCGGCGCGGCGCCGCCGCCGCGGTGCCCGACGACGTGGTCGACGCGCTGGTGCCGCACGGCTCGCCCGAGCGGTGCGCGGCCGAGGCCCGCCGGTACGCCACGCACGGCGTCGACGTGCCGGTGCTGGCGGTGCTGCCCACCCCGGAGACGACCGAGGGCGGCGCGGCGACCTGGCTCGACCTGCTGCCCCGGCTCGGGGCCGGCACCGGGGAGGTGGCCTGAGATGAACCTGACCGACCGGGTGGCGGTGATCACCGGCGGGGCCGGCGGCATCGGCGCGGCGCTGGGCCGCCGGTTCGCCGCCGAGGGCGCCGCCGCCGTGGTGCTGGCCGACCTGGCCGCCGACGCGGCCCGCGCGGCGGCCGAGGCGATCGGCCCGGTCGCCACCGGCGTCGGGCTGGACGTCACCGACGAGACGGCGGTCCGCGCGCTGGTCGACGAGACCGAGCGCCGCCACGGCCGGATCGACCTGTTCTGCGCCAACGCCGGGGTGGCCACCGGCGGCGGCCTCGACGCGCCCGACGCCGACTGGGACCGGGCCTGGCGGGTCAACGTGCTCGGCCACCTGCACAGCGTCCGGGCGGTGCTGCCGGGGATGCTGCGCCGGGGCCAGGGACACCTGCTGCTCACCTGCTCGGCGGCGGGCCTGCTGACCGCGGTCGGCGACGCCCCGTACACCGCCACCAAGCACGCGGCGGTCGGCCTCGCCGAGTGGGTGGCGATCACCCACCGGGACGACGGCATCCGGGTCAGCGCGCTCTGCCCGCAGGGAGTGGACACCCCGATGCTCGCCGACGGCCTCGCCGAAGGGCACCTGGGCGCCCGGGTGATCGCCGCGTCCGGCGCGGTGCTCAACCCGGACCAGGTGGCCGACGCGGTCATAGCCGGGCTGGCCGAGGAGCGGTTCCTCATCCTGCCCCACCCGGAGGTCGCCGACTACGCCCGCCGCCGGGCCGAGGACCCGGACGGCTGGCAGGCCGGCCTGCGCAAGCTCGTCCGCAAGCTGCGCGCCGCCGACCGCTGACCGAGGATCAGCCGGAGCGTCCACGGCCGGCAGAACTCAGCGCCAGCGCAGCGGGCCCGGGTGCACCCGCCACCACAGCCGCCGCCACCGGTGCCGGGCGTCCCGCAGGGCATCGCCGTACGAGGTGACCACCGCCGCCGCTCGCTCGGCCTGGTCGGGAGTCGTGGTGCCGGGCGCGAAGGCGACCTGGTTGATCAGGTCGGCCAGCTCGTCCACCTCGCGGCCGGCCGCCACGGGATCGTCCCCACCCGTGGCGGCGCGGGCCTCGACGAGCGCGCCCCGGGCCCGCTCGGCCACCTCCGCCGCCGACAGGTCGTCACCCACCGGGCGGCCGGCCAGGCGCAACGCGTCGGTCAGCTCCCGCCAGGCGCCCGCGATCCGCCCGCCGGGATCACCCCGGTCCAGCCGGGACCGGCTCAACCGGCGGCGCATCGCGGCCAGGGCCGCCAGCACCGCCCCCACCAGCAGCAGCAGGCCACCGGCGCCGCCGCCCACCAGCACCGGCGTACCCGGGCCGCGCTGAGCCGGGCCGGGCGCGGGCGCGGCAGCCGGCGGTGTGGCCGTGGGCTGCTCGGTCGGCGCCGGCACCTCCGACGGCGGCGGCTCCTCCGGCTGCGGCCGGAAGTCCTCCTCCACCGGGCGGGGCTCCTCGTCCGGGCGCGGCATCGGGTCGAACGGCACCCAGCCGACGCCCTCGAACAGCACCTCCGGCCAGGCGTACGCGTCGGCGGCCCGCACCGGCCCGTCCGACTTCGGGCGGAAGCCGACCACCACCCGGGTGGGCAGCCCGGCGAGCCGGCCGAGCACCGCGAACGCGGCCGCGAACTGCTCCGACGTCCCCCGCTGCCCACCGCCGTTACGCGGTCCGAACAGGAAGAACGTCAGATTCGGGTAGGCGTGCCCGCTCGGCGCGTCGGCGGTCACCCGGTAGTGCTCGGCGAGGAACGTGGCGATCGCGTCCGCCCGCGCGTACGGGGCGCCGTTGGACTCGGCGAGCTGGGTGGCCAGCCGGCGCAGCTGCTCCGGCGCGCCGTCGGGCACCCGCAGCACCCGGGACACCGCGTCACCGGCCGGCACGTTCGCGGTGGTGACCAGATTCGGGTCCGGCGTCTCCCGGACCGAGGACACGTCGTAGCGCAGCCCCGGCGCGAGCCCTTCCGGCCGGATCAGCGTCCCGCTCGCCGGGTCGTACGCCACCCGCGCGCCGCCCACCTCGCGCGGCGTGGGCACGGCCGGCAGCAGCCGCCCGGTCAGGTCGGCCACCGTGATCTCCTGGCGCACCGCCTCGGTCGTCGCGCCCGGCGCGGGATCGACCGCGGGCAGGATCCGCCCCGCGTTGCGGTACGTGGCGCCCACCCGCCAGGTCACCCCGTCGTAGTCGCTGAGCACCGCCAGTCGGATCCTCGGCAGCCCGCCCTCGGCCGAGCCGGCGACCGTGCGCACGTCGAGCAGCCGCTGGTCCGGGTTCAACGCCCAGCCGGAGATCCGGATCAGCGGGTTCTCGTCCAGCGACTCCACCTGCGGCGGCTCCACGTAGCGGCGCGGGTCGACCGGACGCTCGTCGACCTGAGCGGCCACCACCGGGGCCAGCAGCGCGGCGAGCGCCACCACCACGGCCAGCCCGGCCGCGCTCGCCGCGGCCAGCCGCAGTCGCACCGCCGCCCGTACCGCCGGGGTGAGCCCGGCCACCGGGTCGGCCGCGTCCGGGCCGGACCGGCCTCCGGGCGCCGCCAGGCCGGCCGCCGCGACCGCCGCGAACAGCACCGTCGGGCCGACCGCCGGCGCCGCGTTCGGCCCCACCACGTAGAGCGCGCCGGCGTAGAGCAGCGCCGGCGGCAGGTAGCCCAGCAGCACCCGGCCGGCCCGCAGCGCCACCTCGGCGGCGGTCATCCCGGCCAGCCAGGCCGCCACCACCGGGACCAGCACGGTGTCCGGCGCCGGCTGCACCGGGATCATCGCGGTGAGCAGCCGGGGGATCGCGTTGCGGGCGGCGTCGCCGGCCACCTCGCCCAGCCCGCCGGGCAGCGCCGCGTGGCTCGCCGCCAACCGCAGCGACAGCAGCGTCCAGCCGGCCAGGGCGGCCACCGACACCGGCGCCACCAGCCAGGACGGCAGCCGCCGGGCGGCCACGCCGACCAGCACCGAACCGGCCGCCGCGCCGACCATCAGCCGGGTCAGCAGCGGGTCCGCGTACACCCGGCCCAACACCACGCCGGAGAGCGCCACCAGCACGACAAGCGCGACCGGCACCACCGCCGCCCGCAGCGCCCCGGCCACCCGCCCGCGCGCCGGCGCGTCCGGCGGCGTCGCGGTGCCCGGGCGCGGCGGCGTCACGGTCACCACCGGCGGATCCCGTCCCACTCGGCGGCGAACGCCGCGCCGTCGGCCGCGTCCAGCACCACCAGGCCGGTCGCGGCGGCCGCCGTCGGGGCGGGCGCGCCGAACATCCCCACCACCACCGACGGGTACGCGCCGCGCAGCGCGCCGACGTGCCCCAGCTCGTCGCCGGCGCCCGGACCGGTGAGGAAGACAAGCGTGTCGCCGAGCCGCTCCTGGCGCAGTCGGCTCGTCGACGCCGACAGCACCTCCGTCCCGCCACCGGCCAGCTCGACCGCGGCGAGCCGGTCCAGCGGCCCGGCCGCCCCCGCCGGCTCGACCTCGGCCGGCGCGACCAGCAGCAGGTGCACCGGAAGGTCCTCCCGCACCGCCGCGGCCACCACCGACGCCGCCGCCTCGCACGCCGCCTCGAACGACTCCGCCACCCCGGCCGACCGCACCGGGTGCGCGGCGGCACGGTTGTCCAGCACCACCACGAGGCGCGGCAGGCTGGTGTCCACGTTCTCCCGCACCATCAGCTCACCCACCCGCGCGCTGGTCCGCCAGTGCACCCGGCGCAGCTCGTCGCCGACCACGTACTCCCGCAGCGAGTCGAACGTGATCGACCCGTGCGGCACGCTGTCGGTGCGCCCGTCCAGGCTGCGCCCGGCGCCGGTGGGCACCGCGGACATCGGGTGGATCCGCGGGTGCACCCACACCGGCGCCGTGCCGCCGTAGCCGCGGGCCAGCGCCACCAGCCCGAGCGGGTCGCGGCGGACCACCCGGAGCGGGCCTACCGGCACCACCCCACGTCGCTGCGTCGGCACCGGGTAGCGCACCCGCGTGTCCCGCCCCGGACGCAACCGCAGCAGCGGCACCGGCACCAGCTCGCCGGCGCAGCGGTCCTCGGCCACCAGGTTCGCCGCCCGCAGCCGGCCGGTGTTGCGTACGGCCAGCTCCATCGCCGCCGGTTCGCCCCGGGCCACCCGGTCCGGGTCCGCGTGACGCTCGACCGTCAACCGGGGCCGCCAGGCGGCGGTCACCACGGCGTAGCCGACCGCCACGCCGGCCGCCGCGCCGAGCACGGTCAGCTCCGGGTACGCGTACCGGAAGCCGACCCCGAGCAGCGCCAGGGCGGCGACGAGCAGCCCGACCCCACGGGCGGTGATCCCCACGCTCAGCCGTGCACCGGCGCGGGCTGCCCCGACGGCAGCGGCACCGGCACCGAGGCGACCGCCTGGCGCAGCACCTCGGCCGGCGTGACGCCGCGCACCTGCGCGTCCGGGGTGAGCAGCAGCCGGTGCGCGAAGACCGGCTCGACCAGGGCCTTCAGGTCCTCCGGCATGATCCAGCCCCGCCCGTCGATCAGCGCGTAGGCGCACGCGGCCCGGGTCAGCGCGATCACCCCGCGCGGGCTCACCCCGACCCGCACCTGCGGATGGGTACGGGTGGCCGCGGCCAGCCGCACCGCGTACGCGTACAGCGGCTCGGCGATGTGCACCCGCCGGGCCATCTTCACCATCTCGCCGACCGTGGCGGTGTCGGTGACCGCGGTCAGCGAGTCGGGGGAGCGGACCGTGGCGCCGCGCAGCACCTCCACCTCGACCGCCTCGTCCGGGTAGCCGACGGAGAGCTTCACCAGGAACCGGTCGAGCTGCGCCTCCGGCAACCGGTAGGTGCCGTCCATCTCCACCGGGTTCTGGGTGGCCACCACCAGGAAGGGCTGCGGCACCGGGTGGCGTACGCCGTCCACGGTGACGGTCCGCTCCTCCATCACCTCCAGCAGCGCCGACTGGGTCTTCGGCGAGGCCCGGTTGATCTCGTCGGCGATCACGATGTTCGCGAACACCGGCCCCGGATGGAACTCGAAACCGCGGCTGGCCTGGTTGAAGATGGTCACCCCGGACACGTCCGAGGGCAGCAGGTCCGGGGTGAACTGGATCCGCCGCCACTCGCCCTTGACGGTCGCCGCCACCGCCCGCGCGAGCGTGGTCTTGCCGACGCCTGGCACGTCCTCCAGCAGCACGTGCCCCTGGGCGAACAGCGCGGTCAACGCCAGCCGGACCACCTGCGGCTTGCCCAGCACGACCGCGTTGACGTTGTCGGCCAGCCGGGCGGCCAGGGCAGCGAAGCCCTGCACCTCCGGCTGGCTCAGCGGCTCGTGCGTGTTCACGGGGTGCCTTTCGGAAGAGATCGCGGTCAGCAGGTGGGCAGCAGGTCGAGGTTGTCGCCGCCCTCCAGGTTGAGCCAGGCCCACGGCATGTAGTCGCGACCCTTGCTGTGATCCACGCGCACCCACCAGGTGCTGCGCTTGTCGTTGTTGTAGATGTAGGCGTAGACCTCTTCGCCCTTCTTCTTGCAGTAGGTCTTGAGCCGCGCGCCGCTGGGCTCCCAGCCCGCCTGCTTGCTGTTGTCCTGCTGGGTGACCGAGAAGATCTCGTTGCCGTTGCGCTCGCCGGGCACGTCCCGCGAGCAGTAGGTCGCCTCGGCGCCGGAGGAGCCGTTGCGGCAGGTCGCGATCCCGTACAGCGCGTCGGTGGTCTGGGCGCGGGTGGCCGTGCCCTTGCCGGCGGCGTTGCTCGCGGTCAGCGTCACCGAGTACGCCGTGCCCGGCGTCAGCCCGGTCACCCGCAGGCTCGAACAGCTCCCGCTTGCCGACTTGCCGCCGGTCGCGGCCGTGCAGGTGGCCTTTCCGCCACCGGCGTCCACGGTGAACGTCACCGTCACCGAGGTGGCGTCGGCCGACGACCCGGTCACCGTGATCCGGGGCGCGGCCACGGTGCGGGCGGTGGTGGTGGCCTCCGCGCCGGCGCCGGCCTCGTTGACCGCCTTGACCTTCACCGTGACGTTCTGGCCGTCGCCGAGCCCGCCCACGGTCGCCCGGACGTCGGTCACCTCGACAGTCTTTCCACCGGCCTCCACCACGTACTTCGTCACCGGGCGGCCGTTCTCCACCGCCGGCGACCACTGCACCGCGACGGTGCCGGGCTGGTCGGCCACGGTGGACGCGCGCAGCTCGGTGGGCGCGTTCGGCGCCGCGAACGGCACCACCGTGTTGCTCACCGGCGACGCCTTCGACCCGGCGCCCTTCTCGCTGACCGCGGTCACCGTGAACGCGTACTGCGTGCCGTACTCCAACTGGCCGGCCGGCACGACCAGCTCCGTCTTCGGCGACTCCCCGGCCGGGGCGCTCGCGCCGGCCGAGGTCGCGGTCACCGCGTACCGGGCGACCTTGTTGCCCTGGCCGTTCGCCTCCGGCCAGCTCACCCGGACGGTGCCGTCGGGACGCGCCTCGGCGGTCACCGCGGTCGGCGGGTCCGGCACCTCGGCGGTCGGCACGACCGGGTTGCTGCGGCGCGCCGGACCGTCGCCCTTGGCGTTCACCGCGTGCACCGAGAAGGTGTACGTCTCACCGTTGGTCAGGCCGGTGATCTCCAGCGCGCGCTGGTTCGCGCCCACCTGGTGGGTCTGGCCGCCGCCCTCGACCACGTACCGGGTGATCTCGGCGCCGTTCGACGAGGCCGGCTGCCAGCTCACCCGCGCCGAGGCGTTGCCGGCGGCGGCGCGGACCGACTTCGGCGCGCCCGGCTTGCTCACCTTCGGCTTCTTCGGCGGGGGCGGCGGCGGGGGAGCCGGCGGCGGGTCGCCGCCGAGCACGTCGTTGGCGTACTTGTTGACCTCACGGACCCGGTTCTGGTCGTCTACCACCTGCGCGGTGGACGAGTCCGGCGGGTTGATGAACAGGTGGTTCTCGCGAACCTCCAGCTCCACCGGCCCGGGCCGGCCGGAGCCCTTGATCGTCTCCACCAGCTGCCCGGCGGCGTCGAACGAGTAGACCGTGCCGGTGTCCTCGTCGGCGCAGTAGAACCGCCCCGCCCAGGCCACCGCGGGGCTGAGCCGGGCGCCGGCGCCGGGCACCGTGAACCGCTTCACCTCGGCGCCGTCGCGGACCACGTGCACCGACCGCTCACCCGGGACGGTCACCGGCACCTGCGGCCCGCTGGTGCGCGTCGGCAGGTTACCGGGGGCGGTCATGGTCAGGTCGGCCCGCCGCGTGTCACCACCGGTGACCGTCACCAGCGACGCCGACGTGCGGTCCAGCACCGCCACGCCTTCGTCCAGCGTGGACACCACCAGCTCGTGCGCCGGCTCCGCCACGTCGTACGTCTCGACCCGCTTCGGGCTGAGCCCGGCGGGCGGCGCCTCACCCGGCGTGGCCGGCAGGTCGGCGGCGGTGACCGCCGAGACGGTGCCCTCGCTCGGCACCGCGATCCACAGCTTGCCCTCGCCGTCGAACGTCCCGCCGGTGACGCCCGGCGGGTAGCGCACCGGCTCGCCCACCGGCGTCAACGCCCGCGGGTCGAGCTGCCGCACGATGCCCTGCACCGCGTCCACCACGAACGCCGCGTCGTCGTGCAGCGCGACGCTGACCCCCAGCCCCGGCGCGGTCGGCGTGGTCGCAGTGATCTGCAACGTCGCCAGGTCCAGCGAGCTGACCTGGCCGGTGTTGAGGTCCCGCAGGATCAGCAGCCGGTCGGTCTGGGCCACCTGCATCTGGTGGCGTCGCCCGCCGGGCACCTCCATCCGGGTGTCCACCCGGGCGGTGATGCCGTTGACCCGGGCCAACTCGCTGCGCGTGGTGCTCCACAGCCAGGACGAGGAGTCGAAGTTGGCCACCGCGTTGTCGGCGGCGCCGAGCCCGAGCACCGTCAACCCCATCGCGGCCAGCAGCGCGGCCACGGTGCCGATGGTCACCAGCCCGCCGCGCATCCGCTTCCGGGGGCGGGCCGTCTCCGGCCCGGCGGTGCTCGTGACGTCCTCGATGGTGGTCACAGCCGGCTGCCTTCCCGCGTCGGTGGGGGAGGCGCCAACCGTGGCCGACCCTCCCCAGAGCCGGGAGCCATCATAGGTGCCGGCCGGGGCTGGTGAAACCCGCACCGTCCCGCTGTGGACACCGAGCGTGTCCTCGGTGGCCGTTCAGTTCGGCGTGCCGCCGCCCTCCCGGTCCGTGCAGACCTGACCCGAGGTGGCGTACGTGTCGGTCGAGTAGACCGCCAGCACGGTGAAGCAGTAGTCCAGCTTCGCGCTTAACCCGTTCACCGTGTAGCGGGTCTGCCCGGCGTCCACGGTGGCCATCACCCCGAGCTTCTGCCCGGCGCGCCCCCCGGCCACCACGAACGGCACCGCGCCGCCGGTCGGGTCGGTCCAGGTCACCGTGATCGTGGTGGTGTCGTCACGCAACCGAAGGTCACCCGGGGGAGGTCCGGTCACCTTCGGCTTCACCGCGGTGGGTGCCGGCGCCGGCGGCGCGGCGTCCCGGTTCAGCCACACCGCGCCCCCGGCGACCACGGCCACCACCGCCAGCACCGCACCGCCGACCACCAGGGCCAGCACCGTCCGGTTGCGGCCACGCGGCTCCGGCTGCTCCGCCACCGGGTACGCGGCGCTCTGGTGGAACGCGGGCGGCACCGCCGGCCAGGAGCCCTGCTCCGGGTACGCCGCCGGCTCCGGCCGCGTCGACTCGGGAAAGTCCAGCAACCCGTCGTAGACCGGCAGCGACCGCCCCTCGACCGGCTCGTCCCCCGCGATGCTCCGGTCCGGCCCGACGCCGACGTGGCCCTCCTCGGCGATCAGGGGCTCCTCGACCGGGCCGGGGGCGTAGGCGTCCGTCACCGGCCCGGCCTCGGCCGACCGGTCGACCGGCTGTGGCGGCGCCACACTGCTCCACGGTGGCGCGGTCAACCCCCACGGCGGTACGGGCGTGCCGCTGACCGGCGCGGCCGGCGGCCCACTCACCGGCGGGTAGCCACTGACCGGCACCCCGCTGACCGGATACGCGGCAGGTCCGCTCACCGGGTATCCCGGGGGTCCGCTGACGGGGTGCGCGGGCGGTGCGCTGGCCGGGTATCCGGGGGGTCCGCTGGCCGGGTATCCGGGGGGTCCGCTGACGGGGTGTGCGGGCGGTGCGCTGGCCGGGTATCCGGGGGGTCCGCTGACGGGGTGTGCGGGCGGTGCGCTGACGGGAGGTGTCGGCGGTGCGTTCAGCGGGCGCCCGGCTGCCGGGATCGTGCTGCTCGGCGGTCCGCTCACCGGGAGCCCGCTCATCGGCGGTGCGCTGACAGGAGGTGTGCTCGCCGGGGTCGTGCCGCGCGGTGGTGCGGTGATCGGTGGTCCGCTCACGGGCGGTCCACTCATCGGCGGCCCGCTCACGGAGGGTGCGCCTGCCGGCGGCGCGCTGACGGGAGGCGCGCTGACGGCTCGCGCATCCGGGCGCGATTCGTCCGTCGGGCCGGGCGCGGCGGGCGAGGGCGAGGAGGCGGCGGCCTGCCGTTCCGCTTCCTCGCGCAGCAACGGACCGATCTGCTGCACCTGAATGGTCGGCTTGTCCCAGCCCGGAGCGGACGTCGCCATGCCCGAAGGGGAGTCGCCCACCGCCGGTCCGGCCGGCTGGACCGGCGTGTGCGCGGGCGGGGCGACCGCCGGCCCGGGCCCCTGCTCCGGAGCTGCCGCCGGCGGTGGCGCAGCCATCGGCGCAGGTGCCGGCGGACCCGATACCGGCACCGGGGCGGGCGGTACGGGGATCGGCGGGGTGGCCGGGACGCTCGGCGGTTGCGGCAGGACGCCACCCGCCGGCGGGCCCGAGACCGGGGCCGGGTGGCGGGGTGCCGGCGGCACGCTGGACGGAGGCGGCGCCACCGGCGCGGCGGGCGCGGGCGTCGTGCGGGCCGGCGCACCTGGATCCGCCCCGGCTGCGGGCGGCGGTGACGGCCGGCGGGGCGGCGGGATGACCGGCGCCGGAGGCAGCGGAACAGCCGCGGCGGTCGACGCCGGTCGCCCGGGGAGCGGCGGCGGGACGAGCGGCGGCCGGGGCGGGACCGGCGTCACACCGTGGCCCGGCGCGACCGGCGTCACTCCCGGGACCTGCGGGGCGGCGGGGGTGCGCGGCGGGACCGTCGCGGGCGGCGGGGCGGCGTGGGGCGGCGCCGGCGAGTGGGGGGCGGCCTGATCGGGCTGCCCCGAGGAACGTGCGAGGGCCTGGTCGGGGGGCGCGGAGAAAAGCGCGGTCGCCTGGTCGGGTGGTGTCGAGAAGCGCGGGGAAGCCGGCGCGGGGGGCGCGGAGAAGGGGGCCGTGCCCTGGTCGGGGGGTGCCGAGAAGCGGGCGGTGGTCGGTTCGGGCGGTGCCGGGAAACGCGTGGCCGCGTCCCCGGACGGCGTCGGAGGGGGCGCCCAGGGACTCGCCTGCCGATCCGCTCCGGAAGGCGGGGCCGGGGGTGCCGACGCGGGGATCACCGGGGGAGGCGGCAGGGGCGTGCTCCGGGGCGGCTGCGCGGAACCTGGCCGGGGCGCCCGGGATGCCGGCCCCGGCGGTGGCGCCCACTCGGCCCCCGGCGCCGGTCCCGCGGTGGGCGCGGGGGGTGGCGGTGGGACGGGACGGGGAGGGTAGGAGGGCGTGACCGCCGGCAGCGACACGGTGGGCCCGGACAAGGCCGGATCGGGGGAACCGCCGGCAGCGGCGGCGGAGCCGCCGGGAGGTGGGCCGTAACCGCCGGGAGCGGCGGCGGAGCCGCCGAGGTAGTGGCGGGCTGCGCGTACCGCGGGATGGTCCGGACCGAGCACGGCGGGCCCGGCGGTGGCCACCCGGCCGTAGTTGCGGCGGGCCTCGTGCCGGTTGCCCAGCTCCTCCGCCACGCCGGCGAGGTCGAAACTGAGGGCGAGCATCAGCGGATCGGCGTCACCGCGGCGGCGCTCGCCCGCCGCGTACGCCTCCTCGAGGACCCGTCGGGCGGCGGCCGGGTCGTCGGCCTCCCGGTGCAGCCGGGCGAGCAGGTGACCGGTGGCCAGGACGTCCTGGTGGTCCTCGCCGTACGCCGGTCGGGCCGCGGTGATCGCGTCGGTGAGCAGGCGGCGGGCTCCGGTCAGGTCGCCCGCGGCGCGAAGCGCCAGGGCCTGGTGTTGCGCGGCGGTCAGCGGGGAGGGGTGGGACACGTGAGCAATGCTGCCCGGACTCGCTGGTTCCGCGCTACCCGCCTGGATCGCAGGGGGTCTGAGCTGCTCGAACGTGGCGCCGCTGTGGTGATGTGCATGATCGTTCCGGGCCGTGTACAGTAATCCCCCGTGCGGCCCGCCGGGCCGGCCGATGCGGTGAGGCGATCACCTCGGTCGATTGGGTAGGCTGGACGTGCAGGTCCGGGTGGCGGAATGGCAGACGCGCTAGCTTGAGGTGCTAGTGCCCGTATAGGGCGTGGGGGTTCAAGTCCCCCCTCGGACACGTTAGCCCCCACGGGTGGTCTTCACGGTCAGTGGAGCGCCTCGGTGGGGGTTACTGCTGTTCCGCGCTGGTTCGGGACCGCGGATGCCCGGTGCGCCGGCACCCGGGCAGGGATCTCGGTGATGGTCAGTGTTCCGCCGATTGCGCAGGTGACGTGCAGATCGTGCTCGAGTAGTGCGTCGGTGACGGCATGGGGGTCGGTGGCCGGGACGCCGAGCCACTCGGCGAGTTGTGTGATCGCTTTGGCTTCGTGGATGTAGACGTTGCGCGGCCGGGGCGCGTCACCTGTTGAGGCGGTGCGGTGGCCGTGGCGGCAGCGGTAGGCGGCGTGCTTGTTGACCCAGTGCGCGTCGAGGATCCGGTCGCATTCCTGGCAGTGGATCAGTCCGGTGAGTAGGTAGCGTCCGCTCAATCCGTCGGCCGGTGCGGGCAGGGCGTTGGCCTGCTGGGCGGCGACGAAGTCGTGTTCGCTGACCAGCGGCGGATGCGCTATGTCCCGGGAGATCACCCATTGCTGCATCAGGTTCCAGCGGCGTGCCTCCGACTGGCCGAGGAGGTCATCGGCGGCGTCGAGTGGGCCGCGGTCGGTGTGCTGCCGGTTCCAGACTTGCCGGCCGGTGTAGCGGGGGTTGGCGAGGAGCGACGCCACCGTGCGCAGGGTCCATCCCGTGCCGCTGCGGTGCGGGTTTCGGCCGGGGTCGACGCTGGACGGGCAGGGCACATGCTGATCGTTGAGGTCGCGGGTGATCCCGGCGACGCTGCGGCCGGCGAGGCGCTGGGCGAACATCCACTGCAGGTGCGGGGCGGTGGCGGGGTCGGGTTCCAGCCGGTGGGCCATGCGTCCCCATTTGGCGTGGGCCCGGTTCGGGTGCGGGCCCGCGTCGGCCAGCCGGTAGCCGTAGGGCGGTCGGCCGCCGAGATGACGGCCTTGCTCGACCACCTGGGCGCGCATCGCCGCCTTGGCCCGAAACCGGGAGCGTTGGACCTCTCGTTTCGAGTGCACGCCGAGCAGGGCCAGCAGCGACAGGTGGAACTCGTTGCTGGCGTCGACCGGTCCGTTGAGCTCGGGCAGCCAACAGCTGCACGCCGTACAGGTTGAACAGCGGCGCGAGGTCGCGGAACTGGTTGCCGTAGAACGCTCGCTCGAACTCTCCCACGACCACCGCGTCGAACCCCCGGCCAGGGTCCGCGAGAGCTGCCAGTAGTCGTGCGGCTTGCGGGCGGCGCGTCCAGGGCACCTGACGGGACTCGCCGACGTCGAAGAACTCGGCGACGATTACGCCCCGGCCGTCGATCACGTCCTCGGCGAAGTCGCGCTGCCACCGCGCCGACGACAACCGGTCCTGGAACTCCCGCGTCGACATCCGGCCGTAGAACGCGAACCGAATGCCCAAGGGATTGTGTGTTGTCGGGCGCCGTCTCCGCGGGCGGCCTCGCCGGTTCGGCTGCCGTGTCCACCAGCCGAGCAGGTCAGGGCCATCGAGCTCCGGCGCGTACTGCATCAGAACCCTCCCATGCCGAGGCTTGCCGTCAGCCATAGCTATCGACATGGATGGACAACGATGGAGCGGCCTGTAGGACTCGGCCAATTGCAACATCTGCGCGGCATGCCTGGCTACGCCAGGACCACCCGGGGGTGTATCTGGTTGTGGTGACGTTGACCGACGACGGGATCTTCTTCACTGGCCTGATCAACGCGACACGGAACCACCAGCCGTGACCTCCGGGATTCCCCGCGTGTTGGTTGGCCTGGGCTGCTTCGTTGACGTGGTGGCAGGCGGCCTCGGGTAGGGAGAATTGCCGCCCGTGGACGCCGTGAGCGCCCGCAGCCGCGCGCCGGACGCGTCGAGGAAGAGAGCGCGGCGGCCCGGTCGGTGCCCGGGGAATTCGGGCTCCGACGCGGTGGGCGCCCCGTCGACCAGCCGGGCGAGGACGGCCAGGCCACCGATACCGTCGGCGAGGACGTGGTGGAGCATCACGATCAGCGCGGCCCTGCCGTAAGCCATGTCGGTGACCAGGGTGGCCGGCCACAGCGCTCGGTCGATCGGCAACGGGTGGATGACAACGTCGGCGGCGACGCCGAGCATGGCGGTCTTATCGCCTGGAGAGGGGCAGGCGACGGCGTCGACGTGCCGGCCCACGTCGAAGTCCGGGTCGTCGAGCCAGACGGGTCGCCCGGCCCCGAGCGGTGCCCGGACCAGGCGCTGCCGCAGCCGCAGCACCGAGGACAGACGTCGACCGATCACGTCGCGGACAGCGGTCAGGTCCACCGCGGTGGCCGCGCCGAGGACGAGGACCGCCGCGACCTGCATCGGTGAGCCGGGAACCTCGCAGGTGAGCTGCATCAGGTCGGTGGGACTCGTCCGCTCGATCACCGTGCGCGGGCCGGCGGTGGGTGGAGCGCCGACGGTACGCACCCGCGTCAGGTCCCCTCGGCCGGAGCGTCGGCACCGGTCAGTTCAGCGGCGATCTGCGTTCCCCAGGCGTCGATCGCGGCCCAGTCCCGGAAGTCGCCGTCCGGTACGTGCAGCATGGCTACCACGGCCTTCTCGGCGAAGCCGAGCCGGTGCCGGTCCAGGCGCCCGGCGAAGAGGCGATGTTCACGGGCGCGCGTGGAGGTGACGATAGCGCGGATCTCGGCCGGTTCCTCGGTGGGCTTCGGCGGTACGCCGATCGGGCCGACCGAGAACAGCCATACCGGACGCGGAGAACGCGTCGCGATCCGGTCCGCGAGGTGACGGGCGTGGCCGAGCCACCGTCCCAGGTAGACGGCGCTGCCCAGGACCACCGCGTCGTAGGCGCTCGCGTCACTCACCTCGGCGGCCGGACGAACATCGACGACGGCGTCACCGCGCAGACCGACCCGCAGCGTCAGCGCGATGCGGGTCGCGACCTGGTCGGTGGAGCCGTGTCTGCTGGCGCTGCTGACAAGAACCCTCACGGTCGTCGCTCGATTCTGATGGTCCTGTTCGGGTGTGGGTAGTGCCGGAGGTCACCGGGGCGCTACGTTCGGCGCCCTGAGGGGCGCGGTTCCGAGGCCGTCGTCCAGGGCGACGACGAACGGGAGCGGCACCTCGTACGCCTGGTCTGATTGCTTGCTGGTGAGGTGGGTGTCGTTGGCGGGTGCTTTGGTGGCTCAAACGAGAGCCGGGACCGGAGTCGGAACCGGCGGCGAGGTCGGCGACCCACCCGGCGGGTTGGGCGGGTGGCGGCGGCCGATCCGGGTCGCGCCAAGGTAGACGAGCCAGAATCCGAGTATCACCAAGGCTGTTGCGCCACCCAGCAGGCCGACTGCCAGCGGCGTCGGATCGGGAACCTGCGTCGCGACCGTGACGGTCGCGGGGGAGACAGCTGGGGTGCCGTCGGCGTTGGTGAGGACCACGGCGAAGTCGCCGTCGGTGGCCTGCCAGTTCAAGACCGTCGGGGCCGCACCGGTGGCGGTGGCGGTGGCGAGCCAGAAGCTCTGCCCGGCTGGGGCGGGCACGCCGCGGACGGTGCCGCTGGTGCGCTCGTACCGGCTGCCGGTCCTGGTGAGGTTGATGATTCCGTCGTGGGCGGTGCCGGTAAGCCATTCGTCGACGGCGTTCTGCTCGGCGATACCGAGAAACAGCGGTGTCCCGGCCGCGCTGGTCGCGGTGACGCGGACCCCACCGATGCTGCTGAGGTTGCGCGTCCACAGATCACCCACGTGGAGGCTGACTCCCTCCACGGTGATCGCCGCCGTCGGGCTGCTGACCTGCAGCCTCGGGCTGGTCACGTAGCCGTTGGCGTCCCTGTTGTGACCGAGGCCGATGAGGGCCGCGCCTGCCGCGCCGGTGCCGGCGCCCAGCAGGAGCATCGCCACCCCGGCGACCAGGGCGACCGCCGGAGTAGCCGCTGATCCCTGCGCCGCGGGTCCCTGCGGCGGGGCTTCGGTGATCAGGCGGGCGCCGTCGTCGGCATGGGGTTGGATCGACGAGCCGTCGGGGCTGTCGGGTCCGGTCGGGCCGTCGGGCTCGTCGTCGCCCTGGTCGAGGCGGAACGGCGGGTACCGGGTGGTGAGCAGCGCCAGGTAGGCCGTCACCCGCAGGCTCCACCGGGCGACGCCGAGCAGCAGGTCGTAGAGGCCACGGGGGTAGCGGCCGGCGAACAGCAGGCCGGTTCCCGCGATGAGCAGACCGAGGCCGACGACGCCGAGCGGCATCGAGGCTGCTGTGTCGTCGCTCCGGAACCGCCAGGCGGCGCCGCTGAGCGCTCCGATCAGCGCCAGGTGCGGGATGGCGAAAAGCCAGGCGACCAGCGGCCGCCATCGGGGCTGCCGGGTCGGCGCTTCGACGTGTAGCCGGGCCGGGTAGTCGACGACGTCGGCGAGTGTGAACGGCGGGTACCGGTCCGTGCCGAGCACCTGGTAGCCGTAGTAGTTCACCCGCCAGGTCCAGCGCAGCACGCCCACGTTGAACGCGAAGATCGCCGGCGGGTACCGGCCGGTGACCAGCACCGCGACGTACGCGACAACGGTCGTCACGACGAACGCGACCCACAGCACCGCGAGGACCAGGTAGTGCGGTATCAGCAGCAGCCACTTCACCAGCCACAGCCATCGGCTCAGGGATTCTGTGCGGTGGGCATGCACCTGGACGGGAAAACGGTTCATGGCATCTCCGACATCTGTTACCTCGATCAGAACGCGACGCCGCCGCGCCCGTCAGTGCCGGACGACCCTGCGTACGGCCGCCTGTCCGCGGGGCGCTGACGCGACCGCCGTGGCGTGGACCGCGGATCTGGGCGGACTTGCGGGATCGCCGCGGGGTACGGCGACGCGGGCCGTGCCGGTCAGGGCGCACCACCCTGACCGGCGCCTGGGCGCGGGTGTTGCAGCGACGGGCAGAACCGGTGGTTCCTGGGTGCCCGCCGTGCTCACCGTCGATGGTTGACCGCGCCCCTGATGTCAGTACTGGATGCGGAGACGGTTGGTCACGTCGGTCACTCCGGGTGCCGACCAGGCGGCGTGCTCCGCGTCGGTGCGCTCGGACCAGGAGTGAACAGAACCTTCAAGGGTGACGGCACCATCCGAGTCGGCGGTGACCGTGGTGTTTCGACCGTCGGTCTGGGCGCCGCGCACCAGCGCGGCGGTGATCGCGGTCTTGATGCCCGCCGCCGAGGCGGTGGGCCGGATCGTGATCATGTTGAGGAGGTTGGTGACGCCCTTGAGGTGACGGACCGCCTGCTCGGCAGCTTCCCGCTGATAGTGCCACGGCACCTGACCTGCCAGCGTGACGATGTGGTTGTGGACGGTCGCTGTCACCAGGCCGTCCGGCACGCTTACGGAGCGATCGAGTGCCTGTCCGGCTTCGCGGGCGATGTCGGTGTCGGTGACATCTCCCCAGCGGGTATGCACCGTGATCTCCTCGGCGACGGCGGTGACGCCACGGACTCGCAGCACGGCGTGCTCGGCGAGGCGCTTCTCCGGGTAGCTGTCGACCTGCCCGGACAGGGTGATGGTGCCGTGGTTGACGGCGACACCGATGTGTGTGCTGTTCACGCCGGGCGTCCCCCAGGCGAGTTCCTCGGTCACCGCGGTCTTTAGTTCGGCATCTGTCCTCTGCATGGTGTGCGTCACGGCATTCTCATTCCCTCGAGTGGATGATCCACCTACGTCGTACCGGACTGTTCCTGGCGCTTGCTCGGCGGTCTCTGTCAGCGGGGGTGGGAGGTGGCAAGGGTCAGCCCGCGGTCCTGACCAGCCGGTCGGTCTCGGTGGCGGACCCATCGATCGCCTCGTGGTGGTCCTCGCCGGTACTCACGTCGATCCGACGCGGCTGAGCCTGCTCGGCGACGGGGATGGTTAACGTGAGCACGCCATCCTGGTAGTTCGCCACGATCGCGTCGAGGCTCAGGCCGTCGCCGACGATCAGCTGGCGGGCGTAGGACCCGCCGGAGCGCTCGTCGACCAGGAAAGTGGCGTCCTCGGGCGCGGCGGCGTTGCGGAGGGCTCGCACGGTCAGCGTGTTGCTCTCCTGGGTGACGTCGAGGGTTTCCACGTCGATGCCGGGCATGTCGAAGTGCAGGTGGAGCGCGTCGCCGTGTCGGTAGCAATCCATCGGCATCGTCTGCGGTAGCCGCCGTCCACCGAGGATCTCGTCGGCCAGTCGGTTCAGGTCATGGAACGGATCGAATCGGAGCAGCATGGCTGCATCACGCCCTCAAGGTACATCGATGGGCAACTGGGACGGTTCGGTCCCAGCCGAAGAAGTAGGTCGTGCCGACGGCTGACGCGTTGCCTGCCGGGATCAACGGCCGTGCGGCCCCGGTGATCGGGAGCGCGGTGCTGCCGTAGCGATAGCGCGACATGCTGCGTGATAGAGGTCGACTCGGTGGACGCCCCTGCTGGCAACGGAGGGGCACTCGACGGCTCTGGGCTCTTCGCCACCGGGGACCTGAGCGACAACCTCATCGTACGCCCTGCTGCGTCGGACCGCGATGTGGGTGATCGGCGTGCATCGTGGTGTCGGCAGCCGGTGTCCTCTGCCGATGGAGCCGGCGCCAACGGGGCCGTGTGCTGCCACACGATTCGTCGTCCGAGTGGGCGCGGCTGACGATCGACGGTGGAGGTCTCTTCCTTCAGCCGCGTCCGCCTGGGGCTGGTGATCAGCCGCGAGGGTGGGGGACCACGTTCGGGACGAGTTGCTCGGTGCCGTCGACGACTGCCTGAGCCAGCTCCGACAACCGGCGGTTGTGTCTGCGGGCACCGTCGCGCAGCAGGGCGAAGGCGTCGCTCACGTCGACCTGGAGGCGTTCGGCGAGGACGCCCTTGGCCTGTTCGATCAGGACCCGGCTGTTGAGCGCGGTCTGCAGTTGCTCGGTGAGGATGTCGCCGCGGCGGATGGCGCGGTGCTGAAGCAGCCCGATGGTCGCCACGTCGGCGAGCGCCTGGCCGATGCGCAGCTTGCCGTCGTCCAGGGCACCTGGCTGGACGTCGAACAGGTTCAGCGCGCCGATCACCTCGGTGCGCAGCCGCATGGGCAGGGCGTGTACCGCGGCGAACCCCACCTCGGCCGCGGCGGCGGAGAACCTCGGCCACCGCTGCGCGGCGGGCAGGTCGGTCACCGACACCGGTCGGCCGGTGCGGAAGCAGTCGACGCAGGGGCCCTGGTCGGTCTGCAGCTGGAACAGCTCCAGCAGCCTGGTCCGCTCGGAGGAGGCGGCGACCAGCTGCAGCGAATCCTGCTGGTCGGTCAGCAGCAACCCGGCCGCCGAGACACCCAGCAGCTCGACGCACCGCTCCGTCAGCACGTACAGGAACTCGAGCACGTCGAAGTCACCGACGAGCGTGTCGGCCATCTCCACGAACACGTCCGTCAACTGGCTCTCGGCCATGTCACCCACCTTCAGCCACACCATAGACCCACCGGTACGTCGGCGATACCGGACAGGAGGGCGGCTGGTACGTGAACGGCTCCACCGTCCCCGCTCGTCACGAGTCCCGCTCCGCTGCTGGTTCGGGCTCGAAGCGCAGGCGTCGGCCGACCACGTCGCCCGCCACGTCCCGCAGGCTTCGGTCGTGTGCGTACGCGTAGGCCCGAAGGCGGACGAGCGCCACGTCCACCGACACCCCCATCTGGACGGTGACCATCCCGGTGGCCTGATGCACCTCGGGATGCCGCAGTTCCGGCTGCGCGGGCCAACGCCCGTCCTGGTCCGGGCGGGACTGGGCCGGCCCGTCGAGGAGCACCGCGCACACGGTGTCAGCCAGGACCAGAGCATCGGCCAACTGCTCACCGTCGAGGTCCCCGGCACGCGCGCGGTAGAGATCCAACACACCGAGACGGATGCCGCCTATCTGCAGCGGCAGCGCGAACACCGCACGGACCCCGCCGGCCACGGCGGCCGGCGCGAACGCCGGCCAGCGGGCCTGGCAGTACGGTGCCGTCAGGTCCCCGACCAGGGCGGGGACGCCACTGGTCGCATCGACGGACGGCCCCTCCCCGAAGGTCACGGTCAGCTCCGCCACGCGAGAAGCGACCGGGTCACTGGCCCACAGCACCTCCCGCGGGGTGCTACGCAGTGATACCGCGACCGCGGCGGAGTCGGCACCGGTCACCGTCACCGACACCGCGCAGACATGCTCCACCGCAACGACGGCGCCACGCGCCTCGGCGACGACCAGGTCCCACAACCGGAGCCTGCGTTCGGGACTCATCGGCACGCCGTACCGCGCGAAGACCGACGGGTATCATCGGACCACGCCCGTCCCGACAAGACCACCGACGGGGCCCGGCACCGTCTGCCCCACCATCTGGTCGCAGGTGCGTCCGCGGTTCAGGACGCAGGTGCCGGACCGGTCCGGTGAGGCGGCCGGATCGGCGTTCCAGCCCGTGCCAACGGTTCCTTCCCGACAGTGAGAACGAATCCGCGACCGAGCGTGTCGTCGACGCCGGTAGCGCTCCGGCGTCGGTGCTGCTCGAACTCCGCAATCCTGTCTGCGACATGGCGAGCGGCAATGGCGTTCACCCACGCGAGTCCGTCGAGGTGGTGCGAGGCGTGCCCCGGCGCGAGCCGCCACACCTCCACGAAGACCGCCCGGGTCACGGCCACCGCGAGCGCCGGACTGTCCAGACTGTCCGACAGCTGGGTGAACACGGCGCGGACGAGCCGGCGGTAGAAGCGACCGAAGGCGGCCCGGTCGCGGTCGCCGATCCGCTTCACAAGATCACTGACTGTTTCCGGGCCCGGCATGACGACGTTCGGCGGAACCGACATCCGACGCTCCTGGAGGTGTGCCTGCGGCTACGGGGCACCACCAGGGACCAGGGCGGCTGGAACTACCGTCAGCGTACGCCGGCGGTCAAGCCCGGAGCCAGGCCAGGCCCCCCGTGGCACCGTGGCCGACGAGGCCGTCCGAGCACAACGCCGCCCGGGGGTCGGGCACCCGACGCGGTGGAACAGGGAGCCCGCCGCAGGCGCACGGCGCGTACCGTGAAGCTGTCGCTCTGGTCCCCGGTGGCTGCCCACTTCCGCCGCTCGACGGACCTTGGAGTTCACGATGAAGGCACTCGTCTATCACGGACCAGGCGCGAAGGCATGGGAGGACGTCGCTCTCCCCGAGCTCGCCACTGACAGCGACGCGATCGTGCGGGTCGACACGACCACGATCTGCGGGACGGATCTGCACATCCTCAAGGGTGATGTGCCGGCGATGGTGGACGGTCGGATCATCGGACATGAGGCGGTCGGCACCATCACCCAGGTCGGTGCCGCGGTCCGGACCACCGCGGTCGGCGATCGGGTGCTGGTGTCGTGCGTCAGCGCGTGCGGCGCCTGCCGGTTCTGCCGAGACCGCCGCTACGGCCAGTGCACCGACGGCGGATGGATCCTGGGCAACGAGATCGACGGGACCCAGGCGGAGTACGTGCGTGTTCCTTTCGCGGACAACTCGACCTATCCGGTGCCGGAGGGGGTGAGTGACGAGCAGTTGCTGATGCTGGCCGACATTCTGCCCACCGGCTACGAGGTCGGCGTCCTCAACGGCAACGTCCAACCGGGCGACGTCGTCGTCGTGGTGGGCGCGGGGCCGATCGGGCTGTCGGCGATCAGCGGGGCCCGGTTGTTCAGTCCCAGTCTGATCGTCGCGATCGACCGGTTGCCGGGCCGGCTCGACGCAGCGAAACAGTTCGGTGCCGACGTGCTCGTCAACAACGCCGAGCAGGATCCGATCGCGGCGGTGCGGGACCTCACCGGAGGGCTCGGCGCCGACGTCGCGATCGAGGCCGTCGGAGTGCCGGCGACCTTCGAGCTGGCAGTGGAGTTGGTGCGGCCGGCGGGGCGGGTCGCCAACATCGGCGTACACGGCAGACCGGTCACCCTGCACCTGGAGCGGCTCTGGTCGCGGGACCTGACGATCACCACGGGGTTGGTCGACACCTCTTCGACGTCGACCCTGCTGCGCCTGCTCGCCGCCGGCCGGGTCGACGCGGCGCGCTTCGTCACCCACCGTTTCGGCCTGGACGACATCATCCGGGCCTACGACACGTTCAGCGACGCCGGACGGACCGGAGCGCTGAAGGTCGTGCTCAGCCGCGTCTGACGTCCCGACTGCTGCCCCGCGGTCACGGACCAGGTCTGGCAGCAACGTCAGCCTGCAATTCCTCACCGGGTCACGGCCCGACCGGATACACCGGTCGGGCCGTGACCGTCTCCGGATCAGCGTGCCGCGCCCCCCAGCACGGCGCGCGCCCGGTCGCCGTGCCCCGCCGCGACGAGAACCTCGAATCGGCTTGGCACGGTGGCAGTTCGAGGGACGACGTCGTCGCGCCCTCCGGTCAAGCCGTACCCGGCGGCGGTCATCGCCGACTCCCGATCTCGTTCCGCTCGGGGTCGGTCGACGGGACCACCACGACCGGGCAGGGTGCGTGCTGAACGCAGTGCTGGCTGACCGATCCGAGCAGCATCCCGGCGAACGCGCCGTGCCCTCGGCTGCCCACCACCAGCATCTGCGCCCCGTGGGCGGCTTCGAGTAGCGCCTGGGACGGATGGCCGTGCACGACCCGGGTTAGAATCTCCGCCGGTGGCCGCCCGGCGGCCTCGTCCTCGACCGCCTCCGCGAGCATCTTTCCGGTGATGGCGGCGAGGTCGACGTCCTCGAACACCGACGGCGACCACCCGTACGCGAACCCGTACACGGGCGGGCCCTGCCACGCGCTGACGGCTTCGACCTTCGCGCCGGTCAACCGGCCCTGGCTCATCGCCCAGCGCAGTGCCGTTCTGGACCCCGCCGATCCGTCAACGCCGACGACGATGCGCCGGTCGTGTTCCTCGACCTGGTTCACCATGTCGTCGTCCTCCCGGCCTCTCGAGTCGCCGGCATCGGCCGGTCCTACCTCAGCCATGCGGATCGTCGTACCAATGGGATCTCGGCCCACCGCGCGCCCAGGCCCAGGGTGTGGCCGGCGCCCAGGAGGGCGAGGACGACCAGCACGGCGGCGTAGACGAGGTGGTCGTCCATGAACGGATTGCTGGCCGGCGGCAGGACCACGGTCCACATCATGACGGTGAGCAGCGCGCCGGCCCCGGCGGCCAGTCGCATCGCGACCCCGAAAACCAACGCGACACCAACCGCGAGCAGCGCCCCCATGAACAGCAGGTCCGTCAGCCAGCCGCCAGCGATCGAGTGGTAGAAGCCGGTGAACGGGCCGGTGGCCGCCGACCCCAGGAACCCCTTGGTCGGGCTGCCGCCGTTGACCCAGGACCTCGCCGCGGTCGTCTCGTGTCCCAGGCCGAACATCTTGTCCAGGAAGGCCCAGAGGAAGATCCAGCCCAGCGCGAGACGGATCCCCGCCAGCAGGTAACGGACCGGTGCGCTCAACTGCGGACCGACTCCCGTCCCGGCGGGTGGGGTCGCTCCGCGGTGTGCCGCGGTGGGTGCCGGACCGACCGGTTCACCCGGCCCGGGCAGGTGCCCAGCGACATCGGTCGCCGGTTGCGCCAGCCTGGCGGTTGGTACGGCGACGCGCGCCGCGCCGTTGTGGTCCTTGGCGATGTAGGCCATCGCACTCACATTCCCTCGCTGCTCAACTACGGGCCCACAGCCTGAAGAGACCATGGGTGGTTCCGGTTGCCAGGAAGGCGATCCACAGGCCGCGACATGCTCCACCACGCGTGTGGCGTTGTCGGCGGCAGTGGGGGACCGGTCAGCTCCTGGGCGGATCGACGACGGTGGGCGGTCAGCCACCGGGGGCCCGAGCGACGCCCTCACTCTACGCCCAGTCGGTGGAAAAGGCGCCGGGGGTTGTGCACTGATCGGTACGGGCGATCTCCCGAGGTGGGTGGGTGTCGGCTGCGGCGTGCCGCGCGTAAGGTCAGGGCGCCGCCCCGGACCCCGGTGGCTCTGACCGTCTTCGCTGACGTGTTCGCCCGGCGGAGCTGCGGGTGGCCCGCCCGACGCACAACACCGAGTTCCGGGCTGTCGACGGCCGCCCCGTCCCGGCTGATTCGATCCGAGTTCGGTTCTCCATCCTGCCGCGGAGCGCCAGCGCCGATGTCGCGGCACCGGCATGACGACGCCGTAGTTGCTGGCCCGGACCGGATCGTCGACCGACCACGGTCGGGCACCCACCCGCCGGGTCCCTGCGTCCCACGACGCGTCCCCTCAGGAAGGGAGGCGGCCACGATGGCCTCGGCACACCACCGGCATCCCGTCAACCAGTACCGGCACGACCACCGCAACGCTGGGCAGCGCCTGGCCGATTCAGTGACCGCGGTGTTCGGTTCCTGGCGCTTCATCATCATCCAGACCGGCATCGTCACCGTCTGGATCGCGGTGAACATCATCGCCGTCCTGTACCGCTGGGACCCTTACCCGTTCATCCTGCTCAACCTGCTCTTCTCCACCCAAGCTGCGTACGCGGCCCCGCTGATCCTGCTCAGCCAGAACCGGCAGGCCGACACCGACCGGGTCAAGGCCGAGCACGACTACCAGGTCAACCAGCTCGCCCTGCAGTACCTCATCGCCTGGCACCGGGACACTCACGGCGTGAACTGTGACTGCGTGCGCCGGGCACAGCCGATCGTCGAGGGAATGCTGACCACGCTCGCCAAAGAGCTATGACCGGAGGCACGTTCACCTCGCCGTGATCGGGGCGGGCAGACCGGCCGGGGTCGGGTCCGGCAGGTTGTCGACGGCGTCGCACCGAGCGATGTCTCGCCGCCGGAGCACCCACCGGGCGACCTCGTCGGCTCCCCAGACCAGAAACGGGAACGGGGCGATGACTGCCAGCTGGCCGAGACTGAGCGCTGCGGTGCCGAAGACCGCCAGCGCCGGTGTGCCGCCGGCCCAGGCCAGGACGGCGGCAAGCGTCAGCAGGATCGCCAGCGGCTAGGTGAACTGGGAGAGCAACTCGGCCGGCCAGCGCCTACCGGTACGCCGGGCCAGCCCGTTCGGCCCGTACACGACCAGCCGGCGGGCGGCCTCGCGGCCGGCCAGCCCGTGCGGTGAGGTGCGCAGGTCACGGAACAACTCGACGAGCGGCTCCCGCGCGTCCACCTCACCGCCGGCGGGCCGACCGCCCGATCCGGTGCCGTCGGCCGAGGGGACGGTGTCGCTCGGGGCGGCCGGTGTCCGTGCGGTCATCGTGGCGTCCTTCAGGTGTCGAGGACAGGCAGTGCGGGGCGGGAGCGGCGCGATGCGGCGGTCGGCGGGGCGGAGTGCGCGGATACGGCGGGACGCGTCGTGCGCGAGCCGGTGGCGCTCGGCCGGGTGCGAGCGGTACCGGGCCGAGGCCGTCAGCAGAGGGTCGGCTCGACGACCGCGTCCCTGCCGGGGCGAGCGGAAGGGGGCCACCGGGGTCCCGAGTGACGACCTCACCGTACGCGCCATGCGCGTGGTCGGCGTTGTCGATCAGCGCCGCGGAGCGCGCGGGACGACGGAGGCCGCCAACAGGCGTATGGTCAGGTTGTCGCCCTGGACCCCGGTGGCCGGTAGTTGGCCGTTGCGGGCACGTCGACGTTCTTCGCCTCCGCAGCGATCGGGTGCGTATCTCGCTGGGCACTGTCTCTCGGGCACGAAGATCCGGCTACGGCCGAAGTCAGGAACCTGTCATGTCGTACGTGTGGCTCGTCGTCGTCCTGGTACTGGTTCTGTTCCTGTTGTCGCTGGCGTTGAAGGTGGTCAAGCAGTACGAGCAGGGTGTGCTGTTCCGGCTCGGCAGGGTCATCGGGGTCCGCCGCGCGGGCCTGACCGTGATCATCCCGTTCATCGACGTGCTGAAACGCGTCAGCCTGCGGATCATCACCATGCCGATCCAGTCGCAGGGCATCATCACCAGGGACAACGTCAGCGTCGACGTCTCCGCGGTCGCGTACTTCCGGGTCGTCGACGCGGTGAAGTCCGTCGTCGCGATCGAGAACGTCGGCGCCGCGATCAACCAGATCGCGCAGACCACCCTGCGCAAGGTCGTCGGGCAGCACACCCTCGACGAGACGCTGTCCGAGACCGACCGGATCAACGTCGACATCAAGACGATCCTGGACGTGGCCACCGAGGACTGGGGTGTCGAGGTCACCATCGTCGAGCTGAAGGACATCCAGCTGCCGGAGAGCATGAAGCGCGCCATGGCCCGTCAGGCCGAGGCGGAGCGCGAGAAGCGCGCGAAGATCATCGCGGCTGAGGGCGAAGCGCTCGCCGCGGACGCGCTCGGCGCCGCCGCGGACATCATGATGGCCCACCCCCTGGCGTTGCAGCTGCGTAACCTGCAGAGCCTGGTCGAGCTCGGGGTGGACAAGAACACCACCGTGGTGTTCCCGGCGCCGCTGATGAGCACGATCGGTGAGCTCGGTGCCTTCCTCGCCCGGGAGGCCGGTGCGGCGGGCGTCGTTCCGGGGTCGCGCGGCCCCGTCGTGGACGCCACCCCGCCGGTCAACGGCGCGGTCCGTGCGGTGCCCGCCTCCTGAGGCTGCCCCCCCCCGGGCGTGCCGTCGACTCGTCGCGACTCGTCCCCCCGCCGCGCCACCGCGTCGCATGACGCTCCAAGCCGGAAAGGCGATACCCCGATGACCGTGACCAGCACCCCACCTGAGCTGGACGCCACGACCTTCCAGATCGCCGAGGCCGCGCCGCTGGGCACGGACGAACTCGACCGCCTCGACGCGTACTGGCGGGCCGCGAACTACCTGTCCGTCGGTCAGATCTATCTGATGGGGAACCCGCTGCTGCGGGAGCCGCTGCTGCCGGAGCACGTCAAGCCGCGGTTGCTCGGACACTGGGGCACGACGCCCGGTCTGAACCTGCTCTACGCGCACCTGTCGCGGATCGTCGCGGCCCGGTCCCGGGAGGTCATCTATGTGACCGGTCCGGGCCACGGTGGCCCCGGCCTGGTCGCGAACACCTGGTTGGAGGGCACCTACTCCGAGGTCTACCCGAGGATTTCGCAGGACGCGTCCGGGATGGGTCGGTTGTTCACCCAGTTCTCGTTTCCCGGTGGCATTCCGTCGCACGTCGCGCCGGAGACGCCCGGGTCGATCCACGAGGGCGGCGAGCTCGGCTATTCGCTCTCGCACGCGTACGGAGCGGCCCTGGACAACCCCGACCTCGTGGTGGCGTGCGTGATCGGGGACGGCGAGGCCGAGACCGGACCTCTCGCGGCGTCGTGGCACTCCAACAAGTTCCTCGACCCGGTCGGTGACGGGGCGGTGCTGCCGATCCTGCACCTCAACGGATACAAGATCGCCAACCCGACGGTGCTGGCCCGGGTCGGCGACGACGAGCTGTGCGCGCTGTTGGTCGGGTACGGGCACCAGCCGTACCTCGTCTCCGGCGACGACCCCGCCACCGTGCACCAACTGCTCGCGGCCACCCTGGACACGGTCTTCGACGAGATCGCCGAGATCCAGCGGGCCGCCCGCGCGGACGGTGCCACGGAGCGTCCGCGGTGGCCGATGATCGTGCTGCGTACCCCCAAGGGGTGGACCGGTCCCAAGGTGGTGGACGGCGTGCAGGTGGAGGGGACCTGGCGCGCCCACCAGGTCCCGCTCACCGCGGCCCGCGACGACGCGGCGCACCTGGATGCCCTGAGGGAGTGGATGCTTTCCTACCGGCCGGCGGAGCTGTTCGACGACGCCGGCGCTCCCCGGGCGGAGGTCGTGGACTGGCTGCCGGCCGGTGACCTGCGGATGTCGGCGAACCCCCACACCAACGGCGGCCGCTACCCCCGCGACCTGGAGCTGCCCGACTTTCGCGACCACGCGGTCAAGGCGGGCGAGACCGCCGAGGCGACCCGGGTGCTGGGCGGCTGGCTCCGTGACGTGCTCACCGCGAACGCCGAATACCGCAACTTCCGGGTCATCGGTCCGGACGAGACCGAGTCGAACCGGCTGGGCGCGGTCCTCGACACCACGGGCAAGGCGTGGCAGGCCCGCATCGACGAGGTGGACCAACACCTGGACCGCCACGGCCGGGTGATGGAGATCCTCTCCGAGACCACCTGCCAGGGCTGGCTGGAGGGGTATCTGCTGACCGGCCGGCACGGGTTGTTCTCCTGCTACGAGGCGTTCATCCACATCGTGGACTCGATGTTCAACCAGCACGCCAAGTGGCTCAAGACCACCCGGCACCTCGGCTGGCGCAACCCCGTCCCGTCGCTGAACTATCTGCTCACCTCGCACGTCTGGCGGCAGGACCACAACGGCACCTCCCACCAGGATCCCGGGTTCATCGACCACGTCGTCAACAAGAAAGCCGAAGTCGTGCGGGTCTACCTGCCGCCGGACGCCAACACCCTGCTCTCGGTGGCCGACCACTGCCTGCGCAGCCGCGACTACGTCAACGTCATCGTCGCCGGGAAGCAGCCCGCTCCGACCTGGCTGGACATGGACGACGCCGTCCTGCACTGCGGCCGTGGCCTCGGCATCTGGGACTGGGCGGGCAACGACGACGGCGACCCCGACGTGGTTCTCGCCGCCGCCGGGGACGTACCGACCTACGAGATCCTCGCCGCGACCGACCTGCTGCGACGGCACCTGCCCGAGCTCAAGGTGCGGGTGGTCAATGTCGTCGACCTGATGCGCCTACAGCCTGACTCCGAACACCCGCACGGGCTGTCGGATCCCGAGTTCGACGCGATCTTTACCACCGACCGGCCGATCATCGTCGCCTACCACGGCTACCCGTGGCTGATCCACCGGTTGACCTACCGGCGCACCAACCACCAGAACATGCACGTGCGCGGCTACAAGGAGGAAGGCACCACCACCACGCCGTTCGACATGCTCGTCGTCAACGACATGGATCGTTTCCACCTCGTCATGGACGTCATCGATCGGGTCCCCGGCCTTGGCCGCAAGGCAGCCGTCCTGCGCCAGGAGATGGTCGACAAGCGCGCCGAGCACCGCGCCTACGTGCGGCGTAACGGCGAGGACCTGCCCGAGATCCGCGACTGGACCTGGCCGCACACGCCCTGATCGGCCAGACGCTCGCAGTGCAGGAGGAGATCCCACCATGAGCACCGACGCTTCCATCCGAGCCGCCGACACCCGCGCCGAGGTGCGGGCACTGTCCGCCGCCGCGACCTTGGCGGGCCACGCCCCGTCGATCCACAACACCCAACCCTGGCGCTGGCGGCTGACCAGCAACGAGCTGGACCTCTACCTCGATCACAGCCGGGGCCTCGAGATCACCGACCCCGACTCCCGCCTCGCCATCCTGAGCTGCGGCGCCGCGCTGCACCACGCACTGGTCAGCCTCGCCGCCGCCGGTTGGCACACGCTCATCGCCCGCATGCCGAACCCCGCACACCCCGACCACCTCGCACAGCTTCGCCTAGACCACCGCATCCCGGTCACTCCGGCAGCGATACGCCACCGGCAAACCATCGCTCTGCGGCACACCGACCGCAGGCCCGTCGTGAGCACCCCGGTCGCCGCCGACAAGCTGCGCTCCATCGTCGCGGCCGTCGAATCCGCCGGCGCCGGGCTGCACCTGCTCCAACCCGACCAGGTGTACGACCTGGCCGCCGCCGCCGCCGACTGCGCTCAACGTACCGAATCCGGCGAGGCCGCCTGGCAGTCGGAGCTCACCTATTGGACCGGTGGCACCCGGCCCCTGGGCAGTGGTGTCCCGGACGCGGCCATCCCGGACCGCGCCCCGCAGGCAACGGTGCCCGGCCGCGACTTCGGCCACCACGGCGACCTGCCCATCTCCGAGGCGCACGAGAACGTGGCCACCTTCGCGATCCTCTACGGACTCGAGGACGGCCAGCTCGACTGGCTTCGTGCCGGGGAGGCACTCTCCGCCGCCTGGCTCACCGCCACCGAACTCGGAGTTTCCGTCCTGCCGTTGAGCGCCACGATCGAAGTGGCCGTCACCCGCGAACACCTGCGGCGTTTGCTGGCCGACCTCGGCCACCCGCAACTGGTGCTGCGCCTCAGCACCTCGGATCCGGCCGGCACCGCTCCTGCGCACACCCCACGGCTCCCCGCCGAACAGGTCATCGAACGGGCCTGACCAGCCGTCGCACACCATCGGCCCCCGCGAGGCGGTGACCACGATCCAACAAGGCGGAGAACCACAATGAGCGTATCGAAGACGCAGGCCCCACCGGATGTGGGCTCGGAGCCCCCGCCGAACGGCGACCTGCACCCCGCCTTGGCCGATGCCGGTGGTCTGTCGTCGGGCGACGCCGCGGCGCGGCTGGCCCGCGTTGGTGGCAACGTGCTGCCGACGCCGCAACCCACACCGCTGTGGCGAAGGATCGCCACCCAGTTGCGCGACCCGCTGGTGCTGGTCCTGCTCGCCGCGGCAGGGTTTACCCTGGCGACTGCCGATTTCACCGACGCGGCCGTCATCCTGCTGGTCATCACCGTCAACACCACCGTCGGCGTGCTTCAGGAGATCAAGGCGGAGCGGGCCATCACTGCCCTGTCCGCCCTGTCCGCCCCGGCTGCCCGGGTGGTCCGCGATGGCAAGCAACGCGAAGTTCCTGCCGCAGACCTCGTCACGGACGATCTGCTGATCCTGGCCGAAGGCGACGTCGTGCCCGCCGACGCCCGCCTCGTGGAGTCGGTCGCACTGCTCGTCGACGAAGCGGCGCTGACCGGAGAATCCGCCCCCGTCGACAAATCCCTCGCCGCCACCGGCGCGGACTCGGCTTCTTCAGCGGTCGTGTCGGCCGGCACGGTCGTCGTCCGGGGCCGCGGACGCGCCGTCATCACCGCGACCGGCTCGGCCAGCGCGATGGGCCGCATCGCCGCCATGATGGTCACCAGCCCCGGCCTGACGCCCCTGCAGCGTCGCCTGGCCGGTGTGGGCCGCCAGCTCGCTTTCGGCGCGCTGCTGCTCTGCGGGCTGGTCCTGGCCCTCGGCCTGCTGCGTGGACAACCGCTGCAACTGATGATCGTCACCGCGATCAGCCTGGTGGTGGCCGCCGTACCGGAGTCACTGCCGGCCGTGGTCACCCTCAGCCTGGCCCTGGGCGCACGCCGGATGACCGCCCGCCACGCCGTGATCCGCAGGCTGCCGGCAGTGGAAACCCTCGGATCGGTAACGATCCTGGCCACCGACAAAACCGGCACCCTCACCGAAGGCACCATGGTCGTACGGCAGATGTGGACCCCACATGGGGACGCGTCGGTCACCGGGTCCGGCTTCGCCCCGGACGGGCAGATCCACCGAGACGGCGAAAATGTCGGCGCCGGCCAGGTCGGCGACCAGGCTCCCGACCTCGTGGAGTTGTTGAGGGCGGCCGTGCTCTGCAGCGATGCGTCGCTGCGCGCGCCCAGCCCCGACAACGACGACTGGATGGCCGTCGGTGATCCCACCGAGGCAGCGCTGCTGACCGCCGGCGGCAAGCTCGGCATCGACGTCGACGCGCTGCACCAGGCGTCGCCCCGGCACGGTGAGGCGCCGTTCGACAGCGACCGCAAACGGATGAGCACCGCACACCAACTTGCCCACGGACGCATCCAGATCAACTGCAAGGGGGCCCCGGAATCGCTGCTGCAACCGGCGATCCTCACCGACCACCCCGACGTGCTGCGTCAGGCCACCTACCGAGCCGACACGCTCGCCCGAGAGGGCTACCGTGTCCTCGCCGTGGCCCGGGCCGAACGCGACACCGTGCCCGGCGACGCGGCAGGCTACGAGCACGGCCTGCGACTACTGGGCCTCGTGGCGATCCTCGATCCGCCGCGCGCGTCCGCCGCGGCCACCATCGTCGCGTGCCGCGACGCTGGCATCACCCCGGTCCTCATCACTGGCGACCACCCCGCCACCGCCACCGCGATCGCTACCGAACTGCACATCATCGACGCCGGCGAGACCGCGGTCGACTGTCGTACCACCGATCCCGGCCCGGCAGCCACCCGCGGCGTACGGGTCTTCGCCCGCGCCACCCCGCAGCAGAAGGTCGCCATCATCGACTCCCTGCGTGCCGCCGGTGAAGTCGTCGCGATGACCGGCGACGGCGTCAACGACGGCCCAGCACTGCACCGCGCCGACATCGGCGTAGCCATGGGCAAGCGCGGCACCGAAGTCGCCCGCCAAGCCGCCGACCTGGTCCTCGCCGACGACGAACTCGCCACCGTCGTTGCCGCCGCCCAGGAGGGCCGCCGCGTCTATGCCAACATCCGCCGGTTCCTGCTCTACGCCCTCTCCGGCGGCGCCGCCGAGATCGCCGTGATGCTGGTCGGGCCGTTCATCGGCCTGCCCCTGCCGCTGCTCCCAGCCCAGATCCTCTGGATCAACCTGCTCACCCACGGCCTGCCCGGCCTGGCAATGGGCAGCGAACCCGCCGACCCCGACGCCATGCGCCAGCCCCCACGCCCGCCGGCCGAAACCGTCCTCGGTGCCGGCCTGTGGCAACGCGTCCTGCGTGTCGCGGCGGTCATCGCCGCCGTTACGATCGGCGTCGGCGTGTGGGCGCACACCACCGACCGGCCATGGCAGACCTTGACGTTCCTCGCTCTGGGCCTCACCCAACTCGCCGTGGCCCTGGGATCACGCGCCCGCCCCGGCACAGCCGCCAACCCCATGCTGTTCGCTGCGGTCGGCGCTGCTCTACTGCTGCAACTCGCCGCCATCTACGCTCCGCCGCTGCGTCAGCTGCTCGGCACCGAACCGGTCACCGCAACCGACCTGCTGATCGTGACGGCCGTGTCCGTCCTGGGCTACGCCGCCATCCGCCTCGACCGCCGCATCCACTCGACCCCGCCACCACCAGCGGAGGTTGGTAGGCCCATTTCGGAATCCTCGGAGTCGACCTGAGCTGGCCGAGCGGTTCACGAGAACCCGCACGACGAGACTTTCAGGATGTGTCATGCAGAAATTCTCCCTGACCGCACTGGCCCGCCAACAGCTCAAGCTCGCGCACAGCGCCTCCAGTGGCCGTAGCAGCTCCACCGTTCACGGCGGCCACGAGCACCAACTCCGCCAGACGGTGATCGCGCTGACCGCCGGCCAGATGCTCAGCGAACACGAGAACCCAGGCGAGGCCACGGTCCACGTCCTGCACGGCCGGGTCCGGCTCGGCGCTGGCGAAATGTCCTGGGACGGCGCACCTGGCGACCTGCTGATCGTGCCGGATCGCCTGCACACGCTGGAAGCGCTCGAAGACGCCGCGGTGCTGCTCACCGTCGCCAAGCACTCATGACCGGGATGCCTCACCGCCCATCCCACCCCCGCGGTACAGGGCCCACCGAACATTCATCAGCGCCCACCGGAGGTAAACCATGACCGGCCCACCCATCCTTGTCGGAGTCGACGGGTCTGACTGCAGCCTCGCCGCGGTTGACCTCGCGGTCCGTGAGGCCGCGCTACGCGGACGTCCGGTACGCATCGTCTACTGCGACCCATGGGCCGATCACCCCGCCTGGGCGCACAACGACCCGGCCGGCGAACTGGCCGGCGGAGTTCTGTCGGACCCGCAGCGGGCCATCCGAGCCGCCATCGACCGAGCAAACACCGACGAGGTGCCGGTGACCGGCGAGGTGCTGGCCGGGAACCCGACCACCGTCCTGATCCGCGAGTCAGCCGACGCGGATCTCCTCGTTCTCGGACACCGCGGTCGGGGCGGCTTTCCCGAGTTGCTGCTCGGTTCGGTCGCGGTGACGGTGGCCGCGCACGCCGCCTGCCCTGTCCTGATCACACGTGGGACGCCGACGACCGGAGGTGAGGTCCTGGTCGGTGTGGACGGCTCGCCAAGCAACCACGCCGCTATCGGTTTCGCCTTCCACGAGGCCGCGCTTCGCAGTGTTGATCTGCGGGCTCTGCATACTCGGCGTGAATCGAACATCACCGACCACGGTTCGATGGCCATGGGCGACTCTGGGTCCGAATACGTCGAGCAGGACCAGGTCCTGACCGAAGCACTGGCGGGCTGGTCGCAAAAGTACCCGCAGGTGGTCGTGCAGCGGCAACTGGCGACCGGCCGAGCGGCACACGCGCTCGTCGCCGCCAGCGACCGCGCCCAACTTGTCGTACTCGGGGCCCGCGGACGCGGCGGGCTTCATGGTCGCCGCCTCGGCTCGGTCAGCCACGCCGTCCTGCACCACGCGGCCTGCCCGGTCACCATCGTGCACGACGTATCGCAAGAACAAGGGGTCGCGACAACCTAGACACGCCGCCCTCGCCACGATGCACCTCTATGGCTGTGATTGGGGTGGCGACATCGCGCGGGTTGACTTACCTGCAGCTACTCGACGGGTCGCCTCGACTGGCCAAATGCCGTGCCGCGGTCAGCTACCCGGCGGCTGTCCGTCAACTATTTGATGGAGTGAATCATAAACGAGCTTTTCAACGGGGTCAGATCCCGACACCGCACCGCTGGGCCTTGTTCAGTTCGACGGACCCGCCAGGGCCGGCTGAGTCCGACAGAACCTGCCCGGTCGTATCCTTTGCGGCGTGTCGGTGAGCACCGAGCGCAGGCCCTGGCCGTGGCCGTGGCCGTGGCCGTGGCCGTGGCCGTGGCCGTGGCCGAGGGCGGGGTGCGACCGTCGCGGTCGAGCACCTCTGCGGCGTGTCGGTGGCGGTGACCGGTGTCGACTGCGCAGCCGTCGCGGTGTGCCTGCGCGACAGCCCACGGGAGGTCCTGGGTGCCAGTGACCTGGTGGCCTCCGACCTGGAGGAGCTGACCCTCACCCTGGGGGAGGGCCCGTCCGTCGACGCGATCAGCGGTGGTCCCGTGTTGGTCGCGGACCTCGCGGCCCCGCACTGCCAGGACTGGTGGCCAACGACTTTGCCGGGGCCCTGGGTTTGGTGTGCCCTCAGATCGCGGGGCCGTCAGTTGACGGGAAGTAATGGCCGTTGTCCAAATCGGCGAGCAGGCCGGGCTGAGCGGGTTCCCAGCCGAGGGTCCGGCGGGTGATGAGGTTGGACGCCGGGTAGCTCTGCGTGACCACGTTCGCGAGGAACCCGAAGTATCCCGGCAGCATCAGTTCGTCCAAGGGCACGCTCACGGCGGGCAGGCCCAGGCGGCTGCCAACGGCCTCGGCGATCTCGCGGAACGGGATGCCGCCGTCCCCCACTGCGTGCCAGTACTTGCCAGCGTCACCCTTCTCCAACGCGAGGCGTAACAAGGAGGCGGCGTCGCGGGCGTGCACGGCGTTCCACAGGTTCGCGCCGTCTCCGGGGTAGCCGGCGAAGCCCTTCTCTTTCGCCAGGGCGATCAGCGTGGGGAGGAAGCCGGAACGGTCGGTCGTGCTGTGCGCGATGTTGGCGAGCCGCACGATCGAAGATCGCACCCCTCGCTCAGCGAGGCCGATTACGGTGGTTTCCACGACGTTACGGGCCCGCAGGGTGCCCTTGTGCTCATCGCCGCTGGGAAGGGCCGGGTCCTCCTCGGTGGCCATCCGGCCCAGGAATCCCTGCCCGGGCGAGCCAATGCTCCCCGCTGCGACCAGCGGCTTTCCGGTTCCCGCGAGTGCCTCGCCGTACGCGAGCATGATTGGGAGCTCCGCGGCGGCCACGGCGGCGACTCCGCCGGACGGAAGCAGGTCTTGTCTGTGCGCGACATGGATGACGCCGTCGGAGTCTGCCGCCGCCTCCTTGAGCCCGTCGAGATCCTGGAGGTCGCCGCGGCGCACCTTCGCACCGAGCGCGGACAATGCCGCCGCGGCCGCCTCCGATCGGGCCAGGCCGGTGACCTCGTGCCCGGCGGCGATGAGCTCGGGGACGATGTACGAACCGGTATGGCCGGTCCCGCCAGTGACAAAAACGCGCATGCTACTGGTCCTTATGATTGATGTGGGGGAGAAGTAATGGTGCGGGCGCGCTCAGGCAGAAGTGTTGACGCCGAGGGTGAAGTTGAAGCTCCCCGCGCCATGGCGGCCGAAGACGGTGTTGAACGCCTTCACGACGTGCGCGACGGCGGGGGTTCGATCAACTGGTGAGCCTAGCGGCCACGTCCGCCCGGGCCGAGCGACGGACGGGGACCACATGACCACGCCGGTGTGCCAGCCACATGAACACGACGGTGGCCACCACGCCGAACACGACGGCGTACATACTGCCCTCCGGCCCGAAGTCGCCGCCCGTGACCAGCGCGGGACCCGACATCGTCGCGTCCAGCAGGCCCTGCGGGGTGTTGCTGCCGGACACCTTGGTGCTGAAGATGGCGCTCGCGGCAATATTCCAGCCGAAGTGCAGACCGATCGGCACCCACAGCTTGCGGGTGGCGACGTACGCGGCGGTCAGCATCCCGCCTGCCTCGATGGCGATAGCGATGGCGCCCCACAGGGTAGCGGTCGCGTTGAGCAGGTGGATCAGGCCGAACAGCGAGCCGGTCAGCACGAGCGCGATCCAGGTTCCGGTCCAGTGCTCGACGTTCCCGAACAGGACACCGCGGAAGACCAGCTCCTCGGTCACGGCGGCACCCGCCATGATCCCGAGCAGGGCGACGGCGCTCGACGGTGTGCCCAGGCCGTTGATCGTATAGTTACCGAAAAAGGCGATGTTCGCGATGACTGCCCCGAACAGCGCGATGCCGAGCAGCGTGCCCCAGCTAATCCCGGCACCTGCTCCCTTCAGCGACACCTCGACGGGGGCCCGGTGCTCGGTTCGCCGCACCACCCGGCCGTAGACCACGACCGCGACGACGGCCGTCAACAGGCCGGCGACGAGCGCCAGCCAGGGCTTGTCCTTCACCGCTGCGGTGCCCAGATTGCCGAGGATCCAGACCGCCACAACCGCCAAGAGCTGCCATATCAGACGCACGATAACTCCTCCGTGAGAATCCGCGGCGGGAGCGCCGCGGGCTACTAGCAGGGGTGCGCTCAGCCGGGGAAGTCGACGCTGAGGGCGACGTCAAAAGTGCCCGCGCCGTTGCGGGCCAGGCCCATCAGCAGCGGCCCGACCCCTTCCAGCCAGCGGGCCATCTCCAGGCCGCCGACGTCGAGGGGACGCAGTCCGAGGGTCTCGATGAACGCCGACACGCTCGCCTTGGCGACCGCGTCGTCTCCGGCGAAGAACACGTCCAACGGACGCTCCTGGACCAGGACATGGCCGAAGACGGTGTTGAACGCCTTCACGACGTGCGCGCTCGCCGGGGCCGCCTTGGCGATCTCCTGCGCACCGGACGTGCCCTCAGGAGTGAGCAGCCCGGTGGCGTCGGCGTTGAAGGTGTTGGAGATGTCGATGATGACCTTGCCGGCCAGTGCCTCCCCGTACCAGGCGACGACCGGCACGGCGCTGGTGTACGGCACGGCGAGGACGACGAGGTCGCCCACAGGGACGGTGCCGAAGGTCCCCGCCGTGGCCCCGGCGCCGAGTTCGGCGGCCAGGCCCTTGGCCTTGGCCGGGTCGCGGCCGATGAGCTCGACGGAGTGCCCGCCTGTGACCGCGCGGGAGGCGATGGCGTGGGCCATGCCCCCGAGGCCGATGAAACTGATGCTGCTCATGGTGAGTGCTCTCTTTCGTGGGTGATCGTTTCTGGGTGGTTGTTTCTTAGGTGGTCACAACCGGCCGGTACGCTCGATCACCTGGCCGGCGAAGTCGAGCAGCTGGTCAAGGCTGGTGAACATCGCGAAGGCATCGAAGTACCCCTCGTCAGCACCGGAGTCGGCGTACCGCTTCAGCTGGTCCGCGACCGAGTCGACGGACGTGCCCGGCTCGAGGTTGATCCGCATGGCCGTCTTCAGTGCGTCGGGATCGCGGCCGGCGTCTTCCGCCGCTCGACGCGCGATCGACCACAGGTGGTCGGCGCCCTCGTCCTGACTGCTGATCGACGCGGCGGGTGCCGGCCCCTCGACCCCGAGCCATCCGACCCCGCTGCGGCCGACTCGGCGCATCGCGGCCTCGCTGGCACCGCCGATCCAGATGGGCGGCCCGCCCGCCTGGACCGGCCGGAGGTCGGCGTGGACCTGTGGCATGGTGAAGAACTCGCTGTCCCAGGACACGGGACTGGTCGTCCACCACGCCTGCAGGAACGCCAGCGTGTCGTCAAGCATCTTGCCGCGCCGCTGCCAGTCCGCGTTGCGAGCCGCGTCGTACTCCTGCTTCATCCACCCCACCCCGACTCCGACGCCGAGGCGTCCGCCGCTGAGCACGTCGAGCGTGGTCAGCTGCCGGGCCAGGTGCGGCGGCTCGTAGTAGAACGTGCTGAGCGTGCTGGTGTTCAGACGCACCCGGCTGGTCGCCGCCGCAGCGACGGTCAACAGCAGCACCGGATCGAAGAGCGGGCCATCTGCGGCCCTCGGGCCAGATAGCCGCTGCCCACATCAACCGGCGTGACCAGGCAATCACCGATCCACAGGGTGTCGTAGCCAAGGTCCTCGAGCCCGCGGACGAAAGCGCTCAGGGCAGGGGCGTCGCTGACGGAGGGCCCGACAACAGGAATCACAAAACCGAGCTGCATTGCGATGAGCCTCCTCGGGCGAATTCCTTCGCTACTATTAATGTCTGACGTCGATGAGCCCGTGGTCCGTCAACCTGTTTGCCGGCTGTTTGGCCAATCCCAGGAGGTCAGCCCGTGAACTCGTTGACGCCCAGGGCGAAGTTCCCGTGGCCGATCCCGTTGCCCGCGAGGCCTACCGTGAGCACTCCCGCTCCTTCCAGCCAGTGCGCCATCTTCAGGCCGCCGACATCCAGCGGGCGCAGTCCGAGGCTCTCGATAAATGTCGCCACGTCTGCCTTGGCCTGCGGGTCGTCGCCGGCGAAGAAGACGTCGGGCCGGCCGTTCTCCAGGACGCCACGGAAGATGGTGTTGAAGGCCTTGAACACGCTGGCGCTGGCCGGGGCCACCTTGGCGACCTCCTGCGCGATCGATGTCGGCTCGCTGTGGGCCAGGCCGTCGAACGCGGCGTTGAAGGGGTTGCTGATGTCGATGATGATCTTGCCCGCGAGGGCGTCTCCGTACTCGGCGACGGCCGAGACGACACCGGCGTACAACACGGCCGTGATGACGATGTCCCCGGCCGGGACGGCACCCCACTTACCTGTCGTGGTGCCACCGCCCAGAACCTTGGCCAGGGCATCGGCCTTGGACTGATCGCGTGCCATGATCTCGACGGTGTTGCCGCCCGCCACCGCGCGCGTGCCGATCGTGCGGGCCATGTTCCCCGCACCGATGAAGGTGATGCTGCTCATGAGCTGTGCTCTCTTCCTGTTCTCAAGGCGCCCTGTTCTCCAGGCGCCGCTCTGACTCGTTCGTGTGTGGATCAGGTGGTGTGGTTCAGATGGCGGTGGTGCCGCCGTCGGCGACCAGCTCCAGGCCGTTGACGTAGCTGGAGTCGTTGGAGGCGAGGAAGAGGGCGATGGTGGCGATCTCTTCGGGACGGCCCATCGTTCCGCGGGGGATGAGGGACTCGAACGCGGCCCTCGTCGAACAGCTCTTCCTGCTTGGCGGTGCCGACCTGGCCGGGGGTCAGGACGTTCACCCGGATCTTGCGGTCGCGCAGCTCGTTGAGCCAGACGCGGGCTCAGGCCTGCTGGACGGCTTTGCTGCCGGCGTAGAGGCTCCAGCCAGGGAAGGCGCCGAGGGAGGCGTTGGAACCGGTCATGAGGATCGAGCCGTTGTCGTTGATCAGCGGCAGGGCCTTCTGCACGGTGAACAGGGTGCCGCGCGCGTTGAGCGAGAAGGAGCGTTCGAACTGTTCCTCCGTGATCTCGCCGAGGACGGCAGGTTCACCGAACCCGGCGCTGGCCCACAGCACGTCGATCGAGCCCTTCTCCCGCTTGACGGTGTCGTACAAGCGCTCCAGGTCGTCCAGATCGGACGCGTCACCCTGGACGGCAGTGACGTTACGGCCGATCAGCTTGACGGCGTCGTCCAGCGCTTCCTGCCGCCGGGCCTGGATGAAGACATACGCTCCTTCCTCGACGAACAGCTTGGCCCCGGCCAGTGCTAGACCGGTGGATCCACCGGTGATCACCGCGACCTTGCCATCGAGCTTTCCCACGGTCACTCCTTTGAATTGATGGATTTCCGAGAAAGGAACAGAAGAGGCCCAAATCTTGATGTGCTCATCCTTGTTGTGGGCACTGCCGTCAAATGCGGACCCCGAATTCTTGTGCCGAGTTCTCCCGGCCTCATGAACATTGCCACCGCCCTGATCGGGTGTCCAAGACCTGTTTTAGCCGTGGTGATACCCTCGAGGCATTGCCGGACCGGGAGGTTCCGTGGATCTGGACCTGCGCAAGCTGCGCTACTTCGTCGCCGTCGCCGACCGGTTGCACTTCGGCCGCGCCGCCGAAGAGCTGCACATCGCGCAGCCGGCGCTCAGCCGGCAGATCCGCGCGCTGGAACAGGACCTCGGCGCCTCGCTCTTCACCCGCGACAGCCACGGCGTCACGCTGACCGACGCGGGCCGACAGCTGCTGGACGACGCAGGCCCGCTACTCGCCTCCGCGCACGCGGTCCGGCGCCGAGTGTCCGTGGCAGAACGCGGCGGCCAGCGGCTGGTGGTCGGTTTCCGGGCCGGCATCCCGGTCATCCCGGCGACGCGGGTGTTCGAGACCCAGCATCCAGACGCAGTCGTGGACGTGCAACGAATGGAATGGGACGACCAGGCCCCGATGCTGCTCGACGGCCGCGTCGACGTCGCCTATGTGCGGCTGCCCATCGACGATACCGGCCTGCGCCTGACTCCGCTCTACACCGAGCCCCGCATGGTGGCGCTGCCCATGGGCCACCGGCTGGCCGGCAAGGCGGAGGTCACCGAGGCCGACCTGGCCGGCGAGCCGCTGATCTGGCACGCCGACACGAGCACGCAGCCCACCAGACGCCCACACCCCGATTCCGGACTCCGGGTGCGCGGGGTGGAGGAAAAGCTCGAGCACGTCGCGGCCGGCCGTGGCATCTCGTTCGTGGGGCGTTCGGAGACCGTGTTCTACTCACGACCGGACATCAGCTACGTGCCCGTCCCGGATCTGGCGCCCGACCAGGTATTCGTCGCGATGGCCGCGTCACGCACCTCGCCGCTGGTCAACGACTTCTTCGCCGCAGCTCAGGCGACGGCTGAGATCACGGCGGAATGCGGGAACTATGAGATGTGGCAGATTGTCAACGACACCGTTTCAAAGCGCGGTTGAGTAGTTCGACTGACAACAGCCGGACCCGACCTCCAGTGCCCGCATGCCCTGTTCGATCCTGACCTGATGCAACATTGTGGCTTGTCAGCCACGGCGCGCCGATCGACGACGTGATGCGCCCGATCTCGTGGCTCCGAGTGTGGACCGACGCTTGCACGACCTGCGGCACACCGCCGCGTGTCTCTGGCAGTTTCCTAATCGTCAGCGGATTGCGACGGTGGGGTTGCTATCGATCACCCCTCGGACACCACTACGTGTGGATATCCACGCGAGATCAACTCCCCTCGCGTGGGGACGGGAACCGCTACGTTTCATTTGTGCAATCAGACGCTGGGAGTGGCTTCTACCTGCGCTGACACCACGGCGTCCGCCCTGGCAAGGGCTTAAATGAGGCTTGGCCGCCCGCGTTCCCGCCAACCCGACGAGCAGCTCGTCGAGGCACGAGTACCTACCCCGCTGTCGGTCGCATCGCCGGAGCCAGCGTCGCTGCCGACATTGACCGCGCCCGCGATCGGTAGTAACGATGGCGCGCTGTTCGACGTGGGCCGGCCCGACGCCGCCGGCCGGGTCACTGTTCGTCCACTGCTGCGGGCCTTGGGCTGGGCACCGGGCCTCACGCTGCACGTCGACGTCGTAACCGGCGCAATCCTGATCACCCCGGCCGCCGATGGCGCGCATGTCGTGGGCACCCGCGAGGAACTGCCCCTACCGGCCGCCGCCCGACACCTGTGCGGCATCGCCACCGGTGAACCCGTGCTCCTGGCCGCCTTGCCCCGCCAGAACCGCATCCTCGTGCACCCCTGAAAGCGTGCAACGGTGCCATGAGAGGCAGCAGGTGGCCGATCCCTGCAGCGACGACCCACTGGGCTGCCGGCTGGTCCAAAAGCCACGGCGCGTGCAGTAGGAGTTTCCGTAACCCGCTACGGTCTTGCACCTGCACCAGGGCGCTGTGCGCATTGCGCCAGGAAGAACGATCACCGCACGGTGCCTGCCAGCGACGAACTGCGCTGCTTCCGGAAGGAGCACGTCCCCGTTGCCGAGATCGAGAAATGGCAGCTCCACGATGACCCCGACGACGCCGAGGGGATCGCCAAGATCGAAAGCCTCCGCCGTGCGGTCCAGGCTGGGGTCCGGCTGCCAGCGATCGTTCTGGTTCATGTACCCGGCGGGCCTCGATTCGAGCAGTTCAGTGACCCCCGCTATGCAGGCGCTTACCACCTACTCGAAGATCGTCACCGCTACAACGCCGCTTACCAGGAGCGAACGCCGACGATTTTTGCGTGGGTCGCTCACATCGGCTGCTGCGGCGGACCCGGCGCTGACCTTGTAGCAGCGGAATCTGGCGGGTAGGCGTGGCTCCATCTGGGCTGCCCTGCAAGAGACAGCGAGGGCGGCAGGATCATTGCTGACCCCGGGACGCCGGGGCCATGCGGGTTCAGAGCCGGTGAGCACCGAGGACTCGCGCGAGGAGGACGTCGTGTTCCTGGTAAACGGCGGCCGTTGCGGCAGTGAGCGCATGGGACTGCTCACCTTCGCGCGGCCTGGGCCGGGGTGTAGCCGGCGGGTGATGTCGAGCTTCGGACGCAGTGTCGTCGTCCATCGCGACGATTTCGGCGCCGTAGGTCGATGCGACGACCGCCGCGATCTGTCTGCCCGCGGCGTCGATGTCGCCGGCGTATCGCAGATGCACGCCGTGCGCGACAGCGAGTTGAAATAGCACATGATCGATCGCGCGCAACTGGCCGCTTGTGCAGGCGATCGGCTGCCGCACTCCGGCGGTGAAAGCGATTTCCATGACCGACGGATTCTCCACGACCGTCAGGGTTTGCGGCGCGAGAATGGGCGGATGGTGTACGAGGTCGAGCAGGGTGAGCGCCACCGGCGCAGGTGAATCGCGCAGTCGCCGGTCGATCGGTCCGTCGCCGACAGCTTCGACGTTGAAGAGCAGGACGGTCGCGTACAGCCGGTCCGCGATGACACCGACGGTGGCCAGCAGCGCGCGCACAAGATCCGGCCGATTCGGCTCGGGTTGGCCGGCGCGTTCGGCGATTGCGGCCACGAGGCGGATGCCGTTGAGGGTGGTCAGGTCGAAGTAGTGCGGGTCGCCGGTGATGTCGTGGGCGAGCTTCGCCAGAGGTACCGGTGGCCGGGCTGGAATGCGTCGCAGGGCTGCGGCGAGCGCGGCGATGCTGTGCCGGATCTCGGTATCGTCCTCGCCGACGCCGGTGACCCGCATCCGGGTGACGAGCTGCGGCAGGTCGGGAAGCTCCTCGGTCGCGTACTGCCACAGCTGCGCACGACGGTCCGCCGCGGCGAGCGTAGCGGCGCTACGGTCGACGACCGGTTCCCCCACCGCTTTCTCGACCAGTGCGATGAGCGCATCTCGATCGATGTCGAGCGCGGCGAGGAGTTCTCGCAGCGGGACCGTGGCGGTATCGCCGGACACGCTGACGGCGGATGTGCCGCGGCGTCGGCGTGTGGAGGTGTCGAGCCAGGTCCGCAATTGCGCGATACCGGCTGTGCTCAGTGCCAGGACCCGAACCGTGTTGATCGCCTCGGGGCGGGTGCCAGCGCAGAGACGTCCGTGAACGGCGCGCCAAAGAGGATGCAGGTCGACGTCTTCCGCCAGGTAGGTGAGGTCAGCCGGCATCGTTCAGTGTCCGGCCGGCAGTCGTGTCTGCGGTAGGTGCGGCGAGGGGTAGGGGCGTCGGTTCCCCGCTGCCCGTCCACAACCACGGGACGGTCACGCGGTGCCGCCCGTCGGTGATGACTTCGTGGACGACGACGTGCTGAGCTTCGCGTTTGATCAGCGGGGCGATCGTGGGTGTGGTAGCGAGGACGTCGAAATCCCAGGTTCGCAGCAGGGTGAGGATCTGGCGCAGGTTGCGGTCGTCGAAGGCGGCGTCGATCTCGTCGATGGACAGCAGGCGAGGCCCCTGGTAGGTGTCGCCGGAGTACATAGACCAGGCGGCGGCCAGCAGCGGGAGCATCGTCGCGAGTCGGGATTCGCCGGTAGATAGGCCTTTGAGCGGGTTGGATCGGGCGTTCACCGGCTTGAACTGGTCCGCGCCGAAGCTGCTGTGCGTGACGCTGACCTCCCAGTGGTGCCAGGAGCGGTAGTCGAAGGTGTGGGCGACCCGGTCGGCCCAGGTTTCCTCGCCGGCGTCCTCCATCCGTTCCCGCAGGATGTCGTACATCTGATCGAAGACCTCGTCGGAGGGCGGCGCTTTGAGCAGGGCGACCATTTGCTGGGAGTTGCCGTCGTCGCGGACCTTCCAGTCGACCTGGACGCCGACGCGGGCCACGCCGGTCCGAACGTTCTCGAGGGTGGCCCGGATCTGTCGGACAAGTTCCCTTGCCGCCTCGCGGCGGGTCTGGATGTCACGCCGCAGCTGGGTGAACATCGACGTCTTGAGAGTCGCTTTGACGTCCTGGCGCAGATCTCGTTCGAGGCCTTCGGCTGTGGCGCGGAGTGTCTCGGCGGCTTGCCGCAGATCCTCGCCGACGGCGGCGTTGGGTGCCGCGAGCGTGATGCGCCGCCACTCGGTGCCCTCGAGGGTGGTGCTGTCGAGCTGCTGATCGAACTCTGCGAGGGCCTGGTTGACGGACCGCATTGTGCTCTCGAGCTGCTTCTGCACCCGTTCCCGAGCAATCCTCAAGGTGTCCAGCCGGGCGCTGGTGGTGGGTTTGCCGGCGAGCAGTTGACGCGACCAGGTGAGTGCGGCGGTCAGGTTGGCAGGCCGGTTGTCGCCATCACGCGGCAGGTTTTCCGGCACTTCGGCGAAGCCGTGAGTGATCAGCAGGCACATTCGATCGAAGCAGTCGGTGCGGTGCTGGTCGGCCTCTCGACGACGCGGCGCGATCTTGTCGAGCGTGGTGGTGGCGGCGACCGCAGCATTGTCATGCGTGCGGAACTCGGCCTCGCGTTGCTCGACTTCGGCCAGTTTGTCGGTCAGTTCGTCGGCGAGCCGGTCTTTCGTCTGGCGTAGCTCGGCGTATTCCGCCCCGTACAGCGCGCGGGTCTGCTCCATCCGGGCGTCCAGTTCCTCGGCGGTGAGCCGGATCTGGTCCGCGGCGGCGACCGCTTTCTGGAATCGGCCGGCGACCCGGTCCGCTGTCCGCTGCTCGCGCTGGGCTGTTGCGAGCAGGTCGAGGGTTCGCTGCCCGGCGCTCTGCCAGGCCTCGATCTGCTGCAGCAGGGTAGCGACCAGGTCCCGGTGCCGTCGTAGCACTTCTCGGTCGGTTGGCAGGATGGCGCCGTCGGGCAGCGTCGCGGCGGTATGCAGTGCGCGCAGCGCCGTGCGGACGCGGTCGCTGGCTTGCTGGTGCCGGCGGCGGTGTTCGTCGACAGAGGCGCGGGCGGCGACCTCGTCCCGTTCGGCGACGTCCTCATCGCGGGTGGTGCGGCGCAGACGCTCCACGTCGGGGAATCGCTCTTCCTCGGCGGCGCACAGATGCTGAGCCGTTCGGGCCTCGTGCCGCCGCTCGGTGGCTTCCGCCAGCTCCTCCCGCGCGGTGATCAGGGCATCGCCGGCGTTGGACTCGGATTGCCGGGATCGTCCTAGTGCGCCGGCTGCCTCTTCAAGCCGTCGGCGGGCAGTCTCCATCGTCCTGTCTATGGCGTTGAGGGCAGCGTCGAACTCGGCGAGCAGCCCGGTGAGTTGCGCTGCGGCGGTGGCGAGTGCCTGCGTGGTTTGTTGCTGAGCTTTCGCGACGCCGAGCTGCAGTTGGCTGACCTGCTCGCGTGCCATGGCAACCGCGTCGGCGGGAGGGAAGTCATCCCGCTCTCGGCGGGACGCGTGGACAGCGGCTTCAAGGAGCTCAACGCGTTGCTTCTCAGCCTCAAGGTCGTGGCGCGCGGTGGTCAGTCGCTGTTCGAGGTCGGCGACGAGCGCGAGCCGCGCCCGTTCGCGGGCGGCCCGGCCGATGAACGTGGCTCGGTAGTTTGGCGGAGCCGACGCGATCACGTTGCCGGTGCGCAGGTGCCCGATGCTGAGGTCGCTGCCGGCCAGGTCGATGGCGACGGCCCGCAGCAGCCATTCGACGTGCCGCGGATCGGCGCCCGAGCCGTTCTCCGCAATGAGAATGTCGGCGAGACTCTGCCCGATCACAGGACGGTCCCCGGCGAGCACCAGGTCACCGTCGCCGACCAGGCGGTCTCCGGTGATCAGCGCGTCGAGCAGCCCCGCGGTCAGCAGGGCACCTTCGATACGGTCGGCCTGTTCGGCGCTGATGTGCTCGGCGAAAGCAACGGCGGCCCACAACGGCACGCCACGGCCCGGACCGCGCGGCGACCGCCACGGCGGCGCCTGCGGCACCGGCAGCTGTCGCCGGGCCTGTCCGAGCTCGTCCTCGATCCCGGTGACTCGTTGCCTCCCATCATCGACGGCACGCCTTGCCTCGGCGATCGCGCGTTGCAGACCGCTGACGGCCGCCGAGTGGGCCCGTTCCAGATCGAGGAAAGGCTGCCGCAGATCGATGACATCCGGATCGTCGGGCAGGTTCACCGTACGGCCATCGAGGTGGACGAGCCCGGCGCGCCACCCGGCTACTTGGCGGCCCCACTCGGTTGCTGCCAGGGTGGCGTCCACGCGGCCGTCCGCCAGAGCTTGCTCAGCTGTGACGGTGGTGGCGTGGGCAGCGTCCACGGCGGCGTCATGGACGGCTTGGGCTTGGCGTGCCTGTTCGTCGACGGCCGTACGGTCGATGTCGGCCTGCGCTTGCGCGTCCTCCAGGGCACGGCGGGCCTGATCGGCGACTTGTTCGGCCCTATCCCGAGCCTGCGCGGCCCGGTGTACCGCACCCTCTGCAGCATGCACGAGGCGGGTGCCGTGCACGACGTCCTGTTCCCGGGCTGCCAGGGCGATCCGTTCCCGCGTGGCGGTCCCCGCCTCATGCAGCCAGGCAACCAACCGGTCAGGGTCGATTCGGTCCTCGGCATCAGTCGTCAGGTCCGCCGGGACGGACGGAAGCTGGGCACGGCGGCTGTCCCACCGGTCCAATTCGTCGAGTAGGTCCTGCTCGGCGGCACGGCGTTCGGCGCGGGCATCGCCAGCGCAGTCGGCGGCACGGTCCTGGGCCTCCTCGGCGGCGCGGAGATGCCCGGCCTCGGTTCGTTGTTCGATCTGTGCCATGTCGTGTTCGTGCAGCGTGGTGTCAATGCCGTTGAGGGTCGTCGTGCGCGTCTCGATCCAGCCGCGGGGGGTTTCGGCGATCTGTGCGAGGTCAATCTTGGGTGGGTCCTGGTCGAGGCTGTTGGCTGCCGTTACCTGTTCGGTGACCTCGGTGAGACGATCGACGAATGCGTGCGCCCCGACATCGGCGGCTGTCGCGCGTAGCCGCGAGCCGATCCCGGTCAGATGGCGCTGACTGTTGCGGAACTGATCCGCGGACTCCATTGCCTGCTGGGCGGCGTGTTGTGACTCTTCCTGCAAGTCCAGGCCGGCTGCTTCCAGCTCGGATTGCTGCTTGCGTAGATCTGTGAGGCGTTCTTCGAGATGCGGAAGCTCGGCGCCGGCATGGTCACGCAGCGCGTCCTCGGCGGCTTGGAGCCGGCCGCGGACACCGGCGATCTCGCCGCGCAGTTCCTCGCGCCGGACCTGCACCCGCGCAGCGTGTGCCTGCGCGTCCGCCAACTGCTGCTCGGCGGTGCGCGCCTCGCGCGCGTGGTCGTCGAAGACCGTCTGGGCATTCGCCAGGCGGGCGGCTTCCTCGGCGATGATCGCGTCGATATAGCGCTGGTACTGCTGCTCCGATTGTTCCAGCTGCCGAATCTCGGCACGGGCCTGCTTCAGTTGTGCCTCGAGGTCGGCGATGCGTTCCATGGTGTCGGCGATGAACTGCAACGCGCGAGGATCCAGCGCCGGAAGCGCCTCGGTCAGCACCGCGCGCATCTGATTCGGGGAAATCGCCTCTGCGGTGCGAACGCTGCGCAGGCTGCGTAACACTCCGACGAGAGCGTCGAACTGCACCGAGTCCAACGGCGCGAACAACGTCGTACGGATCGCGTCGCGGTACTGGTTCTCCTCGGCAAGGTTCACATAGTCCCGGACCTTCAAGGTGAGACGGTCGTGGGAGGTGAACAGTCGGCCGTTCGCGGCGCCAACCTGCTCGGCGAGCCCTTCGATCGGTACCGGGTCCCGCTGTCTGGCGAGGAAGAGGTCGGTTCCGACGCGGCCCGGCATGATGAAGAACGCCTTCTGCAACCCGCTGCTCTGCGAGCGCAGCCACAACCCGGTCGTCAGGTAGCGAACCTCACCGGTGCCGCTGTCGTGGTAGCCGTACTCCAGCCACCACGCTCCGGTGCGGTCCTCCTTGGCGTTGCGGTCGGTGTGCCGGTCTATCAGCGTGCCGACGGCCTCACCAGACACCGACAGCGCCTTCTGCGACACCTCGCCGTCGAGCAGGACGGTGACCAGCATCGAGGCGGTCAAGGACTTACCGGATCCGTTTGGCCCGGCGAGCGCCAGCCAGCCGTCGGCGAACATGAGCGTCTCGTCGGTCCACGCCCACGAGTTCACCGCACCGGCCCGGGTTGGCTGCCACCTGTCGGCAGCGACCGGTCCGTCGTTCCAATCCGCCACCGGGCCGGCGTTGTCGTGGCTTCCGGTCGGCTGTCGGCCTGGGTGCGCGATGAGGGTCACGCCGGCTCCTCCCTCGTGTCCGAGTCGGCTTCCGTGCGGTGGCGGCCCGGACGAGCGGGCTGGCCATGCCGTGCCCGCACGCGCCACAGGTGCACGCCCGGTGTGATCTGCCATCGGTCTTCGTCGCCGGTGACCCGGAGCAGGCCGGCGGTGACCAGTTCCCCGGCAGCGGAACGGGCCAGAACGGGCAGTCGTTCGGCATAGCCGGCCGCCCACCGCGGCATGTCTCGACGGATCTCCTCGAACAATGTCGTGATCTCCCCGGCGGTTACCTCGGACGCGCCGTGGTGCGGCAGGTGCGACAGCAGGGCTAGCGCACCCTGGCGCTCTGTCTTGCGGCCCTGCGGGAAGTCGAATTCAGAGGCGGTTCCCGTCGGGTCGGTGATCTCCCACCAGTCGCGGCGCACGGTGGCGACCAGCCCCAGCGCGGCGGCGATGTTCAACGCGCGTTCCCGGCCGGTCGAGGTGGCGAGGTAGCCGACCGGGTTCGGGTCGTCCTCCGGGTCAGCGGCAGGGTCGTCCGCCACCCGCCGCAGCGCGGTCAGCCGGCGCCCCTCCACGCTGGCCTGCCGTTGCGCGACGGCGTCCGGCTCGGCGTCAGGAAGCGAGATCGCTGTCAGCGTGGTGACGTGCTGACTGGGGGCCCGGTCGCTCAACGACAACAGCGTCGGTGACAGCGAGGCGAACTTGTTGGCGAGGCTGTCGCGGTCAGCGGTGATGAACACCTCCGCGTTCTCGTCTGTCACTGCCCGGTCCAGGTCCGCGTCGACGCTGATCTCCCCGTCGACCTGCAGCAGCTTTATCGCGTCCACGATGTTCGCCCGTGCGGCCTGTGCTTCACGCTTGCTGACCCCGTCCGCTGCCACGATCCGGAAAGCCGGTAGCCGACCCGTGGCCGCCTCGGCGGCGCACACCTGAGCCACCGACTGCAACAGCTCGCGCAGGCTGATCCGCGGACGCCGCCACAGCTGTTCACAGACCAGCGCGGCCAGCACCAGCACCTGAGCGGGAGCCAACTCGCCTCGTCCGCTTCGCCGCTGCAGCCGCGGTCCGCGGTCCCCGGGAACATCGTCACGGCGCTTATGCAGGCGCACCATCCCACCAACGTCGTGAATGTGCAGAGTCCACCCTAATTCCGTACGGAAGAAGTCGGTGATCTCCCGCCGGCCGCGCAGCACCACACGGTAGCGAACCGGGTCATCGGCTGAAGAGATCCGGCAGGTGAGGATCAGGTGGCGTGCCGCGTCGGCGAGATCCGGGTCGAGGAGCCGCTGGGTCATGCGGCGCCCTCCGTCATCACGACCTGCGGATCGTGGGCGGCTTCGGTCGGGGTCACGGTGATCAAGAGTTCCGGCGCCACCAGGGTCCCTTCGGCAAACCGGACCGGCAGGTGGGTCTCGGGGCGGCCCAACCGGACCCGGACGACCACGCTGGCACCCTCGGCATGGACTTCGCCGTGTCCGGTAGCGGCATCAATCGTGTTGCGCGCTACTTCGATCGCGCCGAGCAGGATCACCAACGCCGGTGTCTCCAGACCGGTGAAATGACTCAGCGGCACTTCGCCGTCGGTGGCCAGCAACGCGCTGAAGCGCCGCCGGTTCGCTGCGGTGGCGGCGGCCTTCTCCAGAGCGGCAGCCCGGGCAGCACCGGCGTCCGGGACCTTGCGGGGACGGCCGCTGGAGCGACCGACGCGTTCGTGCTCGCGCAGGATCACATCCACCTGGTGCCGGCTGATCCCACCGGCTGCCGGGGTGGCGTGGGCGACGTCTTCTTCGGCCGTCCCGACGACCGCATGCACGGCAGGCCATTGGCCGAACGCGGCCGCATACACTCGGCGGGCAGCCTCGTCGTCCGGCTGGGCGAACAAGCTGTACGCGAGTTCCCGGAAGTCGGCGGCCAGATCCGAGCCGCGCCGCAGGGCTGTGTAGCGTCGATCGATGGCCACCAGGAGGGTGTGCACGGCGCCGGCCGCCGAGGAGATCAGCCGCTGCACCGAACCCGAAGGGGCGAACCAGGCGGCAAGGTCGGACAGCCGACGCACCCGCTCGTCGATCCAGTCCTGCTGATCGCGGGCGTCGAGCAGGCCCGCGTGCATGGCGGCGGTCTCGACCAGCGGCCGGTGCCCGGCCGACTCCAAGTCGGTCAGGGCCGCCTCGACCCGGCGCAGCGCTCGCCCATACTCGCGCGGGAACTGCCGCAGGGCCTCGATGACACGATCACGGTTCTCCCCGAACAGCAGATCATCGGTGACGTCGGACTGCACCATCTGCGCCAGCGCAGCGTAGAAGTCGGCGGTGACACGCTGCATCTCGTCCAGCCTCGTCCGGACGTCATCCAGGTCAGTTGGCAGCAGCCCAGCGTCGGAAGAGAGATGCTCGATCAGATCACGGACCGTGCGTTCGACGCTGTCGAGAAGACGGCTCGGCAGTTGCAACGCCCGCCGCGAGTCGACGACAGCCGTGCGCACCGCGGCCACCACGGCCCGGCCGATCTTGGTCAGCGCCCACGCCTCCTGCCGGCGGACCACCGCATCCAAACCCGCGTTGAGCGCCGCATAGTCCCGGAACGGCTCGACGAGATGCCCGCTCGTCAGGTAGTCGAGCACCGTACGCAGCTCGAGTTCTGTCACCTGGTCGCGGAAGCCGACGTCGCGCATCTGCGCGGCGATGTCGGCCGGCGTCGACATCGGGGCGCGTGTCGCCAACTCCTCCAGGGCTGCCAACACTGCCGTGTTGCGCTCGCGCGCCAGGTCCTCGGGTTGGCCGAAGCACCGCCACACGACCGGATCGATGTCCTGCCACCACAGCCGTGGCGGGTTCGGCACGCAGTTCCTCCCAGACGACCGTTACCTACCGCGCCATCGTCGCGGCGCGGCACTCACCAACACTTCTTCGCTACTCTCCGAGACGCACCAGTGACCGACGCCGCAAGATTACGGTCTTCAGGGCCGAGACGCAGCCCTGGGCACCGGAATCGACAGCCGGACCACCACTACTGGGCCGTCCTCATCGAACGTCACCCGAACCAACTATCGACAGGTTGGCCATACCTGTCATCAGGCGCGTCGCGATCAAGGACGCATACCGACTCAAGCACCACCTCACCGTCATCGACGGCATAGCCCAACACTCACGCTTTTCATGATCAGCGAGACCTCGACGTAGATCAGCCACGGGACATGTCACCGAAGGGCCTCACCCGGCCTGCCCGGTTCGGTCCATGACCTGACCGCCGCCCGAACCCACGGCATCATCGACGCGCTGACCAGCGCAGACGCGATGACCGTCGCTGACAAGGGCTACCAAGGAGCCCGCGGCAGCGTGCGCACCCCATTCAAGCGACGCCGATTCCGGCCGAAGCTGTCACGCCGGCAGAAAGCCGTCAACCGGACCCACGCGAAGATCCGCGCCCGCGGCGAACGTGCGATCGCCACTCTCAGGACCTGGAAGATCCTGGCCAAGCTGCGCTGCTGCCCACGCCGAGCGACTCCGATCGTGCAGGCCATCCTCGTCCTGCACCACGTCGAAGCCAACCGCTACGCAGGATGAAAAGGGCTCCATATTGGCGAAATTCGTGGACGCGAGCACGAGATCACGTGCACTGTTCTGCCGCTGTCGGCACGCGAGCGGCGAGCATGACACGACCCCGCGTACGCTGCCGCGGTGCAGATCGACTTGGTTGCCCTGGTTGTCGAGGAGTATGACCCGGCGATCGCGTTCTTCATCGACGTACTCGGCTTCGACCTCATCGAGGACTCTCCATCGCTGACCAATGACGGACGACCCAAGCGATGGGTCGTCGTCCGGCCCCCGGGTGCCCAGACCGGGATTCTGCTCGCTCGCGCCGACGGAGAACACCAGCGTGCCGCTGTCGGTAACCAGGTAGCCGGCCGGGTCGGGTTCTTCCTCCGTGTCGACGACTTCGACGCTGCTTACCGGCGGATGGACGAGGCCGGTGTCACCTTCGTCCGGGGACCGCGGACCGAGCCCTATGGCCGGGTTGCGGTCTTCCTCGACATCGCCGGCAACCGGTGGGACCTCCTCGGCGCGACCTGACGCCACCGCATTTGCCAGCCGAGCCGCCAAGATCACACGTCCTGATCTGCCGCGAGTCACGCGCTACCCGACGGTCACGGCCCGTTTGGAGGCCGACGCAGGCTCCTGCCGAGTCGAGTCTGCTGTTGCAACAGCGCCGGTACTAACCGTGCCCTCATCGTCACCCGGGTGGCTCGCCTTCACCGTCCTGCAACGAACCTGCGGCAGCGGCTGGACGCCGGTAGCGGCCACAGCTACCGAACACGGCCGTGACCAGGAGGTCCGAAGATCAGCCGCTTCGACGGTTGCCATACTGGCGAGGACCCTGCACCGTGCCGGAACGGCCGTGGACGCGGCTCGCGGTACCCCCGATGTGGTTGACGGTGGCCTTGCCCTTGGACCGGCGTGCCGCCCGGTTCTCGAAGGGCTGCGGCTGCTCCTCGGTTCCCGCTTCGGCGTCAGCGGTGGGATCGGCGTCGCTGGTGGCGTCGGCCATCGGTGTCTCCTCGTGCTGTTCAGGACGGGGCTATTCGCTGCGGATCTGGAAGCGTAACCGCCACGATATGCAGACGGTAGCGTGCCGGCCGACCCGAGTCGGGACCGACTGCCCGGGTAAACCATCCAGTCACGCCAGAGCCCTCGCCAGGGTGATCCGACCACGACACCGTCCGAGCACCCGGATTTGCCGCTGTCCGGGCGCAGTACAGTCGCCCCTCCGTAACGCTCGGCGGCAGGGTTGTCCCCGGTTCGGCCAGTCCACTACCAGGCCATGCCTACTTTGGTGGCGAGCGGCATGCGGGGCGCGCGACCTCGGTAGGTGGCTTGTTGGGTGCAGACGACGTACACCCGGACCTCAGTGCCCACGCGAGCCGGGTTATTCGACGCCTCCGCTGCTTGCTGGCAGGAGCCAGATATGGCCATTGCCCCCGACCCTGCCAGTCGGGCGGGCCTACCCGTGCAGCAGGCCCGAGTTCTTCGAGAGTGGTGGGCCTCGTCGGAGGCGAAGGAAGCGGGCGGTGGGGTTTGAGGGCTCGATGGCGGGGTAAAGGCGGCGCCATGCGCGCTGGGCTGATGAACAAGCTGGAGCGGGCGTCCGCGCTGGATCGTGTGGGGGACCGGCTCCAGCCGAAGGTGTGGTCGCTGCTGCGGCCGCAACGGGTCAAGGATGCTCTGCACGGTGTGTGGCTGGGCCACCCGCTGCACCCGGCGCTGGTGCAGATCCCGATAGGCGCCTGGATGAGCAGCGCGATCCTTGACCTGATGCCCGGGCGGCGACGGACGCCCGGGCAGGAGCGGGCCGGTGGTCTATCGCGACGGCCGCGACATCACCGTGATGCCGGCCCGCTGCGCTCACCAGAGCGGGCCGCTCGACCAGGGGAAGCTGGTCCAGGTCGACGGGCAGGCCTGTGTCGTCTGTCCCTGGCACGGCAGCACTTTCCAACTGAAGGACGGAGCGGCGGTGCACGGTCCGGCCAGCACAGACCAGCAGGTGCTGGCCACGCGGATCACGAACGGCGTGCTGGAGGCCGCACTGCCCTGACCGCCCGGGAGGGGCGGCGTTGAACGATCCGGCCGGGCACGTGGGAAGCAATCCGGCCGGCTAGCCGGGAGGCCGGTATGCCCAGCTTCTTTCCGCTCTGGATGATCCTCACCCATTTCCTCAGCATCTTCTTCCTGCTGCTGCTGGCCCGCTCCGGCCTTCGACGACAAGGCCGAGACCGAAGGCAACTCCGGCGTCCACTACGAGTCGATCCCGCTGTTTCTGGTGGCCGCACCGCAGGCCGTGCTGACCCTGGACATGAACGACGCTCCCTTGTCGATCGAGCACGGCGCGCCCGCACGGCTCCGGCTGGAAACCCAGCTCGGCTTCAAAATGGTCAAATGGGTCAGGGCTGTCGGGTCCGTCGTCGACTACCGCCACATCGGCATGCGGCAGGCGGCTGGCGCGAAGACCACCAGTTCTACGCCAACCAAGCCGGCATATGACATCGCGAGAGATTTGGACGATCGGGCACTGGACGTGTCCGGAATCGGCATTCCTGCAGCCATTGCACGAGCACGACATCAATCTGCTCGCCGACGTGCGCGCGCAGCCTGGATCGCGACGCAACCCGCAGTTCGGGCGCGACGCGATGCCGCGTTGGCTGACTCGGGCCGGCATCGACTACGTCCACCTGCCCGAACTGGGAGGCCGGCGCCGCAAGCAGGACGTGGACCCTGAAATCAACGCCGGGTGGCGCCTGCCAAGCTTCAAAAACTACGCCGACTACACCCTCGAAACCGGGTATCGGAAAGGCATGGAGACATTGACCGGCCTCGCCGAAAACCACCGCGTCGCGGTCATGTGCGGCGAGCCAATGCCGTGGCGCTGCCACCGACTGCTCATCGCCAACACCCTCGCGGCCCAGGGCTGGACGGTGTGGCACCTGATCGGAGACGCCGAGCCACGACGGCACGAACTGGGCCAGTGGGGCGCGATGCCATCGGTCGACGCAGACGGACACGTGACGTACCCGGCAGCGTGACCACCACAGCCGGTGCCGGTCTGCCCATCGGCGTACAACCGGACAACGATCCTGGTGGCCGCCGTCCAGGTGATGGTGCCGTCCGCCTCCGGCGGGATGAAGCCAGACCGCGGATTGGCTCCCGGCGCGTCGGTCGCACGTTCTTCGCCGGAGCGGGTCGACAACCGCGCCATACGTGGTTGCACGGCCAGCAGAAGACTCGCTGCCAGCACCAGGACCGGCACAACAGCGTTGAACGCGTGAGACGGTGTGGTCAGCAGCAGCACTTGCCGACCACACCGCCGAGCAGGGCAGCCACCGACAACAGAGTGACGCGGCGCCGGAACTGCTCCTCGATCATGGCGCACAGCAGTTCCAGGGATTTCGCCGATCACCGCCGGTCTCGGTCGGGTGCTGAGGATTGTCATCGGTGTCCTTCAGCGATGCCGAGTGTCAGATCGGGGCGGGATGGCGCAGCAACGACATGGCGGCCAGCCCGGCACCGTTGAGCGCCGCGGTGCGGGGAGACACGGCGCGGTGCACCGGCAGGCGGAGCGCGGCGGACAACGCTGCGGACAGGCCGGGATGGGTGGCGCCGTCGCCCACGAGCAGCAGCCCGCGGGTGAGGGCGGGGGCCAGTTGCGTCTGCGCTGTCGTGCCCCGCAGGGCCTTGAGGTGGTGCGCGACGACGTCGCTCACCAGGTCGACGGTGGCGCCGCGGGCGAGGTCGCGAGTGCCGATGTCGGCGCGACGGGCCGCGACGATCCGCCCGTGGTCCAGCAGGGCGACCTCGGTCAGCTGGGCTCCGACGTCGGTGACCAGCAGGCTGCCGGCGGCTGCTCCCGAGCCGATCGCGGCGGCGCGGACGGTGTCGATGAAACCTAGGCGGGAGGGTGCGAGGACCGCCTCGACGACGCGGCGCATCACGGTCTGCTCGTGTTCGCCGGCCAGGACCGGGCGGCAGGCCGCGACGACACCGCCGGGAGGTACCGGTTCGCTGAAGCGGCGGATCAACTGGGACAGCAGGATCACGCAGCCGTCGGCGTCGACGATGCGGCCGCGCCGGATCAGAGTACCGGCGGAGGTGAACGCGTCCCCGCACGGCGCGCTGATGGTGCCGCGGTGCGCCGCCCAGACGCCCATGAAGCTGCTGCCGAAGTCGATCGCGACCGCGGTCGGCGGGACAGAGCGACACATGCCGGCAGCGCGCTGGTCGGGCGAGAGAACGTTCGCGGACACGGTCACACCGATCACTTTCATTGATACGAGCGTTTGCCGAATCCCATCGTCGCCGCTGAACAGCTGAGTGACAGCGGTCGGATCGGGCGAAGCTTCGTCGTGCCCGTTGCCGACGCCCGGCAACCCGGCCTGCGGTCACGGGCCGCGGTGCAGGCCGGATGCCCGAGACCTCGGTCGACGGCTTGCGTGGTGTCGTGGCCCTTCCTGTTCTGGACGGCTATGGTGGCCGACATGCATGACGGACCCGGCTTCGGCGGCGTCGGCCGGCGAGTCGCGGTGCCGACGTTACTCGTATGGGCTGTGCTGGTGTTGGTCGTGTCCACCGCCCGGGACATCGGGTTGTGCATCGTCTTCCGGCTGACCCGCCGTGCGGTCCCGGCCTGTGTACCGGCATGGTCGGCGGACCGGGCCCCGCCGACGTGGACGCTCACCGCCTGAAGCCGCCCGTTGCGCGGCGTCGGACACGACGCTGCCCCTTGGCTGGGAGCACCATGCCACCCTTCGTTCATGACTTTCGCTTCGGCACGCCCGTTGACCTGCCGGCGACGTCGCTTCCCTTCGTTGACCCTCGACACCTGGTCCCCGACGCACCCGGGTGGGCGACATGCTGACCGCCGGTGCCTACGCTCGTCCGGGCGTACAGTCTTGCCTTGCCCTTGACCTCGGAACGTCCACCGTCCGGCTATGGACGCCGCAGGCGGGAACGGTGATCACTGAACCGATGGTGCTCCGCCGCCACGGCACCGACCGGCAGGTGGCCGGACGAGCCGCGCTGACCGAGCAGGCCCGCGGTGTGACCGCCACGTGGCCGGTGCGCAACGGTGTGGTGCGCGACTTCTTCGCCTGCGTGTACCTGCTCCGGCTCCTGACCGCCGATATCCGCCTACCATCCGACACTGCCTATCCCGTACTGGTCGGTGTGCCGGCGACCGCGACCCTGCGCCAGCGCAACGTGCTCGTCGCCGCGGTCCGCCGTGCCGTCGGCGGACGGGTCAACGCAGTGGAGGAGCCACTCGCGGCCGCACTGGCCTGCCGTCCTGACCCGGGCGGTGACGTGGTCGTGGTGGACATCGGATCTGGACGTACCGAAGTGGCACGCATCTGTGACCGCAGCATCGTCGCGGCGGAGCGTGTCGAGGACGCCGGATCCGTCGACCGGATCCCGGCGATCGCCGACTGTGTGCGCCGTCTCGACCGTCCGCGGGGTGGTCAGCGGCGGCTGCTGCTCACCGGTGGTGGTGCGACCACCCCCGGAACCGCCGCGAGGTTGGCCGCGCTGACCGGCCGCTCCGTCACGATGCCCGCCGAACCTCCGCTGGCCACGCTCACCGGCCTGCGCCGTCTACTCACGGGCTGACCTGGGCCGGTCCCGCACCCGTATCTACTTCCCGGCCGCGGTTGCGGTCGTCTTCTTCCGGAGTTTTGTCATGGACGTCGAATTCACACCGCTGCCGGGCATCGGACAGTGCCACGCGTTCACCACCGTCACCGGTCATCGGGTCGGCGTTGTCACCCACTACGCCGGCGGTCGACGCGAGCTGATTCACGGCGTCAGCGACGATCCCGATGCCACCTGCAGCCTGACTCTCTCGCGTGGCGAGGCGATCGCGTTGGCGGGACTGCTGGGCATCCTGGACGTCATCGACGTAGACGTCACCGGCGCTCGGCAGCCCCGCCATCCGGCTGCCGGGTGACGGGGCTGAGTGCTGCCACGATCAGCGGCCGCGCCGGCGACAAGGCCGGCGCGGCCGCTGCCGCAGCATTCCGTCAGCCCTTGTGTTTCTGCTGGCAGGGGACGCAGAACCGGGCATGCGGTAGCACTTCGAGCCGTTCGGCGGGGATTGGGCTGTCGCATTTTTCGCAGCGACCGTAGCTGCCCTCGGCGATGCGGAGCAGCGCGCCGGTGATCTGCTCGAGGTTGTGCCGGGTGGCCGCCACCAGTGCCGCGCGGTTGTGTGTTTCGCCGGGGTCGCCGGTGTCGGCCGAGATCTCCGTCAGTTCCTTGAGCCGGGTCGTCTGGGCCGCGAAGTCCTCGCTCAGCGACGCGCGGAGGCCAGCGAGCCGGCCCTGGTCGGATACTTCCATGTCGACGCTCATGTGCCGCTCCTTGGTCGGGAAGCCGAAAGTGCTTCGGAAAGCAAGAAGGGCGGAAGCTCGAATGGCTTCGCCCTGGCGATCGGTCGCGTGATGTGAACTACCCCGCTCGCCGGTGGGTCTCGACCCGACGGCTGCGGGCTGCGTTGCCCGGTCGTCGTCATGCTCGAGGAGCAGCCGTCGGAAACTGCGGCGATCAGCCGCGGCACCGTGAGATCGACAGCTCCGAACGCCGCGACCGCAGCGACGGTGTGCAAGCGAGAACTCACCAGCAGCATCGGACCACCTTGAATTGATCGTTCCGGAAGTTCGGCAAGGGCTTCGGCAGTGCTGACGCACCCGCTAACGCAGCGGGTCGAACGGCGCCAGCTCCGCGGGCACCTCACCCTTGAGCACCGCTTGGGCCACCAACTGGCCGGTGATCGGCCCCAGAACGATCCCCCACATGCCATGGCCACCGGCGACGAACACCCGCGGCGCGGCGGTCGTGCCGATCAAGGGCAGGCCGTCAGGGGTGCACGGCCGGGAACCGACCCACTCGTCGCGGCGGTCATCAAGGTTCACCCCGTTGAGCAACGGCCGCACCGCGTCGACGACGGCGGTGATGCGTCGCGGGTCCAATTCGTCGGCAGGCCGGCGGAACTCCATCATCCCGGCCACCCGCAACCGGCCGCCCAACGGAGTACAGGCGACCCGCTGCGCCGGGAAGTACAGCGGGCCGGCGGGCATCCGTTCGACGGGCACGCTGAAGCTGTAGCCGCGCCCGGCCTGTACCGGGCGGCGTACCCCGAAGCGTGCGGCCAGCTCACCGAATTCCGCTCCGGTGGCGATGACCACAGCGTCATGGCGGTGCTGCTGCCCGGATGGGCCGGTGACGCGGACGTCGGTGGTTTCCGGCTGCAGGCCGGTCACCTCGCTGCTGTCGATGATGCGGCCGCCGCGGGCCCGGACCGCATCCGCCAGCGACAGGATGAACTCGGGAGGGTTCAGGTACCGCTGCCCGAAAATCTGGACAGCGGCGCCGACCCGGTCGCTCAGAACGGGCTCCATCGATCGGACCACCTGTCCGGTCACCGGGCGGAAGGTGACGTCCTGACCGGCGTCGCCCATCTGTTCCAACTCGTCCAGCAGCCCACGGCTGTCACGCTCGCGGGCGAAGCAGGCCAGGAAGGGATCCGCCGGCGTCGTCACGGCGCTCACACCGCCGGCCGCGAGGGCATCGAAGGCATCCAGGCAGCGCTCGTTGAGGGGGACGTAGGCGGCCATGCCCCGCCGCCACCGCCTGGCGGTGCTGTGGAACACGAACGACAGCAGGAAGCGCCACAGGTCACGGTCGGCCCGCAGCGGCAGGTACACCGGGGATCGGGCGCTGAGCACCGCGCGCAGACCGTAACGCAGCACCGCAGGTTCCGGCAGTGGGGCGGTCAGCCCCGGAGTCAGCCAGCCAGCGTTGCCCCACGACGAGCCGGCGCCGACGTGATGACGCTCATAGAGCGTCACCTGTACGCCCGCTTCCTGCAGGAACCAGGCCGTGGACAGGCCCACCATGCCTGCTCCGATCACCGCGACGTCACGCGGTGAGCCGCTGACGAAGGCGGGAGTGCCGGTCACGCCGAGCTCGTCAGACATACCGCTCCTCTGCTGCGCTGTGCCGTCTCGACAGCCGTTCGGTGGCTGACCACCTCATCCGGCCTGCTTTCCGGCCATGATCGCTTGATCACCGCGAACCGGGCCAGGGCTGTGGCCGGCCAGCTGAAGCGTCATACCCTGCCGACGCTCGGAAACCATTGGCGGCCGCATCACCAGCGTCGGCGGACCGGGCCATGCTCAGCCTCGGAGGCCACCGACCCCAACTCCGCAGCAGATGATCAACAACGACCCACGAATCGGGCAGAAGACCCAGAAAAGAGTCCTCCTGCGCGCGCCGCTGACAAGTGCGACGTAGGCCCTGACGGGTGGGACCGACACAACAGGGGCCGCCGGTGGCGGGACGGCGCCGTCCGCGTCAGCCGAGTGGCGTTGCCGGCCGCGTGGGCGGTGTTCCGTCGAGCCGTGCCCGCACGGCGGCCGCTTCGGAGACGCCAAGCTCGTCAAGGATCGTGAGCGCCTGCCGCCACGCATGCCCGGCCGCCTCCGGGGAGCCGGCCGCCTGGTGGGTGTCGCCCAGATGCACCAACATCTCCGCCTCGTTGTTCCGCTCACCGATCCGGCGGATGAGGGCCAGCGCGCGGCGGTAGGCGGTGACCGCTTCCCCGTACTGCCGGAGCCCATGGTGGGCGAAGCCGATACTGTCCCAGGCCTGGGCCTGGCCGAGCCGGTCTCCGACCGCCCGCATCAGGTCGAGGGCGCGGGCGCAGGAGGCGAGCGCGACCTCGTAGTCGCCGAGCAACGCATGCTGCCAGCCCAGGCCGTTGTACGCGCGGGCCTGCCCGGGACGGTGACCGGCACGCTCGAAGAGTTCCAGTGCCCATCGGGTGTGCTTCAACGCGGCCTGGTACTCACCGTTTCGCTCGCAGAGCAGGCTGAGGTTCAAGCGTACGTAGCCCTCGTCGACGGGCCGGTCGGCGGTGGCGAAGTTCCTCAGGGCCCGGTTGAAGTGGATGCTGGCCCGGAATCTGCGGTTGTCGATGCTGCTGTAGGCGCGGCCGAGTCCGCGATGGGCGTGGCCCTGGGCCAGCGGGTCGCCGAGCCGCCGCGCCGCGGCCAGTGCCAACCGTTGCAGGACGGCCCACTGCTGGCGGGGCACCTGGCGGTACAGCATCGGCTCGCACGCCCACGTCAGTTGCCAGGCACGGGCGTGAAAGCCGGTGCGCGCGGCGCTGTGGATCGCCGCGACCAAGGTGGTTTCCTCGGCCGCGTACCAGTCCAGTGCGGCGGTCTCGTCGCCGAGGGGGACCACGGTCACCCCTTCGTCGGGCGGCGGAATGGCGATGGTGTGACGCTGGGGGTCCAGCATCCGGCTGGCGGCGTAGGCGGTGTGGAGCAGATGGTCGAGGAGCCGGCCCTGCGCCATCCGTCGACGCGCTCCGGGATCGGTGGCCCGGGCCAGCTCCATCGCGTAGGCGCGCAGCAGATCGTGCGTACGGTACCGGTCACGATAGGGCGCCGAGACGAGATGCGCGCGGGCCAGTTCCGCCAGGGCCGGCCGGACCTGCCGCACGGGTACGCCCGTGAGGCTGGCGGCGGCGGCCACCGTGACGTCGGGACCAGGGTGCAGCCCCAGCGCCCGGAACAGGGTCGCGGCGATCGGGCTCAGCCGTCGGTAGGACCAGGAGAAGGCGGTACGGACGTCGGCGCCGTCGGTACCGGTGGACAACGTGTCGAGCACCGCGGTGCCGGTCCGCAACTGCGCGGCGAGCGCGGCGAGTGGTTCGTCGGGGCGGGCGGCCGCGCTGGCGGCGGCGATGGCCACGGCCAGGGGTAGCCGGGCACAGCGGTCGACGATCTCCGCCACGGCCGCCGGTTCCTCGGCTGCCCGGCCGGTGCCGAGTCGGGACGCGAACAGCTCCGCCGCGTCGGTGGGGGTCGGCAACTCCAGCCTGAGCGGCAGCCCGCCCTCGCCCACGACCAGGCCGGTCAACTGGTTGCGGCTGGTCACCAGCGCCATACAGGAGGGGCCGCCGGGTAGCAGCGGGCGGACCTGGCCCGGTTCGCGGGCGTTGTCCAGCACCACCAGCACTCGACGATCGGCCAGCAGGCTGCGATAGAGCGCGACGCGCGTGGACAGGTCGTCCGGCATCCGATGGGGGTCGGCACCCAGCGCGATGAGGAATCCCCGCAGGGCGTTCTCGGGGGAGACCTGGGTGCCGTTCGGGTCGAAGCCGCCCAGGTCGACGTGGAGCTGTCCGTCGGGGAACCGGCCGCCGGCCCGGTGCGCCCACCAGAGCGCGACCGTGGTCTTGCCGACACCGGCGGTACCGTCGATCACGACCACGGTGGCCGACCCGCCCTGGTTTTCGCAGCTCGCGGCGGCCCTGTCGAGCGTGGCCAGTTCGGCTGCCCGGCCCACCAGGTGTCGGGCGACCGGGGGGAGTTGCCGGGGCATCGGCCACCGGCGGGACGCCGCCGGCGGGCGGGAACCGGTGCCACCCGGCGGGGTGCGCCTGCGCTGGAAGGCGTACTCCAGCATCGCGTACCGGGGTCGCCAGGTCTCCTCGACCCCGGTACGCAGGGACAGCTGGGACAGCCGGTGGTGTGCCCGCGCGTGGTCGTGGAAGCACTCCACCAGGCGACGCACCACGTCCCAGTCGGGTGGCCGGCGGACCGTGCCGTTGAGGATCGCGCCCACCTGGCTCTTGCCGAGACCGACCCGGGCGCTCACCAGCCGCAGGCTCGGTCCCCGCGCCTGCGTCCAGAGCAGACGCAGATCAGCGCAGAAGTGCCGGAGCAACTCGTCCGGATCGTCGGCGGGCACGGGCGTGAACCTTCCGCTCGCTCGCTGGTGGGGTCGGCCGCCGGCTGTCCGGTGCTGTCCGGCCGGGGCGGTCGGCAGCGTGCATCCGACCGGCGGCATCACGGTACCGTGACGCGGCGCGTCCGCACCGGCCACTCACCGTCACCCGGATGGTCGACTCTGATGGCTCCCCGACGAGAGGGCGTAGAAATGACCCGAGGAAAGAGGAGAGCCGGGAGTCGGCCGGTGCGCGTCCTGCTGGCCGCCCTGCTGTCCATCGTGGTGGTGGCGCCCACCGGCGCTCGACCGGCGTACGCGATCGCCTGGACCCAGGTGATCACCGCAGCGATCAGTGCGGTCAGCTCGTGGGCGAGCGCCGGTAACACTCAGGCCGCGATCCAGGAGGCGACCCGGCAGATTTTGACCGCGGTCAACTCGGCCCGAACCGAGATCCTGGCGCAGATCCAGACGATCGCGACGGCGCAGAGCCGGGCCTGCGCCAACCACGCCGTGATCGAGTTCTTCGACATCGAGCGGATGACGCCGGACAACATGCAGCGGTTCGCCCAGGACGCCACCGGCTGCGCGGTGGCGATCGAGAGCATGATCTCCGCGCTGACCGACAAGGCGAGCGTGGACCAGCTCGGTTTCGCGATGAACATCGTGACGCCGATCGCCCTGGTGGCACGGGCCCGGACCGGCCTGACCACCGACGGGCTGAAGAACACCCTGCGCGCGGCCAACACCCAGCTGGTGCCGAAGCTCGCACCGCCGTCCTGCACACTCTGGTCACCCGACTTCGACCCGGAGCTGCCGTTGCCCCGCAAGGGTGACATCGTCAGCTACTACCTCTACTGCACGGCGTACAACAACGACAATGGGTACGCGTACACGGAGGTCGTCTGGCCCAACCGGCTCCCGGACAACGCCTTCGATCCGGCGATCGCAGACGCCACCAGAAATACCAGCCGGGCGATCGCCGTCGCGGTGTTGCCCATGCTGGCCGGCTGACCCAGGGGCGGCGGCCCCGGGCAGGGGTCGCCGCGACCAACGAGTAGCGGTGACCGACTTCGACACAGGCTCTAGCACACGGTCTGAGCGAGACAAATCCGGACCGTTAGTCTCGGAGCCAGGTGGCCATTGCCTTGAGGTGAGCGGCATCATGGCACGACGGTCCGACGGAACCGCTGCGGTCAGCCGCCCGGGCAGCGGGTGTCACCGCCGCTGTGTTCCACGCAGTACCCCGGTGGTCCGGGCGTCGTCGCTGCCGGCGCCGGGGCGAGGTCCCGGCCGGCGAGCACGGCGAACGGTACGGCGGGCACGGCGATCACGATGGCCAGCACCAGGAAGACGGCCGCGGTCCGGACCAGCCGCAGCCGGTACGCGACGAGCGCGATGAGGGTCGGTCCGGCGGTCGCCACCGACGCGGCGACCAGCAGGGCCAGGCTCGCCCACTTCGCCGGCGAGGTGGCCACCGCGGCTCACCAGCACGAGGCAATCGTGGGCAGTGAGGTCGACGAGGATCTGGTCGACCACACCGGGTGCCTGTTGAAGATCATGGCCGGTTGCGGCGGCATGGGTATGACCCTCGCGCTATCCGCCGGCACCGGTCGTCCTCGCCGCGCATGCTGCTCACCTGGCCCGGCAGGCACCCACCGTCGACAGGTACGTCGACGCGGCGACCATCGCCGACCACCTGGCCGACAACACCCCTGACCGGTCCGGATGCACCAGCGGGCAGCGAGACGAACTGGTGCGGCAGTACCTCGCGGTGCTCAATCGGCGGGACTGGTGCGACACGGCTCGCGGCGGGCTGGACCCGACCAGCGAATTCTTCGCCTGGTTCGCTGCCAATGCGGCCGCGCGACTGCAGCTGCAAGCGTTCACCTACCTGACCGGTGGTGACTGATGGAGACAGCTACCGATCAGGGTCAGGAATCGCGTCCGTATGAGCGCGGCGCCGTGGGCGTGTGGGCAAGAGATCGCCATCCCGGCCTGGCGTCACGAGCCGATACCCAGGACTGATCGAAAGCCTCCGAGCTACCGGGGGAACCTCAATCTCGCCCTGCGCCGGCTTAAGCGATTCTCGTGCCTTTACCTCGGCCACGGTCGACCGGATTGAGGGGACTACAGGGTGTAGCTGCGTGGCTTAGGATCACTGCTCGCGGGGTCGTCACCCGGCCTCGGGCCTGGGGAGGTTGTCGTGCGGCGGGTCGCGGTGGTGTGTGTTGTTGCTGTGCTGTTGAGTGGGTGCGGTGGAGGCTCGTCTGAGCAGCCCACGAGCAGTAGCGCCCCGGTGGGCGACGACGGTGTGATCGAGCCGACGGGCCAGGTTGGTCTGCCGTCGGGGATCGTGGTCTCGAAGGACGACTTCTCCGCTGGTAGCAAGGGCTTGCTGGTGTATGACGTCACCACGGGCAATCTGCTCGCCACTGCGGTGGCGCCGGGCGAAGCCGAGGTCAACCGCCGGGAGGCGTTCGACGCGACGATGCAACGCCTGGCCTACACCAACGATTGCGAGCTGCAAGTGGCGACGCTGACCGGTGGCACCTACGTCCCGTCGGGACGGTGGCAGCCACCGCAGACGTTCGGCGAGCCAAAGCAGTGCTTCGACAACCCGACTTTCGGCGAGGACGGCCGGATCCGAGCCACGGTCGGCGCCACGGTGTCTGAGCCCGGCCGGGTCATGTCAGTCGATCCGGTCCAGCCGGACACAGCTCCGAGAGATGAGGGCGCGGGAAGCGTTCGACAGGAGAAAGAGTTCCGTATCGCCGACTTGAAGAAGTCTGATGTGCGGGTCTACGTTCGCGGCAACACGGTCACCAGTCTGATAGTCACCGGGGTCAAGCCGGGCGGTGATGTCCTCAGCGGCGACTTCTCGTACGACTGCGAGACGCAGGTCGACAAGGCCTCGTTCTTGTGCACCTCCGCCCTCGACATGTCGCGCCAGTATTACGGGAGCGTCGCTCTGGCCACGGTCGACATGCCTGCTGGGACGGTGACGGTCAAGCAGGTCGCGCCGGCGAGCAAGGCTTCCCGACCGACGGTCCTGCCCGCCTCCGACAAGAGACGGGTGGCGATCAACGACTCCACTGGCTGGTACACCACGAGCCTCGACGGTGCTTCAAGCCCAATCCGCCAGCCCCTCAGCGATCAGCAAAATCTCGGCGACCCCCTCTTCTGGGTCTGAAGCCACTCTTCAGAGGGCGGTCCGCAGTAACTTGATCTGATCTATACGTTGCGTCCGGTTGGTGGCCTTGCGGCAGATTCGCCATTGATGGCGACCAGTCGATGGGTTGAATGTGAGTTCTGGTCGTGACCGCCTGGGCGGATCGGGCGTTAACCCGGTCATGGGTGATCGAAAGCGGTATCCCA
>NZ_JBICSL010000011.1:0-176323 GCF_043197045.1 Micromonospora sp. NPDC049282
TGCCCAGTCCTCCACGCTCAGCACCTCCCGATGCTTCAGGAGGTGGTCCCGATTCAGCCGGAACCACGTGGTCAGTTTTCAGGCGGAGCCGACACTCGGACCGAGATCAACCAGGGATAGTGCTGGTGGAGCCCAGGGGACTCGAACCCCTAACCCCTGCCTTGCAAAGGCAGTGCTCTGCCAGTTGAGCTAGGGCCCCGTGCCGGGCGGGAACCGCCCGGTGTCGCGCTCAGCGCAGGTCGGGCGCGGTGGTGGCCTCGTGCCACAGGGCACGCTCGTCGTTCGAGGCCTTGACCTTCTTGGCCACCACGGCGGCGACGCCGACGATGCCGGCAAGGATCAGGAGCTTCTTGAACATGGGCTTGACCCCTCGCGCTCGACTGGCGTCGGACGATGTGCGGTGGGGCTAGCTGGAATCGAACCAGCGACCTCAGAGTTATCAGCTCTGCGCTCTAACCGACTGAGCTATAGCCCCGCGTAGCGACGAGCAAGGTTAACCCATCGCCGCCAGCGCGCCCAAATCGGGGGGCCCGTGGCGGAAACACCCGCCGACACCATGAACCTACCTGGACGCGCGACGCCGGGGCGACCGCTTTACGCGGCGCCCCGGCGTCGTCGATTCAGTCCCGCTCGGCGAGCGTCAACTCGATCCCGCCGACCAGGTCGGCGCAGACGTTGTAGACGAACGCGCTCAGCGTGGCCAGCGCCGTGAACAGCACGACGTTGACCAGGCCGATCAGCGCCGACGTCAGGATCACGCCCTTGGCCGTGACGCGGAAGCCACCGCCGCCGCCCTGGCCGCCGCCGGCGTTCACCAGGTCGGTCAGGCTGTCGTTGACGCTCTTGAACACGCCCATCGCGTCGAGCGCGAGGTAGAGCACCGAGGTGGCGACGACCACCACGATGAAGAGCACGACCGAAACCGCGAAGGCGAACTTCATCACGGACCACGGGTCGATCCGCTTCAGGTTCAGCCTGGCCCGGCGCGGTCCGCGCGACGCGGCCGAGCTGACCGAGGTACGCGCGGCGCGTACCGCCTCACCCACCCGCGCGGCGCCGACCGCCGCCGCTCCGCTGATGCCCGGCGGCAGGCCGCCGCCGTTGGCGGGGCGACCCTGAGGGGTGCCGGCGCCGGCCGGGCGTGCGGCGTCGGGCGTCGCCTTCGGGGCGGTGCCCAGGCCGGCGCCGATGCGCGGCTGTGTGCCGGTCGTCCCGGTGGACGGGCGAGCGGGCGCTGTCGCCTTGGTCGGCGGTGTGCTCGTGGCGGGCTTCGCCGCGGCCGGAGCCGCCAGGCCGTCGGCCGACGTCGGCGCGTCGACCTTGGTCTCGGTCGACTCACGGGATCCCGAGTCCTCGGTCGGCTTGTCGGGGGGCGGGGCCATGCCGGGGGCCCGGGTGAACTTCGGGGCAGGCGCGTCGGCGGGGACCGTGGCCCGGCCCACGGCCGCGCGGCCGGTAGCTGCTGTACCGCCCTGCGCGGCCTCCTCCTCGACCGGGGTGGCCGAGGTCCCCTTGTTCCCCGACTTCGCCTGTGTCTCCGTCATCAACTAGTCCTGTTCGTCAGGCTCGTCGGCATTGCGAGCAATCGCCACGATAGTCACGCCGTCCGGGAGGTCCATCAGCTTGACCCCCATTGTGTTCCGGTCACGCGTACGGCGTACAGGCTTCACCGGAGTCCGGATGACGCCGCCGTTGCTCGTGATGGCGAACAGCTCGTCCTCCGGATCGATCACGGCCGCGCCGACCAGACCACCGCGTCGCTCGGTGATCTTCGCAGTCAACACGCCCTTACCTCCCCGGCCCTGGACCGGGTATTCCTCGATCGGGGTACGTTTCGCGTATCCCCCGTTCGTCGCGACCAGGACGTCCAGACCCTCCCGGACGACCTCGACGGCGAGCAACTCGTCCTCACCGCTGAAGCGCATGCCGATCACCCCCGAGGTGGCCCGGCCCATCGGACGCAGCGCCTCGTCGGTGGCGTTGAAGCGGATCGCCTGCGCGTTCTTCGACACCAGCAACAGGTCGTCCTCCGGCGCCACCAGGACCGCACCGACCAGCTCGTCCTCATCGCGGAGGTTGACCGCGATGATGCCGCCGGAACGGTTGGAGTCGAACTCCTCGAGCCGCGTCTTCTTCACCAGGCCGTTCTTCGTGGCCAGTACCAGGTAGGGCGCCACCTGGTAGTTCGGAATTTCGATGATCTGCGCGATCTGCTCGTCCGGTTGGAACGCGAGCAGGTTGGCCACGTGCTGGCCCTTGGCCACCCTACTGGCCTCGGGAAGCTCGTACGCCTTCGCCCGGTAGACCCGACCCTTGTTCGTGAAGAACAGGATCCAGTCGTGGGTAGAGCATACGAAGAAGTGGCTCACGATGTCGTCCTGCCGGAGCGTCGCCCCGCTCACGCCCTTGCCACCACGACGCTGCGACCGGTAGAGGTCCACCTTCGTCCGCTTCGCGTACCCGGTGCGGGTGATCGTCACGACCACGTCCTCGCGGGCGATGAGGTCCTCCATCGAGACCTCGCCGTCGAACGGAATGATCTTGGTGCGCCGGTCGTCGCCCCACTTCGCGACGATCTCGCCCAACTCGTCCGAGACGATCTTCCGCTGCCGCTCCGGCTTGGCCAGGATGTCCTTGAGGTCGGCGATCTCCACCTCGAGCTTGGCCAGGTCGTCCAGGATCCGCTGCCGCTCCAGCGCGGCCAGGCGGCGCAGCTGCATGTCCAGGATCGCGGTCGCCTGAACCTCGTCGATCTCCAGCAGCCGGATCAGGCCCTGCCGCGCGTCCTCCACCGTGGGCGAACGCCGGATCAGCGCGATCACCTCGTCCAGCGCGTCCAGCGCCTTGCTCAGGCCGCGCAGGATGTGCGCCCGCTCCTCCGCCTTGCGCAGCCGGAACGCGGTCCGCCGGCGGATCACCTCGATCTGGTGCTCGACGTAGTAGCGGATGAACTGCGCCAGGTTGAGCGTGCGCGGCACCCCGTCGACGAGCGCCAGCATGTTGGCGCCGAACGTCTCCTGGAGCTGCGTGTGCTTGTAGAGGTTGTTCAGCACCACCTTGGCGACCGCGTCGCGCTTGAGCACCAGCACGATCCGCATGCCGGTACGCCCGGAGGACTCGTCCCGGATGTCGGCGATGCCGGCGAGCTTGCCCTCCTTGATCAGCTCGGCGATCCGCTCGGCGAGGTTGTCCGGGTTGACCTGGTAGGGCAGCTCGCTGACCACAAGCGCCGGCCGGCCCCGCTTGTCCTCCTCCACCTCGACCACGGCACGCATCCGGATCGAGCCACGCCCGGTCCGGTACGCGTCCTGGATGGCCTGCTGCCCGACGATCAGACCGTAGGTCGGGAAGTCCGGACCCTTGACGATCTCCAGCAGGGCTTCCAGCGTGGTCGCCTCGTCGACGTCCGGGTTCTCCAGGCACCACTGCACCGCCGCGCCGATCTCCCGCAGGTTGTGCGGCGGGATCTTGGTGGCCATGCCGACCGCGATGCCCTCGGACCCGTTGATCAGCAGGTTCGGGATCCGCGACGGCAGGATGGTGGGCTCCTTGGCCCGGCCGTCGTAGTTGTCCTGCAGGTCGACGGTGTCCTCGTCGATGTCCCGCAGCATCTCCATCGCCAGCGGGTCGAGCTTGCACTCCGTGTTGTGGCTGACGAAGCCGTCGGAGACGAAGGAGTGGTCGTCGGTGTCGACCCGGATGCTGTAGACCGGCCGAACCCCGGCGTCCGTGACACTGGCGATCACCGCGTACCGGAAGGCGGTAGTGGGAACCTCCCACGGCAGCTTCCGCGCCGGATCGTCCAGATCTTGTGCACTTGTTGTTGCCGGGGCGGCAACTACTGCACCCGAACCGACCCGCGCCACGACGTCGCCGGGCTTGAGCTCCGACAGCAGACGCCAGCGGAGATGACCCTCGCCGTTCGAACCGGCAACGAGACAGAGGACCGGGTGGTTGGGGGTGCCGGTCAGCTCAGCCCCGTCGCGGGTCGTGATCCGCAGCGTCGGGTGCTCGCCGGAGTGGAAGAACATCGAGGCCCGCACCGGCTCACCGATCAGGCCCTCCACCTTCAGGTCGATCGGGGTCTCGCTGCTGGGCTCGGCGCCGGGCACGAGAGATGCGATGGGTACGTCGGTGCCATCAGCGAGGCGGACCTGCGTATCGCCGGTCAGGCAGTAGCGCATGGCGGCGGCCGGGTCGTTGCCCGGCGAGCCGAAGTTGCCGTTGCCGTCGACCAGCGGGTAACGCAGCGACCACGGCTGCGCCATCCGGACCAGCGCGTCGTAGATGGCCGAGTCGCCGTGCGGGTGGAACTGGCCCATCACGTCGCCGACGACGCGGGAGCACTTCACGTAGCCCCGGTCGGGCCGGTAGCCGGAGTCGAACATGGCGTAGAGGATCTTGCGGTGGACCGGCTTGAGCCCGTCCCGGACGTCCGGCAGGGCACGCCCGACGATGACGCTCATCGCGTAGTCGAGGTACGAGCGCTGCATCTCGACCTCGAGGCCGACCGGTTCGATCCGGTCGTGCTGGACGACCACGGTCGGGGTCTCCGGGGTCTCCGGCTCGTTCGGGGTGGACTCGGGAGTATCGGTCACTGTTAACCCTTATCAGACTCAGAGTCGTGATCTAGCTGTGGATAACGGCTGTGGAAAGCGGCCAGACTGTGGATAACTCTGTGGACCGCCGGGCCGACCGGTGGATCTCCGGCCGGCCCGGACGCGCGTCCGATCAGATGTCCAGGAACCGCACGTCCTTGGCGTTGCGCTGGATGAACGACCGACGGGCCTCGACGTCCTCACCCATCAGGACGCTGAACAACTCGTCCGCGGTGGCGGCGTCGTCCAGCGTCACCTGGCGCAGGGTGCGGGTGGCCGGGTTCATCGTGGTCTCCCAGAGCTCGGGGTAGTTCATCTCGCCGAGACCCTTGAACCGCTGGATGTCGTCCGGCTTGGCGTTGGCCTTCTTCTGCTGGCGCAGCGCGATCAGGCCGTCACGCTCCCGGTCCGAGTACGCGTACTGGGCGTCGTCGCCCTTCTTGTTCCACTTGATCTTGTAGAGCGGCGGGGCGGCCAGGTAGACGTGGCCCAGCTCGACCAACGGCCGCATGAAGCGGAACAGCAGGGTGAGCAGCAGCGTCTGGATGTGCTGGCCGTCCACGTCGGCGTCGGCCATCAGCACCACCTTGTGGTAGCGCAGCTTCTCCATGTCGAAGTCGTCGTGGATGCCGGTGCCGAGCGCGGTGATCAGCGCCTGCACCTCGTTGTTCTTCAGCACCCGGTCGATCCGGGCCTTCTCCACGTTGAGGATCTTGCCGCGGATCGGCAGGATCGCCTGGGTCCGTGGGTCGCGGCCCTGCTTCGCCGAGCCGCCGGCCGAGTCGCCCTCGACGATGAAGACCTCGGACTCGCGCGGGTCGGTGGACTGGCAGTCGGCCAGCTTGCCCGGCATCGAGCCGGACTCCAACAGCGATTTACGCCGGGCCAGCTTGCGCGCCTGCTGGGCGGCGATGCGGGCGCGGGCGGCCTGGGACGCCTTGGTGATGATGATCTTCGCCTCGGCCGGGTTGCGGTCGAACCAGTCGACCAGCGACTCGTTGCAGACCCGCTGGACGAAGCCCTTGACCGGGGTGTTGCCCAGCTTGGTCTTGGTCTGCCCCTCGAACTGCGGATCGGTCAGCTTGACCGAGATGATCGCGGCCAGGCCCTCGCGGATGTCCTCCCCGGAGAGCCGCTCGTCACCCTTGAGCAGCTTCTTCTCCACGCCGTAGCGGTTGACCACGCTGGTCAGCGCCGACCGGAAGCCCTCCTCGTGGGTGCCGCCCTCGTGGGTGTTGATGTTGTTGGCGAAGGTGTAGACCGACTCGCCGTAGGACTCGTTCCACTGCATGGCGATCTCGGCCGACATGCCCATCTCCTCGGCGCCGAACTCGACCACCGTCTTGTGGATCGGGCTCTTCGAGGCGTTGAGGTGCCGGACGAAGTCGGCGATGCCGCCGTCGTACTGGAAGGTGACCTCGCGGAGTTTGCCGTCCTCGTCCTCCGGCACCCGCTCGTCCAGCAGGTGGATGGTGAGGCCGCGGGTGAGGAAGGCCATCTCCTGGAGCCGGCGGTAGATGGTGTGGAAGTCGAAGTCGACGGTCTCGAAGACGTCCGGGTCGGGCCAGAAGGAGACCGCGGAGCCGGTGCGGTCGGTCGGCTCGCCCTTCTCGAGCGGCGTCGGCTTGGAGTGGTCGTAGCGCTGCCGCCAGACGAAGCCGTCCTTGTGGATCTCCACGGCCATCCGGGTGGAGAGCGCGTTGACCACGGAGACGCCCACGCCGTGCAGGCCGCCGGAGACCGCGTACGCCTTGCCGTCGAACTTGCCGCCGGCGTGCAGCACGGTCAGCGCGACCTCGACACCCGGCTTCTTCAGCTTGGGGTGCAGGTCGACCGGGAAGCCCCGGCCGTTGTCGGTGACCCGGACGCCCCCGTCGGTCAGCAGCACCACGTCGATGGTGTCGCAGTAGCCGGCCATCGCCTCGTCCACCGCGTTGTCGACGACCTCCCACACCAGGTGGTGCAGGCCGCGCTCGCCGGTGGACCCGATGTACATACCGGGCCGCTTCCGGACGGCTTCCAGGCCCTCGAGCACGGTGATGGACTCGGCACCGTACTTCTTGTTGTCCTCCGCTGCCACGCTCGGCCACTTTCTCGCACCGGCCGCGCGTGGGCGCGGGGCGCGGGTTCGGCGGACAGGACGCGACGTCGGCGTGCACGGACCGCCCCCGGGATCGCCGGGTGCGGATCGTGTTCGCCGGGCGCCGCGGTTGCCCGCGGATCGCGATCGGCTCGGACCCGACGCGGGACAATGATCAAGGGCCCTGGGGGCCCGTGTCCGTCGCTCCGTGTCGAGTCTTTCGTCTCGCCTCCAATCTTACTGTGCGCAGCCGACCAAACCGCCACTCGGCACCCCTTGAGGGCGGCTGAGAATGCCGTAGCCGGGCGAACCTCGCTGCCTGCGACTCCCCCTACACGCCAGTGACGCCGTGCCGCGCCACCGGCCCCCGTGAGCGGTGGACGTCCCCGGGCCCATGATCGGCGATCACCCCGGCCGGGGGTCGCGGTGGAACGCGACGTGCCGTACCTTTTGCGGCGCCGCCGTTGCGGTCTTGATCTTTTGCGCCCGGACCGGGGACCATCGGCGGAGATGGTCCGACAGATGCTTGGTGAGAGGTGACGCAGATGGGGCTGGACAACGTCGCGGTGCACTGGCCGCGTACCGGCCGCTTCTACGATCCGGTCGCACCGGCCGAGTTCGTGGACTTCGGCGAGATCGTGGACGTACCACGCATCTCCGCCCCGACCGCCGCGCTCGCCGAGTTGATCGCGAAGACCGGCACGGTGCGGGCGACCGCCTACACCGAACTGGTCGACCTGATCCTCGGGTTGGAGAATGTGCTCTACGCCACGGAGAACGCGGCCGAGGACGAGGACCCGGTGATCGACCCGGACGGCTGCTCCTGGATCGCCGAGGGCGTGGAGAAGTTCATCACCCGGCACCGGCCGTACGGCGAGGCGGTGACGTTCGAGTCGGTCAGCGAGGTGCTACGCGCGCTGCTCGGTGACGGGCGGCTGGCCGAGCAGCAGCTCCGCTGGCTGGACAGCCGGCTGGACAAGCTGCGCGACGAGAGCGGCGATCCGCCGCAGTGGAACTTCACCTGCGCCGAGCTGAGCGTGCTGGCCGCGTTCTACCGGCGCTGCGCGGAGCGCGGCTTCGCCGTCTACGCCGACGTGGAGCCCACCCGCCACGTGTGAGCCGGCCCGGTGACGGGCCCGACGTACCGCGGCTGACGGTCAGCCGTAGGTGTCGCGCGGGCCTCGTCCGCGTACCCGCCGAGGGCCACGCGACCACGACGGCGCGGCCGGGCCGTGGATGTGCAGCTTGCGCACCACGTTGTGGCCCACCTCGCTGGCGATCTGCTTGAGCAGCGAGCCGGCCAGCAGCCGCAGCTGGGTGGCCCACGCCGTCGAACGGGCCTCCACGGTCAGCTCGCCGTTCTCCAGCTTCACCGGACGGCTGTGCTGGGCGACCTCCGGGCCGACCACCTTCTCCCAGGCGCCGAAGACGGTCGCCTCGGCCGCCGGCTGCTGCCAGCCCCGCGCCTTGACCAGCTTGTCGAGCACCGCGCCGAGCGGCTGCGGGTCGCGCGGATCCGGGCCGGGCCCGGAGTAGCCGCGCAGCCGCTTCTCGCCGTCACCACGGACCGCGCTGCGCCGCCGGGTGCCGGCCGCGGCCTGGCGCTTGGCCCTCGCCGCGTCCAGCACCGCCCGGGCCAGCTCCGGCCCGGCCGCGCCCTCCGGCGGCGCCGCGGCCGGCTCGCCGTCCGCCGGCTTCCCGGGGGTACGCGCGGCGGGCCCGCCCCGGCCGGCCCGTGCGGTCGTCCCGCCGTCGCGTCCCGGCCCCAGCCGTGCGGGCGGGAGGCGTACCTCGTCGTCATCCGGCACGTCGTACCGTCCCCTCGCCGACCGTGTAGCGGGTGCCGCGCAGCGTCGCCGGCACGTCGTCGTCCACCGCGCAGGTGACCAGGAGCTGGCTGGCGCCGCCGACCAGCTCGGCCAGGCGTTCCCGCCGGCCGGTGTCCAGCTCGGCGAAGACGTCGTCCAGCACCAGCACCGGCTCGATCCCGTCGGCGCGCAGCAGGTCGTACCCGGCCAGCCGCAGCGCCAGCGCGTACGACCAGGACTCGCCGTGGCTGGCGTACCCCTTGGCGGGCAGCGGGCCGAGGGTGAGCGCCAGGTCGTCCCGGTGCGGGCCGACCAGTGTGGTGCCGCGTTCGATCTCGGCGGTGCGGTTCGCGGTGAGCGCGGCGACCAGCGCCCCGGCCAGCGCAGCCCGGTCGGTGGTCGCCTCGGGCAGGTCGACCGAGGGCCGGTAGGTGATGCCGGCCGCGCCCCGGCCGGCCGCCACCGCGTCGTACGCCTTCGCCACGTGCGGGGTGAGCGCGGCGACCAGCTCCAGCCGGCCGGCGAGCAGGTCCGCGCCGTGCTGCGCCAGGTGGGTGTCCCAGACGGCGAGCGTGGACAGGTCGCCGCCGCGCGAGCCGCCGGTCTTGCGGGCCAGGTACGAGGTGCGCAGCAGCGCGTTGCGTTGCTTGACCACCCGCTCGTAGTCGGCGCGGACGCCGGCGTAGCGGGGTTGGCGGGTGACCAGCAGGTCGTCGAGGTAGCGGCGGCGTTCCGCCGGGTCGCCGCGGACGAGTTCCAGGTCCTCCGGCGCGAAGAGCACCAGCCGCAACGCGCCGAGCACGTCCCGGGCCCGGCGGGCCGGGGAGCGGCCGAGCCGGGCCCGGTTGGCCTTGCCCGGGACGATCTCCAACTCGACGAGCAGTTCCCGGCCCTCGTGCACCACGGCGCAGCGGATCACCGCCGAGGTGGCGCCCATCCGGACCAGCGGGGCGTCCGTGGCGACCCGGTGCGAGTCCAGGGTCGCCACGTAGCCCAACGCCTCGACCAGGTTGGTCTTGCCGACGCCGTTGGCGCCGACGAGCACGTTCGGGCCGGGCTCCAGGTCGACGCCGACCCGCTCGTAGGAGCGGAAGTCGACCAGTTCGAGCCGGCGGACGTACACAGCCTGTGGATACCGGTCAGCGCTTGTGGACGGCGTGGCCGCCGAACTGCTGGCGCAGCGCGGAGACGGCCTTCAAGGCGGGCGAGTCGTCCTGCCGGGAGGCGAACCGGGCGAAGAGCGCGGCGGCGATGACGTTGAGCGGTACGGCGAGCCGGATCGCCTCGTCGACCGTCCACCGACCCTCCCCGGTGTCTTCGGTGTAATCGCTCAGCTCGACCAGCTCCGGGTCCTCGTCGAGGGCCCGGTCGAGCAGGTCGAGCAGCCAGGACTGGACGACGGTGCCCTTGCGCCAGGACTTGACCACACCCGGCACGTTCGTCACCAGCTCGGACGCCGACAGCAGCTCGTAGCCCTCGGCGTAGGCGTGCATCAGGCCGTACTCGATGCCGTTGTGCACCATCTTGGCGTAGTGGCCGGCGCCGACCGGGCCGGCGTGCACGAAGCCGAACTCGCCCTCGGGCCGGAGCGCGTCGAAGATCGGCATGAGCCGCGCCACGTGTTGCTCGGCGCCACCGACCATCAGCCCGTACCCGTTCTGCCGGCCCCAGACGCCGCCGGAGACACCGACGTCGACGTAGCCGATGCCGTGCTCGTTCAGGCGCTCGGCGCGCGGGGCGTCGTCGCTGAACCGGGAGTTGCCGCCGTCGATGACGATGTCGCCCTCGCCGAGGACGCCGGCCAGCTCGTCGATGGTGGCGTCGGTGACGCCGGCGGGGACCATGACCCAGATCGCGCGGGGCGCATCGAGCTTCTCGGCCAGCTCCGCGAGGCTCGCGGCGTCGCTGAGTTCCGGGTTGCGGTCGTAGCCGACCACCTCGTGCCCGGCGGCGCGCAGCCGTTCGCGCATGTTGCCGCCCATCCGGCCGAGTCCTACCAGGCCGAGCTGCATGTGCTGCTACCTCCGTACGTCTGGGTGGTGCTGCCTGCGATCAGCGGGAGACGCGGATCGGCATGATGAGGTACCGGTACCCCGGAATGACCTCGCCATCCTCGCCGGCCGGAGAAAGGACCGCGGGCTTGAAGGCGTCGACGAAGCGCAGCAGGGCGTGCTGGGCGCCCAGGTTGGTCAGGCCGTCGATCAGATACTGCGGGTTGAAGCCGATGGTGAGCGGGTCGCCGGTGAAGGTGGCATCCATGGCCTCGCTGGCCCGGGCCTCCTCGGTGCCGCCGGCCTCCACCACCAGGCCGTCGGAGCTGAAGCTGAGCAGCACCGGGGTGGTGCGCTCGGCGACCAGCGCCACCCGCTTCACCACCTCGATCAGGGTGGCGACCGCGACGCGGGCCTCGGCGTTGTGGTCGGCCGGGAACAGCGAGCGCACCGGCGGGTAGTTGGCGCCGTCGAGCAGCCGGCTGGTGGTCCGCCGGGTGCCGCCGGAGAAGCCGATCATGCCCTCGCCGGCGCCGCCGGAGGAGAGCGCCATGGTCACCTGGCCGCCGAGTGGGCCGAGCGCCTTGGCGGTGTCGTTCAACGTGCGGGCCGGCACCAGCGCGTTGAGGCTGATCTCCGGGTCGTCCGGGTTCCACTCCATCTCCCGCAGCGCGAGGCGGTAGCGGTCGGTGGCGAGCATGGCCATCGTGCTGCCGGACAGCTCGATCCGGACGCCGGTCATCATCGGCAGCGTCTCGTCCCGGCCGGCGGCCACGGCGACCTGGGCCACGGCGGCGGCGAAGGCGGCGGCGTCGACGGTGCCGGCGCTCTCCGGCATCTCCGGGAGGGTGGGGTAGTCCTCCACCGGCATGGTGGGCAGGGTGAACCGGGCGCTGCCGCAGACCAGCTCCAGGTGGGCGCCGACGGCGGCGATGTCCACCGGCTTGGCCGGCAACGCCTTGGTGATCTCGGCGAGCAGCCGCCCGGAGACCAGGGCGGCGCCGTCCGCGTCACCCTGCACCTCGACGGTCACCTGGCTGGAGACCTCGTAGTCGAAGCCGGAGACCTGGAGGTTGCCGTCGGTCACCCGGAGCATCACCCCGGCCAGCACCGGCACGGAGGGTCGGTTGGGCAGGCTCTTGGCGGTCCACGCGACCGCCTCGGCGAGCGCGTCGCGCTCCACTCGGAACTTCATCAATGCCTCCGCGTCGACGTCAGCGACAACTCTCTCATGCCGACCGCTGCCACCCGCCCCGCCCGACCGTGCGGGTACCCCTCGAACCTTAGGGCGCGAGGGCATCGGCTGTGCGCCCGACCCCGTTGCATCCAGGTGCCCGGGCGACTGCCGACGGCAGTGCTTCAGCCCGATCCACAGGAAGTCCAACGGTGATGATTGGTTTTTGTTGTTTAGAAGAGATAACTCATCGTCTTCATCGCACCTGTGCAAACTGTGGAGAACCCGCGTCTGCCCAGGTCAGACAGGTTATCCACCGGTGGTTTGGCTGTGGAGAACCAGGGGTACAACTCGTGTCCCGGTCCACAGCCGTCGCCAGTCGCCGGGTTTTCCACCGCTGTCCACCGGTTGTCCACCGGTTATCCACCGGGTTTCTCCCCAGTGTTGTGGACGGCGGGGACGACGCCGGCCGTCGTCATCCCCAGAACCTTCAACAGGCTGCCCACAGGCGGACCGTCTTCGGTGGACAACGTGGGCGTTGTGCACAGGCGTCCACAGGCTCGTCCCCAGGACTTGTCCACAGTCTGTGGGTAACCGGCCAAATGCAGACGGTGTTTATCCACCGCCTGTGACACAGGGGGTGTGGACAACCGGTACGACCTGTGGACGAGCACGACACCGATCCTGAGCCCTCCACCGGGTCGAGGGTCAACCGGCGGCGTCCGCGGACGCCGCCGGAACCGTGTGCCGGGCACCCGGACGGGCACGAAGAAGCCCGGCCGGAGTCGTCCGGCCGGGCTGTCATGACGAGTGCGGGAGACGAGCGTCTCAGGTGTTCTGCTTGATCCGGTTGGTCAGCTCGGCGATCTGGTTGTAGAGCGAGCGCCGTTCCGCCATCTGCTGACGGATCTTGCGGTCGGCGTGCATCACCGTGGTGTGGTCGCGCCCGCCGAACGCCTGACCGATCCGGGGCAGCGACAGATCGGTCAGCTCACGACACAGGTACATGGCCACCTGGCGGGCGTTGACCAGCACCCGGGACCGGGAGTGGCCGCGCAGGTCCTCCAGGCTCACCCCGAAGTACTCGGAGGTCGAGGCCATGATCTGGTCGGCGTTGATCTCCGGGCCGCCGCCGTCCGGCATGAAGTCCCGCAGCACCTCCTCGGCCAGCGACAACTCGACCGTGGAACGGGTGAGGCTGGCGAACGCGGTGACCCGGATCAGCGCGCCCTCGAGTTCGCGGATCGAGTTCGACACCCGGGAGGCGATGAACTCCAGCACGTCCGGCGGGGCGTACATCCGCTCCTGCGCCGCCTTCTTCTGCAGGATCGCGATCCGGGTCTCCAGGTCCGGCGGCTGGATGTCGGCAAGCAGCCCCCACTCGAACCGGGTCCGCATCCGGTCCTCCAGCGTGGCGAGCTGGCGCGGCGACCGGTCGGAGGTGATCACGATCTGCTTGTTGGCGTTGTGCAGGGTGTTGAAGGTGTGGAAGAACTCCTCCTGCGTCCGCTCCCGGTTCTCCAGGAACTGGATGTCGTCGATCAGGAGGATGTCCACGTCCCGGTAGCGGCGCTGGAACGCGCTGGTCTTGTCGTCCCGCAGCGAGTTGATGAAGTCGTTGGTGAACTCCTCGGTCGAGACGTACCGGACCGAGCGGGCGTTGCCCAGGGTGGTGGCGTAGTGCCCGATGGCGTGCAGCAGGTGGGTCTTGCCCAGCCCGGAGTGGCCGTAGATGAACAGCGGGTTGTAGGCCTTGGCCGGCGACTCGGCCACCGCCACGCTCGCCGCGTGGGCGAAGCGGTTGGACGAGCCGATGACGAACGTCTCGAACATGTACTTCGGGTTGAGCCGGTTGCCGCCGCTCTCCGTCCCGCCGGGCAGTCGGCGGTCGCCCTGGCCGCCGGGGCGATGGTGGTCGAGCCCGCCGCGCCCGGGGCCGTTGTCCGTGGCGTCGCGGGGCAGGCCGCGCATGGGCGGGGTGTCGCCCGGCCCGGGCGCCTCCCGGTAGCGCGGCTCGTAGCCGCCGGCGGCCGGGGCGGGTTGCTCGGGCCCGGGGCGCTCGTCGAAGGCACGGCGTTCGGGGGCGGCGCGAAGCGGCTCGGCGAAGGCGGCGCCGAAGAGCGTGTCCTGCGCGTCCCGGCCGGCCGGGATCAGGTGCGGTCGCCCGCCGTCGGTGTTCCGCTGCCGCGGGCCGGGCTCCTCCGCGTCGTGCTCGGGCCGCGGCTCGGCGTACCCCGGTTCGGAACGGGGGGTGGGAAAGGTCGGTGGGGCCGGCGCCGGGCCGACCCGGTCGAACCCCGGCAGCAGGTCGGCCGGGCCGTTCGGTTCGGGCGGCGGTTCCGGGTTGCTCCGGTAGACCGTGCCGGCCGGGCGGGCGGCCGGGTCGTCGGCCACCCGCACGGTGACGGCGACCTGGATGTCCCGGCCGAGCCGTCGGCTCAACGCATCGGTGATGGCCGGGCGCAGCCGCGACTCGATCACGTCCCGGGTGAAGGCGTCCGGTACGGAGAGCAGCGCGGTGTCCTCGACGATCGCCCGCAGTCGAGTGAGGCGCAGGTACGCCCGTTGCTGGGCGGAGATGATCTCGTCGGCGAGTTCCTCGGTGGCCGCCGCCCACACCGCGGCAAGGTCTGTCGCTCCGGTCACGTCGTGCCACCCCCTCGCCTGATCCTCACGCCCGCCCGGACGGCTGACCGGTCGTTATCCACAAGTTATCCACAGCCTGTGTGTACCGACCGATTGTGGCCGCCCACCGGACGCGGGTCGGACCTGCCCCCTGGATTCGCGGAGGCGCTGAAGCGGGTTCACCGTGCCGAACGATTCAACAGCTTGTCCGGTCTTGCCGGTCGGCGACAAACCCGGAGCCCCGACGCCGACCGCAATCGCGCACGCTAACAGCGGGGACCCCACGCCATCAACCGTCGACACCCGCCCGGCGTTGACGACATCAGTGAAATCCGCCCCTTCGGTCGCGGTTCGGCGCAGGTCGGGGGCCGGAGTGTGAGGTTTGACGGTCATTGCGCCCCTGCGTAGGCTGGAGCGGCTGCTCTCTCGCCCTCTGCTAGGGTGATAGATGCTCGCTGTCCGTGGCCACCTCCCGCACCACCGGAGGCCGAGTCACCGGGCAGCGCCGATCGGAGGTCACCGTCGAGGTGATCTGGACCAGCACAGGACCCCGGGCGATCCGCCGCGCGGGGCGTACCACAACGGAGAGCCTGACGTGAGCAAGCGCACCTACCAGCCGAACAACCGCCGGCGCGCGAAGACCCACGGCTTCCGGCTGCGCATGCGCACCCGTGCCGGCCGCGCCATCCTTTCGACCCGTCGCGCCAAGGGCCGCACCCGCCTGGCGGCCTGAGGCCGTCCGGTACGGGGACGTGGGCAGTCGTGCTGGCCGCCGCACAGCGACTGCGGCGCAGTAACGACTTCGCCGCAGCGGTTCGTGGTGGCCGACGCGTCGGCCGCGGTGCCGTCGTGGTCCACCTGACGCTCCCGGAGCCGGCCGACACCGACGCCGTGACGCCCTCGCCGGAGCCGGCGCGGAGCAGCGGTGCGGAGAATTCCGCACCCCGCCGCGCCGGCTTCGTCGTGTCCAAGGCCGTCGGCGGCGCGGTGGTCCGCAACAAGGTCCGCCGCCGGCTCCGGCACCTGGTCCGGGAGCGTCTGGCCGAGCTCCCCGCCGGGAGCACCCTGGTCGTACGCGCCCTGCCGCCGGCCGCCGACGCGACGTACGCGCGGCTCGGCGCCGACCTGGACGCCGCCCTGGCCGCCGCACGGGCCCCCCGGGGACGGCGGTCGCGATGAACGGCGGGACCGCGACTCCGTCGCCGACTACCGGTGCCCGCATGCTGCTGGCACCCATCATCGCGTACCGTCGGTGGATAAGTCCGGCGCTGCCGGCCCGCTGCCGGTTCTACCCGTCGTGCAGTGCCTACGCCGTGGAGGCGGTGTCCGGGCACGGTGCGTTGCGGGGAGCCTGGCTGACGGTCCGGCGGCTGTCGCGCTGCCACCCCTTTCACCCAGGTGGACACGACCCGGTGCCGGAGCCGGGCGGTCGCCGCCGTGCCGACGTGACTGGAGCCTGAGAATTGAGTCTCGACTGGATCTACTTCGCGATCTCGTGGATCCTGCTGACCTGGCACTCGGCCTGGGACGCCATCGGGGTGCCCGTCGGCGCGGTCATCGGCACGAACTGGGCCTGGATCCTCGCCATCATCTTCCTGGTGGTGACCGTCCGGGTGATCCTGTTCCCGGTCTTCGTCAAACAGATCAAGTCCCAGCGGGCCATGCAGGCGCTCCAGCCGAAGGTGAAGGAGCTCCAGGAGAAGCACAAGGGTGACCGGGAGACGCTCCAGAAGGAGATGATGGAGCTCTACCGGAAGGAAAAGGCCAACCCCCTGATGGGCTGCCTTCCGATGTTCCTCCAGATTCCGGTCTTCCTGGGCCTGTTCCACACGCTCAAGCGGCTCAACCCGGAGAACGGCGGCAAGACCCTCTACGGCTGGACGGTCGACCAGTTCAACAGCGCCTCCAGCGCGAAGCTCTTCACCGCCCCCATCTCCGGCCGGTTCGGCTCCACCGCCGCCGACCTGGCCCCGCTGGGCGCGAACACCGGCACGGTGAAGGTGATCGCCGGTGTCCTGGTGCTCATCATGATCGCCACGACCTACCTGACCAGCCGGCAGATGATCCTCAAGACCGGCTGGGCGGAGGACCCGCAGCAGCGCATGGTGCAGCGTCTGATGCTCTACGGCATCCCGGTCTCGCTGCTCGTCTCCGGCTCGATCTTCCCGATCGGTGTGATCATCTACTGGGTCACCAACAACCTCTTCACGCTCGGCCAGCAGCAGTGGGTGCTGCGGAAGTTCCCGCCGCTGGTGCCGCCGAAGAAGACCACCGCCACCGGCGGCAAGAGTCCGGTCCAGCCGGCCAAGACCGGCCTGCTCGGCCGCAAGACCGCCCAGCCCGTGGCCAAGGCGCCGGCCGCCGCGCCGAAGGTGGCCGGCCCGAAGCCGGGCGCCAAGCCGGTCAACCCGAAGAAGGCCGGCAACCGCCCCGCCAAGCGACAGGGCTGAGTACCCCGGGCCACCGCCGCGACCGGCGGTGGCCCGTCCGGTTCCCGAGCTGCCCCGAGGAGTAGGCGCCGGGCCGGAACCGCCGCGCACCGCGCGGTCACGGGCGAAACTGGCCCGTACGGACGTGCCCGAGAGGCATCCGGCGAACCTCCCGCCGGCTCCCGGGAGACCAGCGGACCTCGACGGTCCGGCCGAGCGAGTACGGAGATGAGACCGTGACCGACACCAGCATCCCCAGCGCCGACCAGTCCGTGGACGAGGAGCCCTCGGCCTCCACCGAGACCGGGGAGGGCACGTCCGAGGTCAGGGAGAAGAAGGCCCCCGCCGAGAGCGACCTGTTCCGGCAGAGCGAGATCGCCGCCGATTACGTCGAGGGTCTGCTGGACATCCTCGACTACGACGGTGACATCGACGAACTGGTCTCCGGCGGCCGGCCGGTCGTCGAGGTGGTCGGCTCCCGCCTGCAGAACCTGGTCGGCCAGCGCGGCGCCACGCTGGAGGCGCTCCAGGAACTCACCCGCCTGGCGGTGTTCCGGCAGACCGGGACGCCCAGCCGCCTCCTGCTCGATGTCGGCGGCTACCGGGCCGCCCGGCGCAAGGAACTGGCCGCGGTCGCCAAGAACGCGGTCGAGAAGGTCAAGGAGCACGGCGAAGAGGTGCGCCTGGAGCCGATGTCCGCGTTCGAGCGCAAGTGCGTGCACGACGTGGTCAACGCGATGAGCGGCGTGGAGAGCGAGTCGGAGGGTGTGGAGCCGAACCGCCGCATCGTCGTCCGGCCGGTGGCGGACTGAGGTCAGTGGCTTCCGACGACACGACGGCGGACGCCGTGACCGGCCCGGGTGGTACGCCGCCCGGGCCGTCGGTTGTGCGCCCCGATCCGATCTTCTCCGACGAGGAACAGGCGGCCGGCGCGTCGTACCTGCCCGGGACCGCGGTCGACCCTGACTTCTCCGGAGCGCCGCCGATGGACGCCGGCGAGGTCGATCCCACCGCCGCTCCGGTGACGCCTGACTTCTCCGGCGAGCCGCCGGTGGACGCCGACCCCGTCGAGTCCGACGTACCGGCCGGCGAGGCCGACCCGATCTTCGCCGAGCCGGACGCCGTGGCCGAGCCGGCGTTCGCCGAGCCGGGGACCGCCGTCGCCACGTCCATCGTGGACAGTGGAGGCGGGCCGGCGGCCGGCGCCATGCCGGATCCGGCCGACGCGTCCCTCCCGCCCGAGCTGGCGGAGGCCGCGGAGGCGCTCTTCGGCGACCGGCTCGACCTCGCCGCCGCGTACGCCGAACTGCTGGCCACCGAGGGCGTGGTCCGGGGCCTGATCGGGCCCCGCGAGACGCCCCGGCTCTGGGACCGGCACCTGCTCAACTGCGCGGTGGTGGCGGAGCGCATTCCGGAGGGTGCCAGCGTGATCGACGTCGGCTCCGGGGCCGGGCTGCCCGGCCTGGTGCTGGCGATCGCGCGACCCGATCTCACCGTGACACTTGTCGAACCGCTCGCCCGGCGGGTCTCCTTCCTGGTCGAGGCGGTACAACGTCTCGGTCTGACCCGGTCGGTCCGGGTGTTCCGGGGGCGGGCCGAGGAAGCGGCGGCCGGGTCCCGGGACCGCGATCCGCTGGCCGCCGACATCGTCACGGCGCGAGCCGTGGCCGCGCTGGACCGACTCGCCGCCTGGTGCCTCCCGCTGACGGTGCCGGGCGGACGGCTGCTGGCGCTCAAGGGCGCGTCCGCGGCCGAGGAGATCACCGAGCACGCCGACGCCGTGGGCCGGCTCGGCGGTGGGGAGCCCGAACTGCACCGGTGCGGCGTCGGGATGATCGAGCCCGCCGCCACCGTGGTCGAGGTGGTCCGGGAGCGGGTGGTCAACCCACGTAAGCCGAAGGGCCCGAAGCGCTCACGCGGTGGTCGCAGTCGCGGTGGCCGGAATCGGGATCGCTGACCCGGTAAGGCTTCCGGACGGCCCGCCGGTCGTTGGACCTGAAGGGACGTGACCGGATCGATCACAACCCGACATGGACCCGCCGCGCCCGTCGGCCGTAGGCTGACCGCGCGTCGATAGTGTGGAGCGGCGGTGCCGGGCGGCACCCGACCCCGACCGTTCCCGCCGGGCCGGTGACGCCGCGCGAAGTGCGGGGCCCGATTTGACGGGTGCGGACCGACCATCCGGAGCGGGTAGGGATGACAGGTGCATGACGACGGCAGGAACGACGATCCACGGCTGATCGGGGCCGACGGGCGATCACCCGGCGATCCCGTTTCACGTGAAACCAGCTACCAGGAGTGGGCGGTGAACGATCCCCGTGACGCATCCCCGCGCCCCGTCGGTCCGACCCCGCGACCGGAGGTGCCGCCGGCCGGCGCCGTACGGCCGGTTTCGTCCGCGCCGGCCAACACGCCGCCGGTCCGCGACCCGCACGATCCGAGCGACGGCCCGGTGAACGCCCCGACTCCCCGGCCGGCGGCGGCCCGCGCGAACGTCGCGGTTTCCGCCCGCTTCGAGCCGCAGGCCCCGGCCTCCGCCGTGCCGCACCAGCCCGGCGCCGCCGCCGTCGAGGCGACAGCGGTGCCGGCCGACACGCCACCGGCGACCGGGTACGCGGAGGAAACCGGCGCTGACACGTACGTTTCACGTGAAACCCCGACGCGCGAAGAGGATGACCCACCGTTGGCTATGGAGGCGATGCGCGCCGTGCAGATCCTGAATCCCAGTGGCGAGGTTTCCATGCCCCGCCCCGACCGGACCCGGGTGATGTGCGTCGCCAACCAGAAGGGTGGCGTGGGCAAGACCACCACCACCGTGAACCTCGCGGTGGCGCTCGCGCTGCACGGCAATCGAGTGCTCGTGGTCGACCTCGACCCGCAGGGCAACGCGTCCACCGGGCTCAACGTGCCGCACCACACCGGGGTGCCGGACGTCTACGACTGCCTGATCGACAGCGTGCCGCTCGCGGAGGTGGCCCAGGCGGTGGAGGGCATCCCCAACCTGTGGTGTGTGCCGGCGACCATAGACCTGGCCGGTGCCGAGATCGAGCTGGTCTCGGTGGTCGCCCGGGAGTCCCGCCTGTCGCGCGCCATCGAGGCGTACCCGGGCCACTTCGACTACGTCTTCATCGACTGCCCGCCCTCGCTCGGCCTGCTGACGGTCAACGCGCTGGTGGCCGCGCAGGAGGTGCTGATCCCCATCCAGTGCGAGTACTACGCGCTGGAGGGCCTCAACCAGTTGATAAACAACATCAACCTGGTGCGCCAGCACCTGAACCCCAAGCTCGAGGTCTCCACCATCCTGCTGACCATGTACGACCGGCGTACCCGGCTGGCCGACGCGGTGGAGCAGGACGTCCGGAACCACTTCGGTGACAAGGTCCTCCAGGCCGTCATCCCCCGCAACGTGCGGGTTTCCGAGGCGCCGAGCTACGGCCAGTCGGTGATGACCTACGATCCCGGTTCGCGGGGTGCCACGAGCTACTTCGAGGCCGCCCAGGAGATCGCCGAACGAGGGGTCAAGGAGCCGGTGAGCCGGAATGCGTAGCACGGAGAAGTTGCTGGGAGGCGTCGCATGAAGAACCGTCCCCGCGGCGGCCTGGGTCGAGGGCTCGGCGCCCTCATCCCCACCGGCCCCCCGTCGGACGCGGCGCCGGCCGGCACCGAGACGGAAGCCGCACCGACGGCTCCCTCCCCGGCTCCCCCTGCCGCCGGCGCGTCCGCTGCCGTGACCGGCGAGGTCGGTGGCGGCGCCGCGCGGGTCGTCGAGCCCGAGATCGAACTGAGCCCGGTGCCCGGCGCCCGCTTCGCCGAGATCTCGGTCGACGCCATCGTGCCGAACCCGAAGCAGCCCCGGCACGTCTTCGACGAGGAGGCGCTGGAGGAGCTGAAGACCTCGATCCAGGAGGTCGGCTTTCTCCAGCCGATCGTCGTCCGGCAGCTCGACAGCGAGAAGTATGAACTCGTCATGGGTGAGCGGCGCTGGCGTGCCGCCCAGGCGGTCGGCCGGGAGAGCATCCCCGCCATCGTCCGGGACACCAAGGACGACGCGATGCTGCGGGACGCGCTGCTGGAGAACATCCACCGCGCCAACCTGAACCCGCTCGAAGAGGCGGCGGCCTACCAGCAGCTGCTGGAGGAGTTCGGCGCCACCCACGAGGAGTTGGCGCGGCGGATCGGGCGTAGCCGTCCGCAGATCTCCAACACCATCCGGCTGATGAACCTCCCCGCGGTCGTGCAGCGGCGCGTCGCCGCCGGCGTGCTCTCCGCCGGTCATGCCAGGGCGCTGCTGAGCCTCGACGACGCCGAGGCGCAGGAGAAGCTCGCCACGCGGATCGTCGCCGAGGGCATCTCCGTACGCGGGACCGAGGAACTGGTGGCTCTGGCGCTCGCTGAGGGGCCGGCGAAGGCCCCGGCGGCGAAGCGTCGCACCAAGGCCCACGCCCCGGCGCTCTCGGATCTCGCCGACCGGCTCTCCGACCGGTTCGACACCCGGGTGAAGGTCGACATCGGCCGGAGCAAGGGCAAGATCACGATCGAGTTCGCGACGGTCGACGACCTGGAGCGGATCGTCGGCATCATCGGGGTGAGCGAGGAGGAGCAGCTCAAGGAGTGACCCCGGGGTTGATCCGATCCGGCCGCACCGCCTTCGCGTGGTGCGGCCGATGTCGTTCCGGGCCCAGTGTGAACGGGGCGCCCCTCGGGCGTTGCGTGGACGCCGCGAGACTGCTGTGCAACCCGCCCCGTGCGCCCGGCGTCGGTTTCACGTGAAACGGGGCTCGATCTTCCCGCGAAGGCTTCCGGCCGCTCCCGGCGGGCTGCAACAGCGAGCCGCCACAGAGTTCACCTTTGGCTGCTGCATCAGCGGGCCGCGCTTCAGGGGCGGCCTCCGGTAGCGGCGCTTCCGGCCCGACGACGCCGCCTGACTGACGCTGGCGTGACCGACGCCTGTACATGGACCCCCGCAGTGCGGCTCACGCCCGCGTCTGCGCCACCGGTACGCACCGGGGGACTCGAGGGACCGGGCCAGCGGCCCGCTCGACCTCCTGACGTCTCAGGGTCGAAACTGCCGCCGCGCCGCGGCCTCCAGCGCGAGCGCAGCCCGGCGGCCAAGGGCCGTCCGGCCGCGCCGGGCCGCGCCGGGCCGTGCCGGGCCGTGCCGTGCCGGGCCGTGCCGTGCCGGGCCGGGCCGTGCCGTGCCGTGCCGGGCCGTGCCGGGCCGTGCCGTGCCGTGCCGTGCCGTGCCGTGCCGTGCCGGGCCGTGCCGTGCCGTGCCGTGCCGTGCCGTGCCGTGCCGTGCCGTGCCGTGCCGTGCCGTGCCGTGCCGGGACCGGGCCGGGACCGGGGACTTTCGCCCGTCTGCCGGGGCCTGGACCTTCCCGCCGCCGGCGGGGGCCGCGACCTTCCTGTTCGACGGGAGCACGCCAACACCTGGCGAAGAGACGACATGGCTTCTGGAGCCACTTGATCGAAACCTGGCCAACCGGCGGCCGCCTCAGCCTTCTCTCGAACAGGTGTCGCCCAGATTTCTGGCACCGCTGCTCCAGAAGGTCCGCCAGCCGCCACCAGTCCGCCGCAGCTGTATCGGAGCCCGCCTTCTCGCCCACCCGATCGCGATGGAGGCGGAGATGGCGGTCGCTGGTGATGGCCGCCGCGACGGCGACCACGCCAAGGCGTCCCGCCACCGCGGCTGGCCGAGCCGCCGCATCCGGGCGCCTCGTTTCACGTGAAACCGAGGCGACGTCGTTCTTGCCCCCGCCCGGACTCCCGGCGTCTGTTTCACGTGAAACGGGAGACGGGCCCGCCGCGGGTGGATCAGTGGCGGCCGTCCCCGCGAACGACGCGATATCGGTGCCCCGGACCGGTGCGGGATCGGCGTCTCGCTCGTTGGGGAGGAAGGTGCCAACGGTGCCTTCGACCCCCAGAAGTTATCCACAGCAGTTATCCACAGGGTCACACCGTTTCACGTGAAACACACGGCGGAAACCGTTGCTGAGCTGTGGATGACGCGCTGTGGTCGTGATCTCGGCACCCTGTGGACAACGTGGTGGACAACCCGTTCTGGATCCTCCGGGGGCGGTGGATCTGCGCCGGGCGCAGGTAGGGACAGGCGTCGCCAACTCGGTTAGGGTCAGCGTCGTGCAGGACACCCCTCCCTCAGTGCCGGACTTCACCCAGTGGCCCTCCTTCCCGTTCGAGGGCGAGATCCGCGTCAAGCAACTCGACGATCCCGTACCGGTCGAACCTCCCCGTCGGGGTGAGGCCGACCGGGAGTGCACGGCCTGCAATGCGCCCGACGAGGCGTACATCTGGGTCGGTGAGCGGTGGCGGGTCCGCACCATGGACCGGCCCACCGGGCTGCCCATGGTCCTGATCCTGGAGTCCCGCTCCCACCTCGATCTCGGCGACCTGCCGAACCTGCTCGCCGCCGAGCTGGGTGTGATGACCGTCCGCCTGGAACGGGCCATCCGCTCGCTGGACGGTGTGGCCCGCGTACACGTCAACCGATGGGGCGACGGCTCCGCGCACCTGCACATGTGGTTCCTGGCCCGGCCGTACGGGCGGCTGCAACTACGCGGCACGTTCCTGTCGCTGTGGGATTCGATCCTGCCGCCGATCTCCGAGGAGCAGTGGCGGGAGAATCTGGCCAATGTGGCCGCGTGGCTCGCCGAGTTCGGCGGCCGCCCCCTCGCCGAGCCGCCCCGCATCCGGTGGCAGGCCCCGTCGAGCCTCTCCTCGCCGTCACCGGCGAGCGCGGCCGAGGAGCCCGACGAGGAAGCCGCGTCGGTGATCGAAGCCGCCGACGAGATCCCGGAGGCCGAGCCGGCGGAGGAGGACGCTGACGGCATCGAGCCGAGCCACGTGACCGTCGAGCCGGGCCGCGCGGCCATCGTCCCTGCCACCGGCAACGGCGGACCCGCGGACGACGGTGACGCCGGCCGGAACGACAACGAACGCTTGAACGACGGCAAACGCTCGAACGGCGCTGCGGCGCCGGACGCCAGCGCGGAGTCGACCGGCGGCGCGGAGTCGAATGGCGGCAGCGGTCACGCCGGAGCCGGCAAGACCGAGGCGGCGGGCCAGGCGGACGGCAGCACCGAGCGGGTCACCGCAGAGGAAGGCGGAACGTCGAAGGGTGGGCGTACCGCGGCGCCCGGGGCGGACGCCGGCGGCTGAGTCAGCTCGGCCGGCGGCGGGCGGCGGCCCGGCCGACAAGCGTGCCCAGGACCCGACCGAAGTCGAGCCCGGCCGCCTGGATGGCCAGCGGCAGCAGCGAGGTCTCCGTCATCCCGGGGGAGACGTTGACCTCAAGCACGTGCGGCCGACCCTCCGCGTCGACGATCAGGTCGACCCGGGACACGTCACGCAGGCCGAGTGCGGTGTGCGCGGCGAGCGCCACCTCGGTCACCTGCGTGGTGGTCGCCCGGTCGAGCCGGGCGGGCGCGTGCCAGGTGGTGCGCCCGGCGGTGTAGCGGGCGGCATAGTCGTAGACGCCGTTGCGGGGCACAATCTCGACCGGGGGCAGGGCCTGCGGGCCCTCGCCCAGGTCGAGCACGGAGACCGCCACGTCCATCCCGGGCACGTAGCGTTCCACCAGCGCGGTCTGGTCGTACGCGAAACAGCCGACCATCGCGGCCGGCAGCGACGCGGCCTCCCGGACCACGGCGGCGCCCAGCCCGGACCCGCCCTGCGCCGGCTTGACCATCAGCGGCAGCCCGAGGCGGTCGACGATCCGGTCCAGGACGGCGACCGCGCCCAACTCGGAGAAGCGGTCGTGCGGCAGCGCCACCCAGTCGGGCGTGGGAATGCCGGCCTCGCGCAGCACGGCCTTGGCCGAGGGCTTGTCCCAGGCGAGCCGGGAGGAGCGGGCGTCGCAGCCGACGTAGGGCACGTCGCAGAGGTCGAGCACGCCGCGCAGCGAGCCGTCCTCACCGGTGGCCCCGTGCAGGGCGATCACCACCGCGTCCGGCGGGTCGGCGGTCAGCGCGGGCAGCAGCGCGACGTCGGCGTCCCGCAGTTCCGCCTCCACGCCGACCGCGCGCAGCGCGTCGAGCACGCGCCGGCCGGACCGGAGCGAGACGTCCCGCTCGTAGGAGAGACCGCCGGCGAGCACCAGCACGTGCAGTTCGTCGGCGGAGGATCCGGTCACGGGTGTGTCTGCGGCAGGGCTGACGGCCATGCGGGCATCATGCCAAGTCGGGGCCGGGCGTGTCCGAGCCGCCCTGGCGACGGCGTGGCCCGGCGCCGCCGATCGCCCCGAACACCTTCCGCATGGCGATCTCCTGCTCCATCACCCCGGCCAGTCGGCGTACGCCCTCACGGATCCGCTCGGGCGGCGGGAAGGAGAAGTTCAGCCGCATGTTCCCGGTGCCCGTCCCGTCGGCGTAGAAGCCGGTGCCCGGCACGTATGCCACCCGGGCGGCGACGGCCCGCGGCATCATCGCCTTGGCGTCGAGCCCGTCGGGCAGGGTCGCCCAGACGAAGAGGCCGCCGGCGGGCGTGGTCCAGGTGGTCCCCTCGGGCATCAGGTCGGCCATCGCGTCGAGCAGCGCGTCCCGCCGCTCGCGGTAGATCTCGCGGTAGGTCTTGAGCTGCTCCCGCCAGGGCATGGTGGCGAGGTAGGTGGAGACGGCCGCCTGCGCGAATCCGCTCGGGCAGAGGATCTGCGCCTCGCTGGCGATGACCAGCTTGTCGCGGACCGCGTGCGGGGCCAGGATCCAGCCCACCCGCAGGCCGGGAGCGAAGGTCTTGGAGAACGTGCTCAGGTAGAAGACCCCGTCGCGCCGCCGGGCCCGCAGCGGCGCGGGCGCCTCGCCGGAGAAACCGAGCTGACCGTACGGGTCGTCCTCCACCACGAGCAGCCCGGCGCGTTCGCAGATGTCGAGCACCCGTTGCCGTCGCTCCTCGCTCAACGTCACGCCTGCGGGGTTCTGGTAGGTCGGGATGGTGTACAGGAACTTCACCCGCCGGCCGGCCCGCGCCAGGTCGGCGATGGCCACCTCCAGCGCCTCCGGGATGAGCCCATCGTCGTCCATCGGCACGTGGGCCACCTGGGCCTGGGCGGCCTGGAACACCCCGAGCGCGCCGACGTACGTCGGGCCCTCGGCGAGCACCACGTCACCCGGGTCCAGGAAGAGGCGGGCCACCAGGTCGAGCGCCTGCTGGCCGCCGACGGTCACCACCACGTCCTCCGGGGAGGCGCCGCACGACGCGTCGATCCCGGAGAGGGCCATCACCTCGCAGATCCGCTCGCGCAACTCCAGGGTGCCCTGGCCGATGCCGTACTGGAGGGTGGTGGTGCCGTGCTCGGCGGCGAGCCGGCCGAGCATCTCGCCCACCGCGTCGAGCGGCAACGCGGCGATGTAGGGCGCGCCCCCGGCGAGCGACACGACCTCCGGCCGGCTGGCCACCGCGAAGAGTGCCCGGATCTCGGAGGCGGTCATCCCCCGCACCCGCCTGGCGTACCGGTCGGTGTAGTCGTCGAGCGTCGTGCCGGTCATGACATCACCTCGATCGGGTGTCGGCGGGGCTGCCGCCCGGTGTGGTACCCGCGATGCCGGCATCCAATGGCGGCGCGCGGCCGATTGGTCGATCGTAGTCCCTGGTGACCGGCAGGGAACCCGCCGTGTGGACACGTCCACATCCCGGACCCCCTCGTCCGCCGCCCGGGTGGGCGTTCGCGCGTCCTCTCCCGCACCGGCGGGCAGGGGCGTACGATCGCTCGTCGGGAGCAGGAGGGCGGCGGGACACCGCGGTGGCCGACGCTCCGAGACTGTTTTGTGGGGTGCGCTCATGTCGCGACGTCTGGTCAGCCTGACCCTGGACACCCTGGAGGACCTACCCCGATCCTGCCGGCGGTGCGTCTACTGGGAGCTGGATCCGGTCTCCGCCGAGCGGGCCTGCGCGGCGGGCGACCCGGGGCTGGAGAAGGAGGCCTGGGTCTCCCAGACACTGCTGGAGTGGGGTTCCTGCGGAAAACTGGTCTACGTCGACGGGATGCCCGCCGGTTACGTCATGTACGCCCCGCCGGCGTACGTTCCGCGTTCGATGGCGTTTCCCACCTCGCCGGTCTCGGCGGACGCGGCGCTGCTGACGACGGCGCACGTGGTGCCCGCCTTCGCCGACGGCGGCCTGGGTCGGATGCTCGTGCAGGGCGTTGCCCGCGACCTCGCCAAGCGGGGCATCAAGGCGATCGAGGCGTTCGGCGACGCCAAGTTCGGCGACGACGCGGACGACCCGAACCGGGCCTGCCTCGCGCCGGCCGACTTCTTCCTGTCCGTGGGCTTCAAGACGGTCCGACCGCACCCCCGCTATCCCCGCCTGCGCCTGGAGCTGCGCACCGCGTTGAGCTGGAAGTCCGACGTCGAGTACGCGTTGGAGAAGCTGCTCGGCTCGATGAGCCCGGAGACCTTGCTGCGCCCGGTCCGTCCGGCGCCGGCCACCCGGTCGACGAGCTAGAGCGGCTCAGTCGACCACGGTGCCGGCGGCCACGATCGCCCGCAGTTCGCTCACGTCGATCGAGCCGGTCGGCACGTCCCGCTCGATCGGCAGGTACATCCGCTGCACCCCGGCCACGATCGCCTCGACCACCCGGTCCCGGAACCGGGGGTCGACCAGCCGCCCCCGGTCCTGCGGAGAGGTCAGGTAGCCCACCTCGACGCGGACCGCGGGCATCCGGGTGAGCCGGAGCAGGTCCCACGCCTTGGCGTGGGTGCGGCAGTCGCGTAGCCCGGTGCGGGCCACGATCTCCCGCTGCACCAGCCCGGCCAGGCGCTCCCCGGTGGCCGAGGTGACGCCGTTGTCGGTGCCGTAGTGGTAGGTGGCCACCCCGTCGGCCTCCGGGTTGACGTGCCCGTCGGTGTGCAGGGAGATGAACACGTCCGCGCCGAGCGAGTTGGCGAGCTGGGCCCGGTCGGCGTCCGGCAGGCAGGTGAGCGGCGACGGGCCCCGGGTCAGCTGCACCCGTACGCCGGCCGCCGCGAGCCGGCCCTCCAGCCGGCTGGCCAGGTCGTGCACGAGGTCCGCCTCGGTCCAGCGCAGCGTGCCGTCGGGCACCACCACGCCCGGGTCGGTGCCGCCGTGACCCGGGTCGATCACCACGGTCCGGCCGACCAGCGTCGGCCCCGCCTGGCGGATGGCGTCGGACTCGCGCAGCCACTGCGGTCGTCCGCCGACCACCTTGCGGCCGAGGCGGCGCAGCGCGTTGACGGTGTGCGGGCCGCACGCGCCGTCCGGTTTCAGCCCCGTCTCGCGTTGGAACTGGGCCACCGCGCGGGAGGTGCGGATGCCGTAGATGGCATCGGCGCGGCCCACGTCGTATCCCATCTCGAGCAGGCGTTCCTGGAGTGATCGCACGTCCTCGCCGGTCAGCGGCTCGGGGACGGCGTGGTAGAGGGCGCGGGCGCCGAACCGCCAGCGGGCCGCGTCCAGCGCACGCCAGGTTTCCGCGCCGACGCGGCCGTCGACGCTCAGGCCGCGCGACTGTTGGAAGGCGCGGACCGCGCGTTCCGTCTGGGCGTCGTAGTCGTCGGCCCGGCCGTCACCGGTGAGGAGTTCCAGGCCGGCGAGGACGGTGCGGATCTCGGCCACCGCGGGGCCCTGGTCACCGGGTCGGATCGGACGCACGACGACCCCCTCTGCGCGGAAGCTGGCGGACCGGAACTCCGACGGATGCTTACGGAGCGTACCGTGTCCGGCACCGAGAGGGTTCATGTTCGCGCAGGTCAGGAAAGCCGGAACCCCCGTCACCCGGGCGGGGTGACGGGGGTTCCGGCGGTGTCGGGGTACGGCCTCAGAGCGCCGACTCGATCAGCTTGACCAGCTCGCCCTTCGGCTTGGCGCCGGCGATCGACTGCACCGGCTCGCCGTTCTTGAAGATGGTCAGCGTCGGCACGGACATCACCCGGTAGGTGCGCGCCGTCTCGGGGTTCTCGTCGATGTTGAGCTTGACGATGGTGATCTGGTCACTCATCTCGCCCGCGATCTCCTCCAGCAGCGGCGAGACCTTACGGCACGGACCGCACCACTCCGCCCAGAAGTCGACCAGGACCGGCTTGTCGGACTTCAGCACGTCGCTCGCGAAGCTCGCGTCCGTGACCGCCTTGGTTGCTCCCACTGTGAACCCCTCCTCCTCGTGAAAATTCTCAGCCCTGCAGGGTGGCGATGAACCGCTCGGCGTCCAGCGCCGCCGCGCACCCGGTGCCGGCGGCCGTGATGGCCTGCCGGTAGGTGTGGTCGACCACGTCGCCGGCGGCGAACACGCCGGGCACGCTGGTGCGGGTGCTGGGCGCCTGCACCTTGACGTAGCCCTCGTCGTCGAGCTCCACCTGACCATGGAACAGCTCGCTGCGCGGGTCGTGGCCGATCGCCACGAAGACGCCGGTGACGTCGAGCACCTTGCTCTCACCGGTGTGCACGTTGCGCACCCGGACACCGCTGACCTTGCCGTCGTCGCCGAGAACCTCCTCGACGGTGGTGTTCCACTCGACCTTGATCTTCTCGTTGCCGAGCGCCCGCTCGGCCATGATCTTGCTGGCCCGGAACGAGTCGCGGCGGTGGATGATCGTCACGGACTCGGCGAAGCGGGTGAGGAAGCTCGCCTCCTCCATGGCCGAGTCGCCGCCGCCGACCACCACGATGTGCTGGTTGCGGAAGAAGAAGCCGTCACAGGTGGCGCAGGACGACACGCCGTGGCCCAGGTATTCCTGCTCGCCCGGCACGCCGAGCGGCCGCCAGGCCGAGCCGGTGGAGAGGATCACGGCCCGGGCCCGGTAGGCGGTCTCGCCCACCCAGACGGTGCTCACCGCGTCGGAGCCGATCTCGCCGGTGGCCTTCAACTCGACCCGGGTCACGTCGTCGGTGAGGAACTCGGCGCCGAACCGCTCCGCCTGCTTGCGCATGTTGTCCATCAGCTCGGGGCCCAGGATGCCGTCGGCGAAACCGGGGAAGTTCTCCACCTCGGTGGTGGTCATCAGCGCGCCACCGGACTGCACGCCCTCGATCACCAGCGGCTTGAGGTTGGCACGTGCCGCATAGACCGCCGCGGTGTAACCGGCCGGCCCGGAGCCGATGATGATCAGGTTGCGGACCTCGTCCACTGCCGTCTCCCGATGTGTGTGTTCGTCACCGGCGCGCACCGATGTCGATCCCTAGTGCCGACCGCTCAGCGGGGCCGGCGCCTGACTTGCAGAACGTCATCGTACGAAGCGGGGATTCCCGAGCCGGTCATCCGGTGGGTCACGTCACGTGGCGGGGCAGGCCCGGTGACCGCGGTTTCACCCTACCCGCGTGCGGAACCGGGTGTCCGCGCCGGACCCGGGTACGCCGCATTCCGGTCCGCTCACCCAGCCCCAGCGGGTGCCGCCGGCGTCGGAGAACGTGACCACCAGCGCCGGGGCGCCCTGGAACCGGGCGTAGTCGACCAGATCGACGGTGAGCGGGGTCGCGCCGTGCTCGGCGCCGATCGCCGTCAGACAGGTGGCCAGCGCCTCGGGCCGGTCGAGCCGGTCCAACCCTTGCCGGGCGTTCAGACGTTTCCCCTGGCTGGCGGCGAAGGGGCTCTCCCGGCCGCTGTCCGCCGCACCCGACGGTCCGGCCATGTCCGGCCGGGCCGAGCCCTTCGTGGCGCCGCCCACGCCCGGGGCGAAGCGTTCCGGGGTCCAGTCCGTGCCGCTGCGCACGGCGGGTCCGGTGGTGCGGTACGGCGCGCCGGCCGCCGGTGCGGCCTCTCCGGCGGCCCGGTCGGCTGTCGTGCTGTCGTAGCCGCCCGCGTTCGTCAGCCAGCCGACGCCGAGACCGGCCGCGGTGACCGAGGCCGCGGCCAGCGCCACCGGCCCGGCGACCCGGGCCCAGCGCCGGGACCGCCGGCCCGGCCCGGTGTGCCGCTCGGCGCGGGACGCCGTGCCGGGGGGCCGGGTCGCGCGGGCGGGTTGCGCCGGCACGGCGGCCGGCGTCCCCTCGCGACCGGCCCGGTCGGGGACCCGATCGGCGGCCGGGCCGGCGCCGGCGAGCGCGGCGGTGATCCGGTCGGCGACGGCCACCGGCAGCCCCGGGTCGGGCGTCGCCGCCCAGGCGGCCAGGTCGGTGTGGACCAGGTCCAGCGCGCGGGCCAGGGCGTCGTACGCCTCGCCCCAGGCCGGGTCCTGCTCGACCAGCCGGGCCACGGTGGCCTGTTCGGGGGTGCCGTCCAGCGCCCCGCCGAGGTAGTCGGCGAGCAGGTCGTGGTCGACCTCGCTGAACTGGCGGGAACTCACGACTCCTCCTGGCTGGCGTCCGGTCGGGCGCGTCCCGACGAGGATCCGACGCCTCCGGAGGGCCGGCGGTTCCCTGCCGTGACCCGGGGCACGTCCACCGGCTCGTCCGAGCCGGTACGCAGGTGCCCGAGGACCACGGCGAGCCGGGCTCGACCGCGGGCGCAGCGGCTCTTCACCGTCCCCTCGGCGACGCCGAGTATCCGGGCCACCTCGGCCACCGGGTAGCCCTGCACGTCCACCAGGACCAGCGCCGCCCGCTGCTCCGCCGGCAGGGCCGCGAGTGCCTGCCGGACCACAAGCGCGGTGTCATGGTCCCGGGCGGGCGCGGCCGGTTCCACCCCGCCGGTGTGCCGGCCGGGTTCCCCGTCGCCGTGCACCCCGTCCGGCAGCGGGACGGTGGCGTGGGTCTGGCGCCGCCGCATCCGGTCCAGGCACGCGTTCACCACGATCCGGTGCAGCCAGGTGGTGACCGCCGAGTCGCCTCGGAAGCGGGCCGCGGCGCGGTGCGCCGACAGCATCGCGTCCTGGAGCGCGTCGGCCGCCTCCTCGCGGTCGCCGATCGTCCGCAGGGCCACCGCCCAGAGCCGGTCGCGGTGCCGGTGGAACAGCTCGGTGAAGGCGTCCCGGTCGCCCGCGACGTGGGCCCGGAGCAGTTCCAGGTCGGACCCGGACGGCAGCCCGTCGCCGGTCGCCGGCCCGGAGGTACGCGCGCCGGGACCCGCCATCACCACGCCCGGGGGAGGCGGTGCGGACGGTACGGCGGGCGGCTCACGAGCCCTGGACCGTGATCTCCTGGACCCCCAGCTTCCAGCCTCCGCTGTCCTTCTCCGGCAGCTCGGTGATCCAGAAGAGGAGGTACTGGTATTTCTTGCTGGGGTCGAACGCGTTGAAGATCATGTTCGTGCCGGAGTCGCTGCTCTCGAACGGCTGCCCGATCACCGTGGAGTAGGCCGCGACGAGCTGCCCGTCACCCTTGGAGTTGGACTGGAAGTCGCCGCTGGCGCCGGTGCGCAGCTCGGCGGCGGCCCCTCCGGACGACAGCGTGGCCTGCAACGACTTGACCGTACGCGGGGACCCCAGGTCGATCCAGATGCCCATGCCGTCCTTGAGACCGCCGAACTTGCCGTTGTTCTTGTAGGTCTGGGTCTCCCAGCCGTCGTCAGGGCTGCCGTCGATGACCTTCTCGGCGTCGCGCACCTCGGCGCGGTCCCTGCTCTTCGGATCGATGATCCGGACGTCCTGGATGGCGAGCTGGCGGGCGGCCGGCGCGTCGGGTTCACTGCTGCCGCCGCCCGTGACGGGGGTGCTGCTGGACGGCTGGGACACCGGCTCCTTGTCGCCGTCGTCGCCACCGCCGAGCACGTTGATCCCGATGAAGAGCCCGACCAGGGCCACCGCCAGCAGACCGGCGATGCCCAGCGCGACCTTGCGGCCGCCGACCGCGGCCAGCGGCGACGGCTCCTCGCCCGGGTCGGCGGTGAAGCGCAGCGGACCGGCCTGCTCCAGGAACTGCTCGTCGGCCGGGATGTCGAGCCGGCTCAACTCGGCGGACAGCACGTCCGACGAGGGCGGGGCGATCTCCGGGTCGAGCAGGTCCATGGTGAGGTCGTCGAGATAGGCCGGCACCCCGGCGCGCACCTGGCGGGGCGCGGCGATGCCGCCGGCGGAGTCCCGGACGGCGTCGGGCAGGGCGGCCCGACCGTGCCCCGCGGTGGCGCCGTGCAGCGGGGCCTCGCCGTGCGGCCAGTGCCCGGTCAGGGCGTAGTAGAGCACCCCGCCGACGGCCCGCAGGTCGTTCTCCTGGCTGTCCGCCCCGTCGGTGCGCGCGTCGGCCACCACCACCCGGCCGTCGTCGCTGATCATCACCGTGCCGGGGTGGATGTTGCCGTGCACCATGCCGGTGGCGTGCACCGCGGCCAGGGCGCTGGCGACGGCGTTGCCGATCGCGGTGGCGCGGGCCGGGTCCAGCGGACCGTCGGCGGCCACCATCTCGCGCAGCGACTGGCCGTCGACCCACTCGCGGACCACGTAGGCCCGGTCGTCCTCGTCGATGGCGTCGTAGACGCCGACCAGGTTGGGGTGGATGACCCGGCTCGCGGCGACCGCGGCCTCGAGCATCTCGGTGGCGGAATCGCCACCCGGATAGCGGAGGACCACGGCGACAGGCCGGCGCAGCACCACGTCGACACCGCGCCAGACCAGCCGGCCGGCGCTGTCGTTGTTGATGTGCTCGACCAGCTCGTAGCGCTCGGCGAGGAGCTCACCGACGGTGGGAGCACCGAGGGTCACGACCGCCGGAGAGGCTTCCTCCGCTTCCTGACCCTCGCCGACCTGGGTCACCCGTCCTCCCTCGGTGATCGTGTCGATCGATGGACCCGTGTTGCTGGGCATGTGGTTTCCCGCTCTGGCTTCGGTGGAACCGGCACGGTCGGCGTCGACGCCGGACGTACCCGTCGAGTGCGACCTTACCCGGGATGCCCGGTTCTCCGACATGTCATCTTCCCGCTGCGGCCGGCGGGAAGCCAGTCACCGCGGACACGCACCGCCAATCTAGAGGTTGACGGCAAGTGATCGGCGTAGGGGCGTACCGGTGTGGCGTGCCTGTGGTTTCCCCGCCCCGGCCTGGGCACCCTCGTCCGTACGGTTGGTTGTCCACAGGCCGAGAGGCCCACTGGACGGCGGAATCCCGAGTTATCCACAGCCGTATCCCCAGCCTGGTGATCCTCGTTCACCGTCGGTCACGACGGGCGGTTCAGCGCCCGAGCCGCCGCCGCACCATCCCCACCACCTCGGTGATCTCACCGATCCGCAGCAGCATGGCCAGGCCGAGGTACGTCCCGCCGATCACCGCGCCGCCGATCACCAACTGGACCGCGGCGGCCGGTCGGCTCAGGCCCTCCGGCTCGCCCGGGAGCACCGCGACCACGAGCGCGCCGACGAGCGCGGCGCCCAGTGCGGCCAGCACCACCCGACCGAGGGTCCCCATGATCCGGCCCAGCCCGATCCGGCCCACCCGGGGACGCAGCAGCATGGCCGAGATGATCGCCGCGGCCAGGTACGACACGGCGTTGCCGAGCATCATCCCGGCCGCCGCGAACGTGTTCGAGAAGATCAGGAAGAGGCCCACCTGGAGCAGCACCCGCAGGATCACCACCGGGATGTTGATCAGGGCGGGGGTGCGGGTGTCCGGCAGCGCGTAGAACGCGAACGTGAAGAGCTGGCTGACCGCGAACGGCACCAGCCCGAGCGCCGCGACCAGCAGCACCGTCGAGGTGGCCACCGCGTTGTCGCCGTTGAAGGCGCCGTAGCGGAACACCACCACGGAGATCGGGCCGGCGAGCACCGCGTAGCAGACCGCGATCGGGGCCAGCACCGCGGTGACCATCCGGGTGCCGCGGGACAGGTCGGCGGTGACGTCGCCGAACCGGCCCTCGGCGGCGGCCGCGCTCATCCGGGGCATCAGCGCGGTGATGATCGATACCGCGATGATGCCGTGCGCCATCATCAGCAGCAGGAAGACGTTGTTGTAGATCAGCAGCCCGGCGTTCTTGCCGCCGGCGGCCCGGGTGAGCAGGTTGACCACCACGAAGAGGCCGAGCTGGTTGACCCCGACGTAGCAGAACATCCACCCGCCGAGCCGGGCCAGCTCACGCAGGCCGAGCGCGCGGAAGTCGAACCGCCACTTCCACCGGAAGTCGACCTTGCGCAGCGCGGGCAGCAGGCCGGCGGTCTGGACCGCCACGCCGAGCAGCGTGCCGCCGCCGATCAGCAGGATCCGTCCCCCGCTCATCTCGCCGGGCTCGATGATGTTCGCGCCGAAGACCGCGATGTAGATCCCGCAGACGGCGATGACCACCAGGTTGTTCAGGATCGGCGCCCACATCGGCGCGGCGAAGTGCCCGCGGGTGTTCAGCACCGCCGCGATCAGCGCGCTCACGCCGGTGAAGAACAGCATCGGCAGCATCAGGTACGACAGGCCGGTGACCAGGCCCCGATAGTCCCCGTCCTTGCCGCCGGCGTAGATGGCGGTCAGCACCGGCGCCGCGATCAGCGCGATCAGCACGGTGGCGGCCAGCGCCAGCACGGCCAGGGTGAGCAGCCGCTGGGAGTACGCCTCGCCCCGGTCCGGGTCGGACTTGCGCCGCCGGACCAGCACCGGGATCAGCACGCTGGTGAGCACGCCGCCGAGCAGGAACTCGTAGACCTGGTTCGGCAGGAAGATCGCGGTGGTGTACGCGTCACCCACCAGCGCGCCACCGAGCGCCGCGCCGATCATCAGGTTGCGGATGAAACCGGTGCCCCGGCTGACCAGACTGCCGATCGCCATCACCGCGCTGTTCGCCGCGGCGCTGGTCTCACCGACCACCTCCTGCGGCGGCGCGACCGCCTCGACGCCGGGCTGGTTCAGCGGCTCGGCGGAGATGAAGGTGGCGCCGTCGTCCGGCGGCAGGCCGCCGTCGTGCGCGTTCGCGCTGCGGTAGAGCCCGCCGCCGCTCATCTGCCAGCCTCCAGGGGGGTACGCCGGAACCGGGCCCCGACGGCCCCGCACAACCGGAACCTTAGTCAACCTCGGCGGGTTACCCGCGCCCGGCGCGGTCGATCCACGCCCGGCCCGATAGGCTGGCGATCCCATGTCCGAAGCCTCCGCCGCCGCGTCCGCCGCCGAACGTCACGAGCTGACCGCCGCACAGCGCACCGCCGTCGCCGAACTGCTCCGCGTCTCCCCGGTCGCCGACGAGCTGGGACGGCGTTTCGCCCGGGCCGGTCACGAACTGCACCTGGTGGGCGGGTCCGTCCGGGACGCGCTGCTCGGCCGGCTCGGCAACGACCTCGACTTCTGTACCGACGCCCACCCGGACGAGACCGTGCAGGTCGTCCGGGGCTGGGCCGAGTCGATCTGGGAGACCGGGCGCGAGTTCGGCACCATCGCCTGCCAGCGCGACGGGCTCACCCTGGAGATCACCACGTTCCGCGCGGAGGTCTACGACCAGGTGAGCCGCAACCCGGTGGTGCGGTACGGCACCAGCCTGGTGGAGGACCTGAAGCGCCGCGACTTCACCGTCAACGCGATGGCGGTGAGCCTTCCCGACCACCGGTTCACCGACCCGTACGGCGGCCTGGCCGACCTGGCCGCCAAGATCATCCGTACCCCCGGGACGCCGCAGGAGTCGTTCCGCGACGACCCGCTGCGGATGCTGCGCGCGGCCCGCTTCGCCGCCCAGCTCCGCTTCGCCGTCCACCCCGACGTCCGCGCGGCGATGACCCGGATGGCGTCCGACCTCGACCGGATCACCGCCGAGCGGATCCGGGACGAGTTCACCAAGCTGCTGTGCGGCGCCGACCCGGTGACCGGGCTGCGCCTGCTCGTCGACACCGGCCTGGCCGAGCGTTTCCTCCCAGAACTGACCGGCCTCAAGCTCACCATCGACGAGCACGCCCAGCACAAGGACGTCTACGAGCACACCCTCACCGTGGTCACCAACGCCATGTCGATGGAGGAGGGGGGCTGCGACTTCGTGTTGCGGATGGCCGCGCTGATGCACGACGTCGGCAAGCCCGACACCAAGGCGGTCGGCGGGGACGGCCGGGTCAGCTTCCACCACCACGAGGTGGTCGGCGCCCGGCTCACCAAGGCCCGGATGAAGGCGCTGCGCTATCCCAAGGACGTCACTTCCCAGGTGGTCAAGCTGGTCGGGCTGCACCTGCGCTTCTACGGGTACGGCCGGGGCGAGTGGACCGACTCGGCGGTGCGCCGGTACGTCACCGACGCCGGTGACCTGCTGTCCCGGCTGCACAAGCTGACCCGTTCCGACTGCACCACCCGCAACCGTCGCAAGGCGGCCCAGCTCGCGGCCGACTACGACGCGCTGGAGGAGCGGATCGCCCGGATCGCCGCCGAGGAGGACCTGGCCCGGGTCCGGCCCGACCTGGACGGCAACGCGATCATGGAGCTGCTCGGCGTGCCGCCGGGTCCGGTGGTCGGCCGCGCCTGGCAGCACCTCAAGGAGCTGCGCCTGGAGCGCGGGCCGCTGGACCGCGACGAGGCCGAGGCGGAGCTGCTGCGCTGGGCGCGCGCCGAGGGCATCGTCGGCTGATCTCCGGGCCCGGCGAAAAGTCGACGACGATACGCCGGCGTGTCGACCGAACGGATGACGTGCTCCGGTCGATCTCTCCCGCATGATGTTGGTCATCACCAGCCCCCCCCGCCTCGACGGGCGTGGCTGTCCTGATCGCATTCGCCCGTCCGGTCCGGACGGTCGCTGGACACGGGGAGACCATTAGTGTCACGTCACGGCGCCCTGCGCCGCTCCGCGCTGGTGGGGCTCGCCCTCACCTCCGCCACCTCCATTCTCTGCGCCGTCACCGGCGGCCCCGCACTGGCCGCGCCGGACGGCCCGAAGCGCGCCCCGGTCCGCGGCGCCGACGCGACCGGGGCGGTGCCCGGTCGCTACATCGTCGTCCTCAAGGACGGCAAGTCCACCCCGGCCCGGGTGAAGTCCGCCGCGTCGGCCCTCGCCGGTGAGCACGGCGGCACCGTCCGCCGGGTCTTCGGCAAGGCGCTGCACGGCTACTCCGCCAGCATGGACCGCCGGCAGGCCGAGCGCCTCGCCGCGGACCCCGACGTCGCGTACGTCCAACAGGTCCAGCGCTACCGGGCCACCGGCACCCAGTCCGCGCCGCCGTGGGGCCTGGACCGGCTCGACCAGCTCAAGACCAGGACCGACGGCAAGTACACCTACTCGTCGACCGGTGCCGGAGTGACCGCGTACGTCATCGACACCGGCATCGACATCGACCACCAGGACTTCGGCGGGCGGGCCAGCAACGGCTGGGACGCCGTCGAGCAGGACGACGTCGCGCAGGACTGCGACGGGCACGGCACACACGTGGCCGGCACCATCGGCGGCACCACCTACGGCGTGGCCAAGAAGGTCAAGCTCGTCGCGGTCCGGGTGCTCAACTGCGCCGGTGAGGGCGACAGCGAGCAGGTGATCGCCGGTATCGACTGGGTCACCTCGCACGCGACCGGGCCCGCCGTGGCCAACATGAGCCTCGGCGGCGACAACGACCCGGCGCTCAACGACGCGGTGAACCGCTCCATCGCCTCCGGCATCACCTATGCGGTCGCGGCCGGCAACAGCTGGACCGACGCCTGCGGGTCCTCGCCGGCGAACGTGCCGGCCGCCATCACGGTCGGCGCGACCGACCGGCTGGACATGCGGACCTGGTTCTCCAACTACGGCCGCTGCCTGGACACGTTCGCGCCGGGCGCCGGCATCGTCTCGGCGAAGGCCGGCACGACCTCCGGCTCGACGTCGATGAGCGGCACCTCGATGGCCTCCCCGCACGTGGCCGGTGCGGCCGCGCTGCTGCTGGAGGAGCACCCGACCTGGACGCCGCAGCAGGTGCGCGACTCGGTCGTCTCCACCGGCATCGGTGGCGCCGTGCACGACACCATGGGCTCGGTGGACCGGCTGCTGCACCTCGGCGCGGTCCCCACGGCCCGCGGCTCGTACGCCCTCAAGGCGCGGGTCAACGGCCGCTACGTCGTCGCGGAGAGCGCCGGGACGAAGCCGCTGATCGCGCGGGGCACCGCCATCGGGGCCTGGGAGAAGTTCGACGTGGTCGACGCCGGCGGGGGCCTGTTCGGCCTGCGCGCCCGGGTCACCAACAAGTTCGTGACGGCGGAGAGCGCCGGCGCGAAGCCGCTGATCGCCCGCTCGGCCACCATCGGCGCCTGGGAGAAGTTCCAGATCGTCGACAACACCGACGGCACGATCAGCCTCAAGGCGGCGATCAACGGCAAGTACGTCACCGCGCCGAGCACCACCTCCCCGCTGATCGCCAGCAAGACCGCGATCGGCACCGGCGAGAAGTTCGACTTCGACGCCCCGGCCCCGGTCGTCGGCGTCAAGGCGGTCGTCAACGGCAAGTACGTGACGGCGGAGAGCAGCGGCGCGAAGCCGCTGATCGCCCGCTCGGCCGCGGTGGGTGCCTGGGAGAAGTACGAGGTCGTCAGCGTGGGTGACGGCTTCTTCGGTCTGAAGGCGTTGGTCAACGGCAAGTTCGTCACCGCGGAGAGCGGCGGCAGCAAGCCGCTGATCGCCCGTTCCACGGCGATCGGCGCGTGGGAGGTCTTCGACTTCCTCGACTACAACGCCGACGGTTCGGTCTACCTGCGGGCGAACGCCAACGGCAAGGCGGTCACCGCCGGCAGCACCGGCGCCAGCCAGCTCATCGCCGGCCGCGTGATCAACTGGAACAGCGCGACGCTGGGCCTGGGCGCCGGCGAGAAGTTCGTCATCGCCGCGCTCTGAACCGCACCACATACAACGGCGCCCGCCGGCTCCCCGAGGGGAAACCGGCGGGCGCCGTCGTACGTCACGGGTTGACCGTGCTGCCGTCCACCGTGGTCTTGCCGTTGGTGTGCGCGCTGCCCAGCCGGGCGAGCAGCCCGGCCAGGTCGATGCCGGTCAGGTCGCTGCCGAGCTGGAGGCCCTGGGCGACGTTGCCGGCCACCGACTTGGTCAGCGACGACGCGCCGTCGGTGGAGATGACGGTCATCTTGTCGATCGCGCCGATCGGGGCGCTGGCCGCGCCGACCACCTCGGGCAGCACCTTGACCAGCAGGTCCAGCACGGCGGCCTCGCCGTACGCGGCGAACGCCTCGGCCTTGCGAGCCATCGCGTCGGCCTCCGCCTGACCCTTGGCCAGGATGGCCGCGGCCTCGGCCGCACCCTCCCGCTCGACCGCCTCGGCGATCGCGGACCGCCGGCGCTGCTCCGCCTCACCTTCCTTGGCACCCTCGATCGCGTTCGCCTCGGCCAGCGCGGCCCGGCGGGCCCGCTCGCCCTCACCGGTGAGCCGGGACTGCTCGGCGACGGCCTGGGCGGCGGCGATGGTGGCCTGCCGTTCGGCGTCGGCGCGCAGCACCGCCGCGTTGCGGGCGGCCTCGGCCTCCTGCTCCACCTTGTACCGCTGGGCGTCGGCCGGCTTGCGCACCTCGGTGTCGAGCTGACGCTGCTTCAGCTCGGCGTTGCGCTCGGCCACCTTCTGCTGCTCGGACAGGATCGCCTGGTCCCGCTCGGCCTGGGCGAGCGGACCGGCCGCCGCCGACCGCGCCTTCGCCGCGTCGATCTCGGCCTGGATGCCGGCCTGCTTGAGCGACAGGTTCCGGTTCGACTCGGCGATCGCCTCCTCGGCGAGCAGCCGCTCCTGCTCGGCGGCCTGCCGGGCCCGGGCCTCGGCGATGGCGGCGTCCTTGAGCACCCGGGCGGCCTCGGGCCGGCCCAGGTCGGCCAGGTACGAACCCTCGGCCAGGATGTCCTGGAGCTGGAAGGTGTCCAGCACCAGGCCCTGGTTGGTCATCGAGTGCTCGGCCTCCTCGGCGACCGCGCTGGCGAACGCGGCCCGGTCCCGGATGACCTCCTCGACGGTGAGCCGGCCGACGATCGAGCGCAGCGCGCCGGCCAGCACCTCCCGGGTGAAGTTGTCGATCTCGTCCTGCTGGTGCAGGAAGCGCTGGGCGGCGGCCCGGATCGCGTCCTCGGTGCCACCGACCTTGACGATCGCGACGCCGTGCAGGTCGGCGCGGATGCCCTGCTTGCTCACCGCGCCCCGGATCCCGACGTCGATGCGCCGGCTGGACAGGTCGAGGGACTGCAGCTTCTGCACCACCGGCAGCACGAAGACCGAGGCGCCGAGCACGACCTTCTGCCCGGACATGTCGGTGGATCGGATGCCCTCGGCGGTCTGGGTGGTCCGGCCCTTGCGGCCGGTGACGATGAACGCCTCGTTCGGCCCGGCGACCTTGATCCGGGAGAGCACGAAGAAAACGAGCAGGACGGCGAGGAGGACCGCGCCGCCGATGGCGACGAGCAGGAGCATGGGGGTTCCCGTCTGTTGGGGGGTTCAGTAGGTCTCGACGTGCACGCTGGTCTCGCTGAGCGCTTCGACCACGAAGATCCGGGCGCCGATCGGGATGGGCTGGTCGGCGCGGGCGTTGAGCTTGACCGGTTGGCCGGCGAGGCGTACCCGGACCTCGCCGTAGCCGCCGCTGGGAATCGGGGTCACCACCAGGCCGATCGCGCCGGTCAGGTGGTCACGGGTGGGGGTGGCGTCGGTGCGCATGTTGCGGGCCGCGCGGCTCAGCCGGGCCGCCAGCCAGCCGGTGGGCACGGCAGCGAGCACGCCGCCGGCCACCGCCGCCGCGATCATCCCGGAGGTACGCCCGCCGAGCAGCTCGTTGACGATCGCGGCGCCGAACCCGAACGCACCGGTGAACCCGGCGACCGCTTCCAGCGACACCGGCCCGTCGACGTCCGGGTGGCCGAGATGCAGCACTCCCGAGCCGAGCAGGGCGAGCGTCAGCACACCGACACCGACCCCACCGATGATCAGGAAAATGAGCGTCCCCGTGGCCACGACCTGCACGGTATCGGTGTCGCGCAACATCCACTGCGTGCAGCGGACCTTCAGTGACCACTCAGCCCGGCGCGATCGTCACCTCGGCGAGGCGGAACTCCTCCGGCAGCGGCTGGCGGATCAGCTCCCGGCCGGTGGCGTCGGCGTACACGAACTCGTGCGAACCGTTCGGCCGCCGGTAGAGCAGCCGATCGGGGCCGGCCCAGACGGCGTCGGCGGCGGGCAGCGCGGTGACCACCCGGCCGGTTGCCGCCTCCACCAGCAGCGGCTCCCGTTGCCCCTGGACCACCACCAGCTTCCCGTCCGGTGACCAGGCCCACGGCCCGCCCGGGTCCCCCGGCAGCGGCTCGAAGCGGGTGGGCCGGCCGGTGTCGGCGGAGAAGAACTGCACGCCCCGGCGCGGGTGCCGGGCCGATTCGGACCGGGGGCGGCTCGGGTCGGTCTGCTGGAGCAGCACCTCCCGTCCGTCCCGGCTCCAGAGGAAGAAACAGTGGTCGGTGCAGAGGAACTGGTCGGTGTCGACGGCGTGGGTGCGGGTGGCGCCCTTCGCGTCCAGCACGACGAAGCCGAAGTGGTCGAGCCGGTGGCTGGTGAACAGCAGGCGCCGGCCGTCCGGCGACCAGCTCGGCGCGGCGAGCGCGCGACCCGGCTCGTACCACCGGATCGTCCCGCGGGCCAGGTCGACGAGGCCGACCCGGCGGGGCCGATCGTCGTCCCAGACCGCGACCAGCGACCCGGTCGGGGCGGGGAGCACGGTGTCGTAGCGGCCGTTGACGAGGTAGCGACCGTGTGCCCGGTCGAGCAGGTAGGACTTCCCGCTCGACCGCGCGACCTCGCGCAGGCTGGTGACCACCCAGCCGCCCGGCAGCGTCAGCGGGCCGTGCGACCAGTTCGCGCCGGGCGCGGAGCGGATTCACGTACGGCTCCGCGTCGCCGCGGATCCGGGGCCACCGGGCGTACGCCTTGGCCAGCGCGTTCTGCAGCAGGTCCTCCGCCGCGTGCTGGTTGCCGGCGAGCGCGTACGCGACCCGCAGCAGGACCGCTCCCCGTTCGTTGACGAATGCGGTGAACTCCCCGTCGACCTCCGCCACCGTCCACCTCCGTCTCTCAGACGCCCGGGGCGGGAGGAACTTTGCCCGCCGCGCGACAATGGGTGGCATGCGCTGGACCGTGCTCGACTCGCCGATCGGGGAGTTCTCCGTCGGCACCGACGCCGACGCCGTGCGCGGCGCGCACTTCGGCCGGGTGGCCTCGGCCGCTGACGAGCCCGCAGACGACCTGGCCCAGCGGGTCGTAATGGAGTTGCGGGCCTACTTCGCCGGCGAGCTGACCGAGTTCACCGTGCCGGTGTCGGCGCCGCGCGGCTCGGAGTTCGAGCGTGCGGTCTGGCGCGAGATGACCCGCATCCCCTACGGGGAGACGACCACCTACGGCGAGGTGGCCCGGGCGCTCGGCGACCCGGGCGCGGCTCGGGCGGTGGGGGTGGCGTGCAACCGCAACCCGCTGCCGGTGATCGTGCCCTGTCACCGGATCGTCGGGGCGGGCGGCAAGCTGGTCGGCTTCGGCGGCGGGCTGCCGCGCAAGGTGACCCTGCTGGAGTTGGAGGCGGCGGTGGCGCTGCGCCGCGCCTGGTCCTGACCTTCGTTCCCAACAGCCCGACTGACCGATCATGAGGTAAGCGCTTCTGGAGCGCGAGCGGTTACCGCATGAGGGCTGTGGTCGCCGGGCGCGGGTGTCGGCAACGTCTCCTTGGGCAGGGTGGGGCGCGAGTGGAACGTCATGGGTGTCTATGGCACCGTGACACACCCATGCTGTTCCACTCACGGGCAGGGTGGGGCGCGAGTGGAACGCTATGGGTGTCTGCGGCGCCCCGACACACTTATGGCGTTCCGCCCGGGCGCCGGGTGCGACCTGACCACCTGTGACGGCTGGTGCTGGCTCGATATCTGTCAGCTCGACCGGTGAGGACGGCCTGAACGACCACGGAGGGCCGGGTCCCGACGGACCCGGCCCTCGCGATGTGCTGGCGTCAGCGCGTCAGCGCTCGATCTCGCCCTTGATGAACGCCTCGACGGCGGCGTGCGCGTCGTGGTCGGCGTACTGCTCCGGCGGGGACTTCATGAAGTACGAGGAGGCGGAGAGGATCGGGCCACCGATCTTCCGGTCCAGCGCGATCTTCGCGGCGCGGACGGCGTCGATGATGACACCGGCCGAGTTCGGCGAATCCCACACCTCGAGCTTCAGCTCCGCGTTGAGCGGGGTGTCACCGAAGGATCGGCCCTCCAGGCGGATGTACGCCCACTTGCGGTCGTCCAGCCACGGCACGTGGTCGGACGGGCCGATGTGCACGTCGCTCTTCTGCATCTCGTGCGGGATCTGGGAGGTCACCGACTGGGTCTTCGAGATCTTCTTGGAGACCAGGCGGTTGCGCTCCAGCATGTTCATGAAGTCCATGTTGCCGCCGAAGTTGAGCTGGTACGTGCGCAGCAGCTCGACCCCGCGGTCCTCGAAGAGCTTCGCCAGCGCGCGGTGCACGATGGTGGCGCCGACCTGGCTCTTGATGTCGTCACCCACGATCGGCAGGCCGGCGTCGGTGAACTTCTGCGCCCACTCCGGGTCGGAGGCGATGAAGACCGGAAGGGCGTTGACGAACGCGCAGCCGGCGTCGATCGCGGCCTGGGCGTAGAACTTGTCGGCCTGCTCGGAGCCCACCGGGAGGTAGGAGACGACCACGTCGACCTGCGCGTCGCGCAGCGCCTGGGCCACGTCGACCGGCTTGGCGTCCGACTCCTCGACGATCTCGCGGTAGTACTGGCCCAGACCGTCGAAGGTCGGGCCGCGCTGCACGGTCACGCCGGTCGGCGCCACGTCGCACAGCTTGATCGTGTTGTTCTCGCTGGCGACGATCGCCTCCGCGAGGTCCATGCCCACCTTCTTGGCGTCGACGTCGAACGCCGCGACGAACTTCACGTCCGAGACGTGGTAGTCGCCGAAGGTGACGTGCATGAGACCCGGGACGCGGTCGTTCGGGTCGGCATTCCGGTAGTACTCCACGCCCTGTACGAGGGACGAGGCGCAGTTACCCACACCGACGATGGCGACGCGGACGGAGCCCATAGCGTCTGCCTCCTTCTTCTTCATCACGGCCGCTCTGTCCTGGACGTTCCAGGCGTGGGCGGGCTGTCGTTGTCTCCTCGGCCCGTGGCCGTCCCGGGGTGCGGGGCGGCCGGGGCCCGGCCGGAGCGCTCGTTGGCGATGAGCTCCTCCAGCCAGCGGACCTCGCGCTCGCAGGCGTCGAGCCCGTGGCGCTGCAGTTCCAGGGTGTACGCGTCGAGGCGCTCGGCTGCCCGGCCGAGCACGTCACGAAGACCTTCGCGACGTTCCTCGATCTTGCGACGACGACCTTCCAGGATCCGGAGCCGGGTGGCCTGGTCGGTCCGGGCGAAGAACGCGAAGTGCACGCCGAAGCCCGTGTCGTCGTACGTCTCGGGTCCAGCCTGCGCTATCAGCTGGGCGAAGCGTTCCTTGCCCTCCGCGGTAATGGTGTAGACCACCCGACCGCGTCGGCTGGTCAGCGCGGGAACCTCCTCGGCGGTCGCGGGTGTCTCGGCGGCTTCGGCGATCCATCCCGCCGCCTGCAGCCGGCGCAGGGTCGGGTAGAGAGAGCCGTAGCTGATCGCCGCCCGGATGGCGCCGAGCTTGGCGGTCAACTCCTTGCGCAGCTCGTAGCCGTGCATCGGAGCCTCCTGCAGGAGGCCCAGGATGGCGAACTCAAGCACGGGCGCCATCCCTTCTTTCCCCCTGCGCGGAGGGCTAACCACCGCGATGTATCGGGCCGATACATCGCACGTTAGCGGACGGGGGTGGCCAGGGCAAACCCCCGGGTTACGCGACGCGATCGTCACTGATCGTGACCATGGTCGCCTCGGTTCGACGGAGCGCGTACCCTTTGCCGCATGCGTACGCAGCGCCAGGTGGTCGACTACTCGCTCCAGAAGCGAGCGGTGCTGCGTGAGCTCCTCGCCGGACGGATCGGCACGTACGACGTCTGCGACGCCTCGCCGTACCTGAAGAACGCCGCCCGCTTCCACGGCGAGCCGACCGACCGTCGCTGCCCGATCTGCCGTAGCGAGAACCTGATCCACGTCCACTACATTTACGGTGACGAACTCAAGCAGTCGGCGGGTCAGGCGCGTACCCGGGCAGAGTTGCCCGTCCTGGCCATGACGCTGCGTGAGTTCCAGGTGTTCGTGGTGGAGGTCTGCCCCGGCTGCGACTGGAACCATCTCGTCGAGCAGTTCCTGCTCGGCCGGGACGGCCTCGCGGGTGAGGCGGCGGACGCGACCGGGTCGGCCACGGCCGACGGCTCCACCCCTCGGCGAAGGCGAGAGGCGCAACGGTGAACGCGGCTGTTCCGATCGTCGCCGGCCCGTTCCCCGGGCGGCACGAGCGACAGTCTTTAAGCATAATTGGTCCGAATAGATCGGATTTGACGGGCACTCGCTGGCGCGGCCGGCAGGTAACGTCCCGTGTTTCAGCTCACGGCAACCCGGTGGCGGCGCCCCCGCGTCCCACCGCGACCGGCAGGGTGTGAGGAATGAACTACGGCGATTCCAGTTCTTCGCGTGGGCGGGCCCAGATCCCGGGCCCGAACGGCGACCCCGGCTCCGAGCGGAGCCCGCGCGGGAACGGCTGGTCCGGCGCTCCCGAGGGCGGCGCCTCGGCGCGCGCCTCGGTCACACCGCGCGGCGCCGACGGCCGCGCCCCGGTCAGCGGCGTACCACCGGCGCCCCGCGGAGCCGCGGGCGCGGCCCCGGTCGGCCGCGCCGGAGCGGGCCGGGCCTCGGTGCCCGTCTCGCCGGCACCCGGCGTCTCCGGACGCGCGGGCGCCGGCCGCGCGTCGGTCCCGGTCTCCCCGGCCGGTCCGGCCGGACGCGCCTCGGTGGGCGCGGCGAGCGTGGGCGGCGCCGGGCGGGCGAGCGTCGGCGCGGCGCCGGTCGGCGGCCGGGCCGCGGTGGCCCGGGCCGGCGTGCCCGGCTTCAGCGGCGGTGGTCCGGGGGGTCCCGGTGGTCCGGGCGTTCCGCTCGGCCCGGCGCGGGGTGGTCGCGGTGACGACTCGGCCCGGTCGAAGAAGCGCCGTCGGCTCAACATGCTGATCGCCGGCTTCGCCGTCTTCATCATGCTCGCCGGCATCGGCGTGGTGAGCTTCACCTGGTACTCGCAGAAGGTGCTCCTCCCGGAGGACACCATTCCGCCGCTGTCCACCACCATCTACGACCGGACCGGCAAGACGCCGATCGCCCGGATCGGCGACCAGAACCGGCAGCTCGTCACCATCGAGCAGATCCCGGTGTGGGTCCAGCACGCGGTCGCCGCGGCGGAGGACCGGAACTTCTACCGCCACTCCGGCGTGGACTACAAGGGCATCGCGCGGGCCGCCTGGAACAACGTCAGCGGCGGCGACAAGCAGGGCGCCTCGACCATCACCCAGCAGTACGCGCGCAACGCGTTCGACAACCTGAACCAGGACACGTACGGCCGCAAGGTGAAGGAGGCGATCCTCGCCTCCAAGCTGAACGACAAGTACGACAAAAGCGTGATCATGCAGCACTACCTGAACGTGATCTACTTCGGGCGCGGCGCGTACGGCATCCAGGCCGCGGCACGGACATACTTCGGCAAGAACGTCGACAAGCTCACCGTGGCCGAGGGCGCGGTACTGGCCGCGCTGATCAAGCAGCCCGAGCCGAGCGCCTCGCACCAGGGCTACGACCCGGCGATCAACCCGCAGGCCGCGCTGGACCGCTGGAACTACGTCATCAACGGGATGATCACCGAGAAGTGGCTCGACGCGCCGAACACCCCGCCGCACCCCACCGAATATCCGAAGGCGCTCAAGCCGACCAAGAACAGCGCCGGCGGCTTCGGCATCGACACGCCGTACGGCAACGTCGTCAACTACGTCTCGCAGGAACTGCGCGAGATGAAGCTCTGCACCGACAACGAGGCCGAGGCGACCGACAAGAAGCCGCTCTGCGCCAAGGCGCTGAGCCGCGGCGGTTACCGGGTCACGACCACCATCGACGCCAAGATCCAGAGTGCCGCGGTGGCGGCCGCCCAGCGGGCCAAGAAGGGTTCCGAACTCGCCGGCCAGCCCCCCAACCTGATGGCGGCGCTCGTCTCGATCGATCCCAGCAACGGCGAGGTGCGCGCCTACTACGGCGGCGACAACGGCACCGGCACCGACTACGCCGGCAAGAACGTCGACAACGGCGTGATCAGCGGTGGTCACTCGCCCGGGTCGAGTTTCAAGATCTACACGCTGGCGGCGGCGCTCGACGAGGGCATCTCCCTCAAGTCGCGCTGGAAGGGCAAGTCCTTCAAGCCGGACAAGATGGAGTTCACGGTCAGCAACGCGGGTTCCGACGCCAGTTGCGGCAACTCCTGCACGCTCGAGCAGTCGACGCTCAAGTCGCTGAACGTGCCCTTCTACTACATCACCGAGAAGATCGGCCCGGACAAGGTGCTCGACATGGCCAAGAAGGCCGGCGTCACCACCATGTGGCGGACCGACACCAACCCGGCCAAGTCGTACGACCTCGCCAAGTACGACGCAAAGGACCTCGCGCCCGATCCGTTCTTCCACGTCATCGGCTACGGCCAGTACCCGATCACGGTGCTCGACCACGCCAACGGCGTGGCCACCTTCGCCAACGAGGGCTGGTACAACAAGGCGCACTTCATCCGGAAGGTCGAGAAGCAGAACCCCGACACCGGCAAGTGGGATCTGCTCAAGACCGTGAAGACCAACCCGGAGCAGCGCATCAAGAAGGACGTCGTCGCCGACGTCACCTCGGTGCTGGAGGAATACCCGGGTCAGGTGAACCGGCGGCTCGACGACGGCCGTAAGGCCGCGGAGAAGACCGGCACCTGGGAGTTGAACGCGAAGACGCTCGACAACGGCGACGCGTGGATGATCGGCTACACGCCGCAACTCGCCACTGCGGTCTGGGTCGGCAACAAGGGCGCCCGCAAGGCGATCAAGGACAAGGACGGCAACAAGATCAGCGGCGCCAAGATGCCCGGCGCCATCTTCCAGCGCTTCATGGACGACGCGTTGAAGGGCAAGGAGAAGCGGGACTTCCCACCGGCCGCCAACATCGGCAAGGACGACGTCGGCAACGGCGACAAGCCGGTCGAGCCGACTCCGCCGGGCGGCGCCGCCTGCGACCCGCTGGGCCTGTTCTGCCCGGACGGCAACCAGGGCGGTGGCAACCAGGGCGGTGGCAACCAGGGCGGCGCCACCCCCGGGGGTGGCGGCGACCAGAACGGTGGCCTTCCCGGCTTCCCCGGGGGCGGCGGCCGAGGCGGTGGCGTGCTGCCCAGCACCCCACCGACCAGACAGACGAACTGACGCGTACCACCTGACGGCGGCGGCCGGACCCGAGCGGTCCGGCCGCCGCCGCGTTCCGCGGACCGGAATTTCTCCGCGCGCGGCGGGACGGACACCCCTGGCGTACGGCAGGATGCCTCTCCATGAGCACCCAGTCGACCGCAGGCATCGATGAGCCCGGCGCGTCCGGGGAGGCGCCCCGACCCGGAGCGACCGCCGACCACCCGTCCCGCTCGGACTGGTTCGTGCGGGGCACGTCCGGCCTGATCGGCGGGCCGCTCGGTGACCACGCCACCGCCCTCGACCGGCCGGCCGGTCAGGAGAGCCGGTTCTGGACCGCCGCGCGGATCGTGCTGGCCCTGGTCTGCCTCACGCTCGCCCTGCACTGGGTGCAGAAGTCGCCCTGCCAGGACGGCGCCTGGCAGAACAACGTCCAGTACACCCGAATGTGCTACACCGACGTGCTGGCGCTCTACTACGCCGAAGGGCTCAACGAGGGCAAGGTCCCCTACGCCGACCACCCGGTGGAATATCCGGTGCTGACCGGCTACTTCATGGGCGCGCTCGGCCTTCCGGTGCACGCCCTCGGCGTCGACAACCCCGGCATCAACCAGGGGCAGTGGTTCTACAACCTCAACGCGCTGGTGCTCGGCGCGCTCGCGGTCGCCACCGTCGCGGTCATCCTCAACCTCCGCCGTCGACGACCCTGGGACGCGGCACTGTTCGCGCTCTCCCCGGCGCTGGTGCTCACCGCCACCGTCAACTGGGACCTGCTCGCCGTCGGCCTGGCCGCGTTCGGGCTGCTGGCGTGGGCACGCGCCCGACCCGACCGGTACGGCATGCTGCTGCCCGGACTGGCCGGTGTGCTGCTCGGGCTCGGCGGCGCGGCGAAGATGTGGCCGCTGTTCCTCCTCGGCCCGATCCTGGTGCTCACGGTGCGGGCCGGCCGGCTGCTGGCCGGGCTCGTCACCACGGCCACCGCGCTGGTGACGCTGGTCGCGGTCAACCTGCCGGTGGCGATCCCCTACCGGGAGAGCTGGGGCAGATTCTTCGACCTGAACACCACCCGGCCCATCGACTGGGGCACGCTCTGGTACATCGGCCGCTACCTGGACGGCCGGATCAGCCCGTCCGCCCCCGGCGAACTCGGCCCGTTCGAGTGGCTGAACGCCAACGTCTCCACCCTCAACTGGGTGTCGTACCTGCTCTTCGGGCTGGCCTGCCTGGGCGTGGCCGCGCTCGCGCTGCTCGCCCCGCGCCGGCCCCGGCTGGCGCAGGTCGCCTTCCTGATCGTCGCCGCCTTCCTGATCTTCAGCAAGGTCTGGTCGCAGCAGTTCGTGCTCTGGCTGCTGCCGCTCGCGGTGCTCGCCCGGCCGCGCTGGGGCGCGTTCCTGGCCTGGCAGTTCGCCGAGGTCTGCTACTTCGCCGCCTTCTACGGCGAACTGCTCGGCACCGCCACCTCCCGGCCGGTCTTCCCCGAGGGCGTCTTCGTGCTGGCGTCCACCCTGCGCCTGGTCACCGTGGCGGTCCTCTGCGGCTTCGTGATCCGGGACATCCTGCGACCGGAGCAGGACGCGGTGCGGCAGACCTACGCCGACGACCCCGACGGCGGGCTGCTCGACGGCGCGCCCGACGCGCCCTGGCACCAACGTTGGCGCTCCGGCGCCGCCGCCGAACCCCCCGTCGAACCCGTGCCCGCCTGACCGGGACGGGAGCGACGAGGACCACAGTCCACCGTGCGCAGCGGTCCACGGTGGTCGGCGCCGCCGTCGGGTTCGGCGTGGTCACCCCGCCCGCCGCGCCGCCGATGGCCCGGACGCGGCGGCGCGGCCGGCTTCACAGCCGGTAGACGACCGCCTCGCCGACCTGCTCCCGGGTCACGCCCAGCCCTTCCACCGGCCGGTCGAGCATCCCCTCCCACGGGGTGCCGCCGAGCTGGTCCCGGAGCACCACCACGTTCCGGACCCCGATCCGCCGCAGATAGTCGATGCTGGCGTAGTCGGGGAAGCTGACCGTGGCCTCACGGACCTGGGCCTGGGAGTTCGGGGTGAAACCGCTGCCGCCGTTGACCATCCGCTGGAACCGGTCGGTCGACCAGAGCATCACCGGCTGGTCCAGGTTCTGGCTGCTGGGCAGCACCAGCATCGGACCGTCGACGGTGCGCATCGCCGCCGGCTGCCGGGGCACCACCGGGTGCGGGGTGACGTTGAGCCCTTCGGCCAGCACCAGCAGCAGCGGCACCAGGGTGGCCAGCCGCAGCCACGGGCCCGGCCACGGCGGGACCCGTTCGGCGGCCAGCTCACGCACCCGCATGCAGAACGCGGTGACCGCGCCGGCCGCGAGCAGGCCGAGCAGCAGCGTGGTCCAGAGCATCATCCGGCCCGGCGTCCGCAGCCCGTTCCAGCCCGGCAGGTAATCGAAGAGCGGCACGTAGGTGAACCGGCCCTCGAGGAACTTGGTGCCCATCGCCAGCGCCATCGTCACCAGCACCCCGGCGAGCAGGAAGAGCCGGTGGCGGACCCGCCACACCGAGAAGAACAACCCGCCGGCGGCCAGCGCGTAGAGCGCGAAGCCCGGCAGCAACGTCATCTCCGGCGACCAGGGCAGCACCGCCCGCGCCCCCTCGTGCAGCTCGCCCCAGACCCGGGACTCGGCCGGCGCGGTGAAGAAGCCGCTGGCCGGCGGCGAGTAGAGCTGGATCTCGGCGAGCGTGCGCGCCGCGTTCGGGTGCAGCTCGGCGACCTTGAAGAACGGAATCGCCAGCAACCCGCCCACCGCGGCGAAGACGAGCGCGCCGATCATGTCGGCCAGGAACAGCCGCCGACCGAACGGGCGCTTCACCCGCCGCCGCCGGACGAACCACAGCACCACCGCGACCAGCCCGACGCCGGCCAACAGGTAGGCGAACGGCAGGCCGATGCCGAAACCGAGGCTGAGCTGCCAGGCGGCCACCAGCCAACCGGCCAGCGCCCAGCCCGCGTGCCGGCGACGCGGGCGGTAGCCGTACCGCAGCGACCAGCCGTGACCACGGGCGAGCATGGCCAGCGCCAGCGGGATGCCACCGTTGGAGATGATGTGCAGGTGCCCGGCCTGGGCCAGCAGCCACGGCGCGTACGCGAAGCTCGCGCCGGCCACCGCGCCGCCGATCCGGCCCGCGCCGAGCTGCCGGGCCAGCGCGTACGCCCCGAACGCGGCGAGCGCGTGAGCCAGCACGAACATGATGTTGTAGCGCAGCACGGCCTGCTCCGGGCCGACCCCGATCAGCCCGGCCGGGGCGTACCCGAGCAGCGTGTCGGAGAAGGCGAAGCTCCAGTTCTCCGGGAAGAACGTGTTGGAGTGCCACAGCATCGCCGGGTCGGTGCGCAGGATGTGCCCGGACCACGCCATCTGCCACGCCTGCAGGCTCGGGTCCCAGTAGTCCTGCGGCAGCGTGTAGCGCGGGTAGCGCAGCGTGGGCCAGGTCATCGCCGCGGCCACCGCCAACGTGGCGACGGCGGCGAGCGTCCACTCGTGCGCCAGGAACCGACCCACCGCGCGCACGGCCCGACCGGCCCGGCCCAGCACCGGCTCGGGCGCCGGCCCGAACGCGGTCCAGCGATCCGCCGGCTCGTCGCCGTCCGTACCGTCGGTCTTGTCCTTGCCGTCCACATCGTTCTTGGCGACGTCGTCGGTCCTCGCGTCGCCGTCCGTACCGCCGGTCCTGCCCTTGCCGTCGGCGCTCGCGTCGCCGTCCGTGCTTCGGACCTTGCCGTCGGCGGCGGTCCCGGCGTCGGCATCCTTGCCGTCGGACCCGCTCTCGCCGTCGGTCTCGTCGCTGCCGGCCACGGTGGTGGCCGTGGCCGTCGCGGCGGGCTCGTCGCGGACGGCGGGCGTCGCGGCCCCGGTCCGCCCGGCCCGCACCTCGCCCGGTGCGGGCTTCCCGTCCGCCGAGGCGTCCTCTGGCTGCGGGTCGGCGCCGGACCGGTCACCGGTGGCGCCGGACTGTTCCGTGGTCATGCCGTGGCACCCAACTGGCCGCGCAGGAACGCGATGTCGGACGCCTGCCCCTCGACGCCGCCCGGGGTCTCGACGATCACCGGCGCGCCGGCCGCCCGGATCACCGCCACCAGCAGCTCGGGGTCGATCGTGCCGCCGGTGAGGTTGTCATGGCGGTCCTGGCCCGAGTCGAAGGCGCCCTTGGAGTTGTTGGCGTGGATCAGGTCGATCCGGCCGGTGATCGCCTTGACCCGGTCGACCAGGCCCAGCAGCTCCTCGCCGCCGGCGTGGGCGTGACAGGTGTCGAGGCAGAAGCCGACCTCGTGGTCGCCGAGCGCGTCCCAGAGCCGGGCCAGCGCGTCGAGGTGCCGGGCGCAGGCGTTCTCCCCACCGGCGGTGTTCTCGATCAGCACCGGCAGCGGGAAGCCGCCGGAGTCGGCCGCGTAGGCGAACGTCTTGCGCCAGTTGTCGAAGCCCTTGGCGAGGTCGTCGCCGGCGTTGACGTGGCCGCCGTGCACGATCAGCCCTCTCGCGCCGACGGCCGCCGCGGCGGTGGCGTGACCGAGGAGCAGCTTGCGGCTGGGGATGCGGATCCGGTTGTTGAGCGTGGCCACGTTGATCACGTACGGCGCGTGAACGTAGAGGTCGACGTCGGCGGCGCGCAGGCGTTCGGTGTCCTCGCGTGGCTTCGGGGCCTTCCAACCCTGCGGGTCGGCGAGGAAGAACTGCACCGCGTCCGCCTCCCGGGCGGCGGCCTCGGCCAGCGGGTCGGCCGGATCGACGTGGGCTCCGATTCGCATGGAGGGCAGCCTACGTCGCGCCTGCGACGGGCGGTGTGCTCGCACGGGGTCGCGGCACCGGGTGTGCGTCACCACCCGGCCCGGCGGTCGTTGTCCGAGGTGGGATCGATGGTCGACGCTCCGCCCGGACGTGGTCCACAGCACGGGACGGGTGAGGCAAGGCCCCCGGCAACGGGACGCCCCGCCGTGCGGCCCGGCACGACGGGGCGCGGTCCGCTCCTCATCGGCACCGCAATCGGCCAGGTGGACGAAATTCTCCATTTACCCCAAGCGGTGACGAGAGCCGCTGTATGGTCATACCAGGGAACAACATGATAAAGCTCCGCGGGGCGTCCTCGATCCAACCTCATCGGTGTGGTCGTTCCTCCCCAGGTCCCACCCAAGGAATGCGGACGGGACGCCCCGCGGCCCTGTGGACAGGGGTCCACCTTCTCGGCGCACGACGCCGGAGGTGGGCCCCTGTCGCCGCCTCCGGGGCCACCCGGACCACCGGCCCCGGCATGATCGTCCGGACCGGCTATCCTGGTCCGGTTGTCCGCGTCCGGCCGGGTTCCCCCGGCGTCGGGCGGGCAACGACGCACGACCTCCTGCCACGGAAGGACCGTGGCCGCCTAGCCCACAGGAGGTGAGCACGTCTTGCGTCACTATGAAGTCATGGTGATCCTCGATTCCAGCCTCGAGGAACGCACCGTCGCCCCGTCTCTCGACACGTACCTGAACGTGATCCGGACCGCGGGTGGCTCGGTGGAGAAGACCGACGTGTGGGGCCGCCGGCGCCTCGCGTACGAGATCAACAAGAAGGCCGAGGGCATCTACGCCGTCATCGACCTCCAGGCGACGCCGGAGGCCGTGGCCGAGCTGGACCGTCAGCTCCGACTCAACGAGTCGGTGCTGCGCACCAAGGTCATTCGCCCGGAGATGCGCTGAGCATCTAGGACCCGGCACGTCCGGATCAAACCTCATCCGCGCTGTCGGAGGGCTCTGAGAGCCTGTACGGCACAACGATGAGTGCGCGAGGAGATGGTCATGGCAGGAGACACCACCATCACGGTCATCGGCAACCTGACCGATGACCCCGAGTTGCGATTCACCCCCTCCGGTGCGGCGGTCGCGAAGTTCCGGGTCGCTTCCACGCCCCGGTTCATGGACAAGGCGTCCGGCGAGTGGAAGGACGGCGAGCCGCTGTTCCTCTCGTGCACGGTCTGGCGCCAGGCCGCCGAGAACGTCGCCGAGTCGCTGCAGCGCGGCGCCCGGGTGATCGTGTCCGGCCGGCTGCGTCAGCGGTCGTACGAGACCCGCGAGGGTGAGAAGCGCACCGTCATCGAGCTGGAGGTCGACGAGATCGGCCCGTCCCTGCGCTACGCCACGGCGAAGGTGCAGAAGATGTCCCGCTCCGGTGGCGGAGGCGGCGGCTTCGGCGGCGGTGGCGGTGGTGGTGGCCAGGGTGGCGGCGGAGGCAACTTCGACGACCCCTGGGCCTCGGCTGCCCCGGCCCCCTCCCGCGCTGGTTCGGGCGGCGGAAACTTCGACGAGGAGCCCCCGTTCTGATGGCGCCGAGCGCCCGCGATCGCAAACCAGGAGCAAGAGCAATGGCGAAGGCTGCGGCACTGCGCAAGCCGAAGAAGAAGGTGAACCCGCTCGACAAGGACGGGATCACCTATATCGATTACAAGGACACCGCGCTGCTGCGCAAGTTCATCTCCGACCGCGGCAAGATCCGCGCTCGACGGGTGACCGGCGTTACCTCGCAGCAGCAGCGGCAGATCGCCCGTGCGGTCAAGAACGCCCGCGAGATGGCGCTCCTGCCGTACACGGCCACGGCACGCTGAGGGGAGGCACGGACATGAAGATCATCCTCACTCAGGAGGTGTCCGGCCTCGGCTCTCCGGGCGACATCGTCGAGGTGAAGGACGGCTTCGGCCGTAACTACCTGCTGCCGCAGGGCTTCGCGATCGCCTGGACCAAGGGTGCCGAGAAGCAGGTCACGGTCATCAAGCGGGCCCGCTCGGCCCGCGAGGTCCGCGACCTCGGCCACGCCAACGAGATCAAGGGCCAGCTCGAGGGCCTGAAGGTCAACCTGAAGGCCCGCGCCGGCGACGGCGGCCGGCTCTTCGGCTCGGTCACCCCGGCCGAGATCGTCGACGCCGTCAAGGCGGCCGGCGGTCCGACCCTGGACCGCCGCCGGCTGGAGACGCCCGGCCACATCAAGTCGCTCGGCGCCTACCCGGTCAGCATCCGGCTGCACCCCGAGGTGACCGCCAAGTTCGACCTGAACGTGGTCAAGGGCTGACACCCACCGCACGACGGAAGGGCCCGCACCGGACAACCGGTGCGGGCCCTTCCGCTTGTGCACGTCAGCCGATCGCCTGGCCGGTCACCGCGCTGATCACCACCGTGGACAAGCCACCGCCCACCACAGCCGCCGCCAACGCGACCGTCGCCGAGCGCCACGTCGTCCCGACCTGACGCAGCAGCACCGCCACCACGAGACTGCTCACCAACGCCAGCCCGAACCGCGGTGCCGCCGCGGACAACGACGCGAACGCGTGCGCCCGCGGCGAGTCGCAGCCGCCGCCGCTGATGTCGGTCACGCACCCCGGCGGCGCCTGCCCGTCCAGGAAGACCAGGCCGAGGAAGAGCAGCACCGCCGGCACCAGGTAGCAGGCCGCCGTGTAGACCAACGGTCGCAGCGGGCCACCCGGATCCGGGTCCAGCAGGTCGTCCTCCAGCCGCCGGCCCCGCGGACCGCCGCCGATCGTGTCCATCCCCCGCCGCAACGCGGACCCGCCCGACCCCACCGGCTCCGCCGACCGGCGAGCAGGCGCGGCCCGCGGACGCGGAGCAGGGTACGCGACCATCGGCGACCGAGGCGCCGACGTCGGCGTCGCCATCCAGCGCGGATCGTCGTCCGCCAGGCGGGTGCCCGACCAGAACTCCTCGACCTGCTCCGGCGACGCCCAGCCCTCCCGGACCGGCGGCGTCGTGCGGTCCCACGGGTCCACCGCCGGGTACCGGTCGCCGGTGTCCCGAACCCGGTCGAGGTGACCGGTGTCGGTGAACCGGTCCCACTGGCCGGTGTGCTCCGTCCGGTCCCACCGGTCCTCCTGGCGCTCCCACCTGTTCCCGGTGGCGCCCCGGCCCCACTCGTGCACGCCCGACGCATCCCACGGGTCGATCGCCGGCTGCTCCACCGGCGCCGGCTCGACCGCCCGGCCCCGCTCCCACGGATCGACCGCGGGCGGCGGCCAGGAGGAACTCGACGTGGAACGCCGGCTGCGCCGGGTCGGCCGCTCGGCCTCCCACCCGCCGGCGTCATCCTCCGGACTCGCCTCCTCCGGCAGCCCCGACCAGGTCACCTCCGGCTTGCGGGTCGCCGCCCGGCGTGGACGACTCCGCGGGACGGTGCCCGACACCGGCTGGCCCTCACCCTCGGCCCGCCTGCTCCCGACGTATCCCCGCTCGTGCGGTGCGTCCAGGGTCCACTCGGCGGTGTGGTCGGACACCGGGGCGGCGCCGATGGCCCGCAGCTCACGCCCGTCGTCGTCGCGGCGCCACCCGACGTCGGCCCGCCAGCCGCCACCCGAGGACGGCGACTCGACCTCGACGCCGGCATCGTCGTCGTCCGGCGCGGCGTGACGTCCACCGCCGTCGGCCCGGCTGATCCCCGACTCGACCGCCCACCGTGGCAGATAGGCGTCCACCGGCTCGTCCTGGCCACGCTCGATCGCCCGCCGCCGGCTCGGAGTGCGCTGGCGCTCCGGCGCGTACGAGTCGACCCCACGCGGCCCGGCGGAGGTGTCCCAGGAACCGCTCGGCCGGCGCACGCGCGGGGTGTCCTCCCCGCCTGCCCAGTCCTGGTGTCTCACGGCCGGAGCGTGACCCTTCTCCTCAACCCGAAAGTGCAATCCGCTGTCAAGGTGCAGCCGTTCGCAGCGATAGTACGGGACGAACGGCGACAAGGCTCGACCTGAAATCTTCCGTCCACAGGGTGGGGATGGGAAAAGCCCAGGTCAGGAGCGATAGGCCCGGAATTCCCCATCACTTTTCCACACCCTGTGCACACCCTGCGCACATGCCGGCCCCGCTGCGTCCACAGGTTGTCCCGAGGCTCGTCCACCGGCCCTGTTGGTGGCTGACCTCGGGTTCCGTATCGTGGCCAGCGACCGCCGGGCGATGACCCCCGATCGACCGGGGGGTCGGCGGAAGTTGTCATACCCCGGCGATAGAGCTGGACTCGATCCGACGCAGCAAGGGGGGACCCGTGTCGGTCACCGACGAGACGCGCGCGGACCGGACCGGGGGGCAACCGTCCGAGCCGCCGCGCCGGGACGCGTCCTTCGAGAAGACCCCACCCCAGGACGTCGCCGCCGAACAGTGCGTCCTCGGCGGCATGCTGCTCTCCAAGGACGCCATCGCGGACGTCGTGGAGATCCTCAAGACCAACGACTTCTACCGCCCGGTGCACGCCACCGTCTTCGACGCGATCCTCGACATCTACGGCCGTGGTGAGCCGGCCGACCCGATCACCGTGGCGGCGGCGCTCGCCGACTCCGGCGACCTCGCCCGGATCGGCGGCGCGCCCTACCTGCACACGCTGATCGCCAGCGTGCCCACCGCCGCCAACGCCGCCTACTACGCTCGCATCGTCGGCGAGCGGGCCGTGCTCCGCCGGCTGGTCGAGGCCGGCACCCGGATCGTGCAGCTCGGCTACGGCACCGGCCCGAGCGGCAGCCGTGACGTGGACGACATCGTCGACCTCGCCCAGCAGGCCGTCTACGAGATCACCGAGAAGCGGGTCAGCGAGGACTTCGCCGTCCTGGCCGACATGCTGCAACCGACGCTCGACGAAATCGAGGCGGTCGGTGCCCAGGGCGGCATGATGACCGGCGTGCCGACCGGTTTCACCGACCTCGACCGCCTGCTCAACGGCCTGCACGCGGGCCAATTGATCATCGTGGCCGGCCGACCTGGTTTGGGCAAATCGACCGCATCTATGGACTTTGCCCGAAACGCGGCAATTCGCGCCAACCAGGCCGCGGCCATCTTCTCGCTGGAGATGAGCAAGGTCGAGATCGTCATGCGACTCCTCTCGGCCGAGGCGCGGGTGCCGCTGCACGTGCTGCGTAGCGGGCAGCTTTCCGACGACGACTGGACCAAGCTGGCCCGCTGCATGGGCGAGATCAGCGAGGCGCCGCTCTTCGTCGACGACACCCCGAGCATGAACCTGATGGAGATCCGGGCGAAGGCGCGCCGGCTCAAGCAGAAGCACGACCTGAAGCTGATCGTCGTCGACTATCTCCAGCTGATGACGTCGCCGAAGCGCACCGAGAGCCGGCAGCAGGAGGTCGCGGACCTGTCCCGTGGCCTGAAGCTGCTGGCCAAGGAGGTCGAGTGCCCGGTGATCGCGGTGAGTCAGCTGAACCGTGGCCCCGAGCAGCGCACCGACAAGCGTCCGCAGTTGTCCGATTTGCGTGAATCAGGCTGCCTCACAGCGGAGACGAGACTCATCAGGGCTGACAACAACGCGGAGGTAACGCTCGGCGAGCTTCTCGCCAACAAGGCGAAGGACATCCCGGTATGGGCCTTGGACGAGAGTCTCCGTTACACGGCCCGGACGCTCACCCACGCTTTCCCCAGTGGAACGCGGGCGGCGTTCCGGATGACCCTTGCTTCTGGGAAGCAGATCGAGGCCACCGCGAATCATCCCTTCCTCACGTTCGGCGGTTGGATGCCGCTGGCGGAGCTCACGACGGGAGCGAGGATCGCTACTCCCCGGCACATCCCGCCGCCATTGGCCGTCCGGCCCTGGGCCGAATCAGAGGTGATCATGCTGGCCCACCTGCTCGGGGACGGCTCGTTCGTCCGACGCCAGCCGATCCGCTACGCCAGCTGCGATGAGACCAACCTGACAGCCGTGGCGGAGGCTGCCCGGCATTTCAAGATTACGGCCGTGCGCGACGACTACGCGGCGGCTCGGGTCACGACTCTCCGCCTACCGGCACCCTTCCGGCTCGCCCGAGGGCGGCGGAACCCGATCGCTGGGTGGCTGGATGGGTTCGGGTTGTTCGGCCTCCGGTCTCATGAGAAGTTCGTGCCCGCAGCGGTGTTCAGCCTGCCGAAGGAGCAGATCACCCTCTTCCTGCGGCACCTGTGGGCCACTGACGGCTCCGTGACCGTGAACAAGTCCGGTCGAGGCGGTCGCGTCTACTTCTCCTCCACCTCCCGCCGAATGCTTGAGGACATCTCTCGGTTGTTGCTCCGCTACGGGATCTCGGCACGGCTGAAAGAGGTCCCGGTTCATCGGCATCGGCCGCAGTACACGCTCGATGTCTCCGGCCGAGACGACCAGCTGCGTTTTCTTCGTGAGATCGGTGTGCACGGTGAGCGCGCCAGCGGTTGTGCGGCGCTGTTGGCCAGCCTTGAGGCCATGGTGAGCAACCCGAACGTGGACACCGTGCCTAAGGAGGTGTGGACACGGGTGCGAGAGATCCTGACCGAGCAGAAGATGAGCCATCGGGAGTTCGCGGCCGTTGTCGGCACCAAGTTCTGCGGCAGCACGATGTGGAAGCACGCACCCAGTCGATCACGCCTCGCCAAGATTGCCACGGCGTTGGACTCGGCCGACCTCGACCTGCACGCTACGAACGACGTCTTCTGGGACGAGATCGTCTCGATCGAGCCGGTTGGCGAGAAAGACGTCTATGACGCGACGGTGCTCGGTGTGCACAACTTCATCGCCAACGGTATCGCCGCTCACAACTCGATCGAGCAGGACGCCGATGTCGTGATCTTGCTGCACCGTGACGACTACTACGACAAGGAGTCGCCGCGGGCCGGAGAGGCGGACTTCATCATCGCCAAACACCGGAACGGGCCGACCGACACGGTGACGGTCGCGGCCCAGTTGCACCTGTCGCGCTTCGTGGACATGGCCATCGTCTGAGCCCGGTCAGCCGAGCAGTGGGAACCAGCCCGCCGCCTCGCCCAGCTCGAATCGGTCCCGATCGGTCAGCGGCAGCCGCCCGGTGGCCTTGAGCAGATACTCGTGGTCGTCCCAACCGGCCGGGCGTACCGCCTCGTCGGGCAGCAGCCCGTCCATCGTGGTCACCGCGACCCGGGTCGGGTCCGCCGCCGGCTGCGGCCCGTCCGGCAGGTCCAACACCAGGTCGAGGTGGTGCACGACCGCCTCGGTGGTCAGGGTGGCGAGCAGATCGGGTACGCGCAGCACGTGCCCCTGGGTGGTCACGTGCCCGTCCGGATCGGCGGCGGCGGCCGCGCGGGCGGCGGCCGGGGCGGTGTCGGACCAGATCCGGACCAGTCCTGTGGGCCGGTCGAAGGCGGCGGCCGAGCGGCGGGCCCACCACGCGTGCTTCGCGCCGGCCTCGTCGCCGCCGGGGGTGAACGCCCGCCAGTAGCTGACGTCGTCCACGTCGGCCGGGCCGGGCACCGGGCTGGCCAGGGCGACGAGCGCGCGTTGGGCGTCGCAGAGCACGTGGAAGAGCAGGTCGGCGACGAGCCAGCCCCGACAGCGGGTGGGTCGTTGCAGGCCGGCGTCGTCGAGCGGGGTGACGGCGGCGGTGATGCCGGCGTACGCCTGGGCCAGCGCCTCATGCTGCCGGATCGGGCTCATGGGGTGCAGCCTGCCACGGCGCACTGCGGCCGGCACGGTGAGACGGGGCCCCTCCTATCGTCCAGGCGTTAAGAAGGGGCCCCGCCTTACCTCAGTCGAAGAGTTCGCCGAGGAAGCCGTGCTTCTTCTTCTTGCGGTAGTGGCCGTGGTAGCCGTAGTGCTGCTGCTGCCCGTGGCCGTACGCGGGCTGCTGCGCATAGCCGTGGCCGGGCGGCGGCGGAGGAGGCGGGGGGACGGCGCCGTAGCCCGGCTGGTGCGGGGCGGCGGCGGGCGGCGGTGGCGGGTAGCCGGCTCCGGCGGGCGCGGCCTGCGGGGTGCCGCCGTGCTGCCGGTTCCAGTTCGCCTCGGCGTCGAACAGCTTCTCGAGTTCGCCCCGGTCGAGGAAGATGCCGCGGCATTCGCCGCACTGGTCGATGATCACTCCGCTGCGCTCGTACTGGCGCATCTCTGCACGGCATTTGGGACAGATGAGCTGCATGCCATCGACGGTACCGGGTGATTTCACGCGGTGGCGGTCAGCGCGTGCGTCACCTCGTCGTCGGAGACCTCGTGGAAGTCGTCGTAGTAGGCGCCGACGGCGGCGAAGTCGGGCGGGAGTTGGCTGCTCACCACCGTGTCGGCGGTGGCCGCGAGCATCTCGTACGCCTGCGGGGAGCCGACCGGAACGGCGACGAGCACGCGGACGGCGCCGAGGTGGCGGGCGACCTGGACGGCGGCGCGGGCGGTGGCGCCGGTGGCGAGCCCGTCGTCGACGACGACGGCGGTGCGGCCGGTCAGGTCCAGGGGCGGCCGGCCGTTGCGGTAGCGCTGTTCGCGGCGTTCCAGTTCGGCCTGTTCGCGGCGGCGGACCTGGGCGCGGTCGTTCTCGCTGATCCGGTCGGCGACCGTGTCGTTGAGGACCTGCACGCCGCCGGGGCCGAGCGCCCCGTAGGCCACCTCGGGCGCCCAGGGCACGCCGAGCTTGCGGACGACCAGCACGTCGAGGGGGGCGTTGAGGCGGTCGGCGACCACCCGCGCGACGGGTACGCCGCCGCGGACCAGGCCGAGGACGATGACGTCGGGCCGGCCGGCGAGGTCGGTGAGTCGCTCGGCGAGGTCCTGTCCGGCCTCGGCCCGGTCGCGGTAGGTGGTCATGCCTCAGGTGTACGCCTTTCCGCCGGGTTACGCCGGGCGGTTGCCGGGAATGCCGGCCGGCCGCTGTCCTGGGTCGGGGTCTCGGCGCGTGCCAGCGTCGGGGCGAGGAGGAGCAGGGCGACCGGGTAGAGCAGGTAGCCGAAGCGGGTGGTGGGCATCAGCAGGATCGCGGCGAGCAGCCCGGACCCGCAGATGACGGCGGTGGCGGCGGCGGTGCGGGGCGGGCGGCGCAGCAGCCGGACGGCGATCGCCAGGCCGACCGCGGCGAGCAGCACGGCGGCGACCGCCCGGCCGGCGGGGAGCGTCTCGGCGATCAGGTGGCCGGGGAGCGGGGACTGGGCGGGGCTGGTGACCAGGCCGTGGCCGAGCGGGAAGCGCAGCACGTTCTCGACCAGGGCGTCGGAGTCGACGAGCAGCACCGGGAGCAGGGCGAGGACGGGCAGGCCGAGGGCGCCCAGCGCGGTGCGGGCGCCGGCCCGTCTGGTGGCGGCCCAGCAGATCAGCACGATCGCGACCGGCCAGGCGAAGAGTTTCAGGGCGCCGGCGGCGCCGACGGCGAGGCCGGCGCGGCCGGGCCGCCCGGCGGCGGCGAGGGCGAGGGCGAGCAGGCAGAGCGCGAGTACGGGGAGATCGTCGCCGCCGGTGGCGAGCGTGAGCGCGCTGACGGGCAGGACGGTGGCGGCCTGGACGGCGCGCAGCAGCGTGGCGGTGCGGCGGGGCGAGCCGGGGCCGTTGGTGGTGTCACGCAGCGTGGTGACCAGGGCGGCGAGGGCGAGCGCGGTGGCCACCGCGAACCAGATGCGGGCGTCGGTCCACCAGGCGTCGGTGGCGGCCCGGGGCAGCCCGAACAGCGCCATGCCCGGTTGGTAGGGGGTGTAGCCGAGGAGCTGTTCACCGGGGGGTAGGGCGGCGATCGCGTCGGGTCCGAGGTAGGGGGTGCCGTGTTCGGCGAGGCGGGTGCCGGCGTGTTCGACCACGATCACCTCCTCCTGGGCCCGGCCGGCGCGTCCGGCGGCCCGTTGGACGCTCTGGATGACGACCGGCAGCAACGCGGCGGTTGCCCAGGTGACGCCGGTGACCGTCCAGCGGGCGGGCAGTCCGGCCAGGGGTGTGCCGGGGTCGCGGTGGCGGGCGAGGAGTTGGGTGGCCGCGGCGAGCGTGGCGAGGGCGTACCCGATGGTGGCGACCGCGCCCCAGGCGCGGTGCGGTGGCAGCGTGGAGGTGGCGGCGGTGACCGCGGCGAAGACGGTGGCGGCGGCGTAGATGCCCAGGTCGAGGGCGAGGCCGCCGACGGCGGTGTCGAGGGCCGACCAGCGGCGGATGGCGGGGCTGGCCGGGTCGGCGTGGGCGGTCACGCGGGCCAGTCTGGCAGACCTGCGGTGCGGTCCGGACCGGTCGGGCCGGGTGGTCAGGGGTGCCGGGCGTCGGTGGCGGCGGGTGGGGTGGGGCGGTTGCGGGCGCCGCCGGCGCGGCGGCCGGGCAGGCGGATGACGGCACCGGCGTCGTGCAGTGGCCGGGCGAGGGCGCCGGGCCGGCCGCCGGCGCCGCGTTGGAGGGCGGCGAGCAGTGCCCCGGCGGGCAGCGGCCGGGCGAACAGGTGGCCCTGCCCGGCCGTGCAGCCCAGTTCCCAGAGCGCGCGGCGATGCGGTTCGCTCTCCACGCCCTCGGCGACCACGGTGAGGTCGAGGCTGCGGCCGAGGTCGAGGGTGGAGCGGATGACGGCGGCGGCCTCGGGTGCGGTTTCCATGGCGGTGACGAAGCTGCGGTCGATCTTGAGTTCGTGGACCGGGATGCGGGAGAGCAGCGAGAGTGACGAGTAGCCGGTGCCGAAGTCGTCGAGGGCCAGCCGGACGCCGGAGTCGCGGAGTCGGCTGAGCACCCGGTCGACCACGTCGAGTTGGCTGAGGGTGAGCGTCTCGGTGAGCTCCAGCACGAGCCGGTCCGGCGGGATGTCGTGGGCGCGCAGCCGGGCCAGCACGGCGCCGGGGAAGCGGGCGTCGAGGAGGCTGCGGGGTGACACGTTCACCGAGACGGGCAGGTCGAAGCCGGCGTCGTGCCACGAGCCGGCCGCGATCAGCGCCTGGTCGAGGATGGCTTCGGCGAACGCGGGCAGCAGCCCGGAGCGTTCCACCGCCTCCAGGAAGCGCAGCGGGTCGATCAACCCGTGGGTGGGGTGGTGCCAGCGGGCCAGCGCCTCCGCGCCGGTGACCTGACCGCTGCCCAGGTCGACGATGGGTTGGAAGTTGACGGTGAACTCGTGGTCGGCGACGGCCCGGGGCAGTTCCCCGCCGAGGGTGAGCCGGTTCAGGTCGGCGGTGTCGCGGGTCGCCGCGTACGTGGCGGTCCGCTGACCGGCGCGCTTGGCCTGGTACATCGCCACGTCGGCGCGGCGGAGCAGTTCGGGCATCCCGCCGGTGGCGGGGGCGGCGGCGATACCGCCGCTGGCTTCCACGCTGATCCGCATGCCGTCCAGGTCGAGCGGGTCGTGCAGGGCGGCGAGGAGGGACTCGGCGCGGTGCGCGGCGACCGCCGGGGCGGGCAGGCCGCGCAGGAGCACGGCGAACTCGTCGCCGCCGAGCCGGGCGACCAGGTCGCCGGGGCGGGCCGCGTCGCGCAGCCGCCCGGCGACCTGGATGAGCACCTGGTCGCCGGCGCCGTGCCCGAGCGTGTCGTTGACCTCCTTGAAGTGGTTGAGGTCGATCAGCACCAGGGCGGTGACGCCCTCGGCGTGCCGGGTGGTGAGCTGGGCGGTGCCCTCGTCCAGCAGGTGGCGGCGGTTGGACAGGCCGGTGAGGGCGTCGTGGGTGGCGGCGTAGGCGTGGTCGTCGGCGATGCGGGCGAGTTCGGCGTACGCCTGGGCGTTGCGGACCGCGGTGCACAGCGCCGAGGCGAAGGTACGCAGTGTGTACTGCTCGCGTTCGGAGAGCTCGACCGGGCCGGCGAAGCGGAGTCGCAGCTCGCCGGTGTTCTCGGTGCGGTCGTGCCCTTCCAGGAGGACCGGCACGATCCGGCCGTCCGTCTCGCTGGGCTGCGGCGCGGTCCCGTCGTAGGCGACTCCGGCGGCTCCGCCCCGTACGGTGCGTCCGCCGTCGCGCAGCTCGATCTCCACCTCGTCGGCGGAGAAGAGTTCGGCGGCCCCGGTGACGGCGGTGGTCAGCACCTGGTCGAGGTCGACCACGTTGAGTGCGTCGGTGGCGCGGGCGAGGCGTTGCCAGGCCTGCTGCTCGGTGCGGGTGCGGATCCGGGTGGAGTAGGCGAGGTGCAGGCTGAGCACCAGGGGTGGCACGGCGAGCAGCAGACGGGGGTCGGCGCGCAGGATGAGGACGGTGCAGGCGGCCACCACGAAGCGGACGCCGAAGCCGGCGAGCCGCAGATCGAGATCACTGCGGAACTGACGCAGGATGCGCGTGCCGGAGGCGAGTGCGATCACCGGCATGGCGAGCAAGTCGTCCAGTAGGGCGGCAGCGAGATAGACGATGGCCAGGGTACCGATGAGGTGACTCAACGATGGTGATGCTCCTGGCCATTCGAGGACCGATGCGAGGGCCGCCGTGCCGCCTGCGATCAGCACGTTCTTCCCGACGCCGAAGGCGGATTTGATCGTGGGGAGCCGCAGGATGGCGGAGGCTGCGGCGACGCCCAGCATCGTGCTCAGTACGACCCACGAGGCTGGGGCGATGGCCAGACCGATCACCACCGCCGTCTCTACCCACGCGATGGAGTGCGTCGTCGACCGGATGCGGACCGAAGCCTTGACGACTCCGCCCAGCGTGATCATGAAGACGAGCGTGGCGAAGGTGCCGACGTCTCGGACGGACGCCGGCGGCGTACGGGACAGCGAGGCGATGGCGACGATCAGCGCGCCTGTTGCAAGGACGACGATGAGACCGACGAGCGTCAGTAGTTGCCGATCGGTCCCGGCTTCGCGTCGTCCGGTGCGGCTCATTCAGCTCCCGGGGCTGAGAGGCTGACGCCCGAGCTGGCTTGCGCCAGCTCGGCGTGACGTCAGGGAGCCTACCGCGAGAAGATTCTCGACGAGAAGTGCCGAAGTTTCAGTGCCACTCGCTACCGCGCATTTCACTCTCCCCAGCTAGGCCATCCAATCGAGTTGGAGTGGCTTCCGAATTGGATTGCTGATGCCCCCTACGGGGCATCGGCAGTACTTGGGGGAGCCTAGGTGGGGTCGCGTACAATTGCATGGATTAATGTCGCAATATGCAATATTAGCGAAGGATGGCCGCTATTGTGACGGTCCGTCCAGGTTGCCTGAGCGGAGCGCGTCGAGGTGGTCGGCGCGACACGAGTCTCCTCGTATGCGACCCCCATTGTCGGCGCTGTGATGGGGGCAGTTCCTCGGCGGAATGGCTTCATCTTCGAACAGGCCGGTCGAAGACCGTCGGCGTGCGACCTTGTGTGGTTGCGGGATCACGCCACGTGGAGTGCGGTGCCGTTCACCGTGTTCGGTAGGCTCCGCTTGGTGATCACTTAAAATGCCGCAGGCCTTGGAGGGCGAACGGGGTGGACATCAGACTCCTCGGGGGCGTTAAGGTGCTTGTCGGCAGTCTCGAACTGCCCCTTGGTACACCAAAGCAGAAGATTCTGCTCGCCATGCTGGGAGTGGACGCCAATCGACTCGTGACTGTCGACGAGATGGTCGACGAGCTGTGGCCCGAGGCCCCTCCCCGATCAGCCATCCCCAACGTGCGTACCTACGCCGCCAACCTCCGACGGGCATTCGCGAAGGTCGGCGGCGCGGCGATCGTCCGACAACAGGGTGGTTACCTGCTCTCGGTTCTTCCCGAGGCCGTCGACCTGATCCGGGCCCAGCAACGATTCGCTCAGGGGCGTGCCTTCGCTCGCGCGAATCAGCGGTCGTCCGCGATCGCGGTGCTGGCCGACATCATCGACGGGTGGCCGGGTCCCCTCCTTGCCGGGCTTCCGCTGGGGCCGGCGTTGGCCGGCCGCCGCGAAGCGGTCGAGCGGGAGCGCGAAGAGATGCTTGTCCTTCTGAGCGAGCTGTACCTGAACACCGGGCAGCCGGAGCGAGCGGTCGTGGCGCTCCGGCCGCATGCCGTCCGCAACTCCACGCGGGAACGCCTTCAGCTACTCCTGATGCGGGCCCTGCTCGCCAACGAGGACCCGGCCGGGGCAGTCGCCGTCTACCGGTCCGCCCGCGCGGCGCTCGACGAGGAGGTGGGCGTCCAGCCCGGACCGGAGCTCGACCAACTCCACCGAACGGCGCTCGAAACCCGGTCGAGAATGCTGAGCGCCGGCCGTCCGGCGCCGTCCGGCGCCGCCGACAGGACGCGTACGGTCACCTGGCTGCCGCGTCCGACCACCGACTTCGTCGGACGAGAGGACGTGGTGCGACGCTTGCTCAGGAGCATCACGGCACGATCGGGCCCGACGGCGGTCGTCCAGGTGATCGACGGGATGGCAGGCTGCGGCAAGACCACCCTTGCGGTCCGACTGGCCGAGATGTTGCGGGCGGAATATCCGGACGGCCAGTTGTTCATCGATCTTCGAGGACATGGGGAGGTCGATCCACTGGAACCGGCCGCGGCGCTCGCGACCCTGCTGCGGCAACTCGATGTGCCGTCCGGGCGTGTGCCGATCGACTTCGAGGATCGGGCCGCACTCTGGCGTCGTGAGCTGGCGCAACGGCGGGTCGTGGTCGTGTTGGACAACGCCGCGGGAAGCGACCAGGTGATCCCGCTGCTACCTGACGGAGCGGGAACGGTCGTGCTGGTGACCGCCCGGTCGAGGCTGCTCGCCAGCGAACTCGGGGTGCCGGAATCGCTGGGCGTGTTGTCCCGGGTCGAAGCCGTGCGTCTGCTGGCGTCCACGGCGGGCGCGCAGCGGGTCGGCAAGGAGCCGGAAGCGGCCGCGGAAGTCGTGCGGAGATGCGGCTACCTTCCCCTTGCCATCCGGCTCGCAGGAGCCCGGCTTGCGCACCGCACCAGTTGGCGGGTGGCGGACCTGGCGTTGCGGCTGGCTGGCGAACGCGGCCGGATCGACCAACTGGCGGTGGGTGACCGGACGCTGGCCGGGGCGTTCGCCACCTCCTACGAACCGCTCGACGATCGGAGCCGCCGGGCCTTCCGCATGCTCTCTCTGCATCCGGGTGATGACTTCAGCCCACCGACCGCGGCGGCACTGGCCGATCTTCCGCTGGACGAAACCGTACGGATCCTTGACGATCTGGTAGATCGTCATCTGTTGGAGGACAGGGCCGACGGCCGCTACCGCCTGCACGATCTGGTCCGGGAGTATGCCGCCGAGCTGTCTCGGAGGGTGGACGAACCGAGCGTCCCGCTCGCGGCCTTGGATCGCCTGCTCGAACTGTGTCTCCACACCACGTTGTCCGTGGCGGTCGGGCTGGAGGCGCGTCTCGACGAGAAGACGTTGGTCGCCGAGCGGCCCCACCGGCCCGACCTGCTGACCGCGATCGAGCCGGACGTCGAGTGGCTGGAACGCGAGCGGTCCACCCTCACCGCGCTGGTGGCGTGTGCGACCCAGGCCGAACGAGATCGGTATGCCTGGCGGCTCGCCCGTGCACTGTGGCGCTTCTTCTACATCAGGACATATTTCGACGACATCTTGTCGACTCATCGGCACGGCTTGGAATCTGCCCGGCGTATTGGTGACCTGGACGCGGTCGCCCAGATGCAGAACTATCTCGCCTCCGCCTATGTGAGAACCGGAAACTACCCCGAGGCGACCAGGCTGGTGGAATCGGCAGTCGGGCTCTACCAGCAGATGGGAGACGCGCGGAACGCGGCTCGCTTCCGAGCGAACCTTGGTGTCGTCTACTGGTTGACCGGCCGTTTCGATTCGGCCGTCAGGCTCGGGGCTCAGTTGCGACGGGAAGAATTGTCGAAAGGCCATGTGTCAACTGACCTGGTGCTGCCGAACTACGGCATTGCGCTGGCGGCGGTCGGCAGATACGCCGAGGCACTCGATCTCCATCGCCTGCATCTGTTCCTAGCCCGCGTCAAGGCAGACCAATTCCAGATCCTCAACGCTCTGGGGCATGTCGGAATGGTGCGGGCAAGAATGGGTGACCATGGGCCAGCCATTCAGATAATGGAAGCTTCCCTCCGTCTACGGGATCGCACCGGCCACCGCTACGGGGAACCGGAGCTCCGGGTCGAACTCGGGACTGCCCTACGGGAGATGCGCCAATTCGACGCGGCCCGCCGTGAGCACGAGACAGCATTGCGGCTGGCGCTCGACAACGGCGAGCGCCACGCGCAATGTGCGGCGTTGAACGAACTCGGTACGACAGCCGCGGCGCAGGGAGACCCGGCGGAAGCGACCCGGTTGTACGAGCGGGCGCTCAAGCTGGCGACCCGCATCGCGCATCCCCAGGAACAGGGCCGCGCACTGGCTCGTCTCGGTGGCCTGATGATGGGGAAGGATCCCGACGAGGCGCGCCGGCTGTGGCGGAGGGCGCTGGCGATCTTCGAACGGACCGGGGGTCCGGAACAGCATCGTGTTCGCACCCTGCTCGGGGATGAGCGGCCGGCGGAGGACTTATCGATTTTTTATCGGGCTCCCCGCTAGCGTCCGGTCGTCGGCCAACGGGGAGGATCCGCCCACCCGGCGGACCCGGCCGGAGAGCCCCCACCGTCGAGTCTCCCCAGCGACCCGACGGCGGGAAGGTGTGGGAGGGTCGTCGTGCGGATCATCGGCAGCCGGCACGACGTCCCTCCCCGCCGACGGCACGGTCCACGTCCGTCGTACCCGGCGGATAAGGTCGGGCGGTGACCGAACCCGCGCAGCTCACCCACGTCGACCCGGCCGGCGCGGCCCGGATGGTCGACGTCTCCGCCAAGCCGGTCTCCGGCCGGCTCGCGGTCGCCGCCGGCCGGCTCCGCACCACCGCCGAGGTGGTCGACCTGCTGCGCCGCGACGGCCTGCCCAAGGGCGACGCGCTCGCGGTCGGGCGGCTCGCCGGGATCATGGGGGCCAAGCGCACCCCCGACCTGATCCCCCTCTGCCACCCGATCGCCCTGCACGGCGTCGCCGTCGACCTGCACCTCACCGCCGACACCGTGGAGATCACCGCGACCGCGCGGACGGCCGACCGCACCGGCGTGGAGATGGAGGCGCTCACCGCGGTGGCCGTCGCCGGGCTCGCCCTGGTCGACATGGTGAAGGCCGTCGACCCGGCCGCCTCGGTGGACGCCGTCCGGGTGCTCCGCAAGGAGGGCGGGAAGACCGGTGAGTGGGTCCGGCCGGAGGACCGGCCGTGATCCGCGCCCGGGTGATCGTCGCCTCCAACCGCGCCGCCGCCGGGGTCTACGAGGACACCAGCGGCCCGCTGCTCGTCGCCGGCCTTCGGGAGCTGGGCTGCACGGTCGACGCGCCGGTGGTGGTGCCCGACGGCGACCCGGTCGGCGACGCCCTGCGCGCCGCCCGCGACGAGGGCGTCGACGTGGTGCTGACCAGCGGCGGCACCGGCATCACCCCGACCGACCGCACCCCCGAGGTGACCGGCGCGTTGCTCGACTACGAGATCCCCGGCATCGCCGAGGCGATCCGGGCGCACAGTCGCGACGCGGTGCCCACGGCCGCGTTGTCCCGGGGCCTGGCCGGGGTCGCCGGCCGGATGCTCGTGGTCAACCTGCCCGGCTCGCGCGGCGGGGCCCGGGACGGGCTGGCCGTGCTCGGGCCGATCCTGCGGCACGCGGTCGACCAGCTCCGTGGCGGCGACCACTGAGCCCGCGGGCCGCGCGCGCCGGCGTTAGGCTCGCCGGATGAGCACGGAAACCGAAGCCGCCGCGGCCACGGTGGGCACGCCCCCGCCGGCCGGGTGGGAGGAGGCCCGCTCCCGGGTGTACGCGGTCGGTCTCTCCGCCGCGCTCCCCGCGGTCGCCCGGCCACTGGCCGACACCGACGGGCACACCCTGGCCGAGCCGCTGACCACACGGACCGACCTGCCGGCGTTCCCCACCTCCAGCGTGGACGGCTGGGCGGTGCGCGGGGCCGGCCCCTGGCAGGTCGTCGGCCGGGTGCTCGCCGGGCACACCGCGCCCCCGCTCGCCACGGACGGCACCACCGTGGAGATCGCCACCGGCGCGATGGTCCCCGCCGGCACGACCGCCATCCTGCGGATCGAGGAGTCGACCCGGGCGGCGGACGGGCGGGTGACCGGCACGCCCCGGTCGCAGCCGGAGTGGCGCGAGCCGGGTGAGGAGGCGCATCTCGGCGAGGAGCTGCTGCCCACCGGCACGCCGGTGGACCCGGCGGTGATCGGGCTGGCCGCCTCCTGCGGGCACGACACCCTGCGGGTCCGCCGCGCGCCGCGGGCCGCGCTGCTGGTCTTCGGCGACGAACTGCTCACCTTCGGCGCGCCGGGCGCCGGCCGGGTGCGCGACGCGCTCGGCCCCTCGGTGCCGGCCTGGCTGCGCCGCTACGGCTGTCAGGTACGGGCCGGCGACGTGGTCGGCCCGGTCGCCGACACCCTGCCCGCGCACGTCGCCGCGCTGCGCGGCGCGCTCGCCAACGCCGATCTGGTCTGTACCACCGGCGGCACCATGCACGGCCCGGTCGACCACCTGCACCCGACGCTGGAGGCGCTCGGCGCCGACTACGTGGTCAACACGGTGGCGGTGCGCCCCGGCTTCCCGATGCTGCTCGCCCGGCTGGTCGACGGCGACGGCCGGGTGCGCTTCGTCGCCGGCCTCCCGGGCAACCCGCAGTCCGCGGTGGTCGCCCTGGTCTCCCTCGTCGCCCCCCTGCTGGCCGGTCTCACCGGCCGGCCGATGCCGGTGCTGCCGCAGGTCACCCTGGCCGAGCCGGTCCCCGGGCGCGGGGATCACACCCACCTCGCGCTGGCCCGCTGGGACCGGGTCGCCGGCACCGCCCACCCGGTGCGGCACGTCGGCTCGGCGATGTTGCGCGGCCTGGCCGGCGCGGACGGCTTCGCGGTGATCCGCCCCGGCGCCAACGGCGCGGTGGGCGACCGGGTTCCGCTCGTGCCCCTGCCGCTGACCCCGGGAGAGCGTCAATGAGCATCGAGACACGCGTGGCGCTGGGCGCGGTCACCGACCGGCCGCTCGACCTGGCCGCGCACGAGGCGGCGGTCGCCGACCGCCGGGCCGGCGCGGTGGTCTCCTTCCAGGGCGTGGTCCGCGACCACGACCACGGGCGGTCGGTCACCCGGCTGGAGTACGAGGGCCACCCCAGCGCCGAGGTGGTGCTGCGCGAGGTGGCGGCCGAGATCGCCGCCGACCCGGCGGTCCACGCGGTGGCGGTGTCGCACCGGATCGGCCCGCTGGAGATCGGGGACGTGGCGTTGGTCGCGGCGGTCAGCACCGCACACCGGGCGGCGGCGTTCGCGGCCTGTGCCCGGCTGGTCGACGAGGTCAAGGCGCGGCTGCCGATCTGGAAGCGGCAGGTCTTCGACGACGGCACCGAGGAGTGGGTGAACTGCCCCTGAGCCGGGCGGCGCTCAGCGCCGGGCGGCGAGCTGGGCGGTGCGGGCCAGCCGGTCGTGATAGAACGCCGGTTCGGCGCCGGGTCGCCAGGGCAGCGCCGCGACCAGCACGATCAGCGCGATCGCCAGGGAGTTCTCCATCAGCGCGCCGAACAGGCCGTCCTGGTAGTGGGACACCTCGGGGAGCTGGTGCTCGTACGGCCAGATCGGCGAGATCAGGAACAGCAGATAGAGCCCGAGCGCGCCGGCCGCGTGCCGGAGCCCGGTCAGCGTGGGATACCAGATCGGCGGGCGCAACGTGGGCACGCCGTTCGCCGAGGGCAGCGTGCTGCCGCGCAGCGGCAGGCCGCGGCTGGCGTCGCGGCGGCGTACCGCGGCGTCGGCCAGCACCACGACGGCCGGGATCACCCAGACCAGGTGGTGCGACCAGGAGATCGGGCTGATCACGTTGGCGGTGAGCCCGACCAGCGTGAACGCGGTCAGCTCGTCGCCGTCGGCGCGCGCGTTGAGCGCCCGGGACAGGCCCAGCGCCAGCACCAGCACCGAGAAGGCGAGCCAGAGCAGCCCGGGCGTCTCGATCGAGTCGTAGAGCCGTGCCAGCAGGCCGGCGAGGGACTGGTTGGCGGTCATGTCGGCGGCGCCGACCCGCTCGGTCTGCCACAGCACGTCGGTGAAGTAGGTGCGGGACTCCGCGCCGACCGCGCCGAACGTCGCGAGCGTCACGCCGACCGCGGTGGCGACCGCGATCCACGCGGCCCGCCACTGCCGGGTGAGCATCAGGTAGCCGATGAACAGCGCCGGGGTGAGCTTGACGGCGGTGGCGAGCCCGATGCCGACCCCGGCCCAGGCGCCGCTGTAGACGAACCGGGCCAGCGGCGTCTCGGCGGTCTCGTGGTGGGTGCCGCGCTTGGCCCGCCAGCGCAGACCCACCAGATCCGCCATGATCAGCGCGAAGAGCAGCAGGTTGACCTGGCCGTAGCCGAGCGTCTCCCGGGACGGCTCGATGGCCGCGGCGAGCGGGGTGGCGATGCCGACGGTGAACCAGAGCGACCAGCCGAGCCGGTCCACGATGGGGCGCAGCAACGCCGCCAGCACGACGGCGAGAGCGCCGATGCTGGCCAGCGCGTTGACGAACCCGGCGGCCTCCACCGGCAGCCAGGATATCGGCAGCATGACCAGGCCGGCGAAGGGGGGATAGGTGAAACCGAGGGTCGTCGAGGGGGCGACGAAGTCGTACAGCTCGTTGCCGCTCGCCCACCACAGCACCGCGCCGTGGTAGATCTTCATGTCGAAGAAGTTGTACGGTCGGCCGAAGGCGCCGATGGCGAGCCACGCCGCGTACGACACGGCGGCCACGACGCCGATGCGTACCGCGATCCGTTGGTCGACCCCGAGGACGACGCGGGGGGCCGGAGCGAGGCGGTTGGTCCGTCTACCGACTGTCGTCGGCATGGCGTGGCCACCCCCATACCAAGATCGTCGTGCCCGTCCAGGTCCGGAACGGAGCCTAGAACGGCGCCTCACGATGCTGCCTCCCGCGTTACGCGACCGTGTCCGATCCCACACGTGTTTGCGACATTTCCGCCGGGTTAACGGGTCTCGGACGGTTCAGGTGATTGGTGGCCTTGCGGGGGGTGGTGGCCGTACAGGAACAGGTCAGCCCGGCATCCGGCGCGCGGTCGCCGCGGAGCGTACGGCGATCTTCGCCTCCCGGCGGGCGGTGCGGACCGCGCGCTTGACCGACCGGCGGGAGTGGTCGATCCGGTGGCCGGCGCGCCAACGCAGCCCCGGCTTGCCCTCGGTGTCCGCGGCGGCGAGGAGGAGCCCACCGAGCAGCCCGAGGTTCTTCAGGAAGTGGATCTGGTTGTTGTTGCGCGCGGCCGGGTCGTCGTTGTTCCAGAAGGGATGGCCGGCGGCGGTCGTCGGCAGCAGGGTGCCGGCGAGCACGAGCGCGGCCGGGCGGCTGAACCGGCCGGTGGCCAGCATCAGGCCGCCGACCAGTTGCGTCGCGGCGTTGGTCCGGATCAGCGTCTCGGTGTCGGTCGGGATGCGCGGGTGCAGGTTCTGGATCAGCGGGGCGACCTTGTCGGTGACCGGCTTCGCGGCGGGCACCAGCCGCTCCGGGTTGCGCAGGTTGCGGGCGCCGCTGACCACGAAGATGCCGCTCAACATGACTCGGGCGAGGGAGCGCACAGGCTTCATGGTTCCAGTCTTACCCCGTCCCGGCCCCCGTCACCCCTGCAACACCCGAAAGGTATCGACGTCCGTCCGGCATCGATTTCAGCGACCGTCGCGGATGGACCGGCCGTGTTCGGTAAGGTCGCGCGGGTGACGACGCTGCGACTACGCCCGGAGGACCCGGCGGACGAGGCACCGGTGGCCCGGGTGCTCGCCGCCGCGTTCGCCCGACCCGACGTGGCCACCCCGCCGGAGGTGGGACTGGTCGAGGAGTTGCGGCACAGCGCCGCGTGGATCCCGGAACTGGCCATGGTCGCCGAGTACGGCGGCGAGGTGGTGAGCTTCGCGCTGCTCACCCGGGTACGGGTGCGCGGCGACGGCGGTGACTGGCCGGCGTTGGTGCTCGGACCGGTGGCGGTGGCCCCGCACCGGCAGCGCGTCGGGCACGGCGCCGCCGTGGTGCAGGCGGCGCTCGACGCCGCCACGGAGCTGGACGAGCGGCTGGTGGTGGTGCTGGGCGACCCGGCGTACTACCGGCGGTTCGGCTTCGGGCCGGCGGACCGGTTGGGGCTGACCAGTCCCTGGTCCGGGCTGGGGGAGCCGTGGCAGGCGCTGGTGCTGCCGCCGTCCACCGGCGAGGAGCCGCCGCCCCCGGCCGGTGAGGTGGTCTTCCCGCCGCCCTGGTCCCGGGTGTGAGCGTCGCTCAGGCCGGTTGGGTGCGCAGGTAGCGGCCGAAGTGCGGCACGGTGAACGCGACCGTCCCCCGCTCGCCGGAATAGATCAGACCCTTCTTGATCAGCGCGTCCCGGGCCGGGGAGAGGCTGGCCGGCTTGCGGCCGAGCGCCCGCGCGATCTCCGCGGTGGGCACCGCGGCGTCCATGTCGTCCCGCGCGCCCTCCTCGCCGTCCACCAGCGCCAATGTGGCCATCGCGCGCATGTATTCGCGTTCGGCGGGGGTGGCCCGCTCGAACCGGGAGCCGAAGAAGCCCACCGCCAGCTCCGCCTCCGCCTCCGGCGCGGCGACCCGGACGTCCGCCGCCGTGATCGGCGAGCGGGGCGCGTGGTCCCAGGTCGCCTTCCCGTACGCCTGGACGAAGTAGGGGTAGCCACCGGATTTTTCGTAGAGCAGGTCGAGCGCCTTCTGCTCGTACTCGACCTCCTCCCGCTCGGCCGGCGCGCAGAGCGCCTGGTCGGCGGCGATCCGGTCCAGCCGGTCGATCCGCTGGTAGCGGTAGAGCCGTTCGGAGTACGACTTGGCGGCGCTGAGCACGGCCGGCAGGTGGGGCAGGCCGGCGCCCACCACGATCAGCGGCGCGCCGAGCTGGGACAGCTCGTGGCACGCGGCGCAGAGCGCGGAGATGTCCTCGGCGCCGACGTCCTGCATCTCGTCGATGAAGACCGCGATGCCGGTGCCCACGTCGGTGGCGACCGCCGCCGCGTCGCTGAGCAGCTCGACCAGATCGATCTCGATGTCGCCCGAGTCGGCCCGGCCGTTGGCGGCCGGCACGTCGATGCCGGGCTGCCACCGGTCGCGCAGTTTCGGCGCACCGCCGCCCCGGCCGGTCGGCGCGGAGCGCTGCGCGAACGCCTTGAGCACGCCGAGGAAGCCGTCGATCCGGTCCGGCGCGCGGTGTCGCGGGGCCAGCTCCCGGACCGCCATGTGCAGCGCGGCGGCGATCGGTCGGCGCAACGACTGGTCCGGCCGGGCCTCGATCTTGCCGGTGCCCCAGAGGTGGTTGATCGCCTCCGAGCGGAGCGTGTTGAGCAGGACCGTCTTGCCCACCCCGCGCAGCCCGGTGAGCATCAGGCTGCGTTCCGGCCGGCCGCGGGCGATGCGCTCCAGCACCACGTCGAACACGTCCAGCTCCCGCCCCCGCCCGGCGAGTTCGGGCGGGCGCTGACCGGCGCCCGGGGCGTACGGGTTGCGGACGGGATCCACGAATCGCACAGTATCGGCTTGTCTAGCGGCCAGGCTAGACGTGCGTAGAGGTGGCTACCGCGTGTCGGCCTCGACCGAAAACTAGGGCTGTCTAGCGTGGATGCTAGACAGCCCTAGTTTTACCTACCGGCTCGGTCTCCGGGCCGGCGGCGGTTCAGCGGCGCTTGAGGCAGAGCACGAAGTCGAGCGTGTCCAGCTCACTGTCGAAGAAGTACCAGTCGGTGTAGCCGGTCACCTTGCCGCATTTCGTCTCCGCGTCCTTCTTGCCGCCGGTCGCGCCGTCGATCCGGCGCAGCACCTCGTACGTCTTCGGCGCGCAGTCGGCGATCACCAGCTTCGGCTGCCCGCTGCCACCCTCGTTGGCGACGCACTGACCAGCCTTGACGAAGCGCGGATCGGTCGAGGAGGCCGGCGTCGCCGCCGTGGGCGTCGCCTCGGCCGCGTCGCTCGGCGCCGCCGCCGTCGGGTCCGCGGCGGGCGCGGTGGCGGCCGTCGTCCCGGCCGTCGGGCTCTTGTCGTCCCGGCCGAGCAGCCAGTAGGCCCCGGCGCCGCCCAGCAGCAGCACGGCCAGCACGATCACCACCACCAGCAGCGGGCCCCGGCCCCGCTTGGGCGGCGTCGGCTCGTCGTAGGGCGCCGGCCCGGCGAGGTACGGCGGCGGTCCGCCCGGGTACGCCGACTGTCCCCCGCCGTACGGCTGCTGTCCCCCGGCGTACGGCTGCGGCCCGGCCGGGTACGGCGGCTGCCCGGGGTCGTACGCCGGTTGCCCGCCGGCATATCCCGGATCGGCCGGGTAGCCCTGGTGCGGCGGAGCATCGGTCCACTCCGGCGCCGGCCCGTACTGCTGGGGCGGCCCGTACGGCTGGGGTGGGCCACCGTACTGCGGTCCGCCCGGCGCCGGGCCGCGATGCGGGTCGGGGGCGTAGCCGTCGTCGGGGCGTCGTGCCCCCCACGGCTCGGGGGCACCGCCGCCCGGTGGTCCGAAGTTCGACATGAACGCCTCCTGCGTACGCCAGTGCTGAGAGGCCGGCCACCGAGGGGCGACTCCGACGCCGTGGTCACCGTAGCGTGGTCCACCGATGAGCTCACGCCCCACGAGTGCGACGGACGCCACCGGCTCCCCGGCGCCGCCGGCCCGTACCGCCCTGATCTGGACCGCCCTGGCGCTGGTCTACCTGTTCTGGGGCTCGACCTACCTGGGCATCCGGGTCGCGGTCGAGTCCCTGCCGCCGCTCACCTCCGCCGCGATGCGGTTCGCCGCCGCCGGGCTGGTGCTCGCGCTGGTGCTGCGGTTGTGGCGCGGGCCCGGGTCGCTGCGCGTGCCGCCCCGTCGCCTCGGCTCGGCCGCGCTGGTCGGCGTGCTGCTGCTGGCCGGTTCGCTGATCGCCTTCACCGCGTACGTCTGGTTGCTCGCCCACGCGCCGATCTCCCTGGTCTCCACGTACGCGTACGTGAACCCCGCCGTCGCGGTGGCGCTCGGCGCCCTGCTCGTCGCCGAGCCGGTCACCGCGCAGGTGCTGCTCGGCGGCGCCGTGATCGTGGCCGGCGTGGCGGTGGTGGTGAGCACCGAGCGCCCGCGCCGGACCGCGCCGGCAGCCGTGGAAGGGGCGGCCCGGAAGCCGGCCGGGCGGTAGCGTCCCGGCCCGTGTCGATGGCGTCGGTGGCGGGGGCGGCGCTCCTGGGCGCGCTGGTCGGCCTGGTCGCGGTGCCGCTCGGCCGGCACGTCGTCGGCGCTGGCCCCCATGGTGCCGTCGTCGGCGCTGGCCCCCATGGTGCCGTCGTCGGCGCTGGTCCCGACCGGGACGACGCCTCGACGCGAGGGCGGGTCCGGCCGCGTCGTGCCGGCGTGACGGTGACCGGAGCGGTGGTGTTCGGCGGGCTGGCCGCCGCGCACGGCGACGACCCCGCGCTGCCGACGCTCCTGCTGATCGCGGCGGCCGGTCTGGTCCTCGCGGTGACCGACCTGATCGCGCTGCGACTGCCCGATCCGCTGGTCGGCGCGGTGGCGCTCGTTGGCGGGCTCGGCCTGGTCGGGACGGCCGCGGTCACCGGCGAACCGGGCCGCGCCGCGACCGCTCTGGCCGGCGCCGGCCTGTCCCTGTGCGGGTACCTGCTGCTGGCGCTGCTGCCGGGCGCCCGGCTCGGTTTCGGCGACGTGAAGCTCGCCGCCGCTCTCGGGCTCCCGCTGGGTTGGCTCGGCTGGCCGACGCTCCGACTCGGGCTGCTCCTCCCGCACGTGCTCGCCGGGGTGGCGGTGCTCGCGCTGCTCGCCGCCGGCCGGATCCGCCGGGACACCCCGCTGCCGTTCGGCCCGGCGATCCTCGTCGGCGCCTGGCTCGCCGCCGTGCTCACCTGACCCTGCGGTGGTGAGAAGGGGCCCCTTCTCTACCGGAGGCGTCAAGAGAGGGCCCCGCCTCTCACATCAAGCGGAGCTGGTGATCTCTGGGACGGCGCGGCTCGGCAGCGCCGAGCCGGTCGAACAGCGCCGGGTCGATCACGTCGAGGAACGGGGTCGGGCGGGCTTCCCGCTCCGTGCCGTGCCGGCTGCGCCGGGCGGTGTGGCTGACGTAGAGCCGGTCCTGCGCCCGGGTCAGCCCGACGAAGAAGAGCCGGCGCTCCTCGGCCACCGCGTCCTCGTCCGGCTCGGTGCCGGGCCAGCGCAGCGGCAACAGGCCGTCCTCGGACCCGACCAGGAACACCACCGGGAACTCCAGGCCCTTGGCCGCGTGCAGGGTGAGCAGCGTGACCGCCTCCGCGCGCGGGTCGAGCGCGTCCACCTCGGCGCCGGTCGCGAGCTGGTTGAGGAAGGACCCGAGGTCGTCGCCGCAACGTCGGGCCAGCGGCGTGAGCAGGTCCACGGCCGTACGGACGTCCTCGGGGCGTACCGCGCCGGAGCCGTCGAGCGTCGGCACGGCGAAGCGCTCCGCCAGGATCTGACCGGCTTCGCGTACCCGGGTGGTCAGGGAGCCGTCGAGGCCGGCGTGGCGCAGCTCCCGGGCGATGGCGGCCACGCCGGGACGGTCGCGCAGCCGGTCGTGCGAGCGCTTCTGCACGGGGATGTTCGCCCGGGCCAGCGCGTCCACGATCGGCGCGGCCTGGGAGTCGGTGCGGTAGAGCACGGCGATGTCGGAGAAGGAGAGCGAGGTCGCCCGCCCGTCGATCCGGCCGGAGTCGAACGACCGGTGGGACAGGCCGCCGACCAGCTCGTCGACGGTGCGGACCACGAAGTCGGCCTCGTCGGCGACCGTGGTCGCGGCGTACCGGCCGACCAGCGGGGCCTCCGGGTCGAGCCGGGCCGGGTCCAGGCGGCGGCCCCGGACCAGCGACGACGGCGCGATCGCCTGTACGGCGGCGGCCAGGATCGGCGCCGAGGACCGGTAGTTGCGGTTCAGCCGGACCAGCCGGGCGTCGGTGAAGTCCTGCGAGAAGCGCAGGAAGTAGCCGACGTCCGCGCCCCGGAACGAGTAGATCGCCTGATCCGGGTCGCCGATCGCGCACAGGTTGCCGTCGGCGGGGCTGAGCAGCCGCAGCAGCTCGTACTGGACCGCGTCGACGTCCTGGTACTCGTCGACGAAGATCCACTTCCACCGCTCGCGGTAGTCCCGGACCAGCTTCCGGTCGCCCTTCAACAGCGCCACCGGCAGGGTGAGCAGTTCGTCCAGGTCGACCAGGTCCCGCTTGCGCAGCAGCGCGACGTACCGCTCGTCGTCCTCGCCGGCCTCGGCACGGGCCGCCGCCCGCTCGGCGTCGTCGGCGATCCGGAAGTCCGCCGGCAGCCCGGCGGCCGTCGCGTTCTCCCGCAGCACGGTCAGGCCGAGCGCGTGGAACGTACCCACCGTGACGTCCTCGGCGACCGGCCCGAGCAGCCCGTCCAGGCGGTGCCGCAGCTCCTCGGCCGCCCGGCGGGTGAACGTGATCGCCAGGCACTGGTCCGGGAAGACGTTCAACTCCGCGCACAGGTAGGCGATCCGGTGGGTCAGCGTCCGGGTCTTGCCGGTGCCCGGGCCGGCCACGATGAGCAGCGGACCGCCCGGCGCGGACGCGGCCACCCGCTGCATCGCGTCCAGCCGGTCCAGCAGGCCGGTGCCCACCTCCTCCATGCCGGCGAGCATCGGCTCGAACGGCTCGTGCGGGGAGGGCGGCGGCGCGAGCGGGGGCGCGGGCGGCTTGCGCTTCGGCTCCGGCCGCGCCTCCGCCGGGCGCCTGGCCTTCGGCTTCGGCGCCGGCTCCGCGGGCCGCCGCTGCGCGGGCACGGGTACGTCGAAGAGCGCGTCCTGCCCGCCCCCGCCACCCGAAGCGCCCAGTTCCGCCGGATCGAACAGCGTGATCACCCCGTACTCACCGTCGTAACCCGGCACCCGGCGCACCTCGCCGCGGCGCAACCGGCCGATGCCCTCCGCGAGCAGCTCGCCGCCGACGCGGCCGATCTCCTCCACCGGCGTACGGGTCAGGATCTCCAACTCCGAACCGAGCGCCGCGACCAGTTCGTTGAGCTTGCCCTCGACCTTCTTCGACCGCGCGCCCACCCGGTTCAGCTCGCCCAGGATCTCGGCCAGCGGCACCAGATGGGCCACCTCGCGGGCGTGCGCCGGCCGGTGCCCGGTCGGCCGGTCGGCCAGCGCCTCGACCCGGCTGAGCACGCCGACGGTCAGCGGCTTGCCGCACTCCGGGCAGCGCCCGCCCGCCTCGCGGGTCCGCTCCGGAGACCAGTTCACCCCGCAGAGCCGGTGCCCGTCGGCGTGGTACTTGCCCTCCTCCGGGAAGAACTCGACGGTGCCGGCCAGCCCGTCCCCGGTGCGCAACGCCTCGCGGATCGCGAAGTAGTCGCGGTCCGCCGTGAGGACGGTCGCCTCCCGGGCCAGTGCCGGCGGCGAGTGGGCGTCCGAGTTCGACACCAACTGGTAGCGGTCCAGGCTGCCGACCCGCCAGTTCATCTCCGGGTCGGAGGAGAGCCCGGTCTCCACCGCGAAGATGTGCTCGGCCAGGTCGGCGTAGCAGTCGGCGATCGCGTCGAAGCCGGACTTCGAGCCGAGCGCGGAGAACCAGGGCGTCCAGATGTGCGCCGGCACCAGGTAGCCGTCTCCGCTGGCCTCCAGGGTGATCTCCAGCAGGTCGCGGGAGTCCAGCCCGAGGATCGGCCGGCCGTCCGAGCCGAGGTTGCCGATCCGGCCCAGCGCGGCGTTGAAGCGGCCCACCGCGTCCAGGTCCGGCAGGTAGATCAGGTGGTGCACCTTGCGGGTCCGGTCGTCCCGCTTGTAGATGGTGGAGATCTCCACGCTCAGCATGAACCGGACCGGGTCCGCCTCCGCCTCGCTGGCCAACCGGGGCGGGAGCCGCCGGGCGATGTCCCGTTCCGCCTCCGGTGACAGCCGGTAGAGACCGGGCTCGGCCGGGTGCAGCGTCTCGCGCAGGTGGTCGTACCAGGCGGGGTGGGTGAAGTCGCCGGTGCCGAGCACCGCGATGCCCTTGCGCCGGGCCCACCAGCCGAGGTTCGGCAGGGTCAGATCGCGGCTGCACGCGCGCGAGTACTTCGAGTGGATGTGCAGATCCGCGACGTAGGGCGGGAGGCCACCGGGGGGTGCGGCGCTGAACGGAGGCACGCCGCATCCTGTCACGTCCGGTTGCCTACCCGCCCGCCGCCACGCGTACGCGTGACCTGAGCAATGCGGTGCTGGACGTGGCGGCCCTAACGCGCTATGCGGATCGCGGCTCGCGCTACGGGCTGCGCAGCTCGACCAGCGTCACCTGCGGCGGGGCGCCGACCCGCACCGGCGGACCCCAGAAGCCGGCGCCGTTGGTGACGTAGACCTTGGTGCCGTCCACCTCGCCCAGACCGGAGACCACCGGCTGCTGGAGCTTCACCGCCAGGTTGAACGGCACCATCTGGCCGCCGTGGGTGTGCCCGGAGAGTTGGAGGTCGACGCCGAACTTCGCCGCCTCGTGCGCGGCCACCGGCTGGTGGGCCAGCAGCACCACCGGGCGGCTCGGGTCGCGGTCGGCGAGCGCGGCGGCGTAGTCGGCGGGTGCCGCCAGCCCGGTGCCGGCGGCGGTCACGTCGTTGACACCGGCCAGGTCCAGCACCCCGCCCCGGGCGCGGATCTCCTGCCGCTCGTTCTGCAGCACCCGCAGGCCGAGCCGGTCCACCTCGCGGACCCACTCCTCCACACCGGAGTAGTACTCGTGGTTGCCGGTGACGAAGAAGCTGCCGTACCGGGAGCGCAGGTCGCGCAGCGGCTCCGCCGCCGTGCCCAGCTCGGCCACCGAGCCGTCCACCAGGTCACCGACCACCGCCACCAGGTCGGCGTCCAGGCGATTGATCATCGCGACGATCCGCTCGGTGTGTGCCCGGCCGCGCAGCGGCCCGAGGTGGATGTCGGAGACGGTCGCGATCCGCAGCCCGTCCATGCTCCGGGGCAGCTTGGCCAGCGGAATCCGCACCCGGTCCAGCCGGGGTGGACCCATCGCGGTGCGGACGCCGTACCCGGTCACGCCAGCGGCGGTGAGCCCGGCGAAGATCGCCGCGCCGCGCGCGAGCAGCAACCGGCGGGACGGGTCGTGGTCGGGCGTCCCCGCAGCGTCCGTCGGCGGGTCGCCCGCGTCGCCGGTCGGGTTCGCGTCGTCGGAGTGGTCCGGCGGCGGCGAGTCGGCGGCGTCGCCGGTCAGGGCTGTCGGGCGGGCGTCGCCGGTCAGGGCTGTCGGGCGGGCGTCGCCGGTCAGGGCTGTCGGGCGGGCGTCGCCGGGCCGGGCCGAGGTGCTCGCGCCGGCCAGCGCCGGCTCGGGTTCCGGCCCCGCAGCCGTGGCCGTCCGGGCGCGCCGGCGCAGGACCAGCCGGACCACCGCGGTCGGCACCTCGAGCACCAGCAGCAGCACCAGCAGGTAGAACATCAGGGCCAGCCAGAGGTAGCCCGGCCAGGCCAGCCAGTAGAAGCCGTTCTGCGTGCCGGCCATGGTCGCCGGCACGAGCAGCGCGAGCAGGATCGCCACCACCGCGCCGGCCCGGCGCCCACGCCCGGGGCGGGTGGTGTCCCGGACCAACCGCTTCCACAGGTAGAAGTGGATCAGGCCGATGACGAGCACGACGAAACCCACGAATGTCGCCATCGCCAGCACGTCGGCCTCCCTCAGCCGCCCGCGAAGGGTGGCAGCACGTCCACCGTCACCCCGGCCGGCAACGGTAGCCGACGATCATGACAGGCCACGCCGTCGACCAGGAAACTCGCCGCCTTGAGCACCACGGCCAGTCGCTCCCCGTGCCGCGCGGACAGGTCGTCGAGGAGTTCGTCCAACGACCGCCCGGCGGATGCGGTCTCCTCGGCGCGACCGGCGGCGGCGCGCGCGCCGGCGAAATAGCGGACGGTCAGCTCCACAGTCAGCCTCCGATCGCGGACATCGGGCGGACGGGCTGCAGGAAGGTCGGATCGTCGATGCCGTGCCCGGCGCGCTTGCCCCACATCGCGGCGCGCCAGCGACGGGCCAGTTCCTCGTCGTCGGCGCCGGCCCGCAGCGCGCCCCGCAGGTCGGACTCGTCGGTGGCGAAGAGGCAGTTGCGCACCTGGCCGTCGGCGGTGAGGCGGGTGCGGTCGCAGTCGCCGCAGAACGGCCGGGTCACGCTGGCGATCACCCCTACCCGGGCCGGCCCGCCGTCCACCAGCCAGGTCTCGGCCGGCGCGGCGCCCCGCTCGGTCGGGTCGGGCCGCAACGCGAACTCGGCGTGCAGGGCGACCAGGATCTCGTCGGCGGTGACCATGGTCGACCGGTCCCAGCCGTGCTGGGCGTCCAGCGGCATCTGCTCGATGAACCGCAGCTCGTAGCCGTGCGCCAGGGCGAACCGGAGCAGCTCCGGCGCCTCGTCGTCGTTGACGCCGCGCATCAGCACCGCGTTGATCTTCACCGGGGTCAGCCCGGCCGCCGCCGCGCCGGCCAACCCGGCGAGCACGTCGTCGTGCCGGTCCCGCCGGGTCAGGGCGGCGAACCGTTCCCGGTCCAGCGTGTCCAGCGAGACGTTCACCCGGTCGAGCCCGGCCGTGCGCAGCGTCGGCGCGAGGCGGGCCAGACCGATGCCGTTGGTGGTCAGCGAGATGCGCGGCCGGGGCGACAGCGCCGCCACGGCCGCCACGATGCCGGGCAGCCCGGGCCGGATGAGCGGCTCGCCGCCGGTGAAACGCACCTCGGTGATGCCGAGCCGCCGCACCGCGACGCCGACCAGGCGGACGATCTCGTCGTCGGTGAGCAGTTGCGGACCGGCCAGCCAGGGCAGGCCCTCGGCCGGCATGCAGTAGGTGCAGCGCAGGTTGCACTTGTCGGTCAGCGAGACCCGAAGGTCCCGGGCGACGCGACCGTACCGGTCGGCGAGAACCCCGTCGGCCGTCGTCCGGGAGGCGGTCATCCGTCGACCGTAGCGCGTCCGACCGCCCGGAGCGCGGCCCGTGCGGCAGAGGACACCGCTTCCGCGTACGCCTCGCCGAAGAGTGCGGTGTGCACCAGCAGCAGGTGCAGTTGGTGCACCGGCACCCGCTCGCGCCAGCCGTCGGCCAACGGCCGGGCCTCCCGGTAGGCGGCCATGATCCGGTCCAGGTGCGGCGGGCCGCCGAAGAGCGCGAGCTGAGCCAGGTCGGTCTCGCGGTGGCCGCCGTGCGCCGCCGGGTCGACCAGCCAGACCCGGCCGTCGGCGCCCCAGAGCAGGTTGCCGGGCCAGAGATCGCCGTGCAGCCGGGACGGCGGCTCGTCGCCACCGAACTCGCCGAGCCGGTCGACCACCTGCTCGACCAGCGCCGAGGTGGCCCCGGTCAGCGCGCCGCGGTCGACCGAGGCACGCAGGTGCGGCAGCAGGCGGCGCCGGGCGAACCAGCTCGACCACGGCCCCGGGTCGGGCGTGTTGTCCTGCGGCAGCGCCCCGATGAACCCGGCCCACTCCGCGCCGAACGCGGGCGCGCCGGCCCGGTGCAGCCCGGCCAGCGCCCGGCCGAACGCCTCGGCCGCCTCCGGCCCCGGCTCGCCCGGCTCCACCCAGTCGAGCGCCAGCAGCTCCGGCAGCGCGACCAGCACCTCGGGCACCGGCACCGCGTCGGCCTCGCGTAGCCACCGCAGGCCGGCCGCCTCGGTGGCGAAGAAGGCCTCGGGCACCGGCCGCGCCGCCCGTTCCGGCCAGCTCTTGGTGAAGACGGAGTGCCCGTCGTCCAGGGTGAGCCGGGATGCGGTGCAGATGTCGCCCCCGGCGACCGGCGTCTCCCGGATCCGCTGGTGGGTCAGGAAGGTCGGCAGGTGCTCCGGGTGTGCCCGCAGGTATGCCAGGTCCATGACCGCAAGGTAGTCGCTGCCTGGGACATCCGTGGGCCGTGTCGTACCGCGATCGTCGCCGGTCGCCGTCCACCTGGACCGATACGCTGCGTGCCTGTGGACGGACCGCGTGTCGTCCACAGGGTCTCCCGTGGCGACCGGCTGCCACGCACGCTCCCGGCATGAACTCGACCGAGCGCCCTCGCCTCTCCGTCCGCTCGCCGGCCGACCTGGTCGCCGCCGTGCCCTACCTGCTCGGCTTCCATCCCGCCGACAGCGTCGTGGTGGTCGCGGTGCGGGGCCGGCGCGTGGTCTTCGCCGCCCGGGGCGACCTGCCCGACCCGGGCACCGACCCCGGTCCCGTGGCCCGACACCTGGCACAGGTGGTGGTGCGGCAGGACGCCGACGCCGCGACGGTGATCGGCTACGGCCCGGCCGCCCGGGTCACCGGCGCCGTGGACGCGGTCGGTGGGGCGCTGGACGACGCGGGGCTGGTCGTCCTGGACGCGCTCCGGGTGACCGACGGCCGCTGGTGGTCCTACCTCTGCGGCGAACCGGCCTGCTGCCCGGCCGACGGCACCCCGTACGACCCGGCCGCCAGCCAGGTCAGCGCCGCCGCCGTCTTCGCCGGTCAGGTCGCCCTGCCCGACCGCGCCGCGCTGGCCGCGCAGGTGTCCCCGCTCGACGGCCCGGTCCGACTGGCCATGCGACGGGCCACCGCGCGGGCGCGACGCCGACTGGCCGCCCTCACCGGCGAGCCGTCCGGCGGCGGACCGTCCGGCGGCGCCCTGTCCGGCGGCGGACCGGCCGGAGAAGCGACCGGTGGCCGGCGTGGGGAGGCCCGGGCCGTGCGCTCGGCCGGCACGGCGGCGGTGCGGGCCGCGTTCCGCCGGCAGCGGCGTGGCGAGCGGCTCGACGACGACGAGGTGGCCTGGCTGACCGTGCTCCTCACCCAGGTCGCGGTACGGGACCACGCGTGGTCGCGAACCGACGGCCGGGACGCCGACATCAGCCTCTGGACCGACGTCTTCCGGCGGGCCGAGCCGGACCTGACCGCGGCGCCCGGAACGCTGCTCTCGTTCGCCGCCTGGCGGGCCGGGCACGGCGCGCTGGCCGCCGTCGCCTTGGAGCGGGTGCTCGCCGCCCACCCCGAATACCCGCTCGCGGTGCTCCTCGACGACGCGCTCCGCCGCGGGCTGCCGCCGTCCGAGCTGGACGGCTGGCCCGCCAACGCCGGGGGATCCGTGCTGCGCCGCCGGCGGCGTCGCCCGCCCCGCTGAGCCGGCGGTCGGCCGCACCAGTGGGCCGGCGGTCGCCCGCACCAGTGGGCCGGCGGTCGCCGGCCCCGCCGGGCCGGGGCCGGTCGTCCGGCTGCGTCGGAGGCGTCGCCCGCCCCGCCGGGAGGGGGTGGATCATCCGGGCACGCGCTGCGCACCGGTGTAGACGTTCATGGTCGGGCCGCGAAGGAAGCCGACCAGGGTGATCCCGGCCTCCTCGGCCAGTTCGGCGGCGAGCGTGCTGGGCGCGGAGACCGCCGCCAGCAGCGGCACTCCGGCCATCCACGCCTTCTGGGTGAGCTCGAAACTGGCCCGACCGGAGACGAGCAGCACGTGGCCGGCCAGCGGCAGCCGGTCCGCGCGGGCCGCCCAGCCGACCACCTTGTCCACGGCGTTGTGCCGGCCCACGTCCTCCCGCAGCACCAGCAGCTCACCGTCGGCACTGAAGAGTCCGGCCGCGTGCAGGCCGCCGGTGCGGTCGAAGGCGCGCTGCGCGGTACGTAGACGGTCGGGCAGCCCGGCCAGCAGTTCGGCGGTGACCTCAAGCGGGTCCTCCCGCACGGCGAACCGGGAGCGGGTGCGCACGGATTCGATGCTCGCCTTGCCGCACACCCCGCACGAGCTGGTGGTGTAGAAGTTCCGCGTCGGGTCGGTCGCCGGCTGCGGCACACCGGGGGAGAGCACCACGTCGACCACGTTGTAGGTGTTGGGGGTGTCCGTCCCGGCGCACAGCTGCGCGGTGTGCACGTCCTCCGCCGACCGGATCAACCCCTCGGTGAGCAGGAAGCCGATCGCCAGGTCCAGGTCGTCGCCCGGGGTGCGCATGGTCACCGCGAGCGGCCGGCGGCGGCCGGGGCCGGCTGGCCCGACGCGGATCTCCAGCGGCTCCTCCACGGCCAGGGTGTCCTGCCGGCGGACCCGGGTCCGCCGTTCGCCCGTCGCCTCCAGGTCGATCCGCAGCACGCCTCGCCGGTCCGTCGCCCGTCCCATGCCGCCATCCTCTCCCGCACCCACCTCACCCGCACCTTCCCCATCGACACCAGCACCGCCAGATCCACACCAGCACCGAGGGTGCCGGCGGTGGCCGTGGGTAGGGTGAGGCGGTGACCGGGTACGCGGCGGTGGTGCTCGCCGGCGGCGCGGCCCGGCGGATGGGTGGGACGGACAAGCCCGCCCGTCCGGTCGGCGGCCGGCCGATGCTGCGTCGGGTGCTGGCGGCGGTGGCCGACGCGAGCGAACGGGTCGTGGTCGGTCCGTCCGGTCCGGTGCCGGTGGGGGTGCGGGTGACCCGGGAGGATCCGCCCGGTGGTGGCCCGGTGGCCGCCGCGGCGGCGGGGCTGGCCCTGCTGCGCTCCGACACGCTCACGGTCGCCCTGCTCGCCGCCGATCTGCCCCTGCTCACCGCCGAGGCGGTGGCCGAGTTGCGGCTCGCGCTCGACGGGTCGACCGACGGGTTGGCCTGCTACGTGGACGGCGACGGTCGCCGGCAGCAGCTCTGCGGGGTGTGGCGCCTGCCGGCACTGCGGGCCGCTCTCGACCGGCTGGCGGCCCGACGGGGCGGCACGGTCGACGGCGCCCCGGTGCGCGGGTTGCTGTCCGGCACCACGGTCCGGGAGGTGGCCTGGTCCGGTGCCGGCGCGCCGCCGTGGTTCGACTGCGACACTGACGAGGACGTACGCCGGGCCGAGGAGTGGATGACATGACGGTGATGGACGACTGGGTCACCGCGGCCTGCGCCGAGCTGGACCTGGACCCGGCGGAGGTGCCGGTGTCGGCGGTGCTCGACGTGGCTCGGGACGTGGCGCACCAGGTGCTCCGGCCGGGCGCGCCGGTCAGCGCGTACCTGTTGGGGGTGGCCGTGGGTCGCGGCGCGGACCCGGCGGCGACGGCCGCCCGGCTCAGCGCGCTGGCGGGTTCCTGGCCGGTGGAGCTGGACGGGACCGCCGGGGCGGAGTAGCCCGTTCCGGCCCGGTTGTCCGATCCCGGTCGGGTGTGATCCGGTCGGCACCGCCCGTCGGTAGGGTGGCGGGAACGGACGGAGGCGATCATGACGGCAGACCACCCCTCGGCGCCGGTCGACCAGCCTTCCGGCGGTGCGCCGGAGCAGCACGAGTCGATCCTGCTGGACGAGCCGACCACGGCCGATCTGCGGGCCAAGGTGACCGAGGCCTGGCGGGAGTTCGCCCGGGCCCTGGCCGACCGGCTGCGCGGGCTGCCCGCCGGTGGGCACCTGGAGGTCACGCTCGACCCGACGGCCTCCGGGACCGGGGACGCCGTCTATTCGGTCAGCGCGGACGCCGGCGAGGAGGGTGGCCTGTCGGCCCGGGCGGTCGGCAACGCCACGCTCCCGCAGGGTTACCGGCTGGACCGGGCGGCGGTGGCCGACATGGTGGCGCTGGGCTGGTCGCCGCCGGGGGTGGTGCCGGGCTCCGGTGAGCAGTTCGGCCTGGACTGCGGCGTCGACGAGGCGACCCGGTTGTCCGCCGTGCTCTCCCGGACGCTGCGTGACGTCTACGGCGCCCCGCACCCCGCCTTCCTGGTCTACCTGGTGCACGACGCCGACGGTGAGCCGCTGCCGGTGGAGCCGCTCGGCACCGCCCGCGGCGAGTTCGGCCCGGACCGGGACGTGGAGGCCGACCTGGAGGAGGCGTTGGCCGCCGCGGCGGCCGCCCAGGCGGGTGAGAACGACGTGCTGGCCCTGGAGGAGCGGGTGCGCACGGTCGTCTCGACGATGTTGAAGTCCGACTCCGACCAGGTGCAGGTCGACTCCGACGGCGACATCAACATCCGGGCCGGTTCGGCCATGGTCTTCGTCCGGGTCCGGGACAATCCGCCGCTGGTCGACGTCTTCTCGCCGGTGCTGACCGAGGTCGAGCCGACCGAGCGGCTCTACGTGAAGCTCTCCGAGTTGACCAACCGGATGCCGATCGGCCGGCTCTACTGCGCCGACGACACGGTCTGGGCCTCGATCCCGGTCTTCGGCCGAAACTTCCAGGCCACTCATCTGATGCTGGCCGTGCAGGTGATGACCGGTCTCGCCGACGAGCTGGACGATCGACTGCACGGCGAGTTCGGCGGCAAGCGGTTCTTCGGCGAGGGTGACAAGCCGGCGCGGGCGCAGGAGCACCGCACCGGCATGTACCTCTGAGGTCAGACGTCGAGCAGGGTCTTGCCGACGGTGGCGCGGGCTTCGATGGCGGCGTGCGCGTCGGCGGCCCGCTCCAGCGGGAAGCGCTGGGCGATCAGCGGCCGGAGCCGTCCGGCCGCGGCCATGGCAAGCGCCTCCTCGGTGAGTTGGCGCAGCTCGTCCGGCCGGGGGCGGGGCCGCAGCAGCGTCACGTCGCGGGCGGCGGCGGCGTCCGCCGGCACGTCCGCCCAGGCACCGCCGGCCAGCCCGAAGCTGAGCATCCGGCTACCGCGGTCGAGCAGGTCGAACGCCTCTCGCGCGAGGGTGCCGCCGACGCCGTCGAAGACCACGTCGACGGCGCCGACGGCGGCCCGGACCTGGTCGGTCCAGTCCGGCTCCCGGTAGTCGACCACCACGTCGAGCATGCCGGCACGGAGCATGACGACTTTTTCCGGTCCGCCGGCGGCGGCCACCACCGTGGCGCCGGCTCGCGTCACCAACTGCACCAGCAGGCTGCCGACGCCGCCGGCCGCGGCCTCCACCAGGACCCGGTCGCCCGGCCGTAGCTCCGCCGCCCGGGCCAGCATCAGGGCGGTCCGGCCGTCGGCCATGACCGCCACCGCCGCGTCCAGCGACAACCCCGGCGGTACGGGGATCGGCGCGTCCCGGTCGACGACGACGCGCTCGGCGTAGCCGCCGGTGCCGCCGGTGCCGGTGACCACGAGCTGGCCGACCAGCGCCGGGTCGACGCCGGGGCCGACCGTCGCGATCGTGCCGCCGACGCCGTTGCCGGGGATCAGCGGCAGGTCGGCGGCGAACGGGCCGAAGCCGGTCGCCCGGAACATCGTCTCGACGAACGTGATGTTCGCGTGCGCCACGTCGACGAGGACCTGGCCCGGTCCGGGTGTCGGGTCGGGCGCCGACCCCGGGACCAGCACCTCCGGTCCGCCGAACTCCCGCAGCCACACCGCACGCATCGCGCCTCCTGGATTCTGTCGCCTGCGCCGAGTCAACGACGTGAAGCCGGGTTCAGGTCAACCGGTCAGCCGGTGGACGGCCCGACGCCGGGGGACTCGACCAGCCGGGACAGCACGATGGTGCTACGGGAGGACGTGACGAACGACTCGGCGCGCAGTCGTTCCAGCGCCTCCTCCAGGTGGGAGATGTCGGCGGCGCGGAGGTGCACCAGCGCGTCGGCCTCGCCGGAGACGGTGTAGGCGCCGACCACCTCGGGGTGCCGGCGGGCGGCGACGCCGATCTGCGCCGGGGTGGTCCGGCCGGCGCAGAACAGCTCGACGAACGCCTCGGTGGTCCAGCCGACGGCGGCCGGGTCGACCACGGCGGTGAAGCCGCGGATCACCCCGGCCGCGCGCAGCCGGTCCACCCGGCGCTTGACGGCGGGAGCGGAGAGTGACACCCGGGTGCCGATGTCCGCGTACGAGGCGCGAGCGTCCGCCACGAGCAACGCAATGATTCGCTGGTCGACCGCGTCTATCTGCAACGTTCCACCTCTCGGAAGCAATGGTTGTGGCTGTTACTAAAGTTCTACCGTACCTACTCTTGGTGACCGTGAACCAGCAGCGAGTCTCGCGAAAGCGGACATATCTCATGTGCTCGCCCGAGCACTTCGCGGTCGAGTACGCGATCAACCCGTGGATGGACGTGACCACGGCGGTCGACGCCGACCTGGCGGTCAAGCAGTGGGACCGGCTGCGCGAGACGCTGCTCGGACTCGGCCACGAGGTGCACACGCTCACCCCCGAGGCGGGCCTGCCGGACATGGTCTTCGCGGCCAACGGGGCCTTCGTGGTCGACGGCACGGTCTACGGCGCCCGGTTCAAGCACGAGCAGCGGACCGGCGAGGCCGCCGCGCACCGGGCGTTCTACGAGGCGCAGGGCTGGCACTTCATCGCGCCGAGCGAGACGAACGAGGGCGAGGGCGACTTCGCGTACCTGCCGGACGCGCACGGCGGGCTGATCCTCGCCGGCCACGGCTTCCGCACCGAGCTGGCCGCGCACGCCGAGGCGCAGGAGGCGCTCGGCCGGCCGGTGGTCTCGCTGCGCCTGGTCGACCCGCGCTTCTACCACCTGGACGTGGCGCTCGCCTCGATCGACGACGGGAACATCGTCTACTACCCGGGCGCCTTTTCCGCGGCGAGCCAGCGGGTGCTGCACCAGCTCTTCCCGGACGCGGTCGTGGCGGACGACGAGGACGCGCTGGCCTTCGGTCTGAACCTGGTCAGCGACGGGCTCAACGTGGTGCTGAACAGCGAGGCCAGCCGGCTGGCCGGCACGTTGAAGGCGGCCGGCTACCACCCGGTGCCGGTGGAGCTGGCCGAGTTGAAGAAGGGCGGCGGCAGCGTGAAGTGCTGCATCGCCGAGCTGCGGCACTGACTTCCGGCGTATCCGAGGGGTGGTCTCCCGGCCGGGAGACCACCCCTCGTCGCGTCAGCCGAGCGTGGCCAGCTCGTTGATCACCACGTTGGAGAGCAGCCGGCCGTCCAGCTGCACCTTGCGCAGGTACCACTTCTGCTGCGGGGTACGCGGCTGGTTGAACTGCCAGGAACCGCGCGGGCTGTCGATCTGGCCGATCTTTCCGAGCGCCAGGTTGAGCTGCGTCGGGGACGGGTCGCCGCCGACCAGCCGGATCGCCTTGTCCAGCACCTGCGCGGCGTCGTACGAGGCCATCGCGTAGGTGGTGGGTGAGGTGTTGAACGTCTTGCGGTACGCCGAGGCGAAGACCCGGTTGGGGGTGTTGTTCAGGTCGGCCGAGTAGTTCAGGGCGGTCTCGATGCCGTGTGCCTCGATCAGCTTCCGGTCCCGGCCCTTCTCGCCGTCGTCGAGCTGCTCGAGGACCGTGCCCTCGGTGAGGAACCCGGGCGCGTAGATCGGCCCCCGGTAGCCCTCGTCGTAGAGCTGCTTGATGAACTGCACCGCCTGCGCGCCGGTGTAGTGGCAGAAGACCGCGTCCGGCTTGCGGGCCAGCGCCTTGCGGATCGGCCCGGCGTAGGCGCTCTTGCCGGGGTTGGGGTAGTCGGGGGTGTAGATCGGGTCCTCGGTGAGCCGACGGCCCTGCTCGTAGCCGCGCCGCAGCCCGGCGACGACGTCCTGGCTGCCCTGCCCCTGGGCGCCGAAGATGGCGATCCGGCTGGACGGGTCCAGAATCTGGCGCAGGTGTTCGCCGAGCGCGAAGCCCGGCTCGTCCAGCACGTACGAGGTGCGCCAGATGTAGACCACGCCCTGGAGCGTCGCGGGCGAGGCGTTGGAGCCGATCAGCGGCACCCGGGCCTGCTCCACGGCGTCCCGGATGCCGGTCATGACGGTCGGGCTGACCACGCCGGTGAGCGCGAGCACGCCCTCCTTCAGCAGCCGGTCGACGGCGGCCTTGCCGGTCGCGGCGGTGTCGCCCTCCTCGGCCGGCACCACCGTGACCGGGTGCCCGCCGAGCTGCTGCCCGTGGGTGCTGAGGAAGAGCTGGAAGCCGTTGGTGATCTCGTCACCGATGGCCTTGTTCGGGCCGCTGCCGGGCGCGATCAGCCCGATCTTGATGGGGCTGCCGGCCGTGGCCTCCTCGGTGTCGTCCCCGGAGCCGCAACCGGCCACGAGTCCGGTGGTGCCGAGCGCGGCCAGCAGTTGCAGGGCCCGCCTGCGGTTCATCTGTGCCACCGAACTTCCTTCCCCCCGGGGTGGCCATGGTGCACACCCCTTCGGCGTTCTACCTGGTCGGCGACGCTGCGTCAATGCCCGGAAGATCATCGTGAAGGGACCGCAATGCCTCGACAACCCGGGGCCAGGCGGCCGAATCCGGCGCGATCAGCCCGAAGTGTTCGCATTCCGGCAGCTCAACCAGGGTGGAGCCGCCTCCGGCGGCCCGGTCGGCGACCACCCAGGAGCGGCTCGTGGACACCGGAACCTGCTGGTCGAGGACCCCGTGCACGACTACCGTGCGTACCCGCACCGGTACCAACGCCGATGGATCCGCGGCGGCGTACCGGTCGGGTACGTCGGCCGGGCCGCCGCCGAGCAGCGCGGCCACCGCCCCGGCGTCCAGATCCAGCCGGTACGCCTCGGCGAGGTCCGCCACCGGCGCCAGCGCGAGCACGCCGCCGACGGAGTCCGGGTGGTGCGCGGCCGCGTACAGCGCCAGGTGCCCGCCGGCCGAGTGACCGACCAGGACCGGCGGAACGGGCGCCACCCGGCCGGGCAGCGCGGCGGCGGCCAGCTCCGGCAGGGCGGCGACCCCGGCGAGCACGTCGGTGAGCGTGTGCGGCCAGCCGCCGCCGGGCCGGCCGGTCCGGCGGTACTCGAGCTGGGCCACCGGGTGGCCGAGGGCGGCCAGTGCCGCCGCCATCGGACCGGTGTGGGCGCGGTCGTACTCCGCCCGCCAGAATCCGCCGTGCACCACCACGACCAGCGGCCGGGCCGGTCCCTCGCCGGCCGGGCGGCGCAGGTCGGCGCACTGGTCCGGGTGCTCGCCGTAGGAGACGGTGGCGTCCGGCGGCGGGGCCGGTCGGGTCAGCACGTCACGGGGGTCGCTGGGCATGCCGGGACGGTAGCCTGCCCGGTCCTGGGCGCGTGCGCGTGGTCGGGGTGGGTAAAGATGGGTGCCATGACCGAAGCACACTCCGGCGAACACGACGGCGAACACGACGGCGAACAGGGCAACGATGGCATCCCGGGCACCGTGGTGGTGGTCGGGCCGGACGGTCGACCGGTAGGCACGGTGCAGACCGACGAGGGCAGGGGCGAGGACCCGACCCGCCTGGTCGAGCAGCCGGCCAAGGTGATGCGGATCGGCAGCATGATCAAGCAGCTGCTGGAGGAGGTGAAGGCCGCCCCGCTGGACGACGCCAGCCGGCACCGGATGCGCGAGATCCACGAACGCTCGATCGTCGAGCTGAAGGAGGGCCTCGCTCCCGAGCTGCGCGAGGAGCTGGAGCGGATCTCGCTGCCGTTCACCGAGCAGCAGGCCCCCAGCGAGGGCGAGCTGCGCATCGCCCACGCCCAGCTGGTCGGCTGGCTGGAAGGGCTGTTCCACGGCATCCAGGCCGCGCTGGTGGCCCAGCAGATGGCCGCCCGCGTCCAGCTGGAGCAGATGCGCTCCGGCCGCCAGGCGCTGCCCAGCGGCCCGGCCGGGATGGTCCCGGGCATGCCGGGGATGCCCGGCGGCGCCGAGGGCCACGCCCCCGGCCAGTACCTGTGACCCCGCCGGCCGGGGCGCGCGACGCGCCCCGGCCGGTCAGTCCAGCCCGAAGACCTTCTCCAGGTACGCGGCGACGCCGTCCTCGGTGTTCGCCGCGGTGACCTCGTCCGCGATCTCCCGCACCGCCGGGTGGGCGTTGCCCACCGCGACCGCCCGACCGGCCCAGGTCAGCATCGGCACGTCGTTCGGCATGTCGCCGAAGGCCAGCACGTCGCGCTCGTCGATGCCCAACCGGGCCGCGAACCAGGCCAGGCCGGCCGCCTTGGTCACACCGGCGGCGGAGATCTCGATCAGCCCGCTGTACGACGAGTGGGTCGCCTCGGCCAGCCCTTCGAGCGCGCCGGCCACCACCCGGACGAACACGTCCGGATCCTGCTCCCCGGCCCGGACCAGCAGTTTCACCGCGGGAGCGGCGAGCAGCTCCTCCGGCGACTCGACGGCCCGGATCGCGTCCGCGTCGGCGTCCCAGCGCAGCGGGTAGTGCGCCTCGTGCCGCATCTGCCGGCTGTCCACGATCTCCACCGCGAAGCTCACCCCGGGCACCTCGGCCCGCAGCCGGCGGGCCACCTCGGCCAGCAGGTCCGGGGCGAGCGGGTCGGCGCGCAGCACCTCGTCGGCGATCGGGTCGTACACCACCGCGCCGTTGGCACAGATCGCCGGCAGCGGCTCGTCGAGCTGGTCGTACACCAGTTGGAGCCAGCGGATCGGACGGCCGGTGACCAGTACGACCGGCGTGCCCCCGGCGGTGATCCGGGCCAGCACCCCCGCGGTACGCGGGCTGAGCCTCCGGTCGTCCGTCAGCAGCGTGCCGTCGATGTCGGTCGCGACGAGTCGAGGTGGCTCTCCCATCACCGGGAGAGTAGTCGGTCCAGGTAGACCGCGACGCCGTCGTCGTCGTTGCGCAGGGTGACCTCGTCGGCGGCGGCGCGGACCTCCGGGTGGGCGTTCGCCACCGCCACCCGGGACCAGCCGGCCCAGCCGAACATCGGCAGGTCGTTGGGCTGGTCGCCGAAGACCAGCACGTCCGCCGGGTCCACGCCGAGCCGCTCGGCGACCACGCTCAGCCCGGTGGCCTTGTCGACCCCCGGCGGGCAGATCTCGACGAAGCCGAGCCCGGCCTGGGTGAGCGCGGCCACGTCCGGCGGCACGATCCGGCGGGCCGCCGCGAGCAGCTCGTCGACGTGGTGGTCCTCGGTCCGGGCGAACGCCTTGACCACGTCGCAGGAGAGACACTCGGCCCGGCTGCGCACCTCGAACCGGTCCGGGTAGGGCCAGCTCGGGTGGTAGTCGCCCCAGAGCGGCGTGTCGTGCTCGCCGGACGCCTCCACCATCACGGTGAGCGGGCCGACGACGGCCTCCAGGTCGGCGAGGAGCCGGGCGAGCACCTGGCCGCTCAGGCGCTCGTCGCGCAGCACCAGCGGACCGGCCGGGTCGCTCTGGTCGACCACCCAGCCGCCACCGGCCATCACCAGGAAGTCGGCGGCGCGGATGTCGTTGCGGCTCAGCTCGGCCAGTCGCGGTCCGCGCCCGGTCGCGCCGACGACCGGGATCCCGGCCGCCCGCACCCGGTCCAGCACCCCGTGGGTGTACGCGGAGACGGTGTCGTCGCTGCGGACGAGCGTGCCGTCGAGGTCGGTGGCGATCAGCTTGGGCAGGCCCGGGCGGGTGGTCATGGTTCCTCCTTCGCCCGCCACCGTCACGCCGGCCGACCAGGTCCTCGGTGCCGCGGCCACCGGACGGTGGGCAGGCAACCGTATCTCGCGGGACCGGGGGCGACCACGGCATTCCGGCGAATCGGCCGCGAATCCGGGACGACGATCCGGTGGCCGCCGAGAGAGGGCCGGCCCGCTCAGCGGGAGCGTTCGGGGCCGGCGAACGGCACCGTCGGTTCCACCGTCAGGTCGGCCGGCGCCGGCGGCGCCTCGTCGTCGCGGCCCCGCCCCCGCCGCCGGGTGCGCCGGTCGGCCGGTGGCCCGCCGTCCGGCGCCGCCTCGGCGTCGGCCCGGTCGTCGGCCGGTTCCCCGAACCGCCCGGCCCGGTGCAGCGCCGCCGCCAGCAGCGCGACGGCGACGAAGGCGGTGATCAGGCCGCGCCCGTGCTCGACCTGGATGTTCTGTTCCACCGGGAAGAAGAGGATGCGCTTGGCGATCTGCTGGAGGGAGGAGGCGGCCGCGGCCAGCACGCCGAGCAGCGTCGCCGCGAGGCCCAGCCCGGCGATCCGGGCGTGCTGCCGCACCGCCGGGGCGCCGCGCAACGCCAGCGCCACCGTGACCGACAGCCCGAGCAGGCCCACCAGGTACGCCACCCCGAAGCCGCCGGTCTCGGCGATGCCGCTGGCGAGCTGGTTCGGCGCGTTCTCGTCCCGGGCGTCGTCGGGGATGACGATCACCAGCCACTCGCCGATCATCGAGGCGAGCGCGGCGACCGCGCCGAGCCCGGCGAGCACCGGCGGCAGGCGGTGGTCCCGGCCCAGGCCGGCCAATGACCGGCTCACCCGGCCGGAGGGGGCCGCCTCGGCGTCGGCGTCGCCCCACTCCACCACCGTGGTGCCGTCGGCGCGGCTGTCCTGCCTGGGAATCGGGAGATCCTGCGACATCGGCCACCCTTCGGCGTCGGCGGGCCTGCGTCGAATCATGGCACAACCGGCGCCCGGTCATCGGGAGCGCGATGCGGCTCGGGCGGTGCGGGGCGGCCCGCTTTCGGTTAGCGTCGGTGCCATGCCTATCCGTACCGCTTCCGCTCGTTGGCAGGGCGACCTCGCCGAGGGGTCGGGCACCGTCCGCACCGGCAAGGGCGGCCTGTCCGGCAACTACTCCTTCAAGTCGCGCTTCGAGGAGGGTGAGGGCACGAACCCCGAGGAGCTGATCGGCGCCGCGCACGCGAGCTGCTTCTCGATGGCCCTCTCCAAGCAGCTCGCCGACTCCGGCGCCACCGGCACCTCGGTGGAGACGACCGCCAAGGTGCACTTCGACAAGACCGACGCCGGCATGACCGTGACCCGCATCGACCTGGAGACGGTCGGCCAGGCTCCGGGTCTCGACGAGGCCGGCTTCACCAAGCTGGCCGAGGCGGCCAAGGAGAACTGCCCGATCTCCCGACTGCTCTCACCGGGCGCGGAGATCACCCTCACCGCCCGCCTCGCCTGACCGAGCCCGACGCGGGCATCCTGACCGCGCTTTCCCGGAAACAGGGCCCATCGGGGCACCGATGGGCCCTGTTTCCGGGAACGAGTGTTGATCTTCGGCGGCTGGCCGCCGAAGGCCGGAGCGGGGAGGATGGGCGACGTGGCCGTGGAGATGAGCCGGGACCGGTTCGAGGAACTGGTCGGCGAGGCGCTCGACGAGGTGCCCGAGGAGCTGCTCGGGCTGATGAGCAACGTGGTCATCCTGGTGGAGGACGACCCGCCGCCCGGCGAGAACCTGCTCGGGCTCTACGAGGGGCACGCGCTCACCGCGCGCGGTTGGGACTACTCCGGCGTGCTGCCCGACCGGATCCTGATCTACCGGAACCCGATCCTGGCGATCTGCGACACCGACGACGACGTCGTCGACGAGGTCGCGGTGACCGTGGTGCACGAGATCGCCCACCACTTCGGCATCGACGACGAGCGCCTGCACGCTCTCGGCTGGGGCTGACCGGGCCCCGGCCCGTCCCCGCTCGGCCGATCCCCGCGGTTGCGCCCGTCCCCTAACCTCCGGTGCAGGCACATCCCGATGCAGGAGGAAACCCATGCGCAGCGAGCTGTTCTCCGCGGCGAACCTCGAGAAGGAGTCCCAGCAGCCGGGCATGCGGCTGCAGAACTCCAAGATGCTGAAGATCGAGTTGAACGGCGAGGCGATGGCCCGCGTCGGGTCGATGGTCGCCTACCAGGGTCAGGTGCAGTTCCAGGCCCTCGGCTCGGGCGGCATCGGCAAGTTCATCAAGCAGCGGCTCACCGGTGAGGGCGTGCCACTGATGAAGCTCTCCGGGCGCGGCGACGTCTTCCTGGCCGAGCTGGCCAAGGACGTGCACATCATCGACCTGGAGCCCGGCGACGCCCTGTCCATCAACGGCTCCAGCGTGCTCGCCTTCGACTCCACCCTCCAGTACGACATCAAGATGGTCAGCGGCATGGGCATGGCGTCCTCGTCGGGCCTGTTCAACTGCGTCTTCACCGGGCACGGCCGGATCGCGGTCACCACCAAGGGCACCCCGGTGGTGCTGAACGTGGACGCGCCGACGTACGTCGACCCGCAGGCGGCGGTCTGCTGGTCGGCCAACCTGCAGACCGGCTACCACCGGGCCGAGCAGCTCGGCCTCGGCACGCTGCTCGGGCGCAGCACCGGCGAGGCGTTCACGATGAGCTTCGCCGGTCAGGGCTTCGTCGTGGTCCAACCCTCGGAGGAGCCGCCGGTGGCCGGCAGCGGCGCGCAGCAGCAACAGCAGGGTGGCCTGCTCGGCGGCCTGCTCCAGTGACCGCCCGGGCCGGGTGCGTCGCTGGGGGGCACACCCGGCCCGATCAGCTCAGCTCGCCGGCGCGCAGCCGGGCCAGCCAGGCCGCCGCGTCGGCGTAGTCGGCGTCGGAGAGACCGGCCGGCGCGGGCGTCGGCCGGTCGCCCGCCGCCGTGCTCCAGCGGTGCCGGGGGTACGACCCGAGGAAGCGCACGTCGGCGCAGACCCGGCGCAGCCCGCGCAGTGCCTCGCCGAGGCGTACGTCGGCGACGTGCCCGGCGCAGTCCAGGAAGAACACGTAATGCCCGAGCGCCTCGCCGGTCGGGCGGGACTCTATCCGGGTCAGGTTCACCCCGCGTACGGCCAGCTCCATGAGCACGGACAGCAGCGCGCCCACCCGGTCGTGCGCGAGGTAGACCGCCAGCGAGGTGAGGTCGTCGCCGGTCGGCGGCGGGGGCGGCCCGGGGCGGGACACCAGCGCGAACCGGGTCACCGCGTCGGGATGGTCGGCGATCTTGTCGGCGAAGACGGTCAGCCGGTGCCGGGTGGCGCCGATCGGGGCGCAGACGGCCGCGTCGTACTCGCCGTTCGCCGCGCCGGCCGCGGCCGCGCCGTTGGAGAGCACGTCGACCACGGTGGCGTCGGGCAGGTGGTCGCGGAGCCAGCCGCGGCACTGGGTGGACGCCTGCGGGTGGGCGGCCACGCTGCGCACCGAGTCCGGTGTGACGCCGGACCGGCCGGCGAGCACGAACTCCACCGGCAGCACCACCTCCCGCGTGATCACCAACGGGTCGCCCTCGGCCAGTTCGTCCAGGGTCACGCCGACCGCGCCGCCGATGGAGTTCTCCAACGGCACCAGCGCGGCGTCCGCCTCCCCGGCCCGTACCGCGTCGAGCGCCTCGCCCACGCTGCGGGCCGGCGTGCGGTCGCCCCGCTCGGCGGCGGGCACGGTTCGTAGCGCCTGTTCGGCGAAGGTGCCCTCGGGGCCGAGGTAGACGAAGCGGGTGGGCGGTGTTCCCGGCATGGCGACCAGCCTACGCACCCGGGATGCCGTCGCAGGCCAGGGTGCGGATGCCCGGCGGCGCGGCGGCCCGCACCTCGACGCCGCACACGTCCGTCCCGGCGGTCACCAGCGTGGGTGTGCCGTGCCGGCCCCGGGTGACCACCTGGAGTTCCTCGTGCCCGGCGACCGCCAGCACGGTGTAGTGCCAGCCCTCGGCGCAGAGCGGCCCGGCCCGGACGGTGACCCGCACGTTCCGGGGCAGCACGCCGGCGGAGCCGCGCAGCAGCGCGACGATCCGGTCCCCGGACGGGGCGCCGCGGCAGGGCGTGGCGGCCGGGTCGGGCGCCGGGGCGGTCGGCGCGGACGGGACGGCCGGGGTGCTCGGGACGGCCGATGTGGTCGGGGTCGGGTTCGAGGGCGTGGCCGACACCGAGGGGCGCGGGCCGCCGGGGTCGGCGGGCGGCTCGCGCAGCTCGGGCGGCCGGCCGCACGCGGTGAGCACGAGCAACGCGAGCAGCGTCGCCGGAAGGGGCCGGTGGCGGGGTGGGGTGCGGGGCACGGTGGAGTCCTCGACATCGAGGGGCGTCGTTACGGCCGGGGGCCGAGCCCATCGTAGGAGGCTCACCCGTTCGGGTGAAGCCGGGTGCTCGACCCGATGCCGCCGCCGGGTCAGAGCACGGAGAAGAAGGTGAGCGAGCCGGCGACCGCGGACCCGGTGAGCACCGGGGTGGAGATCGCGTCCACCGTCGTCCCGGCGTCGGAGCCGGGCCCCCGGACGCGGAGCAGCCCGCGGGCGAGCCGGCCGGAGAGCAGCGCGAGCAGCGGGGGGATCTTGTCGGTCTCCTGCTCGGTGAGCTCGCTCGGGCTGGCGGTGAAGTCGACCAGGCGCAGGCCACCCTCGAGCAGCGGCAGGCCGATCACGTCGTCCGGCGCGCCGAGGCAGAGCAGGTCGCAGCCGGACGAGGAGATGGCCACCACGGTGGTGTCGACGTCGATCAACAGGCACGGCTCGGCGGCTCGGGAGACCGTCCCGGACCACTGCGTGAAGTTGTCGGTCTCCTCCTCGGTGGGTGTCTCCGTCGGGGACGTGAACACTTCCGAGAGTGAGAGCTCGACGTGGGCCACCGCGCCTCCTATGTACACCGACGGTCCGTCCACGCTAGCCGGTCGGCACGGCGACCTTCCGGCCGCGCTGCGCTTCCCGGTCTCCGCCGCCGCCCGAGGTGCCGGGCGGCTCGGTGACCAGGGCACATGCGTCGGTGCGGCGGGAGCCCCAGGGGTAGGGCGGCCAGCGACGACGCGGACCGACGAACCGGTCGGGGCGGTGTCGCGGACCGCGTGGCGTCGTCGGAGACGTTACCGCCGGGCGGCCCGCTTGTCAGCGGCCGTTCGGCCCTCGTCGTACCACCGGTAGTCGGCGGATGGACGGTACGTGCCGTTCAGCCAGGTCGACGGCGCCTGGGCGACCCGGGACAGTTTCTCGGCGGTGGCCGGGGTGATCCGGTTGCCGGCGGCCACGAGCAGGCGGTCCAGCTCCCGGTGGGTGGCCATGAGGCAGTCCTTCGGCAGGCCGTAGACGCTGATGACGCCGGAGCCGACGAAGGTCAGCACCGGCGTCACCGGGATCGGCAGGCCGACCGCGTCGGAGAGCGCCTTGCTGGCCCGCTTGGCGTCGCGGCGCGCCTCGGCCACATAGGGCGGACGCTTGCCGTTGATCTGCACGACGTCGCCGGCGACCAGCACGCGGGCCCGGCCGTGGTCGGCGATGGTGACCGCGAAGAGCCCGCTGGGCCCGATCGCGAGGAACCCGGCGCGGTCCTCGTCACCGTGGTCGAACAGCGCCTCGGCCGGGTCCGTCCGGGGCCATTCGATGACGTGCCAGGCGGGGCCGAGGTGGTCGAGCTGCCCCAGGGCGCGGGCCCCGGCGGCCTCCAACCGGCGGGCACCCCGCTCGGCCCGACGACGGCGGGCCCACTCCAGGGGAGTCGGCCGGGCCGGTTCGAGCACCGACGTGGCCTCGACCCGGGGCGGCGCCGCGTGGGGCGGCAGTGCCCGGCTCGGTACGGCTCGACGAGCGGGAAAGACAGTCATCGCGACCTCCGGCAAAAGGTCTCTCGAAGTTATGTCTCCACTACCCTACGTTGCACACCCGGGGTCTCGGCAAGTTGGACCGCCGGAATGACTGCGGATGAATGCCATATTCATTCACACTTCTTTTCCGGATGGTGCGGAAGCCTGCCCTACGCTGCGGGGGTGACGCACTACGTGGACAGCGAAGTGGCCCGACTCGGCACGGTGCTGCTGCACCGCCCGGGGCCGGAACTCGCCCGCCTCACCCCACGCAACAACGACTCCCTGCTCTTCGACGCTATCCCATGGGTGGGACGGGCGCAGGAGGAGCACGACGCGTTCGCGGCGGCCCTGCGCTCGCGCGGCGTGGAGGTGCTCTACCTGGCCGACCTGTTGGCCGAGACGCTCGCCGTGCCGGACGCCCGCGCCGAGTTGACCCAGCAGGTGCTGCGGTCCCGCCGCCTCGGCGACACCCTCCGCGCCCGGGTCGCCGACCACCTGGCGTACCTCGATCCGGCCGCCCTGGCCGACGTGTTCATCGCCGGTCTCGCACACGAGGAGCTGCGGATCGGCGGCGAGCGGCCGGGCGGCCTGGTGTGGACCCTGATGGACCGGCACGACTTCGTCATCGACCCGCTGCCCAACCTGCTCTTCACCCGCGACTCGTCGGTGTGGATCGGCGACCGGGTCGGCGTGACCAGCCTGGCCATGCCGGCGCGGCGGCGGGAGACCACCCTGACCGACGCGATCTACCGCTACCACCCGCGCTTCGTCGGCACCGAGTTCGTCTACCACCCGGGGTTGGAGCACCTGGAGGGCGGCGACGTGCTGCTGCTCGCGCCGGGCGTGCTCGCCGTCGGCGTCGGGGAACGCACCACCCCGGCCGGCGCCGAGCGGCTGGCCCGACAGGTCTTCGCCGCCGGGCTGGCGCACACCATCCTGGTGGTGCCGATCGCCCAGGAACGCGCCACCATGCACCTGGACACGGTCTGCACCATGGTCGACGCGGACGCGGTGCTGATGTATCCGAACATCGCCAGCGAGCTGTCCGCGTACACCGTCGTCGCCGGCGCGGACGGCGAGCCGCGGGTCGACGGCCCGGCCCCGTTCCTGCGGGCCGCCGCCGACGCGATGGACCTCGACCAGCTCCGGGTGATCGACACCGGCCTGGACCCGGTCACCGCCGAACGGGAGCAGTGGGACGACGGCAACAACACGCTCGCCCTCGCGCCGCGTCTCTGCGTGGGCTACGAACGCAACGTGGAAACCAACGCGCAGCTGGAACGGGCCGGCATCGAGGTGATCGCCATCGCCAGCTCGGAGCTGGGCTCCGGCCGGGGCGGCCCCCGCTGCATGTCCTGCCCCCTGGTCCGGGAGAAAGGCGGGGCCCCCTCTTAACGCCTCCGGTAGAGAAGGGGCCCCGCTAGCGCTCAGGCGTCAACAGGGGCCCCTCCTTGCACCCGTTCAGCGCAGGGTGAGCTGGCGGCCGAGCAGGCCCTGACGGGCGCGCCGGCCCGCCGCGTCCAGCGGCTCCCGCTCCCCCAACGCCTCGGCGTAGCGCTTGGCGAACTCCGCGACCGGGCCCTCCCACTCGGCGGCCGGAGCGTCCTCCGGCAGGTCCCAGACCGGCGTCAGGCGGCCGTGCGCCCGGAACATGCCGGCGAACTTCGTGTCGTCGCCGAGGGTCAGCGCCCCGGTCGCGCCCAGCCGGGACAGGGCGTCCAGCGCGGCGTCCTCGTCGTCCGGCAGCACCCAGCGCACGTGGGCCTTCTCCGGCACCTGGCACCAGTACGCCGCCCGCGCCGCGTCCAGCTTCACCGTCGGGTAGATCGCCGCGTTGGCCCGTTCCAGGGACGCCTGCACGTTCGGGTCGTCGGCCGCGCCCGGGTCGAGCCAGAAGTCGAACCCGTCGTGCATGCTGATCTCCAGCGGACCGTCGACCAGGATGTCCTGGAGGCGAGGGCCGGGCCCGGGCAGCGGCGGCACGCTCACCTGCCCACCCGGCTCGGTACGCAGCGCGCAGAGCAGCGCGTCGGCCAGGTCCCGGGAGACGTCGCCGGACTGCTGATGCCGTTGCAGGCCGACGAGGACCCGTCCGTCCGGCTTCGCCATCGCCGGGGCGGCCATCGGCAGGACGGTGGCCAGGACGACCGGGCGGTCGCCGTACTCCTCGACCAGCTCCGGGGTCAGCCGCAGCGGCGCGGACGCGGCCGGCACCAGCTCCCGCAGGGCGATCCACTCCGGCTCGTCGACCAGGCCCTCGAACGGTCGGGGCACGAAGACGTCGCGCACCTTCTCCCGCTTCGGGGTGGCTTCGGCCCGCTGGTTCTTTCGACGCTTGCTCACGGCGAGACAGCCTAGAGGCCCGGCGGGACCGTGGGGGGCAGGACCCGCCTGCCCGTCCGGTCAGCCGGCGGCGACCAGATCCGGCCGGTGCGAGCGGGCCGGGTCGAATTCCGCCCAGACGCTCTGGCCCAGGCCGTCCCGCTCGACGCCCCAACGGCTGGAGAGCCCGGTGACGATGTGCAGCCCGCGCCCGTCGGCCGCGTCCTGCGAGGCGACCCGGAGCCGCGGGCCGGGGCCGGAGCCGCCGTCGGTGACCCGGAGCTGGACGCTCGGCCCCCGCTCGGTGGCGCGCAGGCGCCAGGCCACCCGGACCACACCACCCGGCAGCGCCTCGGCGTGCCGGACCGCGTTGCCGACCAGCTCGGCGAGGACCGCCACCAGGTCGGCCAGCAGGGCCGGGGGTACGACGCCGGTCAGCTCGTCGGCGAGCCGGTGCCGCGCCACGCGCGCGCCGGTCGCGTGGTGGGGCACCACCACGCACCACGAACGTTCGGCCGGTCGCGTCGACACGTCGTCCCTTCCACCCCGGTGGACACCCCGGTTCACCCCCGGGGCAGCCGCACCTCCGCGACCGTACCCCCACCGGTCCTCGGGCGGAGGGATACCCACCCGTTCTGCTGTTCAACGATCTGCCGGACGAGATAGAGACCGAGCCCCGCGCCGGGATAGCGCCGGCGGTCGCCGGACTCGCCCTGCCAGAACCGGTCGAAGGCCCGCTCCACGTGTTCCGGCCGGATGCCGATGCCCCGGTCGGCGACCCGGAACGAGACCGTGCGCTCGTTCGCGTCGGCGTCGACCTCGATCGGCGTGTCCGGCAGCGAGTACTTCCCGGCGTTGGTGCCCAGCTCGGTGAGCACGGTGGCCAGGCTGTGCCGGTCGCCGAGCGCCTTCGGCAGGTCGCTCGGCAGGGCGAGCACGATCCGGTGCCGGAGGTCGGCCGGCAGGTCGACCACCGCCGCCCGCAGCGCGTCGACCAGGTCGAACGGTGCGGCCGGTTCCCCGCCGGGACGGCTCTCGGTGGCGGCGGTGAGCAGCCGGTCGACCAGCCGGGCCAGCTCGTTGGCGCGCTGCCCGATGATCCGGGCGGCCTGCCGCCGGTCGCCGTCGCTGAGCGACTCCCAGTGGTCGGTGAGCGTGTCCGCGTACCCCTTGATCACGGTGACCGGGGTGCGCAGCTCGTGGCTGGTCACCGCGACGAAGAGGTCCCGGTCGTGATCGCGGCGCTGCTGGTCGGTGATGTCGCGGAAGGTCACCACCCGCAGCGCGTTCGGGCCGGGCAGCTCGCCGGAGGTGATCCGCAGCCACCGGCCGTCCGGCAGCCGGTGATCCAGCACCTGCCCGGGCGGGGGCAGCGGGAACGGCAGCGGCCGGCTCAGCGCCTCGTCCACCGTGCGGCCGGTCACCTGGGCGGCGGCCGGGTTCCAGAGCCGGACCCGGTGGTCGCGGTCCACCACCGCGAGGCCGTCGGCGAGCGCCGCCACGACCGGGCCGTCGCCGTGTACGGGCAGGCCGGTCTGGTCGCCGTACATGTGCGCGATGCAGGCGGCCACGTATTCGACGACGGCGCGCTGCGAGGCGTCCAGCGCCTCGCCCGTCGGGTAGAGGGCGTGCAGGCTGCCGACGGTGAGCCCGGCGATCTCGGCGCGCGCCACGATCATCCGGCGCAGCCCGCGGCCGGCGACCTCGTCGGCGAGCGCGCCCGGGATCGCGTCGACCCGGACCTCCCGCACCGGGGGGCCGGCCAGCAGGCAGACGGTGGCCGGGTCGGTGGCCGGCAGCGGCCGGCCGATCACGAACTCGGCGCTGCCGGTCGCCGCGATCACCCGACCGCCGGCGGGGGTGAACTCGACGAAGACCAGGCCCGCCGCGCCGACCGCCGGCTCGACCTCACGGAGCAGGCGGGTGAGCACGGAGAGACCGGACTCGCCGGAGTTGATCATATTGATCACGCTCGAGTGGCCGGCGATGAGGGCGGGGTAGTCGGTTCGCTCCGGCATGTCCCGAGTGTGCCGCGCCATCGGCCCCGGTGACACCCCCGGCCGGTCGACCGACCACCGGGCGGATCGCCGGGACTCACCGCCCCAACCGGGTCAACATGCGGGCGGGCCGATCCGTGATCACCCCGTCCACCCCTGCGGCCAGCACGAGTTCCACGTCCTCGGGCTCGTTCACCGTCCAGACGTAGACCGCGTGGCCGGCGGCCCGCAGCGCGGGCACGAGCCGCGGCCGGGCCCGGACCAGATCCACCCCGGGGCCGACGATCCGGCAGCCGAAGGGCAGCCGGCCCAGCCGCAGCCAGCGCGGCAGCATCTCCAGCAGCAGCACGGTGGGCAGCGCCGGCGCGAGTTCGTGGACCCGGCGTACGGCCAGCGGCGAGAAGGACATCACGGTCACCTGGACCGGGTCGTCCGGGCCGGGCTCGGCGAGGCCGTACCGGCGCAGCAGGTCGACCAGCCGGCGCTCGACGTCGCCCCGGTAGCGCGACGGGTGCTTCGTCTCGATGAGCAGCCGGACCGGACGCCCGGCGGCCAGCACCGCGTCGAGCAGCCGCTCCAGCGTCAGCAGCCGGGTGTGCGACTCGTCGAGCCGCGCCGCCCCGGCGGCCACCGCCGCGGCCGGGTGCCAGGAGCCGAAGTCGAGCGCCTCCAGCTCGGCCAGCGTACGCGCGCTGACCAGGCCGTGGCCGTTGCTGGTCCGGTCCAGCCGGCGGTCGTGCACGCAGACCAGGTGCCCGTCGCGGGTCAGCCGGACATCGCACTCCAGCCCGTCCGCGCCCTCGTCCAGGGCGCGTAGGTAGGCGGCGAGGGTGTGCTCCGGCAGGTCGTACGAGGAGCCACGGTGGGCGAAGACCAGTGGGTCGGTCATGGCCGGGGCGTGCCTCAGACGACCCGACCCGGCTGCCCGTCGTCGGTGACCACGGGACGGCCGGCGGCGGCCCAGTCGCCCATCCCGCCCTCGACGTTGCGGACCTGGTCCCACCCGTTGCGCAGCAGATAGCCGACCACCTGCCCGGAGCGGCCGCCGGAGCGGCAGATCACCGCCACCTCGCGGTCGTCGGGCACCTCGGCGAGCCGGGCCGGCAGCTCGGTCATCGGCAGGTGGTGGGCGGCCGGCGCGTGGCCGGCGGCCCACTCGTCGTCCTCCCGGACGTCGAGCAGGTAGACGTCGTCGGGCACGGCCGACGCGGGCACGCTGGGAAGTTGGGCTCCGAACACGGTGAAAGCGTAGCCGCCCGCGCGGCTCAGAGCCGGTTGACCCAGCGGGGGTTGGCGTCGGCCCACTGCGGCAGCCGGGCGTCCTGCACGGCGGTGAAGAGGTCGCCGCCGCCGCTGTCCAGCACCACGTACGAAACCTGGTCGATGGTCTGCGGGTAGGAGGGCACCCGCACCCCGCGCAGGGCGTCCGCCGGCAGCGCGCGGAGCGCGAAGACAAGTTCGTCCAGGGGTACGCCGTTGGTGTCGACGGTCAGCGCCCCGCCGACCGTACGCAGCACCCGGTCCAGCTTCACCGGGTCGCCGCGCAGGTGCGTCTCGCCGGCCCGGTCCAGCACGGCCCGCAGCATCTGCTGCTGGTGCCGCTGCCGGTCGTAGTCGCCGTTCGGCAGGCCGTAGCGCTGCCGGACGTAGTCGAGCGTCCGGGCCCCGTCCATCTGCTGGCAGCCCGGGTCGAACTGGGTCTTGGTGTGGATCGAGCGGACCGGGGTGTCCACGCACATGCGGATGCCACCGAGCTGGTCGATCACCTGGGTGAAGCCGGAGAAGTCGACGAGCGCGGCGCCGTCGAAGCGGACGCCGGTGAGCCGGGTGAGGGTGGCGCTGAGCAGCCGGGCGCCGCCGGGGCCGCCGCCGCCGTGCTCGTACGCGGCGTTGACCTTGTCCTGGCCGCCGGGGAAGCCGGGCGCCGCCGGGATGGTCACCAGCAGGTCACGCGGCACGGAGATCAGGTACGCCTGCCGCATCCCGGCCGGCACGTGCACGATCAGGATGGTGTCGGATCGCTGGTCCTCGGGGTTCGTGCCGGGCCGGTGGTCGGAGCCGATCAGCAGGTAGTTGAGCGGCTGATCCAGCTTCGTCCGTTTCTTCCGGGCGGTCGGGTCGAGCAGTTGTTCCTTGGTCACCGTGCGGTCGTACCGGTGGGTGACCCAGTGCAGCCCGGCGACGCCGAGCGCGGCGAGCAGGACCAGGGCGAGGCCGGCGCCGAGCAGGTACCGGGGCCAGCGGGCCGGTCGACCCCGCCCGCGTCGGTTCCGTGCTGGTCTGGACGTGACGATCCCCCCGTGGCGTCGACATGAGACCCGCTCACGTCAGGCTACGGGGGGATCGGCCGGCCGAGGCCGGCTTTCCGTCATTTACGGGTGGAGAGGACGCTCGGGTTGTTGACGACGAACTCGGCGAGCTTGTCGTCCTTGACCGCCTGGAACATCTCCATGCTGAGCTGGTTGAGAACCTCTCGGTTGTTCCCGTTGCCGTTGAAGGTGCCGCCGTTGGTGCGGAGCGTGACGAGGTCGTTGCCGGTCACGCCCTTCATGGTGAAGATGAAGTTCTCGACCGACGTGCCGCCGGTGTCCAGGACGAAGGCCTTCCCGGCGGCCTTGATCAGCGCGTTCAGCTTGAGCGGGTTGCTGAGCGTCCCGTTCTGGGACGCCTTCTTCGCCATCGCCTTGATCAGCTGCTGCTGGTTCTGCTGCCGGTCGTAGTCGCCGTTGCGGAGGGTCTTGCGCTGCCGGGAGTAGTCCAGCGCCTGCCAGCCCTCCATCTCCTGGCAGCCCTTCTTGTAGGTCACGGGCTTCATCGTCTTGCCGGTCTTCTTGGCGTCCGCGTTCCACATCGGCTTGCCGTCGACCATCGACATGTGCAGCGAGGAGACCTCTTCGGTGACGCAGATCCGCACCGTGCCGATCGCGTCGATGACGTTCTTGAAGCCGCCGAAGTTGATGATCGCGGCGCCGTCGAAGCTGATCCCGGTCATCCCCTTGATGGTCTTGGCCATCATCTGGGCGCCGCCCTCCCAGCCGCCGCCGTTGCGGGCACCGACCTGGAAGGCAGCGTTGATCTTGTCGGTGCCGCCCTTCCAGCCGGCTTTCTCGGACGCCGGGATGTGCGCCTCGGTGTCCCGGGGGATCGAGATCAGGTACGCCTGGTCGTGGCTGGCCGGGATGTGCAGGATGATGATCGAGTCCGAGCGGACGTCGTCGGCGGACCAGCGGGCCCGGGCGTCCACGCCGAGCAGCAGCATGTCGATCGGGCCTTCCAGACTCGCGCCGCCCTCGGCGTCCGTCTTACCCGCGTCGCCGAGCAGATTCCGTTGGGCGATGTTGCTCGTCGCCTGGCCGATCACGGCCTTGCTGCCGACGATCGCCACACCGCTGGTCACCATCAGCACGGCGCCGAGCACCAGCGTGAGCTTCGCCCAGAGCGGATCCTTGCGCTTGGTGCGCTTCTTCTTCCCGCCACCGCCGGGACCACCGCCACCGGAACCGGGCTGTGTGGGGATGACCGGAGGAACCCGCCCGGGTGAACCGGGTGCCGGTGAGTGCGGGCGACGACTGGTCTGGACCGACATTCGTGCTCCAGCTCGGTGATCGGGGGCGGGATCACTTTACGTACCTGTTTCCGTTCTCGCGACCTCCTCAGGCGGGTAATCCCGTCAATACCGGCCGATGTTCCCGAGATATGTCCGAACGGGCGAGGGTGAGCGCTCCGGTCGGCGGTCGCCGTCCGGAGCGTCAGCCGCCGGCGCTGTCGCTCGAACTCTTCTGGTTGGCCTTGACCCAGTCGGCCATCTTGTCCCCGACGATCGCCTGGTACATCGCCAGCGCCTTCTCCCGGTCGGAGACCACCACCGACTGGCCGTCGACGGTCTGGCCGCCGAGGTTCGGGCTGGTGACGAACGTCAGGTTCTCGCCGCGCAGGCTGCGGAACTGCACCGCCATGTCGGTCAACGAGAATCCCTGGTCCACCGTGACGGCGGCGGTCACCGACTTGAGGAAGTCGTTCAGCTTCTTCGGGTTGGTCAGCGTCCCGGTGCTCGCCGCCTTGTCCATCAACGCCTTCAGGAACTCCTGCTGGTGGCGCATCCGGGCGAAGTCGCCGTCCGGGAACTGCTTGCGCTGCCGGACCCAGTCCAGCGCCTCGGCGCCGGTCATGTGGTTCACGCCCTTGGTGAACGTCCGGTACGGCTTGTGGATCGAGGTGACGGTTCGTTCCACCTTGAGGTCGACCCCACCCAGCGCGTCGGTGACGTCCTTGAACCCGGCGAAGTCGATGGCCATGACGTGGTCGATCCGGACGTCGGTGAAGCACTCCACGGTCTTCACCGCGAGCGGCAGCCCACCGAACGCGAACGCCGCGTTGATCTTGTTGCGCGAGCCGGAGTCGCAGGACGCGCCCGCGCTCTCCGGGATCGGCACGTACAGGTCACGCGGGACGGAGACCAGGTAGGCGCTCTTGTGGTCGGCCGGGATGTGCATGACGATCAGCGTGTCCGCCCGCCACTTGCCGGCGCCGTCGACAGGTGCGTCCGGGTCCCGCGAGTCGCTGCCCACGAGCAGGATGTTGAACGCGCCGTCGACCTGCTTGGCCGGCCGACCCCCGGTGATCTCCGAGAACGGGTCGGTGCGGGCCAGGTCGTCGTTGAGGTTGCGGGCGTAGAACCAGGCGCCGACGCCGCCGAGCAACGCCAGCACGAGTACGACGACGCCGGTCACCAGGCCGATGCGCCCCCAGCGCGGACGGGGACGGCGACCCGGCCCGCCGGAGCCGCCACCGGGCCCACCGGGGCCGCCCGGCCCGCCCGGTCCGCCCGGGCCACCCGAGCGGGGCGCCTCGTCGTACGGCGGGTACCAGCGGGTTTCGGTGGCACGGGCGCGCGCGGCGGCACCCCGGCCGGAGCCGGGAACCTGGGCGCGGCCCGCGCCCCGGTGCAGGGGGCGAGGGAGAGGGGCGCCGGCAGACGAGGTCGCTGACATGTAACCGAGGGTAGGTCGGTCGGTCCACCGCCGCCCTCAGGCGCGCACGGCTGCCAGCCGGCTGACAGGCGGGCTCAGTACCCTAGCCGCTCGCGGAAGTACGCGATCGTGCGCCCGAGGCCGTCTTCGGGCGTCACGGCCGGCTCGTATCCCAGCAGCTCGCGGGCGAGCGTCAGGTCGGGGCGGCGCTTCTCCGGGTCGTCCGAGGCGCGAGTGACGTAGCTCACCTGAGAGTTGCTTCCGGTGAGTGACACGATCGTCTCCGCCAGTTGCCGCATCGACATCTCGTGCTCGGTGCCGCAGTTGATCGGGCCCGTCTGCGTCGAGTCGAGCAGCAGCAGGATGCCCCGCACCAGATCGTCGACGTAGCAGATGGACCGGGTCTGGTTGCCGGTGCCGTGCACGGTGATCGGCTCGCCGCGCAGCGCCTGCGAGATGAAGGTCGGGATGGCCCGGCCGTCGTCCGGGCGCATCCGCGGGCCGTAGGTGTTGAAGATCCGTACGATCGCGGTGTCCGTGCCCCGGCTGCGGTGATAGGCCATGGTGGCCGCCTCGGAGAAGCGCTTCGCCTCGTCGTAGACGCTCCGGATGCCGATCGGGTTGACGTTGCCCCAGTACGTCTCGCGCTGCGGGTGCTCCTTCGGGTCCCCGTACGCCTCGGAGGTGGAGGCCATCAGGAACCGCGCGCCGTCGGCGGTGGCCCGCTCCAGCAGGGCCAGCGTGGCCACCGAGCCGACCCGGAGGATCTCCACCGGGAGCTTCTCGAAGTCGGTCGGGCTGGCCGGGGACGCCATGTGCAGGATCGCGTCGAACCGTTCGACCATCGCCGGGTGGTCGGTGGGCAGGCCGTCGGAGATGTCCGCCTCGATCAGCGTGAAGGTCGGCTTCTCCAGCAGGTGCGCCACGTTGTCCTTGGAGCCGGTGACGAAGTTGTCCAGCACCACCACGGTGCAGCCGCGCTCGACGAGCCGGTCGACCAGGTGGGACGGGACGAATCCGGCGCCGCCGGTGACGAGGATGCGGTGTCCGGCGCCAAACCGGGGAGCGACCTTCATGCCCGCCACCCTATACAGGTAAGGCGGGGCCCCCGCTCAACGCCTCCGGTAGAGGCGGGGGCCCCGCTTGACACCTATCCGTCAGTGCGCGCCCGCCCCGGTGAGCGAGCGTACCTCCAGTTCCGCGTACTTCTCCTCGTCACTTTCCTTGGACAGGATCGTGCCGAGCCAGCCGCACAGGAAGCCGAACGGGATCGAGATGATGCCCGGGTTCGACAGCGGGAACCAGTGCCAGTCGTGGTCGGGGAACATCGCCGTCGGCGCGCCGGAGACGACCGGGGAGAAGAACACCAGCAGCACGGCGGCGAGCAGGCCGCCGTAGATCGCCCAGACCGCGCCCGAGGTGTTGAACCGCTTCCAGAACAGGCTGTAGAGGATCGCCGGCAGGTTGCCGGAGGCGGCGACCGCGAAGGCCAACGCGACCAGGAACGCCACGTTGAGGTTCTGCGCGAAGATCGACAGTACGATCGCGACCGCGCCGATCACCAGCGCGGAGATCCGGGCGACGTTCACCTCCTGCCGCTCCGACGTCTGCCCGTTCTTGACGACGTTGGCGTAGAAGTCGTGCGCCAGGCTCGACGACGACGCCAGCGTCAACCCGGCCACCACGGCGAGGATCGTGGCGAACGCGACCGCCGCGATGATCGCCAGCAGTGTCGCGCCGCCCAGGCTCCCGCCGAGGAAGTCCACCCCGAGCGCCTCGGCCAGCTGCGGCGCCGCCGTGTTGCCGGCCTTGTCCTGCGCGGTGATCGCCTTCCCGCCGACGATCGCCGCCGCGCCGAAGCCGAGGGCCAGGGTGAGCAGGTAGAACGCCCCGATGATGCCGATCGCCCAGAGCACGCTCTTGCGGGCCGCCCGCGCGGTCGGCACGGTGTAGAAGCGGATCAGGATGTGCGGCAGGCCGGCGGTGCCGAGCACCAGCGCGATGCCCAGCGAGAGCAGGTCCATCTTGCTGTAGAACGTCTTCAACGCGTCGCCGGGTGTCTCCACGCCGTAGCGCAGCCCGGGTTCGAGGAAGGCCGCCCCCTTGCCCGAGGCCTCGGCCGCGTCGCCGAGCAGCGAGGACAGGTTGAACTTGTACTTCGCGAGCACCAGCAGCGTCATCACCAGCGCGCCGCCCATCAGCAGGAACGCCTTGACGATCTGGACGTACGTGGTGCCCTTCATGCCACCGACGGTGACGTAGATGATCATCAGGGCGCCGACCATGATGATGGTGGCCACCTTGGCGGTGTCGGCGCCCATGCCGAGGAACGTGGTGCCCGGCTTGATGCCGAGCAGCAGGGACACCAGCGCGCCGGCACCGACCATCTGGGCCAGCAGGTAGAAGATCGACACGGTGATGGTGGAGACCGCCGCCGCGGTCCGGACCGGCCGCTGCCGCATCCGGAACGCCAGCACGTCCGCCATCGTGTACCGGCCGGAGTTGCGCAGCAGTTCGGCGACGAGCAGCAGCGCCACCAGCCAGGCGACCAGGAAGCCGATCGAGTAGAGGAAGCCGTCGTAGCCGTAGAGGGCGATGATGCCGGCGATGCCCAGGAAGGACGCCGCGGACATGTAGTCGCCGCCGATCGCCATGCCGTTCTGGAAGCCGGAGAAGGAACGCCCACCGGCGTAGAAGTCGGTGGCGGTCTTGGTCTGCCGGCTGGCCCACACGGTGATCGCCAGGGTGATCGCCACGAAGACCAGGAACAGCGTGATGGTGAGGTTCCGGGCGGTGGTGCTGCCCGCCTCAGCCGCGAGAATCGTGTTCATGGTTCACCTCCCCCATCTCGGCGCGGATCCGGTCAGCGACCGGGTCGATCCGCCGGTTGGCGAACCGCGAGTAGAGCCAGGCGATGAGGAACGTGGAGAGGAACTGGAGCAGGCCGAAGACCAGGGCGACGTTGATGTTGCCGATCAGCTTCGTGCCCATGAAACCCCGCGCGTACGCGGAGAGGATGACGTAGAGCGCGTACCACAGGAAGAACGCGACGGTCATCGGGAAGACGAAGCCGCGCAGCGCGCGCCGCAACCCGGCGAACTCGTCCGACCGCTGGACGGCTAGATACCGTTCCGCCGTCGACTCGGAGGGTGCGGACGCGGGTGTGTCCGTGGACATCTGTGGATCACCACCTTCGCAGGCGTGGGGGATTTCCCGCGCACGCTAGAGAGCGCGCTTCCCACCGCGAAAGGCTCAGCCGGGCACCGGCCGCCCTCTGCGCCCAACGGCGCCCCCACTGCGCCGAGTGACTCACGTCACTCCGCTAACCGGTCCCCGGCTTGATCGACTCCACTTCGCCCTAGTGGCGGTAGCAACCGGCACGGGATGCCGCCACCACGCCGAGCTGGCGGCCCGGCGGCCGGGCGCCGGCCCTAGTCGGTCAGTTGGCGGTAGCGGCCACGGTAGTGCAGCAGGGGGGCGGTGTCCCCGGCCAGGTCGACCGTCTCGATGGTGGCCTCCACCAGCAGCCCCCAGCCGTACTCCCGGGCGGCGTCGAGCCGGCAGCCGGCCCACCCGCCCGCGTCGGACGGCACCGGCCCGTAGGGCGTCTCCGTCCAGGCGTCGATGGCGAACAGGCCGCCGGGCGACGGGAACAGGCCGGCGAAACGGTCGGCGAGCTGCCGGTGGCGCGGGCCCAGCGGGGCGACCGCGAATCGCCCGGCGTCCTCGACCGCCGCCCACAGCTCCGACTCCGGGTCCACCAGGCCGAGCAGCCGGTCCGGCTCCCCCTCGGCCACGAGCGTGGAGGAGACGGTGAGTCCGGCCGGGCCGGGCGCGGTCCAGAGCGTCACCGAGGCGGCCAGCCGGCCGCGCAGGCGGCGTACCGGTGAGCGCTGCCCGGTCGGCACCGCGAACGGATCGGTGTGGTGGATCTCGGCACCCGGCTGCTCATGATTCACGTGAAACATTGTGCCGCCCCGGCCCCGGACCCAGCCGAGGAAGCGCCCGTGCAGGTTCGTGGCGTCGCTGAGCTGCGTGTTCGCCTCGGCCAGCAGCCCGCCGAGGTGGAACAGCAGCGCCGTCCGGTCGCCCCGGAACTCGCGCAGCAGCCCGAGCCGGGCCGGCTGGCACGGCCAGGGCGCCCCGCACGTCCGGCACCGCCACGCCGGCCGCATCGGCAGGTGCGCCCGCCCTGTCCAGATCTTGGAAGATCCGGGCCCTTCCGGGGGCACCTTCCTTCCAAGATCTCCGCGTTCTCCTCGCACGTGCGCCTCCCTGGGAAAGGGTCGCCCCGGCGGGGGGACGGCCGGGGCGACCCGTCGCAGGACCGGCCGCCGGGTCGTCGCCTCCACCAGCCGGGCCGCGTGCCTCCACCCTGGACTCGGCCGTGCCGGCGGGGGAGGATGCCAGGGGTTACTACGGAGCGCGGTCGCGTACTTACCGGCGGGGTGAGGATGGACATCGAGGTGTGGATCCGGGCGTTGAAGGCCGCCCGTGCCGGGGCCGAGGTCTCGCAGGAGGCGCTGGCGGCGACGATCCGGTGGAGTCCGTCAACGGTCGCCGCCATCGAGACCGGCCGCCGCCGGCCCACGATGGAGTTCGCGGCCGCCGCCGACCAGGCCCTCGGCACCGGCGGCCTCCTGGCAAGCCTGCTGACGGCGGGTGAGGCGAACAGTGGGCCTGGTTGGTTCGAGCCCTGGCACGGCCACGAGGAACGGGCGATCCGGCTGTGTTTCTTCGAGCCCTGCATGGTCCCCGGCATGTTGCAGACCGAGGAGTATGCCCGCGCGGTCGCTTCCGCCGGTGGCATGTACCGGAGTAGCCGGGTGGAGGAACTGGTGAGTCTGCGCCTGGAGCGGCAGCGGCTGCTGCACCGGGAGGATCCGCCCGACTGCGTGTTCGTCATCGATGAGAGCGCGCTGCGCAGACCTGTCGGTGGGCCGGCGGCCATGGATCGGCAGCTTGGCCGGCTGCTCGACGTGGTCGAGTCGCCGCACGTTCGCCTGCATGTTCTACCGCTGGACATCGGCGCACATGTGTCGATGGGCGGCGGCTTCGTGCTCGCCGAACTGCCCGAGGGTGATCGCCTGCTCTGCCTCGACAATGCCGCTCGGGGGCAGATCGCCGACTATCCGGAGTGGATAGCGCTGGTGCAGCGCAAATGGGAGCACCTGCTCGGGGAGGCGCTCAGTGAGCGGACCTCCATCGAACTCATCAACAAGTTGAAGGTGACGCCGTGACCAGTGCCAATCCCCGCTGGCGCAAGTCAAGCCGCTCCGCCGCCGAGGGCAACTGTGTCGAGGTGGCGGGCAACCTGCCCGGGGTGGTGTTGGTTCGGGACAGCAAGGACCCGTCCGGCCCGGCTCTCGTCTTCGCCCCCGACGCCTGGCGCTCGCTGGTCGCGTACCTTCACCGGGCACCGCTCGACTGACCCGCCTACCCTGCGGGGCTGGCACTCGTACCCCCACAGAAGCTCGCCCAGGAGCGCGTCATCACTGCCGACGCCATCCTCGGCGGCCAGGTCGACCTGCGTGCCTACCCGCACCGGCACCTGATGATCATCGCGCGGCACAAGTGGGGCAGCAGCGGTTTCCCGCCGCTGATGGAGGCGGTCGAGCATCTGTCGAACTACGGCTGGGAGCTGGTGAACGTGCTCAGCGTGGGCGAGGGTCACCACGTCTACGCCGCGATGCGCCGCGCCAGCTAGCGCCGAGCGGGCCGGGCGCCGAGCGGGCCGAGCTACGCGGAAAGCGAGCGGCGGGCGGCGGCCAGCACCTCGGGGTCGGCGCAGCCGGCCGCGTAACCGGCGATCCGGCGGCGGATGTCCCGGCCGAGCAGCCACCCGCCGATGCGTTCGGCCACCGGGCGCAGGAAGGCCGGGCGGCACCGGAAGTTGTAGCGCCAGGTCGCCAGCGTGGTGCCCGGGTCCGGGCCGGGCGCGAAGCGCCACCCGCCACCGAATCGCTCGAAGAACCACGGCCCGCGGACCATCTTCATGCCCACGTTCGTCGGCGGCGACCAGGAGACGTACTCGCTGACCATGGTCAGGCCGTGCCGGGATCGGGTGAAGGTGCGCACGCCCCGGCCCGGGTGGGCCGCGCCGTCCAGAAAGTGCTGCTCGCGGACGAACGGGTCCCACCGGTAGCGCACCGGGGCGACGGTCTGGGAGACCGCGAATGCCAGGTCCGGCGGGACTCCGACGGTGACGACCGCCTCGACGACAGGCATCAGCGCCTCGGGGTGACCGCGGCCAGCAGCTCCGGCTGCCGGCGATCAAGCGCGTCCCCGGCCAGGTACGCGCCGAGCAGCGCCGCGCCCGCCCCGTAGGCCAGGCCGACCGGCAGCGCCAGCCAGAGCCACACGTCGCCGAGCAGGCCGGCGGCCACCACGAACGGCACCGCCGCCACCACCGAGGAAACCATGGAGAGCAGCGTGAGCAGGCTCTTCGCGATCCCCGCGCCGGTGTTCATGGCGAACGGGTTGCTCGTCTCCGGCAGCGAGTAGGCGCCGAGCACGGAGATGAACCCGTTGATCGCCAGCCCGCAGCCGTACGCGGCGAACAGCCCGCCGGCCATCACGCCGAGCCATTCGGGCCGACCGAGCACGGTGGCCAGGACGACCGCGACCACCAGGAGGATCGGCACCACGTAGAGCGAGAACGCCGCCATCCGGGCGCGCAGCTCCACCCGCCCGGGCACGCCGGCGACCACGTTTGCCGCGTACGCGCTGCCGTCGAAGCCGAACTGGTTGGCCAGTGTCACCGAGGCGAGCACCCCGACGAAGACCAGGGAGATGCTGACCAGCACCGGCGACGAGTCGGCCGCGGACTCGCCGAACGACGTCCCGGCTCCGGTGCTGAACGAGACGCCGCCGAGGTTGACCATCACCGGCACGAACACGCCGACCACCGCGACCGTGATCAGGTTGGCCCGACGCCGGGCGTCCCGCCACCAGTAGCGGCACTCCCGGGCCACCAGCGCGCCGAACCGGTCCCGCCGGGCCCAGCCGACCGCACGGGGGAAGAGTTGCGCGATCGCGCCGCCGAGCGCGCCGCGCGGGGCGCGTGCCGGCCCGGCGCTCGTCGCGCCGACCATCGCCGACTCCAGCGACCGCGACCACCAGAGCAGGAGTACGCCGAGCGTCGCGGCCGCGATCAGCAGCTTCACCACCGCCGCCCCGGGCCGGCCCTGCGCCACGTCGATCCCGGCCGTCCAGGGGGCGCCGAACGGCGTCCAGCCGACCACCCGGGCCGCCCCGGTCAGCCGGTCCCAGTCGGCCTGCCGCACCGCGGCCAGCACGAGCAGCTGCAACGGCCCGAGCAGGGCGGCCAGCACCGCGAGCAGCACGGCGGCCAGGTCGCGTACCCGGCGGGACCGCAGCATGGTGGCGAACGCGCTGGTCACCGCGCGGGCTCCGGCCACGCAGACCAGCACCCCGGCGACCACCCCGATCGCGCCGACCAGCGCGGCCGGCCACCCGCCCAGCGCGGCGGCGGTGACCACCAGCCCGGTCACGGTGAGCACCGTGGCCACCGCCGGGACACTGATCAGGGCGGCGGCGAACAGGCCGGTGACCAGGGTGCGACGGGAGAGCGGCAGCAGGGCGAACCGGGCCGGGTCAAGCGTCTCGTCCACGCCGAAGAAGACCAGCGGCAGCAGCAGCCAGCCGAGCGTCAGCACGCCGCCGCCGAACGCGGCGGCCATCAGCGCGTACCGGGGCTCGTCGGTCAGGCCGGGCGCGGCCAGCAGGAGGAAGCCGCCCGCGGCGAACCAGAGCCCGAACAGCACACCGACCACGAAGAGCGCGACCCGCCACGCCTGACCGCGGAAGTTGTTGCCGAGCACCCGCAGCTTCAGCCGGACGAAGTGGCGGGGCGAGACGGCCCGTGCCGGCCGCTCGGCGGCCGTCACCGGGACAGCCACGACAGCTCCTCACCGGTCGCGGTCCGGCCGCCGACGACCTCGACGAACACGTCCTCCAGCGACCGGTCGCCGCGTACCTCGGTCAGCGTGCCCACCCGCTTGATCGTGCCGTCGGCCAGGATCGCCACGTGCGAGCAGAGCCGCTCGACCACCTCCATCACGTGGCTGGAGAAGACCACCGTGCCGCCGCCGGTGACGTACCGGTGCAGGATGTCCCGGATCAGCGCCGCCGAGACCGGGTCGACCGCCTCGAACGGCTCGTCGAGCACCAGCAGGCGCGGGCCGTGCAGCAGCGCGCAGGCCAGGCCGATCTTCTTCTTCATGCCGGCCGAGTAGTCGACCACCAGGGTGCGGCCGGCGTCGCTGAGCGCCAGCACGTCGAGCAGCTCCGCCGCCCGCTGGTCGACCACCGCCGGGTCCATGCCGCGCAGCAGACCGTGGTACGCCAGCAGCTCCGCCCCGCTCAGCCGGTCGAACAGGCGTACGCCGTCCGGCATCACCCCGAGCAGGCTCTTCGCGCGTACCGGATCGGCCCAGACGTCGTACCCGAGCACCCGGGCCTCACCGGCGTCGGGCCGCAGCAGGCCGACGGCCATGGAGAGGGTGGTGGTCTTGCCGGCCCCGTTCGGGCCGAGCAGGCCGTAGAACGAGCCGGTCGGCACGGCCAGGTCGACGCCCGCCACCGCGACCTTGGTGTCGAAGCGCTTGGCCAGGCCACGGAGGTGCAGGGCCGGGTGCTGATCGGTCATGGTCCGACGGTAGCCCGCCCCGGCCAGCGTTCGCTCCGGCCAGGGGATGATCCCCCGTCCTACCTGAGGGGTACGCGACTACAGGCGGAGGGACTCCGGGGTGTGCAGGCGGAGCATGGTGGTGCCGACGTCGCGGGGCAGGCGCCGCCGGCTCGCCATGGAGACCACCACCATCACGGTGAACGCCAGCGGCACGGTCCACGCGGCCGGCTGGGTGGTGAGCGTCGCCGGCCAGCCGGTCAGCGGCGGCCCGAGCACCGTGAGCAGCACCGCGCCGATCGCCGCGCCACCGCCGACCAGCACCCCGGCGGCGGCGCCCAGGTCGGTCAGGCCGCGCCACCAGATGCCGAGCACCAGCAGCGGGCAGAAGCTCGACGCGGCGACCGCGAACGCCAGCCCCACCACCTGCGAGACGTCCAGCCCGGAGACGTTCAACGCGAGCACCGCCGGCACCGCGCCGGCGATCACCGTGGCGAGCCGGAAACCGCGTACCGAGCCGCGGCCCAGCACATCCGTGGAGATCACTCCGGCCACGCTGGTGAGCAGGCCGGACGAGGTGGAGAGGAAGGCCGCGAACGCCCCGGCGGCGACCAGCGCGGCGAGCAGCCGGCCGGTCGTACCGTCACCGAGCGCCGCGCCGGGCAGCAGCACCACCACGGCGTCGGTCTGGCCGGTGACCAGCAGTTGCGGGGTGTAGATCCGGCCCAGCACGCCGTAGATCGTGGGTAGCAGGTAGAAGACCCCGACCAGGGCCAGCACCACCAGCGTGGTGCGCCGGGCGGCGGCGCCGTCGGGGTTGGTGTAGAAGCGCACCAGCACGTGCGGCAGGCCCATGGTGCCCAGGAACGTGGCCAGGATCAGCGAGTACGTCGCGAACAGGCTGCGGTCGTCGTCGCCCGCGGTGTCCGGCAGCAGCCAGTCGGTGGCGGCGATCGCCGCGCCGGACACCTCCGGCACCGGGTCGCCGGCGGCGAAGTCGAGGCGGTCGCCGGGGCGTACCTCCCGCACGTCGCCGTCGGTCAGGGTGAGCGTGGCGCGGTGCTCGACCACCACGGTGGTCGCGGTCCGGAACGCCGGCCCGTCGGGCGGCGTCACCGCGGGGCGGGCGTCGGCCTGCCACTGCAACGCCAGGAAGATCGCGGGTACGGCGAGCGCGGTGAGCTTCAGCCAGTATTGGAAGGCCTGCACGAACGTGATCGCCCGCATGCCGCCAAGCGCCACGTTCGCGGTCACCACCACGGCCACCAGCAGCGCGCCGATCGGGTACGGCGAGCCGGTCAGCGTGGCCAGCGTCAGCCCGGCGCCCTGCAACTGCGGCACCAGGTAGAGCCAGCCGATGAAGATCACGAAGACGGTGGCGAGTGTGCGCAGCCGGCGCGAGCCGAGCCGCACCTCGCAGAAGTCCGGCAGGGTGAACGCGCCGGAGCGGCGCAGCGGCGCGGCCACGAACAGCAGCAGTGCCAGGTACCCGGCGGCGAAGCCGACCGGGTACCAGAGCACGTCCACGCCGTACTTGAGGATCAGCCCGGCCACGCCGAGGAAGCTCGCCGCCGACAGGTATTCCCCGCCGATCGCGGCCGCGTTCCAGGTCGGGCTGACCGCCCGGGACGCGACCAGGAAGTCGGAGGTGGTGCGGGCCAGTCGCAGCCCGTAGAAGCCGATGCCGACGGTGACCAGGGTGACCGCGACGATCGCCGGGACCACGTAACCGTTGCTCATCAGCGCTCCGGCCGCTGGACCAGGTCGACGAAGTCCTGTTCGTGGCGTTCCGCCAGCCGCACGTAGGCCCAGCCGACGACGATCAGGAAGGGGAAGGCGGCCACCCCGAGCAGCAGCCACGGCAGGTTGATCCCGAGCACGGTGATCCGCCCGACCGAGGGGGCGATGGCGAAGAGCCACGGCAGCCCGCCCAACCCGATCAGCACCAGCAGGCTCAGCCGCAGGGCGAGCGAGAGCTGGGCGCGCATCAGGCCCTGCACCAGCGTCTCGCCGACGCGGGTCTGCTGGGCCAGCTCGGACCGGGTGCGGTCGGCCCGGTTGCCGGTCCGGGAGACCTCGGCCAGCACGATCCGGGTGCGGGGTGGCGTCGGGGCGCGCGGGCCGGGGACCGGGGACGTCTCGACGGGCCGTCCCGCGGCCTGCTGTTCCTCGGCTGCGGTCATCCCCGGCAGTCTCGCCTGCCCGCCGCGATTGTCAAGCGCAGCGCGGACGGCCCTGTGCACAACCTGTGGATAACGGGTCACGCCTGTGGACAACCCGGTGGATGAGCGTGGAGTCGTTGTGGATGACCGGGCCGGATGCCAGGGTGACCAGGTAGAGAGGAGGTGTGACAGTGCCCAGCCCGGCACGGCCCGACGGCGGCGACGCCTGGACGGTGGACGACCTCCAGGACCGGCCTCTTCGTCGGGCAGGACGTCGGGATCAGCGCGAAACGTTCGTCCTACTTCGTGCCCGACGTCTTCGTCGCCCACGAGAAGGCCCTGGAGCAGGGCGGCGCGGCGCTCTCCCCGGCCGACGTGCTGCTCGTGGTCGAGGTCGTCTCCCCCGGCAACGCCGGCCGGGACCTGGTGCTCAAGCGGCATGAATACGGCGTGGCAGGCATTCCGCGTTACTGGCTCGTGGAGCCGCGCAAGCAGACCCTGACCGTGCTGGCGCACGTCGGCGAAGGCTACCGCGAGTCCGCCGTCCTCACTGCCGCCGACACCTACCGCGCGGCGGCCCCGTTCCCGCTCGTCCTGCCAGTCGCCGACATCTTCTGAGGCGCGAACCGGAACCTTCCTCTTCGCCTGTGAGTGGGACAGGTGGAGAAAGGGGGTGACGGTGTCCGACGGGGATCTGATCGCTGACCTCTACGCCGCGTCGTTCCGCCGGCTGGTGGTTCAGCTCTACGCGGTGACCGGCGACCTCAGCGAGGCCCAGGAAGCGGTCCAGGAGGCGTTCACCAAGGCGTTGGTCGCGCCCGGGCGGTTCGCCCGGCTCGACAGCCCCGAGGCGTGGCTGCGGCGGGTCGCGGTGAACGTCGCCCGCAGCCGGCACCGGCGGCGACGTGTCCTGGACCGGTTGCTGCTGCGGATCGGCCCGCCACCCGCCGTCGCCGACCGGTCGCCGGAACACCTGGCCCTGCTGGCCGCCATGCGGGAGTTGCCCGAGGGGCAGCGCATCGCACTCGCGCTGCACTACCTGGTGGATCTTCCGGTGGACGAGATCGCGGCGACCCTCGGCGTCTCCGCCGGCACCGTGAAGTCCCGACTCTCCCGTGGGCGGACGGCACTCGCCGCGCTGCTCACCGACTCCGACGTCACCGGCAGCAAAGGGAGGGTCGATGCCCGATCGTGAGTTCCCCGGCTTCGAGGTGGACACGGTCGCCGATGCCGTTCGGCAGCCGCCGTTGCGCCAGTTGCGTGCCGTGGCGCGTTCCCGCCGCCGCCGGTCGGCGGTCCTGGGCGCGGCCGCCCTGGTCCTGCTGGTGGCCTTGGGTGTCGCGCCGATGGCGGTTCAGCCCGAACGGTTCGGGTCGACGGGTCGACCCACGCCGTCGCCCGGTCCGGCCCTGCCGGGCAATCCTGGCGACTTCACGCTGACCGGCCCGAGGTCCGGCGTGGACGTGCGTGTCGAGCCCTGTGTGCTCCGATTCGCCCGGACCACCGACCGGGGGGAGACCTGGTCCGACTGGGACGACGCACGGTACGAGGCCGACGACTGTCAGCCCGGATCCAGCCTGGAGTACGCGGTGCTCGGCGACCGCACCTATCTGGTTCGCGACGGGTCGCTCCGTCTCTCCACCGACTACGGCCGCACCTGGCAGGACGCGGACCGGGCGATCATTCCGGTGCACGCGTTTCCGGCCGACGCCCGGCCGGTGCACTGCCAGCTCATCTGTGCGGCCGTCGACGAGCCGTTGGCGGTGGATCCGGCGACGGGACGCGTCTACCGGCTCAGCGGCACACCACCGTCGCCGCTTCCGCTCGCCACCCTCTACCCGGCGTCGGACGGCAGCATCTGGACCACCTACGACCCCGGCCGTGGCACGGTCGCCGCCCGTAGCACCGACCGGGGCGCGACCTGGACGATCTGGAAGCCGGCGCCGGGCCGGCGGCTCCTGGCGCTGGTGGGGATCGACGGCCGGGAGGGCTACCAGGTCGTGTCCGACCCGGACGGCGAGGTGTCGCTGCAACGGACCACGGACGGAGGCAAGACCTGGTCGACCACCGTGACCGGCCTGCCGAGGGGGTTGCAGTGGGATATGACGGTGGGCGTGGACGGCACCCTGCTGATCGTCACGCAGACCGGCCCGGAGCAGGCCCGTAGGAACGAAATGCTGGTCAGCCGCGACCGCGGACGGACCTTCACGGTGGCGAGCTACGACGGCATGCCTGTCGCATCGGTCAGCGTCGCGCCGGGTTACGCCTGGCTCTTCGACGCCGGCGGCCCGAACGGGGAGGCGGATCACCTGTTGCTGACGGGAGACGGGCGTACCTGGGACCGGTTCCTCCTGGCGTCCTCCTGAGCCGGAGACGTCGCGAGGGCCGGACCCACCGGGCCGGCCCTCGCGACGTTCGTCCGGTTCAGGAGGACGGGACCACCAGGTCCGCGGTGAGCGTGCCGCTGGCCGGTACGACGAACAACGCCAGCTTGCGGGTGCCGTCCGGGCCGCTCATCTGCATCCCACGTGAGGGTGGTGGGGCGACCCCGCGCAGGCTCCGCGCACCCCGCCCCCGCCCCCGCCCCCGCGCCCGCGCCCCGTCCGGGATCGGCTCCGCCAGCATAGGTAGTGGGTGTGACGTGCGCCGATCGTCGATTCAGTCGAGGCCGACCCGGACCGGGCGGGCGGTGGCCGAGCCGAGCCAGGTGTGCGGGTTGCCGAACCAGCACCAGCCCAGCTTCGGCGCGCCCTGGCTGATCCACAGCGCCGGCACCCGCTTGTCGCCGCAGCGTGAGCCGACGAGCGAGAAGCACCTGTTGCTCGCAAGCGCCTCCGGGTACAGCGTCACGAAGGCCAGGCCCTCGTCGATGGTGAGGGGTAGCCGATCCCGCGCGGTCATGTCCTCCAGCGCGGCCGACGGCGTCACGTTGCGATACTCCTCGCCCCGGTCCACGTCGAAGAGCAGGTACGCGGGCCCGGCCGGCGCCTCCAGCTCCTTGATCGGGTGGAAGGTGGGCAGGTCCTCGGCGGGGAAGTTGCGGTCGAGCACGCCGGGTCTGCGCTTGCCGGCGAGCGTGGTGAGCGCGATCCGCTCCGGGACCGGCACCAGCTCCCGCGTGGTCACCAGCAGGAACGGCACCCGGGCGTCGGTCGGGCCGGGCAGGCCGGCGGCCCCGGTGACCGCCGCGTCGCGAAGCGGGCCCAGCCGGGCGCGGAACGCCTCCTCGGGCAGTTCGGCGAGCGCGGGGTAGCCGAGCGTCACCAGGCGGTCGAGTTGACTGTCGAATTCGGCGGCGGCGTCGAACTGGTCGTCGGACATGCGGTCCTCCACCCTGTCGTACGGACTCCCGTACACTGTACGTCAGGCTTCAGCGACTCCAGTCCTGCTTGGCCGCGCGGACCAGCTTGTCCTTCAACTCCCGGGTGTGCCGGCGGCTCACCGGCAGCTCGCTCCCGTCGATCACCACCACGTAGCCGGAGTTGACCAGCCGCAGCTCGGCGATCAGCCGCAACTGCACCAGGTAGGAGCGGTGCACCCGGACGAACCCGGCGTCGGCCCACCGCTCGGCGAGCGTGGCCAGCGAGACCCGGACCAGATGCGAACCCTCCGCGGTGTGCAGCCGGGCGTAGTCGCCCTGCGCCTCCACCCACCGCACCGCCGACCGGGGCAGCATCCGGGTGGTGCCGGCCAGCTCGATCGGGATGGTCGGATCCTCCTCCGCCCGCGCCAGCGCCGCCGGATGCGAGGGCACCACCCGTGAACCCATCACCCGGCGCAGCGACTCGGCCAACCGCTCGGCGCGTACCGGCTTGCGCACGTAGTCCGTGGCGCCCAGGTCGAACGCCTCCACCGCGCCGTCGTCGTACGCGGTGACGAAGACGATCGCCGGCGGCCGGGCGAACCGGCGCAGCACCCGGGCCAGCTCCATGCCGTCCAACCCGGGCATCCGGATGTCGAGGAAGACCACGTCCACGTCGTCGTCGCGGAGCACCCGCAGCGCCTCGGTCGCGTCGCCGGCCGTGTGCAGCCGGGCCACCCGGGGATCGGCGCGCAGGTGGTAGGCCAGCTCGTCGAGGGCCGGCGGCTCGTCGTCCACCGCCAGCACCCGCAGGAAACCCGAGGCCGTCACCGCCGACCCGGCTCGCTCGCTCCGCTCGCTCACGAGGAGACCCGCACGCCGGGATGGAACTTCGGCACCCGCATGCTGACCTTCGTACCCGAACCCAGGCCGGTCTCGACGACCAGGCCGAACCGGTCCCCGAACGCCGACCGCAGCCGCTCGTCGACGTTGGAGAGGCCGACGTGCTGCCCCGGGTCGTCGGTCGGGTCGCTGCCGACGCCGGAGACCTCCGCGATGCCCGCGGTCAGCGTGGTCGGATCCATCCCCACTCCGTCGTCCTCCACCGTGATGTGACACTCGGCGCCCGCGTCCCGGGCCTCGATGCTCACCATGCCGGTGCCCGGCTTGCGGGACAAGCCGTGCCGGACCGCGTTCTCGACCAACGGCTGGAGGCAGAGGAACGGCAGCGTCACCGGCAGCACCTCCGGGGCGATCTGCAGGCGCACCTGGAGTCGCTCACCGAACCGGGCCCGCTCGATGGTCAGGTAACGGTCGATCGAACGCAGCTCCTCGGCCAACGTGGTGAACTCACCGTGCGCCCGGAACGAGTAGCGGGTGAACTCGGCGAACTCCAGGATCAGCTCGCGGGCCCGCTCCGGGTCGGTGCGCACGAACGAGCCGATCGCGGTGAGCGCGTTGTAGATGAAGTGCGGGCTGATCTGCGCGCGCAGCGCGCGTACCTCGGCCCGGGCCAACCGCTCCCGCGACGAGTCCAGCTCGGCCAGGGCGAGCTGGTCACCGGCCCAGTGCGCGGTCTCCAGCGTCGCCTGCACCAGACCCGGCGCCGGCCGCCCGTCGGCCACCGCCACCAGCGCGCCGACCACCCGGCCGTCCGCGCTCAGCGGCGCCACCACCGCGCCGCGTACCGGACAGTCGACCAGGTCGCAGTGCAACTCCGACTCGTGCAGCACGGTGGAGCGCCCGCTGCCGGCCACCCGCCGGGCCGCGGCCACCAGCTGGTCACCGTGGTGGGCGCCGCCGCCGTCGATGGCCAGCAGCGCGTCCCGGTCCGTCAGCGCCAGCCCGGCCGCGCCCACCAGGGCCCGCAGATGGCGTACGGCCTTCGCCGCGTCCGCCGCGCTCAGGCCGGCCCGCAGCGGCTCGGCGGCCAGGCCGGCGGTGTGCAGCACCTCGTACGTGGCCCGCTGCGTCGCGGTGGCGATGCCCCGGCGGGCACGCAGCCGCAGCACCGCCCAGAGCGCCGCGGCCAACGCCGTGACCAGCGAGACGACGGCGAAGAACGCCGAGAGGTTGGCACCCACCCCCGGAAGGCTAGTACGCGCCCTTGCGGGCCAGCACCACTCCGACGGTCCGCCACAGGATGCTGAGGTCGTACGCCAGCGACCAGTTGTCGACGTAGTAGAGGTCGAGCCGGACCGCCTCGTCCCAGGAGAGGTCGGAGCGGCCGGAGACCTGCCACAGCCCGGTCATGCCCGGACGCACCAGCAGCCGGCGCCGGACGTCGCCCAGGAAGTCGCCGTCGTCGGCGGGCAGCGGACGCGGGCCGACCAGCGACATCTCGCCCCAGAGCACGTTGATCAGCTGGGGCAGTTCGTCCAGCGACGACGCCCGCAGGAAGCGACCCACCGGGAAGACCCGGGGATCCTGCTTCATCTTGAACATCATGCCGTCGGTCTCGTTCTGGTCGACCAGGCCGGCCAGCCGCTCCTCGGCGTCCACGTACATGGTGCGGAACTTCCAGACCCGGAAGGTGCGCCCCTCGTGGCCGACCCGGGGCTGCCGGAAGAAGACCGGGCCGGGGTCGGAGATCCGGATGGCGAGCGCGACGGCCAGGAAGAGCGGGGAGAGCAGCAGCAGTCCCAACCCGGACGCGACCCGGTCCAGCAGGCTCTTGAGCAGCAGCGCCGGGCCGGAGAGCGTCGGCTCCTCGACGTGCAGCAGCGGCAGGCCCTCGATCGGGCGGATGTGCACCCGGGGACCGGCGATGTCGGTGAGCTGCGGCGCGACCACCAGGTCGACGCCGGAGCCCTCCAGCTGCCAGGCCAGCCGGCGCAGCTCGCCCGGCTCGGCGCTGGCCGAGCCGCAGACCGCGATGGTGTCCCCGCCGACCTCACGGACGAGGGCCAGCACGTCGCGGCCCGCGTACACCGGCACCGGGGTGTCCAGGCCCCGGGCGGCGGCGTACCCGTCGGTCAGGTGGATGGCCACCGGCACCAGACCGACGCCGGGGTTGCGGGTGACCGTCGTGTAGACCTCCAGGCACTCCGGCAGCGGGCCGACCAGCACCATCCGGTGCCCGGCCTGGCCGATCCGGCGGCGCAGCGCGTGCAGGCTGCCCCGCGCGATCATCCGGCCGAGCAGGATCAGCAGCAGGGCGCCGAGCAACGCGAAGCCGACCGTCCACCGGGACAGCGACGTCACCGTGGCGAAGGCCAGGAACGAGACGGTTGCGGCCACCGCCACGCCGGAGCGGATCACCCGCTTGAACTCGTCCGGCCCGAGACCCAGGTAGCGCCGGTCGTACGCCCGGTTGCCCCACAGGATGAGCACCCAGCCGAGCGGCAGCAGCAGGAACGCGACCGTGTAGAACCACACCTGGGGGGAGTTCTTGAAGCCGGAGTCCGCCTGCTCGAAGATCTGCACGGCCAGGAAGCTGGCCAGGGCCGCCGCGCCGAAGTCGACCAGCAGCAGGATCGCGATGTAGGGGCGGTGCCACCGGGAGACCCGGCGTCGGGCGCGGGCCCACCCCGACCGGGGTACGCCGTTGTGAGACGGCGGAGTCGGCGGCTGGATCTCAAAGCTGTCGACGTGCCGCACGCTCTTGCTCCGGCCTGTGTCGGTTACCGGGCGCTGGAGGCTTGTCGTCACCTCAACCCATGTCCTCCCGCATGACCCGTGCCCTCACTCGGCGTGAGGGACCGGGTCGCTCACCGTTCCAGTCTCCCACGTGCTCGGGTGGGATCTGGCCGGCTCCCAGTCAGTTGTGAAGCCGGGGACCGAGCCACTATACCGATGGATGACGGCTCGGGTAGTGCCGCGGAGTGGGACCTTCCGCGATCCCGGGATGATTCCGCTCCGTAACCGACCGGTGTGGTTACTCACCGTACGAGTCGGGACAACCTTCGGTCAGCCAGCGGCTTGCCCCCGGTCTGACAGGTGGGGCAGTACTGGAGACTCGAGTCGGCGAACGAAACCTCACGCACCGTGTCGCCACAGACCGGACACGGCAGGCCCTTCCGGGCGTGCACCTTGAGCCCTGAGCGCTTCTCGCCCTTCAGCTCCGCGGCCCGCTGCCCCATCGACCGCCGGACCGCGTCGCCGAGCACCGTCCGGGTCGCCGCGTGCAGGCCGGCGAGCTGCTCGTCGGTGAGCCGGTCGGTGATCGCGAACGGGGAGAGCCGCGCCGCGTGCAGGATCTCGTCCGAGTACGCGTTGCCGACGCCGGCCAGCACCGCCTGGTCGGTCAGCACGCCCTTGACCTGGCCCCGGCGGCTGCGCAGCCGCTCGGCGAAGGTGGGCAGGTCGGCCGCCAGCGCGTCCGGACCCAGCTTCGTCACGCCGGGCACCTGGGCCGGGTCGGTGACCAGATAGGCGGCCAGCTTCTTCTGCGTGCCGGCCTCGGTCAGGTCGAACCCGGAGCCGTCGTCGAGGCGGATCCGCACCGCGATCGGGCCCTTGCCCGGCCGCAACGGGGTGGTGGACGGGAACGCCTCCCGGTAGTGCAGCCAGCCCGCCCGGGCCAGGTGCACCACCAGGTGCAGGTCGTCGCCGAACCGGACGTCCAGGAACTTTCCGTACCGGCCCGCGCCGGTGACCGTGCGGCCGGCCACCGCGCTGGGCGGCGGGTCGTACGTCTTCAGGGCGTTGATCGAGGCAACCTCGAACCGCTCGACCCGCCGGCCGACCGCCCGCTCGCGCAGGTAACCGGCGAGCGCTTCCACCTCCGGTAGTTCAGGCACGGGACAACGGTAGCCTTTCCTCCCGTGAGCGCGAGGAATGAGCTTGCGAGTCCCGCAGTCGCGAACGAAGGGCAAGCTCCGTGAGAATCGTGGTGGCGCACAACCGGTACCGGGAAGCTCAGCCCTCCGGCGAGAACACCATCGTCGACGCGGAGATCGCCCAGCTCGCCGCGGCGGGCGTGGAGGTGCTGCCGTTCCTGCGCAGCTCCGACGAGATCCCCTCGATGTCCAAGCCGGCCAAGGCGCTGCTGCCGATCTCGCCGATCTGGGCCCCGAAGGCCCAGCACGACCTCGACCGCCTGCTGGTCGAGCACCGGCCGGACGCGTTGCACCTGCACAACCCGTACCCCCTGCTCTCGCCCTGGGTGGTGCGGACCGCGCACAGGCGTGGCGTGCCGGTGGTGCAGACGGTGCACAACTACCGCCAGGTCTGCTCCTCGGGTCTCTACTTCCGCGACGGCGTGATCTGCCAGGACTGCCGAGGCCGCGCGTTCGGTGTGCCGGCGATCGTGCACCGCTGCTACCGCGACTCCCGGGCGCAGAGCGCGCTGATGGCCACCACGCTCGCCGTGCACCGCCCGACCTGGCGGTCGGTGGACCGCTACATCGCGTTGACCACGGCGGTCGCCGACCATCTGCGCGACTACGGCATCCCGGACGAGCGGATCGTGGTCAAGCCGAACGCGGTGCCGGACCCGGGCACCCCGGCGCCGCCGGGCAACGGCTTCCTGTTCATGGGCCGGCTCAGCCCGGAGAAGGGCCTCGACCTGCTGCTCTCGGCGTGGCGGCGGCACCCGGTGGGCGCGCTCGGCCCGCTGCGGATCGCCGGTGACGGGGAGCTGCGACCGCTGGCCGAGGCGGCCGCCGCCGAGCGGCCCGACGTGCTCTACCTGGGCCAGCTCGACCGCCCGGGGGTACGCGCCGCGCTGGCCGACAGCGCCGTGGTGCTGGCCACGTCGACCTGGCACGACGTGCTGCCCACCGTGATCATCGAGGCGCTGGCCGCCGGCCGGCCGGTGCTCGGCACCGCGCTCGGCGGCATCCCGTACCTGGTCGGCGCCGACTCCCCCCGCGAGCCCGCCGGCACCGGCCCGGCCGAGGTGGCGACCGCCGCGCCCGGCGACGGTCGCGTGTCGCTGCCGGTCGGGGTGCAGCGCGGCGAGGCCGGCTGGGTGGTGGCGCCGGAGGTCGACGCGCTGGCCGCCGCGCTGCCGCTGGCCACGGCCGAGGCGCCCGCGCTGGCCGGCGCGGCCCGCACCCGCTACGAGCGCACCTTCCACCCCGACGTGATCACCAAGCGCCTGATCGACGTCTACGCCGGCCTCAAGCGGCGTTAAGAAGGGGCCCCGCCTATGCGGAAAGCGTTGACAGGGGGCCCCTCCTTACAGCGCGGCGCGGGCGGAGAAGGCGATGCTCGCGAGCAGGAAGCCGCCGTTCACGACGGTGAACGCCACCACCACCCAGAACGCCAGCGCGGGCGCGAACACCAGCACCAGGCCGGCCACGAAGATGACCGCGCCGTAGTCGCGGACCAGCTTGACCAGGCGCACCGGGAGCGACGTCGAGGTGACCATGCTGGCCGCGTTCGGGCCGGCCTGCATCACCGAGGTCACCAGGTTGACCATCCAGGTGCCGGCGAAGACCGCCACCAGCCAGACCGGCGTGGCCGGGCGCTGCGCCACCGCCACCGTGCCGATCGCGGTCACCAGCGCGATCTGGGCGGCCACGTCGCAGAGCACGTCGATCCGGGCGCCGGCCGCGCTGCGCTGGTCGGTCACCCGGGCGAGCTGCCCGTCGGCGCAGTCCAGCGCGTACGCGATCTGCCAGCCGACCAGCGCGACCAGCCCGACCACCCAGGCCGGGACGGTGCCGGCGGCCACGTCGTCGGCGAGCGCGACCACGGTCACCGAGGCGGCCAGCCCCAGCACCAGATTGGCCAGGGTCAGCGCGGTCGGGCGCAGCCCCAGACGCTCGGCGGCCAGCGCGAACGCCGCCCCGATCCACTGACTGATCGACTCGCTGAACAGGCCGCCGCCCCGGTTGACCCGGTGGAAGTCGGCGACGGTGGGACGGGGCTCAGCCAAGGTGGTCGCGGAGGGCACCGGCGTAGTCTGCCAGCCGCTCCCGGGTCTCGGAAGCCGACATCGCCAGGTGTTCCAGGATGGTGTAGCGGTCCGGCCGGGTGGCCGGCGCGAACTGCACAGCCTCGACGAACTGGTGATCGGTCAGCTCCACCTCGGCCGGCAGCCGGGGCAGCCCGTGCCGGGCCAGGCAGGCGGAAATCTCGGCGAACCGGCGCTCGTCGCCGCGCAGGAACGTGCAGAACAACGCGCCCAGCCCGGCCAGCTCGCCGTGCGAGGCGGTGCCGGGGAAGAGCGCGTCGACCGCGTGCATGATCTCGTGGCAGCCGCCGCTGCACGGGCGGCTGGTGCCCTCGATCGCCATCGCCAGACCGCTGGAGATCAGCGCGTCGGCCAGCACCGTGACGAACGCGTCGTCGGTCATGTCGCCGGGATGGTTCAGCACCGCCTCGGCGCCGGCCCGGGCCAGCGACGCGGCCAGCCCGTCGACCGGCTCGCCGCGCACCCGTCGGGCGAGTTCCCAGTCGGCCAGCGCGCTGATGTTGCTGACCACGTCGCCGATGCCGGCCCGGTTGTGCCGCTCCGGCCCGGCCTCCACGAAGTCCAGGTCGACGATCACCGCGATCGGGATGTGCACCCCGTAGGAGCCCTTGAGGCCCTCGGTGATCAGGCTCGCCACCGGGGACGCGATGCCGTCGTTGGCCAGCGCGGTCGCCACCGAGACCATCGGCAGGCCGCGCCGGGTGGCGGCGTACTTCGCCACGTCGATGGTCTTGCCGCCGCCGATGCCGACCACCGCGTCGTACGACCGGGCACGCAGCTTTCCGCCCAGCTCGTCGGCGGCCTCCAGGGTGCCCCCGGCCACGGTGAACAGGTCCGCCGACCGCAGCGACGGCCGGATCAGCTCGGCGATCTTCTCGCCCTGCCCCGGCCCGACCACCACGGCGACGTCGCCGCCGGCCGAGATGCGGCCGTCGGAGAGGATCGACGCCAGGTCCGCCACCGCGCCCCGCCGCACGTCGATGTGCAGCGGGGTGAGGACGCTGCGGGCTAGTAGCGGCACGCGATCTCCCACGCCCGGGCCAGGTCCTCGTGGTTGTCGACCTCGACCCAGGAGACGTCGCCGATCGGCGCCGCCCGCACCTCGCCGCCCCGGTCGGCGAACTCCTGGTAGCCGTCCTCGTAGTAGAGGTTCGGGTCGCGCCGCCAGGTCGCCTCCAGCGCGTCGGCGAGCGCGCCGGCCACCTGCGGCTCGATCAGCGTCGCGCCGATGTACTCGCCGTACGCCTCGCCCGGGTCCATCAGCTTGGTGATCCGGGTGAGCTGGCCGGCGGCGTCGAAGGTGGTCTTCATCTCCTCCTCGGCCAGCGGCTTGAGCGTGTCGACGGCCAGCAGGATGCCCGGGCCGCGCTCGGCCAGCAGCGTCTTCTCCACGCTCACCGGGTGCACGGTGTCGCCGTTGACCAGCAGCACGCCACGGGAGAAGTGTTCCCGGGCCAGCCAGAGCGAGTAGGCGTTGTTCCACTCCTCGGCCTTGTCGTTGTCGACCAGGGTGAGCGTGACGCCGTACTTCTCCGCCAGCTCGGCCTGGCGCCGGCGGACCGCGTCGGCCGCGTAGCCGACCACGATCACCACCTCGGTCAGCCCCACCTCGGCGAGGTTGCGCAGCGCGATGTCGAGGATGGTGGTCTCCCCGTCGACCGGCACCAGGGCCTTGGGCAGGGTGTCCGTGTACGGCCGCAGCCGGCGCCCCGCACCCGCGGCGAGCACCATCCCGATCATGCCGACACGCTCCTCTTCTCGACCGATTCCACGAGGCGAGGATATCGTCGGCGGCTCGGCGGCCGTGGTTCAGCCCGTGATCGCTCTACAACCCGATCGACCGCAGCGCGGCGAAGCCGTCCGCCACGATCCGCCGGATCAACCCGTCGTTGACGTCCCGGTGCTCGTCCAGCAGGGCGATGTCCCGCTCGGCCAGCCAGCGGAACTCGGTGTGCTCGCCGGGCGCCAGCCGGGGCCGGCTCAGGTCACCGTCCACCCGGACCAGGAAGTCGGTCTCCACCCGCTCCAGCCCGTCGTCGCCGGTGTAGCGGTACTCGCCGACCAGGCCGAGCACGTGCGACACGGCCCAGCCGGTCTCCTCGGTGACCTCCCGGCGCAGCGCGTCGTCGATCTCCTCCCCCGGCTCGAGGTGGCCACCGGCGATGTCCCAGCAGTTGGGGAAGAGGCGCCGCTCGGCGGAGCGGCGCTGGACGAAGATGCGGCCGTCGTCGTCGACGATCAGCGCGCCGGCGCAGCGGAGGGGCTCGGTGGACACCCCCCGACAGTAGCCTCCGCGCCGATTCCGGCGATGCCCGTACTTGTCCCGGTACGCATCGATGGCCCACCATGTCCGTACCCAGTCGCCGTCCCACAGGAGTGATGTGTGATGCAGGTTCGGGAAGCGATGTCCAGTGAGGTCCTCGTGGTCGGCCCGGAGCACACGCTCCGCCAGGCGGCCCGGATGATGTCGGCCCGCGGTGTCGGGTCGGCGGTCGTGATCGACCCGGACTCCGAGGGGGTCGGGATCATGACCGAACGCGATGTGCTGAAGGCGATCGGAGCCGGGCTCGACCCGGACGTCGAACGCACCGGCGCCCACCTGACCTGGGACGTCGTCTACGCCGGCCCGGACTGGACGGTGGAGGAGGCGGCCGCGGCGATGGCCCGGGGCGGATTCCGCCACCTGGTGGTGCTCGACGGCCGCGAGGTGGCCGGGGTGATCTCGGTGCGTGACCTGATGCGGGTCTGGGCGCGGGAGCACGCCCCGACCCGGGCCTGAGCCGGCGCCCGGGACGGGCGATGGCCCGGCCGATACCGGCCGGGCCATCGTCGTGCGGTGTGTCTCGGTCGTGCCGCCTGGTCAGGGGCCGACGAAGACCGCGGTGCCGCGCCAGTCCACGTCGTCGACGCCGGGACCGCTGCGGGTGGTGGCGGAACCGGTCGGCACGCCGTTCGACCAGTCCATCGAGGACAGGTTGCCGGTGCTCCGGGAGACGACGTAGAGCTTGTCGCCGTCCAGGAACAGGCCGGCCGCGTCGGCGAAGCCGGTGGTGCCGGTGACCGTGGTCCGCTCGGCGCCGACCGTGCCGGTGTCCGGCGCGAACTGACGCGAGAACAGCGCGCTCTGGCCGGCCAGCGCGTAGTAGACCCGGCCGCTCTTGTAGAACATCGCGGTCACGTTGGGCAGCTCGGCGGAGAAGTTGACCGTCATACCCGCGTACGTCGAACCCTCCGGCGCGGAGCCGGTGACGATCTTGTCCCACTTCGCGTCGTGGTACGGGTCGACCTTCTTGGCGGCGCCGAACTCGGAGCCGTCAAACGAGCGCGTGTAGAGGTCGCCGCCGACGCCGTAGAACAGGTCACCGCCGACCCAGAACGCGCCCTTGACGCCCGACCAGCGGGTGTCGTCCGGGTTGGGCACCGACATCGCGTTGCCGACGCCGGTCGCGCCGTCGTACGACCGCTTGGTGATGCTGTCGACCGTGGTGGCCGGCGGCACCGGCGGCAGCTTGACGATCTCGATGCCCTGCACCAGCGGGTTCTCCAGGACCCGACCGAAGTCGACGTCGACGTTGCCGTCGCTGGTCACCGCGAAGGCGCGCATGGTGCCCTTGTTGGTGGCGCCGATCGCGGCCACCGGGTCGAAGTTGCTCAGCTTCTGCACGCCGTCGATGCTGACGTTGAACTTGCGCTTGCCGGCGGTGGCGGTGCCGGAGTACCGGTTGGCCAGGTAGAGCCGCACCTGCACCGGCGTGCCGGCCGGGACCGGGAAGTCCCACTGCATGTCCGGTGCGGGCGACTCGTCCCACCGCTCGCTGTTGAACAGCGTCGCCGGCGTGCCGGCCGGGACGGTGGCGTCGCGCGCCGCGTCCGTCGGGTACGTGGTGACCTTGTTGCCCGCGTTGTGGAGGGTGCTCGGCGCGGTCGGGGTGTCGCCGGCCCAGGCCGGGCCGCTCGGCGCGGCGAGCTGCTCGCCACCGGCGTTGACCCGGTAGAGCACGTCCGAGGCGTCCGGCGTCGGCGCGGTCTTGACGATCTCGATGCCGTGGACCAGCGGGTTCTCCAGGACCCGGCCGAAGTCGACGTCGACCACGCCGTCGCTGACCACGGAGAAGGACTGCATGGTGCCGCGGTCGGTGCCGCCGGCGGCGGCCACCGGGTCGAAGTCGTTCATCTTGAGCACGCCGTCGACGCTCACGTCGAGCTTGCGCTTGCCCGGGGCGGCGGTGCCGGCGTACCGGTTGGCCAGGTAGATCCGGACGTCCACCCGGGTGCCGGCCGCGATCGGGATGTCCCACTGCATGTCGGGCGCGGTGGCCTGGTCCCACCGCTCGGTGTTGAACAGCGTGGCCGGCGTGCTGGCCGGCACGGTGGCGTCGAACGTCGCGTTGGTCGGGTACGACTTCGCGCTGTTGCCGCCGTTGTGGTAGGGGCTGGGCGCGGCGTCGGTGTCGGCCGCCCAGTCCGGCCCGCCGTCGGTCGCCGGGATGGCGGGGCCGCCGGCGTTGACCCGGTAGAGCACCTCGGTCTGCGCCGCCCGACCGGCCTGGTAGACGTTGCCGGGCAGGCCCTTGGTGCTGGTCGAGTGCGGGGCGTCGCCGCCGGTCAGCGGAAAGAAGGCGAGCCGCTTCCGCTGGTACTCGTAGTTGCCGATCCACTCCTGGTCGCTGCCGAGCCAGAGGCCCTGCGGCGTCACCAGCATCTCGGTGACGCCGTAGCCGCGCGGGTGGCGGCCCGGGTTCCAGGCCAGCGGCAGGCCGCTCAGCGGGTCGAGGGCCGCGATGCTGGCGCGCGGCACCGCGCCGGGGCCGGCCTTGTCTCGCGCCAGCGGGTTGTTGGACCAGCGGAAGTGGCCGCCGACATAGATGGCCTTCTCGCTGATGCCCACGGAGAGGAAGGTGTCGCCGCCGCTGAAGTTGGTCCAGGTCGGCTTCTGGCCGGCGCCGGTGGCGTCGGTCTCCCAGCGGGCCGCCGAGTCGCAGAGCGTGCCCGGGTAGGACGCGCCGGTGCTCACCACGACGAAGTACTTGCTGTCCGGGGAGAACTGCACGTCGCGGACCCACGAGTCGAACGCGCTGTACTTGCAGGCGCCGGCGTAGCCGTCGGTGTTCCAGTCGGCGACGGTGGCCGAGCTCGCGCCCAGGTCGATCCGCGCGATCTGATCGTGGACGGCGCCGTCCGCCTTCTTGAAGTTGCCGATCACCACGAGGTGCTTGCCGTCCGGGGAGACGGCCATCTTCTCGGTGCCCACGGCGGCCGACGCGCCGCCGTTGGTCGGCGTCCAGTTGTGGTGCTCGGTGAGCGCCACGGTCAGGTAGTCGTCCACCGCGCCCGTGGTCGGGTTCAGCGACACCAGGCCGTTGCGGGTGGTGCCGGCGGCCGAGGTGAAGTTGCCACCCACCAGCAGGTGGTCGCCGACCAGGAGGACATCGCTGACCGCGCCGTCGAACGCGGGGTTCTTGAACCCGTCGACGAGGGTGCCGTCCGCCACGTTCAGCAGCGCGAGCTTGCGCATGCTCTTGTCGCCGACCTTGTTGAACCTGCCGGCGACGTAGACGGTGCCCGGGGTGGGCCCGGCGATCAGCGCGTTGACGTCGCCGTCGAGCAGCGGCACGAACGCGTTGTCGATTTTGCCGGTGGCCTTGTCGAAGGCGAGGATCGCCCGCCGGTCGACGGGCGTCGGGGACGAACCGCGGTTCTGCGCGTTGGTGAACGAGCCGCCGACGATCACCTTGCTGCCGGCGTCGTAGATGGCCAGCACGTTGCCGTCGTTGATGTTCGGCGTTTTGTCCGTGGTCAGCTCGCTGACCAGGGTGCTGTGGTCGGGCGCGACCGTGGCCGTGGGTGCGGCGAGGGCCGGGACCGGAGTGAACAGGGCGGCGATGCCGAGCACGGCGGCGCCGAAGGCGGACACCGAGCGGTGTCTCAGGAACGAGGAAGGCACAGGCTGCTCCGGGGGGAACGTCGGAGGCGCTGCGATCGTGGCCGGTGGCGACGCGAGGTGAGGCCGCACGCGGCCGACCGCAGACGTGAGGACAACACCTTCTCGCATTCGGCCGTCGCGCGTCCACCCGGGATCGACCTTTTTGCCGAGGAAGGGGCTCGGGCCGGACGAAAAGACGAGGAAATGATCACTCAGTGGATTTGGACGGTGGCGCGGAGGTGGGATTGAGGCTCGGCAGGGGTGGGGAGAAGTAGGGATCGGTGGCCAACTCGCGGAACACCGCCGCGCTCTCCGGGTCGTCGTCGAAGGTCGTGTCGTACACCGGTTTCGTGTCCCGTCCGGAGAAGTACATCGCGGCCTTGATCTGCGGGTGTTCCTTCAGGTAGCCGCGGACCCCGCGCAGCCAGTCGGCCCGCTGGCCGGGCCGGCCCTTCTCGGTCGGGCCGAACTCACCGATCACCACCGGCCGGGGGTGCTTGCTGGCGAACGCCATGAAGTGGTCCATGCGCTCCGCGAAGCTCACCCATTCGGTGCCCGGATAGACGTCCGCGCAGAGCCAGTCGACCTGGTCGTCGCCGGGGTAGTAGGCCGCGGCGTCACGCTCCGGGCTGGCGAAGCCGTCGGCGTGCGGGCACCAGACCCAGGCCGCGTTGGTGGCGCCGACCTCGGTGAAGATGGCCCGGATGTGCTTCCAGGCGGCGATGTAGTCCTCCGGTGAGTGGACGCTGGCGCGCAGGTTTGGCCGGTCCATCTCCCAGCGGTAGCGCAGCAGCACCGGGATGCCGAACGCCTTCACGTTCTCGGCCCGTTGCCGGATCAGCGGGTCGTAGACGCCGCTGACCGTCGACCGGGTGTCGGTGCCGCTCCACGAGATCATTTGCAGCTTGCCCATCCCGTTGAACGCGGTCTGGGTGTCGCCCGGGAAGGGCTTGTTCCACTCGTGGAACATGTGGGCCACGGTGAGCTTGCCGCCGGCCGCCTGGTTGAACGCGTCGAACGCGGTCGCCCGCCCGGCCGGGTTGTGGAACTCCGGCTGGACCCAGGCGCCCAGCCAGGCGCCCTTCTCCGGCGGTTCCGGCCCGCGACCGGTGGTACGCACCGGATCGGTCCGGGGCGCCACCGACGGGGGTGGAGGCACGAACGACGCCTGACCGGACGGCCGGTCCGACCCGGAGTCGCAGGCCGCCACCACCGGAACCAGGCAGACCAGAATGGACAGAGACGCCAACGCACGCCGCACCCTTAGCACCACCGCAACCTCTCCCCAGGATGTCGCCGGTCGACGAAGGCAGCCCTGGCAGACCTCCCCGAGGCGACGGCCAGCCGGGCGGGCAGGCGACCCCTGGCACTCTACCCGTGCCGAGTCCTGTCCGCCGGACCCCGAATTCTCGACGGACCGCGCGGACGCCGGTGTCAGGGCCGGGCGGCCATTCCCGCGCCGCCCCCGCGCCGCAGGCTGCGGAGCGCGTCGAGGTGCAGCGTGCCCCGCCAGCGCCAGGCCGCCGCCACGTAGGCGGCGCCACCGGCCAGCGTCAGCGCGACGAGCACCAGCGGTGCGGCGTCGAACAGGACGGCAAGCCCGAGCGGCAGGCCGAAGCAGGCGAGGCCCAGCGTCATGGCGACCCGGCTGCCGCGCCCGAACGGGTGCAGCCGCAGGGACCACCAGAGCTGCGCCAGCGGCACCAGGTTGTTCACCAGGATGGCACCGGTCCAGGCCAGCGCCGCGCCGACGATGCCGTGGCGCGGGATCAGCACGAGGTTGAGCACCACGTTGAGGACCGTGGCTGCCATCGCGTTGTAGAAGGTCCACGCGGTGCGGCCGGCCATGTTGAGCACCACGTCCACCATGCCGCACCCGGTGGCCACCAGCATGACCAGCGAGAGCAGCACCACCACGGACTTACCGGCGCCGTAGCCCGAGCCGAACAGGGCCAGCATCGGCGCGGCGAAAGCGGCGAAACCCAGATAGATCGGCCAGGACAACAGCACCAGCCAGCCAGTGGCGACCTGGTAGAGCTGACGCGCCTCGTCGTGGTCGGCGCGCGCGAAGGCCGCCGCCATGCGGTGCTGCACCGAGCTGCCCAGGGCCGTCCCGGCGAGCTGGCCGAGGGCCAGGAACCGGGTGGCGGCGGTGTAGAGGGCCGCGTCGGCCGGCCCGCGCAACGCGCTGAGCAGCACGATGTCGAGCCGCTGCACCACGATCGCGGCCAGCGTGCTCAACGCGCGGGGCCCGGTGAACCGCCAGAACGGACCGATCTGCTCGGCCGCCGGCACCGGACTCGGCACGTCGCGCTCGGCCCGGCGGACGAGCCGGCGGAGCCAGAGCAGGCCGGCGGCGGCCGCGAACAGGTAGGGCAGCGCCCATGCCAGCGGCAGTGCGCTGGTGGCGGAGAGGCCGAGCCAGGCCGCCACGGCGACCGCGACGAACTGCACCAGGGTCCGGCCGAGCCGTTCCACGGTCAGCAGCGGGCGCATCTGGCCGAAGCCCTGGCAGGCGGCGACGGCGTAGTCGTTGAGCGCGGCGAGCGGCACGAACGCCAGCAGCACCCGCAGCGCGGTCACCGCGCCGGGGCCCGCCTCCGGCATGGTGAGCCGCGCCAACGCGGGGGCGGCCAGCCAGCCGGCCACCGCGAGCAGCGCCCCGACCACCAGGACCGGCACGAGACCCACCGCGATCGTGCCGCGGATCCGGTCGCGTCGGTCGAGCGTCCGGTGCCGGCTGACGAAGTAGATGGTCCCCACGTCGGTGCCGAGCCGGGCCGCCGAGGCGGCGATCATGAACGCGCTGGTGGCGGCGAAGAACATGCCCGCCTCGCGGACCGACCAGGCGCGGGTGATGACGATGTTCAGGCCGAAGCCGGCCACCGCGGCCAGCCCGACCCCGACCAGGTTGGCGAAGCCCTGACGTGCGGCGCCGCCGAGACCGGCGCCGGACGCGCCGCCGGCCGGCGCCTCCGCCGCGCCGACCGCCTCAGCGTCCGCCCGGGTCACCGCCGCCACGACGGCACGCGTCCCCACCAGGTGGCCAGCCGCTCGTCGTACGGGGCGAAGTGGTCCTCCAGCCGGGCCCGCAGCTCGGCCGACATCGGCGAGCGGGACCGCGAGTTGTGCTTGCCGAAGGCGATGTCCGCCCAGCGGGGCAGCTCGAGGAAGTCGCAGACCGCGTCGAAGGAGGGACGCGGGTCCGCGAAGAAGTCGTCGCTGTCGATGACGTGCAGCCGGTCCCGGCCGACCAGCGCCTCCAGCCGCTCCACCTGCTCGATGTAGCGCCCCCGGGCCAGGTAGGCGTTGTGCTGGAGGTGCTCGCTGGCGTACGACGGGTCGGCGGTCATCCGCTCCCGCTGGCCGGCCGTCCGCTGCTCCTCCAGCGCCAGCGCCCGCTCGAAGTCCGCCTCGGTCTCGAAGCCCCGGGCCAGCTCGTGCGAGTGCGCCGAGTAGGCCCGCTCCACCGGGTCACGCAGCAGCACCAGCAGCTTCACCGACGGCAGGTCCTTGGCGATTCGCTGCCCGGCCAGCGGGTGGAACATGTAGTAGGGGCTCGACTCGCCGGTGATCCCGCGTACGCCGAGCTGCTCCTTGACCGCCTCCGCCCTGCTCGTGGTGGGGAAGTGCCCGAGATACCAGCTCATCCCCCGGCGGTAGTGCATGTCGAAGTAGTGCACGCCCTTGTGGTAGGCAGGCGGCAGCACGCCGGGGTGCTGCGAGAGCGTCTTGAACAGCGAGGTGGTGCCGCAGCGCTGCGCCCCCACGATCAGGAATCCCGGCACCATCCGTGAGCCCGCGGTCAACCGACCGACCGTCCGGCTCACCGACTTCACCGCGCGGAGCGCCTGCTCCCTGGCCACCGTCACGTCCCCACTCCTCACTCTCACCGGGCCCGGCGGGCCAGGTGCTCCTCGACGGCAGGCAGCAGCCAGGTGTCGACGTGCCCCAGTCGCGCACCCGCCTCGGCCTGCCGGTCCCGCAGATAACGCGCCGCCAGCTCCACCAGGTAGAGCACGGCGACCAGGTCGGCGCCCCCGCCGGCCTGGCCGAACGGCGCGAGCGTCCGGTCCGCGCCGGCGATCAACGCCCGGGCGGCCTCCAGCGGCTCCACCCCGTCGTGGCTCATCGCGCCCTGCACCGCCAGGTGCAGCGCGTCGTAGCCGGCCGGCACGTCGGCTTCGAACCGTTCCCAGTCCCAGACCAGCACCCGGCCGTCGGCCAGCACCGCGCTGTTGCCGCCGTTCCAGTCCCCGTGCCAGGCGCCGAAGGCCACCACCGGGTCGGCGTCCGCGACCGATGCGAGTACCGCGCGCAGCCGCCCGGCCTCCGGCCGGTCACCCAGCGCGTCCACCGCGGCGGCGAGCCGGGCCGCGTGCCCGCTCCCCGCCCACGACCCCTGCTGTACGCCGAGACAGCCGGCGACCGCCACCATGGCGGCCCGTTCCGCCTCCGCCGCGTCGGCCGGGGTGGCCCGGGGCAGCCGCACCGGAAGCGCCTCCTGCACCAGCAACGCGTGCCCGTGCCACTCGCCGTGGTGGCGTACGCCGGCCAGCACGACCGGGCCGAGCGGCACGCCGGCGAGGCGGCGCAACGCGGCGGCCTCGGCGTCGACCAGGGCCCGGGTCAACGGGTCGACGCCGAGTTTCGCGTAGCCCAGGGCCCGGCCGTCCGGCGCGAGCAGTTGCAGCACCGGCTTGCGGTTGGCCCGGGCCGGCCCGATGTGCAGGCTGACCAGCGTCGGTTCGCCGAGCACCTCGGTCAGGTAGGCGTCCAGCCCGCTGCCGTCGACCACCAGCCGGTCGCGGAACACCATTGGCCCCAGCCCGAGCCGGAACGCGGTGGCCAGCCCTTGCCGGACCAGCTTGGCCTTGCGGCCGACCGCCTCGGTGGAGTGCCGCACGGCGCCGGCGGCGGCCCGGCCGGAGCCGGTGGGCACCAGCAGCCGGGGGCGGGCGGCGGAGGGCACCACCACCCAGCCTGGGCCGCCCCGGCGCAGGGCGGGCGCGGCCGGCTCGGGCCAGATCAGGCCGGCCAGCTCACCGAGGTAGGCGGAGCGGCCGTCGCCGTCCGGGGGTACGCGGAACACCATCAGCGGTCACCGGCTGCTTCCAGTCGGGCCCGTAGCCCGGCGATCGTGCCCTTCGGTGGCGTCGGCGCGAGCGCCCGGCGCAGCCGGTCGTTGCGGGCCAGCAGGGCGACGGAGATCAGGGCGTAGGCGAGGGTGGCTTCCAGCGCCCCGTAGGTGAACTGGAAGAAGAGCATGAGGATGATGACGAGCGTGCCGGCGATGCCGATGGCGCTGTTGTCGCGCCGGTAACGCCAGAGGCAGTAGAGGAAGAAGCCGTTGTAGGCCAGCGCGCCGACCCACCCCTGACCGATGAGCAGCGCCCAGAGTTGGCCGTTGCTGCCCAGCTCCCGGTTGCCGCACTGCTTGCAGTCGTCCGACTTGCCGATGGCGATGGACCGGTTGCTGCCGATCAGCGCCCGGTTGCCGCCGTAGCCGAGGATCGGCGAGTGGTTGGCCGCGGTGACCGCGCCGGCGGAGAGGGTGGCGCGGATGTCGTCGCTGTGCCCGTTCTGCAGCCGTTCGTCGAAGGTGCGGCCGAGCGGGGTGGCGACGACCAGCACGCCGATCAGCCCGACCGCCAGGGCGAGCCCGCCGAGCACCACCATCCGGCCACGCAGCGCGAGCCGGATGGCGACGTAGACCGCGGCGATGCCCAGGCCGACCCAGAGCCCGCGGTTGAGCGAGTAGACGATCGGGAAGATCGCGGCCAGCGCGATCGCGATGCCGAGCAGGCGCCGCACCGGCCCGCCCAGCACGACCCAGCCGACGATGAGCCAGATCAGCAGGATCGCGATGTTCTCGCCCCACGAGTTGGTGTACTCGAACGGCGCCGAGGGGCGGGGCGACTCGCTCTCCCCGGCGAGCACCTGCTGCACCTGGGCGAACCGCACGTCCATCAGGGAGGCGACGTAGGGCTGGTTGGCGATGCCGGGCGGCAGCAGGTAGTTGAGCGGCGCGACGAAGCCGAACGACGGCAGCAGCGAGCCGAGGTAACCGCCGATCACCGTGACCACGGCCATGAAGCCGAAGAGCCGGATCACCCGGCGCTGCGACAGCTCCCGCTCGCGCAGGTTGAACACGTAGACCATGACCACGGTGAGGGCCACGTAGTTGGCCAGCCAGATGCCCCACCCGAGGTATCGGCCGCCACCGGCCGGCGGCAACGTGTTGGGCGCCCGGAGGCCGAGCATCATCACGGAGAGGAAGATCCAGAGCAGCAGGACCAGCCAGATGCCGAAGCCCGGCGGCACCTTGACCGAACCCCGGCGGCGCAGTTGCACCGCCATCGGCACGGCCAGCACGACGAAGATGAAGGTGGACACCCCGAGCATCCAGGCGACCGGGTAGAGCACGAACGCCGCGCTCAGCGGCCAGGCGGGCGACAGTCGGAACGACGGAGCCGTCGGCCGGACCGGCGCCCGGGCCGGGACGACGCCACCCACCACCGGGGAGCCCGTCGGCGGCACCGGCGCGAATCCACGGGTGGGCTCGTTCGGGGCGAGGGTGCTCATCCCAGCGTGACCCGCGCGGTGCTCGACACGTAGATGACCCAGGCGTTGCCCGGCTGCGGGTGCAGCAGGCCCCCGTCGACGCCCACCACGTTGCAGACCATGTCCTGGCCCGGCTTCCGCCAGCTCCCCTTGGCGCCGGAGGGGCCGGAGACGGCGACCGCAGCGCCCTGGCCGAAGACCTTGGCGGACGGCAGCGAGCGGGGTGACGGCTTACGGACGTCCAACGTGCGGTATTCGGTCGTCAGCACCACCACCGACGTCGCGGCGACGGTCGCCTTGCCCACCCGGGTCGTCCACACGGACTTCGCCGCGTCGAATCGCCACACCATGGGTGGACCACCGGGAACGCTGACGGTGAGTTGCCGGGCCGGGGCGAGGTCGCTCCCGGCCAGCGCGTCACCCGGGGTCGCGTAGTCCAGCACCGAGGTCGGCGGCGGAGCGGCCTTCGGCGCCGCCCGCCAGAGCGCCGCCGTCGAGGTGTAGTCCCCGGAGAACGCCTTGTCGTCGTCGTCGGGCGTGACCCCGGCGAGCTTCGAGTCCTTGAACTGGGCCAGGAAGCCGGTGGGGCCGCCGTCGTAGCCGACGAACGGGCGCAGCACGGCGACCGACCGGATGTCCATCGGGCGGATCTCGGTGACCGGGCCGACCTTGGCCGCGTCGCGGGAGTGGTACACCGCGGTCAGGTGGAGGGAGTCGGACTCGGCGAACTCGGCGTAGACCACGTCGGCCGCGTCCAGCCCGGCCGGGGTGGTCGACGGGCTCACCCGCAGCGGCACCGCCAGGGCCGGCCGGGTGGCCACCGCCGGTGAACCGGCCGGCACACCGGTGAGCGGGGCCGGCGGCAGGCTCGGGGCGGCGCTCGTCGCGGTCGTCGCGGGCGCGGTCCCCGGCTCGACTACCTGGACCCCACCCGACTTGGGCTGGGGCTGGCACGCCGTCAGGAGGCAGGCCACCATGATCGGCCCGACGGCGGCGCGGAGGATCTGCCGGCGACTCACCCCAGGTCCTCGCCGGATTCCAGGGCGTAGCTGCGGCCGTCGCCGTCACCGCGGGACCGGTAGGTCCCGCCGCCGCCGTTGACCGGCATCGGGTTGCTCGGCGTCGACGGCTTGCGCGGCGCAGGCGGCTTCACCGGGGTGGAGGACGCCGTGCCCGACGTCGGCCCGGGGGTGGCCGGCTTGGCCGAGGCGCCGGTGCCGGACGGCCGCATCCGCGGCAGCACCATGGTGGACTCGGCGGACGGGCCGGGGCTCGGCCGCGGCTTGGGCCGGTTCGTCTGGTTCGTGGGGTTCGGCGTCGTCGTCGTCGGCGGCGTCGGCCGGGTGGCGCCGGCCGGCGCGGCGGGCATCCGCGGAGCCAGCACGGCACCGAGCACCGGCGCGTTGACCTGCTCGAACTGCTGGAGCGCGGCGGTGATCTCGACGCTGCGGGTGCGCCCGGTCTCGGCCACCACGATCACCGCGTCGGCGTACCGGCCGAGCGCCTGCGCCTCCACCGCGTGGGTGGGCTGGGCCGTCTCGATCAGCACGTGATCGAAGCGCGCGGTCAGCTCGTGCAGGATCTCCAGCAGGCCGGCGACCGGCAGCTCGACCTCCGCGTCCAGGTCGCCCGGGACGAGCACCCGGAGCTGGCCGAGCCCCGGCACCGGCGCCAGCGCCTTGAGCGCCGGCACGTCGCGACGGAGCACCGAGGCGAGGCTGTGCCGCCCCTCGGCCACCCCGGTGATGCTGCTCAACGCCGAGTCCGGCTTGGTGGTGATCAGCGCGACCTGCGCGCCGGTGCGGGCGTACGCGGCGGCCAGGTTGGCGGCGACGAACCCGGCTGCCGTGCCGGCCGAGCCGTCGCAGAGCAGGAGCTGGCGACCGCGACCGGCCTGCGCCGGCTCGGGCACCGCGGAGAGCAGGACGTTGCGCAGCCGGCCCAGCTCACGGGAGATCTTGTGGGACGCCGGCAGCACGGACAGCGACGGGGTGCGGGCCGGCAGCTCCAGGAGCAGCGGCAGGCCGACCCGGTCGGAGATGTCGCGGCCGCGGCGGACCCGGTTGTCGAGGCGGTCCAGCACCAGGGCCAGGACGATGCCGAGCAGCAGACCGGCGCCCATGCCGCTGGCCAGGTTCAGGGTGCGGTTCGGGGAGCTGGGGTGGTCCGGCAGCCGGGCGTCCGAGATGATCTCGCCCGGGTCGATGGCGGCCGAGATCAGCGGGCTGAGCCGGTTGTTCAGACCGCTGAGCTGGTTGGTCAGCACGTTCTGGTCGGCCTCGGCGCGCTGGCGTTCCGGCGAGTTGGAGGGGGCGGCGGCGATCCGCCCGGCGACGTCGTTGAGCTGCTTCTTGACCTGGTCGATCTGCTGGGTCAGGGCCTTGGTCTCGTTCTCCAGGGTCTTCTGCGCGGTCGCCTTGCGCAGGTCGAGGTAGGCCTGCGCGAACGCGTGCGAGCCCGACTGCGCCTCCTCGGGGCTGGTCGCCTCGTAGGCGACCTGGAGGATCTGGCTGTTCGGCGGGACGGTCACCGTCACCGACTTGACCAGCTCGTCACCGCCGGTGCCGACCTTCATCAGGTCCTTCGCCCGCTCGGCCACCACGAGCGAGCGGACCACCTGCGCCTCGGTGTCGAGGTTGACCTTGGAGTTCGGGTTGTTCTCCGACCCGGAGCTGAGCGGGCGTACCAGCAGGGCGGTGGTCGAGGTGTAGCGCGCCTCCTGGAGTTGGCTCACCGCGAGGCCGCCGGCCAGACCGAGGACCGCGGCGAGCAGGAGGATCCACCAGCGGCGGCGCAACCAGCCCAGGTAGGCCATCAGGGCAAGACCGTCGGCGTCGTTCTCGGCCAAATGGGGTGAGGGCATGAGTGTCTGTCGCTCCCTTTCGACCGAGCCGGGCAGTCCCACGGCACAGCTGGAACTGACCGTGACTTCGAGTGTCCCCGATCCGAACGTTGAGGGAAAGTCTGCTCACGTTCCGGTAAGCCTGCCCAGGTGTGGGCAGCCCGCGTAGAGATGGCCGACCGTCGCTGGCCATTCGGCGGGTTCCCGGCAGCGGGCCCGACCTGCCCCCGGGAGCCGACGTCGCCGCCGGCTCGCGTGCGGAGCGGTGACGGAATCCTGACACATCCCGCCGCGACGTGGTCGGCCCGGCCCACCGCCCCGGGGGCACCCCGACTGACCTGCCGGCTCCCACCGCCGGACGGATCCCGCCGGCGGGAATCCCGAGGTGGCCCGACCGGCGGGCCGGGATCCGTCCAACGGCCCCTTCAGTTGTCCAGGGGCGCGCCAGTAGGTTGTCAGGGCGCGTCCGAGGGTCATTCACGTAAATCCGGACGCGATCACACGCGTACGGGAGGAAACGTTGTGGTGAGCGGGTCAACCGACGGCGCGGGGCAGGTCCTGCTGGTCGGCTCCAGCGGCGGGCATCTGGCCCAGCTGCTGGCGCTGGAACCCTGGTACCGGGATCGACGCCGGGCCTGGGTCACCTTCGACACACCGGACGCCCGTTCGCTGCTCGACGGCGAGGACGTGATCTGGGCCCACCACCCCACCACCCGCAACGTCAAGAACCTGGTCCGCAACGCGTTCCTCGCGCTGAAGGTGATCCGCCGGCGCCGGGTGGACGCGGTGGTCACCACCGGCGCCGGGGTCGCCCTGCCGTTCGTGGTGGCGGCCCGGCTGCGCGCGATCCCGACGGTCTACATCGAGGTGTACGACCGGATCGACAGCGCGACGCTGACCGCCCGGCTCTGCCGGCCCTTCCTCTCCGCGATGCTCGTGCAGTGGGAGGAACAGCGCCGGATGTACCCGGAGGCGACCGTCGTGGGGAATCTCCTCTGATGGCACACATCCCGCAGCAACGGGACCGGCGGTCGGTGCCGTTCGTGCTGGTCGTGGTCGGCACCGACGTGCACCGCTTCGACCGACTCGTCGGCTGGCTGGAGCGCTGGCACGCCGCGCGACCCGAGGTGCGGCTGGTCCTCCAGTACGGCCACAGCCGGCCGCCGGCGCTGCCCGAGGCCACCCCGTTCCTCGGCCACGAGGAGCTGCAACGCGCGATGGCCGAGGCCACGCTGGTGGTCAGCCACGGCGGCCCGGCCACCATCACCGAGGCCCGGCGCACCGGCCACCTGCCGATCGTGGTGCCCCGCGACCCGGCCCACGACGAGCACGTCGACAACCACCAGCAGTTGTTCTCCCGGCGGCTCGGGGCGGCCGGCATGGTCCGGCTCTGCGAGTCCGAGGCCGAGCTGCTCGCCGCGCTCGACGAAGGGCTGGCCGAGCCGGCCCGCTTCGTCCTGGCCGCCGACCCGGGGCGGCCGGACCCGCGTGCCGAGGCGGTCGCCCGGGTCGGCGCCGTGATCGACGACCTGGTGGCCCGCCGGGTGCGCCAGCGGGCCGGCGGGCGGCGCGGATGAGCGCCCCGGAGTCCCCGCAGCCCCGCGTCCTCTTCGTCGGCGGCCTCGGCCGCAGTGGCTCCACGCTGCTGGAACTGCTGCTGGCGCAGAGCCCCGACGTGTGCGCGGTCGGTGAGGTGGTGCACCTCTGGGAGCGGGCGCTCGGCGCCGACGAGCGGTGCGGCTGCGGCGAGCGGTTCACCGCCTGCCCGTTCTGGCAGCAGGTCGGTGAGCAGGCCTTCGGCGGCTGGTCCGCGGTCGACCGCGACGACGTGCTGGCGCTCAAGGACCGGGTCGACCGGACCCGGCACATCCCCCGGCTGGCGAAGAACTCGCTCCCCCCGGAGCAACTCGCCGACGTCCGTCGCTACGCCGACCTCTACACCCGGATCTACCGGGCCGCGCTCGCGGTGACCGGCGCGCGGGTGGTGGTCGACTCCAGCAAGCACGCCTCGCTCGCCTTCGCGCTGAGCTGGGCCGACGACCTCGACCTGCGGGTGCTGCACCTGGTCCGGGACAGTCGGGCGGTCGCGTACTCCTGGGGCAAGCAGGTGCGCCGGCCCGAGGTGGTGGACGGCGAGGACTTCATGCCGACGTTCTCGCCGTTCGAGGTGAGCAAGCTGTGGACCGCGCAGAACGCCGCGTTCCACCTGCTCGCAGCGCGGGCGAAGGTGCTCCGGCTACGCTACGAGGACTTCACCGCCGACCCGGCCGGCACCGTACGCCGGCTGCGCGACTTCACCGGCCTGCCGGACGACCCGGCGGCGCTGCGCATCCTGGCGGGCGGCGCTTCGGACACCTCGGCCGAGCCGGCCGAGCCGTTCCGCGCGCACAGCGTCGCGGGAAACCCGCTGCGGTTCAGCGGCGGCCCGCTGACGGTACGGCGGGACGAGGCGTGGCGGGACCGCCTGCCGCGCCGCAGCCGGGCCGTGGTCAGCCTGGCCACGCTGCCCCTCCGAGTCCGCTACGGCTACCTGGGCCAGCGGGGATCCGACGAGTCCGTGGAGAGAGCATGAGTGGGCCGAGCATCTCGGTGGTCGTACCGACGCGGGACCGTCCGGAGCTGCTGCGCGCGGCGCTCGACGCGATCCTCAGCCAGGCGCACCCCGGCCTGGTCGAGGCGATCGTGGTCTACGACCAGTCCGAGCCGGACCGGTCGCTGGAGTCGGACCGGGGCGACCGGCGGGTCCGGGTCATCACCAACACCCGTACCGCCGGGCTGGCCGGTGCGCGCAACACCGGCATCGAGGCGGCCACCGGCGACTGGGTGGCGTTCTGCGACGACGACGACGAGTGGCTGCCCGGCAAGCTGGCCGCCCAGTTCGGCGCGCTCGACGCGCACCCGGACGGCGCGCTGGTGAGCTGCGGCATCCGGGTCAGCTACGACGACCGTACGGTGGACCGCTCGCTGGACCGGGCCCGGATCTCGCTGGAGGCGCTGCTCCGCGACCGGCTCACCGAGCTGCACCCGTCCACGTTCCTGATCCGGCGGGCCGCGCTGCTCGACGCGATCGGCCTGGTCGACGAGCAGATCCCGGGCAGCTACGCGGAGGACTACGAGTTCCTGCTCCGGGCCGCCCGGTACGCCCCGCTGGTCAACGTGGAGAGCCCGTACGTGCTGGTCCGCTGGCACAAGCGGTCCTACTTCGCGCAGCGTTGGGAGACGATCTCGACCGCGTTGCAGTGGCTGCTGCGCCGCTATCCCGAGTTCGCCACCGTGCCGCACGGCGAGGCGCGGGTGGCCGGCCAGATCGCCTTCGCCCAGGCGGCGATGGGTAACCGGCGGGACGCGGTCCGCTGGGCCCGGCGCACGCTGGCCCGCAACCCGAAGGAGCCGCGCGCCTACCTGGCGCTGGCCGTGGCGAGCCGGGCCGTGCAGGCCGACCGGGTGCTGCGCACGCTGCACAAGCGCGGCCGGGGCATCTGAGACGGTGAGGGGCGGGCGACCCCAGGTCGCCCGCCCCTCACCGCGCTCGGCCGGTCAGGCCACGCAGAACGACTTCCACGCCTGGATGCTCGGCTGGTCGAGCAGGCGGAAGTCGCCGTAGCTGACGGCGTTGTTCCAGTAGGCCACGAACTCGGGCCGCTTGCCGTTGATGTAGCTGGTCATGGATCGGATCCATGCCGCCCGTCCGGTGCCGGCGTCACCGGGCAGCAGGTCGCTGCCGGTCTCCGCCAGCCCCCACGGCTTGCCCAGGGCGCGGGACTTGTCGACCATGCGGTCGAAGACCTCGGCCGGGGGTGCGTAGCGCTTCCACTTGACCGCCCAGTTGTAGCAGTCCCACCCGAGCGTCTCCACGAGGTCGCTGCCGGGATAGAAGGCGTCGAAGCTGCGGCCGGACTTCGGGTCGACCGTCCAGCACATCAGGATGACCGTGTTGATCAGCTTCGGGTTGTTCGCCCGGTTGGCCATCCCGGCGATCCGGCGCCAGGCCTGCTTGTACTGGGCGGCGGTGAACGAGCCGCGCTCGACGTCGTCCTCCGGCTCGTGGAAGTAGGCCCAGTAGACGTCGTGGTCGCGCGGGATGGAGGCGAACCAGGAGGTGAGGCGGGCGTCGTACTTGCCCGCGTTGACCTCCTGGGGCGGCGCCTTGAAGGAGACGACCACGGTCCGGTCGACCACGTCGCTCCGGCTGCCGTTCCAGGCCGGGGGCAGGCCGGGGTAGAACACCCGGGCCATCCGCAACCGGCCGATCGTGCGGTCGGAACGGGACAACGCCTGACTGAACGTCTCCCCGTTCTGCGGGTCGACCGAGGCGCCGGGCAACGTCAGCCGGGTCCCGGAGAAGCCGTTCGCGTTCGCGCTCGTGGACGCCGACGGCTTCACGGCGGGCTTGCCGCCGAGGCCCTGGGCGGCGCTCGGGGAGGCGGCGCCGGGTGCGGCGGGGGTGCCCAGGCCGGCCGACGGCCCCGGCCCGGCGGTGGCCGGCACCTGGCCGGCCTGCGGGTTGGTCGCGTCGGGCCGCAGGGCGGCCACCGCGACCCCGCCGCCGACCATGGCCAGCGCCACGGCCGCCGCGAGCACCATCCGCCCGCGCCCTCTGGCCCCGCCGGGCGGCGGGCCGGGTGCGACGGGCGGGCGCGGCGGCTGTCCGGGGCCGCCGACACCCGGTCGGGTACGCGGACCGGCCGGTGGGCCGCCGGCCGGCGGCCCGGTCAGCGTGGCGGTCGTGGTCGCCGCCTCGCCCCAGCCGGCCCCGGCGGCACGCGGCGCGCGGTCGATGCCGGCCGGGTCGTATCCCGGCCAGCCCTGGTCGGCGTCCGTCCACGGCTGGTCCGGGTGGCCGTGGCCGGGCAGCTCGCGCTCCGGCCAGGGCAGGTCGTCGCGGACCTGCGGTGGCACCGGCGGTTCGCCCCGGGCGTCGGGCCAGGGCAGCGCGAAGCTGTCCGACTCATGCGAAATGTCCTGCCCCGGCCACTGGCCGGTCGGCTGCCCGAAGGCGGTGTGCGGGTCTCGGTCGGCCGGCATGGCCCTCCCTGGCTGTCGGCGGCCCGTGTCGTGGGCTCAGGTCGGACGCGCATTCCCGCCCGACAATATCCCTCGTTCACCCTGGCCGTACGTACCGTCACTCTCAACCGAACGCCTCACCCCGCTCACCGGTGACGGCCGAAGCGGGCATCTCGACCCCGGTACGCGAGATCGCGTCGAGCAACCGGTCCGCCAGTTCGGGGCGGCAGACCAGCAGATCGGGCAGGCGCGGGTCGGCGCGGTTGTAGCGCAGCGGTGACCCGTCGATGCGGGACGCGTGCATGCCCGCGCCCAGCGCCACGGCCACCGGCGCGGCACTGTCCCACTCGTACTGGCCGCCCGCGTGGACGTACGCGTCGACCTCGCCGGTCACCACCGCGCAGACCTTGACCCCGGCCGATCCCATCGGCACGGCCCGGGCGCCCAGCAACTCGACCAGCTCGCCGACGAACGCCGGCGGGCGGCTGCGGCTCACCGCGATCCGGATCGGCCCGTCGGTCGCCTTCGGCGTCGGGCAGGTGGTGCCGAGGACGACCGGCTCACCGTCCACCGTGGTGCGCGCCGGCATGCCGACCGCGCCGGCGACCAGCGCGCCGTCCGGCGCGGCGGAGCGCTGCCAGAGCGCCACGTGCACCGCCCAGTCGTCCCGCCCCGCCTCGGAGAACTCGCGGGTGCCGTCCAGCGGGTCGATGATCCAGACCCGGTCCGCCTCGTGCCGGGGCGCGCGCTCGCCGTCGGCCCAGGCCCGGCGCGAGTCGGCCTCCTCCTCGGAGAGCACCGCGTCGGCCGGGCGCCACCGGGCCAGCGCCGCGGTCATCAGCTCGTGCGACGCGCGGTCGCCGGCGTCCTTGAGCGCCTTCGGGTCGGCGTGACCCTGCCGTTCCCGCAGCGCGGTGAGCGCGACTCCGGCCTCGGTGGCCAGCCACTGGGCGAACCGCTGGTCGTCGAGTCGTACCGTCTCGTCCTCGGTCACGAGCCCCATCCCTGTCTCGCGGGTCTGCCGACCCGTCATCCTTCGGCGGCCGGCCCTGTCGGCGCCACCGTCCGGTCGGATCGTAGACAGCCGCGAGTCGTTCTCGGTTCTCCGTCGGCCCTGGTGGACGCCGGCGACCGCCCGCATGTTGAACTTCGCGTGTATGCCGGTCGGACCCGCCGGGCCAGGCCCTAGGCTCTGCGCATGACCGCCGAGCAGCTGATCTCCTTCGCCCGTGGGGCTCCCTCGCTGGACATCGTCGATGTCGAGGGGCTCAAGGCCGCCGCCGTCCGCGCCTTCGACGCCGACCCCGCCGGGGTCACGGCGTACGGCACCTCCGTCGGCTACCCGCCCCTGCGGAAGTGGATCGCCGAGAAGCACGGCGTCGAGGCCGACCAGGTGCTGGTCACCAACGGCTCGCTGCAGGCCGACGCGTTCCTCTTCGACCACCTGGTCCGCCGGGGCGACGCGGTGGTCGTCGAGCGCCCGACGTACGACCGCACGCTGCTCAACCTGCAGCAGATGGGCGGCGAGGTGCACGGCGTGACGATCCAGCCGGACGGTCTGGACACGGCCGAGCTGCGCAAGTTGCTGGAGTCCGGGGTCCGGCCGCGGCTGGCTCACGTGATCCCGAACTACCAGAACCCGGCCGGCGTGACCCTCTCCCTCGAGAAGCGTCGTGAGCTGCTGGACCTGGCCGCCGAGTACGAGTTCACGATCTTCGAGGACGACCCGTACGCGGACATCCGCTTCCGGGGCGAGCCGCTGCCCTCGATGCTGTCGATGGACGGCCGGGGCGTGGTGGTGCACGCGTCCAGCTTCACCAAGACGGTCTGCCCGGGTGTCCGGGTGGGTTACCTGGTGGGCCCGGCGGAGCTGATCGCGGCGATCGCCAAGCGGGCCACCAACCTCTACATCTCGCCGGGCATGGTGGCGCAGGCCATCGTGCACCAGTTCTGCGTCTCGGGTGCGATCGAGCGGTCGATCGGCACGGTCCGCACCGCGCTGGGCGAGCGGGCCGGGGTGCTGGCCGAATCGCTGCGCCGGCACATCCCGGAGGCCCGGTTCGTGGAGCCGGACGGTGGCTACTTCCTCTGGGTGGAGCTGCCGGAGGACGTGGAGGTCGACCGGCTGGCGCCGGCCGCGGCCGAGCGTGGCGTCGCGGTGGTGAAGGGCAGCGACTTCATGGTCGACGGCGGCCGGCACGCGCTGCGGTTGGCGTACTCCGCGGTGACGGCGGACCGGATCGACGAGGGCGTCCGCCGCCTCGCCGAGGCGATGGCGGCCGTGCGCGGCTGATTTTTCTGTCGGCTTTCCGACAGAAAGGCATCGAAGGTCGGCCCGGCTCTCCCGCCGGGCCGACCTTCGCCCCACAATGCTGCGAGCGTCGCTCACCTTTCCGGCCGGCGAGCCGTCCGGCCGGGCGGCGGCGCGTCCAGCATCACTCCCGCCCCCAAGGGTGCCGGGTGGGCCGTGTCGCCCCTCACCCCCCTGACGCGGCCGGCCCGCCCGGCGCCACCCACGTGACGTCCCTCGCGCCCGCCGCCGCCCGCCGTGCCCGCTCCCCGCGGCGTAGCCTGCAAGCCGCAGCTTCGTGGAGAGGGGGCGAGAGATGACGGACCGGGTGGCACGCGAGCGAACCGCCGGTCAGCACGGCGACCGGACGGTCCGGCCCCGCGCCTGGGCGGCCCCGGTACGCGCCATGTCCCGCATCCTCAACGCCGACGGATCCCCGCGGACGCCGCAACCCGCCAGCCCCGGGCGCAGCGGGATCGTCGACTGCGGGCTCTACGTCGACGGCGAGCGCCGACCGGGTCGCCCGCAGTACGCCGACGCCCTGGCCGCCGCCCGCCAGGAGCGCGACGGATTCGTCTGGCTCGGCCTGCACGAGCCTGACCTGACCGAGATGACCGAGATCGCCGCCACGTTCGGCCTGCACGAACTGGCCGTGGAGGACGCGGTCAAGGCCGAGCAGCGGCCGAAGCTGGAGCACTTCGGGGAGATCGTCTTCCTGGTGCTGCGCACCGCACGCTACTGCGAGCACACCGAGCTGACCGAGAACTCCGAGGTGGTGGAGACCGGCCAGGTGATGCTCTTCATCGGGCCGAACTTCGTGATCAGCGTGCGGCACGGGGACGCCTGCCGGCTGTCGCCGGTGCGCGCCGACCTGGAGGCGAAGCGGGACCTGTTGCGGCAGGGGCCGTGGGCCGTCGCGTACGCGATCACCGACCGGGTGGTCGACCTCTACCTGGAGGTCGCCGACCGGCTGGAGGACGACCTCGACGTGCTGGAGGCGGACGTCTTCGACCGCCAGAGCAGCGGCCGGATCCAGCGGATCTACCAGATGAAGCGGGAACTGGTCGAGTTCAAGCGGGCGGTGGCGCCGTTGCAGCGGCCGCTGCTCACCCTCACCTCCCAGGCCAATCGCGCGGTGCCGCAGGAGGTGCGGCGCTACTTCCGGGACGTGCAGGACCACCTCAGCCGCACGGTCGAGCAGGTCAACTCCTACGACGACCTGCTCAACTCGATCCTCCAGGCCCGGCTGGCCCAGGTCACCGTCGACCAGAACAACGACATGCGCAAGATCGCCGCCTGGGCCGCGATCGGTGCGGTGTGGACGGCGATCGCCGGCATCTACGGCATGAACTTCGACAACATGCCCGAGCTGAAGTGGACGTACGGCTATCCGGGCATCTGGGCCGTGAACCTGACCCTGTCGTTCGTCCTCTACCGCTGGTTCCGCCGCAACGGCTGGCTCTGACCGGGGCGCCGGCCGGTCCGGGCACGGAAGCGCCGGCCACGCGGGACGAGCCCGCGCGCCGGCGCTGCTCCGACGGCCGTGACCGGCTCAGCGGCGACCGCTGGCCTTGGCGGCGCTCCGGCCGTTCTGCGCGGCCTTGGTGATGTCGTCGGCCGGGCGGCCGGAGACGTCCCGGGCGCCCTCGGCGACCGAGGGGACCTGGCTGTTCGGGTGGATCACCGGGTCGGCGCCGGGCGCGGTGGTCGACGCGCTGCTGCCGTCGGCCACGGCCGAGCTGCCGGCGCCGGTCGGGCCGGCCTGGGTGACCTTCGCGGTCGCGTCCGGCGTCTCCACCACGATCGTGTCCACGTCCTCCCGCATCGGCTCCAACGTGTCGTGGCCCGTGGGGGCGACCGCGCCGGTCGGGTCGTACTCGGCCCACTCCTGCTGCTCGCGGCGGCGGCGCATGGCCATCGCCCCGGCCAGGCCGGCGATCGTGCCGGCGATCAGCAGGCCGGTGGTCATCCCCCGCGACCTGCGCTGCTTCTTCTTTCCAGCCTTCATGCTCTTCGCCTTTTTGTTCATCGCGGACTGCTTCGCCGCCACGGCCTTGCGGCCGGTCAGCGCCTTGCCCGCGGCCTCGACCCGGACGTTGCGCACGGCCAGGAGCACCGGCGCGAGCGCGGCGGCGCTCGACGCGACGCCGCTTGACGCGCGGTCCCGGACCAGGACCGCGGTGGGTGCGACCGCGACCCGGGCTGCCTGGACCCGCGGGCCGACCGTGGCGCCGGCGCCCTTCGCCGCGTACGAGGCGGCCTGCCTCAGGTGACCGATGCCCTGGTTCAACTCGGCCTTGGCGAGCTGGCCCTGGGTCTTTCGCCGCCCGATTCCAAACACGGTCCCACCTCCTGGGAGTTGTTCCTTCGTCATCCTCCACCTTCGGATGCCTCCGCATGGCCAGATCGGGCACATGGGAGGATCCGCAAGGAACTGACCAACGAGTGAGGAGTACCCGTGGCCGAGGCTGTCTACGCCACCCTGCACACCAACGCCGGCCCGATCCGGCTGGAGCTCTTCCCGAACCACGCGCCGAAGACCGTCCGGAACTTCGTGGAGCTGGCCGAGGGCAACCGGGAGTACACCGACCCGCGGACCGGTCAGCCGGGCAGCGGGCCGTACTACGACGGCACCATCTCGCACCGCGTGATCAGCGGTTTCATGGTTCAGATGGGCGACCCGACCGGCACCGGTCGCGGTGGCCCGGGCTACAAGTTCGCCGACGAGTTCCACCCCGAGCTGCGCTTCGACCGGCCGTACCTGCTGGCCATGGCGAACGCCGGGCCGGGCACGAACGGCTCGCAGTTCTTCATCACGGTGTCGCCGACGCCACACCTGAACAACCGGCACACCATCTTCGGTCAGGTCGCCGACGAGCAGTCGGTGAAGGTGGTCGACTCGATCGCGAACACCCCCACCGGGCCGAGCGACCGGCCGCTGCAGGACGTGGTGATCGAGCGGGTCGAGATCGAGCGGCAGCAGTCCTGAGCGTCTCGCGGGTACCTTTGCTCGCATGACTGAGCGCTCCGGGCAGGCAGGCGACGCCACCGAGGGGCCGGTGCCGACCACTCCGGTCTGTTACCGGCACCCCGATCGGGAGACCTACCTCCGGTGCACCCGCTGTGACCGGCCGATCTGTCCCGAGTGCATGCGCGACGCCTCGGTCGGGCACCAGTGCCCGGAGTGCGTCGCCGAGGGGCGCCGCAGCGTGCGGCCGGCGCGTACCGCCTTCGGTGGCGGTGCCGCCGGCCGCGCGGGCTACGTGACGAAGGTCCTGATCGGCCTGAACGTGCTGATGATGGTGCTCTCCGTCATCTCGGCCCGCAGCGGGTCCGCGGTGGCCGGCGGTGGCCTCGGCGGCCTGATGGGTCAGTCCACCCCGCTGACCGACTGGGGCGGCGTGATCGGCCTGGCGATCCTTCCCGACCACACGCTCGGCGGGGTGGCTGACGGCCAGTGGTACCGGTTGGTCACCGCGATGTTCCTGCACTTCGGCGTGCTGCACCTGCTGTTGAACATGTGGGCGCTCTGGGTGCTCGGCCGGACGCTGGAGGCGGTGCTCGGGCCGCTGCGGTTCCTCGCGCTCTATCTGATCGCCGGGCTCGGCGGCAACGTCGCGGCCTACGTCTTCACCGCGCCGAACCGGTCCACCGCCGGCGCGTCGACCGCCATCTTCGGCCTGTTCGCGGCGATCTTCGTGGTGATGCGCCGGCTGGGCCGGGACACCTCGGCGATCGTGCCGATCCTGGTGATCAACCTGATCTTCACGTTCACCGTGCCGAGCATCTCGGTGGCCGGGCACCTCGGCGGGCTGGTGGTCGGCGCCGTGATGGCGCTGGTCCTGGCGTACGCGCCACGGATGCGGCGGACCGTGTTCCAGGTCGCCGGCGGCGCGATCGTGCTGGTCGCCCTGATCGGGCTGGTCCTGGTCCGCACGGCCGCGCTGACCGGCTGACGGCCGCCCGTTGCGACACGCCCGGACCGCCGCGTCGCCGGGCCGCGGTGACGCGGGGGCATCCGCGTCAGGGGCGGGAGCCGGCGGCGGCCCGGGCGGCGGTGAGCGTGGCCGCCACCTCCTCCAGTGGCGCGTCCAGGTCGCGGCGGCCGAACAGGTGCAGCGACTCGCCCGCGTCGATCTCCAGCGTCTCGGCGGTCATCCCGCGACGGCTGCGCCGGTCCAGCCGGATCGCCTCCACCGCCGCCCAGGGCAGCCGGCGCCGGCCGGCGTACCCGCGGATCACGGTGAGCCCCTCCGGGTCGACGGCGAGCCGGGCCGGCGCGACGAGGTCGCGCAGCGCCCAGGCGAGCAGCGCGGCGGCGGCCAGCCCGGCGAGCGCGGGGCGGACCGGGTCGCCGGCGGCGAGGAGCAGGCCCAGCGCGCCCAGAGCGAGCGCGCCCAGTGCCTTGACGACCGGTTGCGCTCTCGGCACCCGCCACTGCGCGGCCGAGGACGGCTCTGGATCCATCCGCCCAGCATGCCAGTCGCGGCGGCCGGACGGCGGGGGAGGACGACCGGTCGGGTCAGCACGTAGGATCGGGGGAAGCGAGGTTACCGGGGAGTAGACATGAGTGACGCGGTCATCGTCGGTGCGGTACGGACCCCGGTCGGGCGGCGCAAGGGCAGCCTGGCCGGTGTGCACCCGGTCGATCTGTCGGCGCACGTGCTGCGTGCCCTGGCCGAGCGCACCGGTATCGATCCCGGTCAGGTCGACGACGTGGTGTGGGGTTGCGTGTCGCAGGTCGGCGAGCAGTCCTGGAACGTGGCCCGCAACGCCGTGCTGGCCGCCGGCTGGCCCGAGTCGGTCCCCGGCACCACGCTCGACCGGCAGTGCGGGTCGAGCCAGCAGGCGCTGCACTTCGCCGCCGCCACCGTCCTCTCCGGGCAGGCCGACCTGGTCGTCGCCGGCGGCGTCGAGTCGATGACCCGGGTGCCGATGGGTTCCAGCGTGGCCGGCGGGATGCCGTTCAGCGCGGCGATCCTGGAGCGCTACCGCGGGGTCGAGGGCGTCGCCGAGGACTCGCCGCTGCCGTTCAACCAGGGCGTCGGGGCGGAGCTGATCGCCGAGCGGTGGCGCTTCTCGCGCACCCAGCTGGACGAGTTCGCGCTGGCCAGCCACGAGAAGGCGGCCGCCGCGCAGGACGCCGGCGCGTTCGACCCCGAGCTGGCCCCGGTGGCGCTCGCCGACGGCGGCAAGTTCGCCGCCGACGAGGGCATCCGCCGGGACACGTCGCTGGCCAAGCTCGGCGAGCTGGCCACCCCGTTCCGCGCCGGCGGCGTGGTCACCGCCGGGTCCGCGTCGCAGATCTCCGACGGCGCCGCCGCGCTGGCGGTGACCACCGCCGAGTGGGCCAGCCGGCACGGCCTGCGCCCGCTGGCCCGGGTGCACACCGCCGTGGTCGCCGCCGACGACCCGGTCGCCATGCTCACCGCCCCCATCCCGGCCACCGCGAAGGCGCTGCGCCGCGCGGGGCTGGGCATCGAGGAGATCGGGGTGTACGAGGTGAACGAGGCGTTCGCCCCGGTGCCGCTGGCCTGGCTGGCCGAGACGGAGGCCGACCCGGAGCGGCTCAACCCGAGGGGCGGGGCGATCGCGCTCGGCCACCCGCTCGGCGGGTCCGGCGCGCGGATCATGACCACGATGCTCCAGCACATGCGGGACAACGGCATCCGCTACGGCCTGCAGACCATGTGCGAGGGCGGCGGCATGGCCAACGCGACGATCGTCGAGTTGCTCTGAGCGGAGCCGGATGTCGCACCGCGGGTGCGATTTGCACGGATGGAAGTTCCAGAAATCGGGCGTGACCCATATCACCCCAGGTCAGCCGCTCGTTGGACCGTGCATGGACGTGTTCTCGCGAACGTTCCTCCCGGCCGCCGCCGAGACCGGCCTGGCGACCCAGACCGCCACCCGGCACATGCCGGTGTTCCGCCGGTGCGTCGGCTCCGGCGACGCCACCATCCTGGTCACCCGGTGCAGCCGGCCGGACCACCCGGTCGGCGGCGAATACCTGATGCTCCTCACCCACCGCCGGCTGGTGGTGACCCGGCAGACCCGGGTGCTGCACCGGCTGCGCCTGCACCTCAACACCGAGCTGCGCGAGCTGAGCAACGTCACGTGGAGCCCGGACCCGCGATCGCACAGCCTGGAGCTGGCGGCCACCGCCATCGACGGGGCACGCGAGCGCTTCCTCATCCGTACCCACCATCCGAAGCAGGTGTGGCAGCTCGACGCGTTGCTCAACCACGCCTTCCGGACCCGGCTGCGGACGCCTGCGGAACGGCTGGTCGCCACCATCGGTGACCCGCCGGCCGCCACCCGCCCCGCCGTGTTCCGCCCGGCGGCGGCGCACTGACGTTCTCCTTACCGAATCCGAACATCGCCCGTACCGTCTCCGACGCCGGCGGTCGGTCATCATGGGCCGGTGACCGTCGACGCCGCGCAGCGTGGGCTCGTCCTCGTGGTCGAGGACGAGCCGGCCATCGCCGATCTGGTCCGGCTCTACCTGACCCGGGACGGCTTCGGCGTACACCTGGAACGGGACGGCACGGCCGGGCTGGCCGCCGCGCGGCGGCTGCGCCCGGTGGCCTGCGTGCTCGACATCGCGCTGCCCGGCCTCGCCGGCACCGAGATCTGCCGGCGGCTGCGCGCGGCGGACGACTGGACGCCTGTCATCTTCCTCACCGCGCGCGACGACGAGGTGGACCGCGTGGTCGGCCTGGAGCTGGGCGCGGACGACTACGTCACCAAGCCGTTCAGCCCGCGCGAACTGGTCGCCAGGGTGCGGGCGGTGCTGCGTCGCAGCGCCGGCACACCGGCCGAGCAGCCACGGGTGCTCGGCGCGGTCACCCTCGACCCGGTCCGGCGGGCGGTGACCGCCGGCGGGGCTCCGGTGCAGCTCACCTCCACCGAGTTCGACCTGCTCGCCCACCTGATGGCCCGTCCCGGCCGGGTGTTCACCCGGGAGGAGCTGCTGGCCGCCGTCTGGGGCTACGCGGCGCACGGCGGCACCCGGACCGTCGACGTGCACGTGGCGCAGGTCCGGGCCAAGCTCGGCCCGGCCGGCGTGATCCGCACCCACCGTGGCGTCGGGTACGCGGCCGATGCCTGAGCAGCCCACCATGGCGCTGCCGGTCGTCGGCGCCGGCGCGCCGCCCGTTCGCCGCCGGCCCGGCCACACCCTGACCGCCCGCGCGGTGCTGGTCACCTGCGCGGTGGCGCTGGTGTCGGTGCTGGTCACCGCGCTGGTCGCGGTGCCGCTGGCGGTGCGCGGCGCGGAACGGCGCGACCAGGACGCGCTGGCCGCCCAGGCCCGGCTCGCCGCCGACGTGCTGCGAGTCCGGTCGGTGCGGCAACGCGACGGCGCCGGGGACCGGCTCATCCGGCAGCTCCGCCAGCAGCGGGTCGACGTGTACGTGGTCCGGGGCGGCCAGGTGGACCGGCGTGGGCTGCCCGCGCCGCTCGTCGCCCGGGTCGCCGCCGGCGGAAACGTATCCGGCCGGCGACTCGTCGACGGGGAACGCCGACTGGTCGAGGCGCGGGCGCTGCCCGGCGGCGACGGGGTGGTGCTCACCCGGGCGGTCACCACCGGCCCCTGGCGGCAGGTGCTGCGCGGGCTGTGGCTGCCGCTGCTCGCCGGCCTCGCCGCCGGGGCCGCGGCCGGGCTGCTGCTCGCCCGCCGGCTGGCCCGGCCGATCCGCACCGCGGCCGACGCCGCCGCCCGGCTCCGCGCCGGTGACCGGGCGGTCCGGGTGCCGGTCGAGCCACCCGACGAGGTCGCCGACCTGGCCTACGCGCTCAACGGGCTGGCCGCCGCGCTCGCCACCAGCGAGGGCCGGCAGCGTGAGTTCCTGCTCTCGGTCTCGCACGAGCTGCGCACCCCGCTCACCGCCATCCGCGGTTACGCCGAGGCGCTGGCCGACGGCGTGCTCGACGCGGACGCGGTCCCGGCGACCGGCCGGACCGTGCTCGCCGAGGCGGAGCACCTGGACCGGCTGGTCAGCGACCTGCTGGCGCTGGCCCGCCTGGAGGCCGCCGACTTCCCGCTGGAGCCGGGACCGGTGGACCTGACCCGACTCGCCGCCGACGCCGAGCGCACCTGGTCGGACCGGTGCGCGGCGGTCGGGGTGCCGTTCCGGGTCGAGACGCCGGGCGCGCCGGTCCCGGCGTACACCGATCCGGGCCGGATCCGGCAGGTGGTGGACGGGCTGCTGGAGAACGCGCTGCGGGTCGTACCCCCGGGTGCGCCGGTGGTGCTCGCGGTCCGGCCGGCCGGCGCGGGCCCGGCGGCCGGCGGTGTCCTGGAGGTCCGGGACGGCGGGCCCGGCTTCACCGACGACGACCTGGCGGTGGCGTTCGAGCGGGGTGCGCTGCACCAGCGGTACCGGGGGGTGCGCAAGGTGGGCAGCGGGCTCGGGCTGGCGCTCGCCGCCGGCCTGGTCCGCCGGCTGGGCGGGGACATCGCCGCCGGGCACGCCCCGGAGGGCGGCGCGGCGTTCACCGTCCGGCTGCCCGGAGACCCTTACCTGACTCGAACATCGGCCTGACGGTCCGCTCGCGCGGGTGGGGAACGCTGACGTCACCACCGAACGAGAGGAACCCACGTGACACGTCAGCGGATCGTCACCGGCGCCACCGCACTGCTCGCCGCCGCGGCGCTCGGCCTCGCCGGGTGCGGGGCGGCCCAGGTCGGCGCGGACCAGGCCCGGGAGAGCGCGGTCGAGGTGGCCGCCGCGATGGGCGTGGACGGGCAGGCCCTCGCCGCGCTCGGCGTCGACGCCACCGACCTGGACGTCGACCCGGTCGCCGCGCCCGCCCCGTCCGCCTCCGGCGCGCCGGAGCAGCGGGCCGGCGAGCGCAAGGGCGACCGGGCGCAGGAGTGGCGCAAGCGACACCGCGCCCGGGTGCTGCTGCGCAAGAACACGCTGCACGGCGAGGTGGTGGTGCAGACCAAGGAGAACGGGACGAAGACCGTCGCGGTCCAACGCGGCAAGGTCACCGCCATCGACGACAAGTCGGTGACCGTCAAGTCCGCCGACGGGTTCACCATGACCTGGACGTTCGACGAGAAGCTGCGGGTGGTCGAGCGCCGCGCCACGATCCGGGCGACCGACGTGAAGGTCGGCACCACGGTCGGCGTGGCGGGCACGAAGGACGGCGACCAGGGGATCGCCCGGCTCGTCGTGGTGCCGCGCAAGCAGCAGTAAGGTGGACGGGCTGTCGTGACCTGCCGGATCTGCCAGGCTACGCTATGCCCCGACTTGCCATCGCCTCCGTGGAGAACCCGTGAAGCTCTCGATCCTCATGCCGGTCTACAACGAGGAAGATCGTGTCGCGGACGCGCTCAAGCAGGCACTGGCGGTCGACTACCCGTGCGAGATCGAGCTGGTCGTGGTGGACGACGGCAGCCGGGACGGCACCGGTGAGGTGCTCGGCCGGGTCGACGACGCCCGCCTGCGGGTGATCACCCACCAGCGCAACGCCGGCAAGGGCGCGGCCATCAAGACCGCCGTCGACAACGCCGACGGTGAATACATGGTCATTCTCGACGCCGACCTGGAATACGACCCGCAGGACATTCCGCGTCTGCTGGAGCCGGTGCTCGACGGCCGGGCCACCGTGGTCTACGGCAACCGCACCTTCGGCAGCCACAGCTCCTACAGCTTCTGGTACGTGGTGGGCAACAAGGGCGTCACGCTGGCGGCCAACGTGCTCTACAACTCCTACATCGGCGACCTGGAGACCTGTTTCAAGCTGATGCCGCTGGAGCTCTACCGCTCGCTCCAGGTGCGGTCGCGGGGCTTCGGCATGGAGGCCGAGGTCACCGGCAAGCTGCTGCGTCAGCGCATCCGCCCCTACGAGGTGCCGATCAGCTACCGTGCCCGGGGCCGCGAGGAGGGCAAGAAGATCACCTGGAAGGACGGCGTCGAGGCGATCTGGATCCTGGCCCGCGAGCGCACCCGGCGCCGCCCGGCCGGCGCCGCCGCGCGCTGACCCGCACGACCTGAGGACCCCGCACCCCGGCATCCGCCGGGTCGCGGGGTCCCGTCGTCTCCGGGTCAGCGGGTCCCGTCGTCTCCCCGGTCAGGCCGGGTCGAGGAACGCGTCGACCGAGCGGCGCAGCCCGGCCGCGTCCAACCCGTGCCAGCGGTCGTGGTCCTCCGGGCCGCCGTAGCGGCGCAGCTCCGCCCGGCCCACGCCGAGGGCGAGCAGCCGGTGCGGCCGGTCGGCCAGCGCCTCGGCCACCACCCGGGTCGAGGTGCCGGCCAGGTACGGCTCGACCAGGACCACCTCGGCACCGGCCAGCGCACGCAGCCCGGCGGTGTCGAACGGCCGCGGCCGGTGGGTGAAGGCCACGGTCACCGGCCGGTCGGCCACCGCGGCCAGCGCCGCGTCCAGCACCGGCCCGACCGCCACCAGCAGCGGCGCCCCGGGCCCGGCGTCGCGGACCACCCGCAGGTCACCCGCCTCGGGGTACGCGGCCGCGTTGCCCCGGGTGGAGAGCCGCAGGTAGGCCGAGCCCGTCCCGCACACGGCGGCGCGCAGCAGCGGGCGTACCTCGTCGGGGTGGCCCGGCACGTGCACGGTCCACCCGTCGAGCGTGTCGATCAGGGCCACGTCGGCCGGCGCCAGGTGGGTGCGACCGGCCGCCGCCCGGTCGTACGAGCCGCCGATCCCGACCAGCACCGCGCCGACCCCCTGGTGGTCGAGATCCAGCTTGATCTGCTCGTACGCCCGCTCGATCAGGAACGGGGCGTAGCTGTGCACGATCGGTCGCTGCCCGGTCAGCGCGAGCCCGCCGGCCACACCGATCATGAGTTGCTCCCGGATGCCGACGTTTACCACCCGGTCCGGGTGGCGGGCGGCGGCCGGGGCGAACGCGGCGGCGGAGATGTCCGCCAGCACGATCGTGCTCCGGGGGTCCGCCAGCACCTCCTCGGCGCTGGTCACGAACGCGTCCCGCATGGTCATGGCGTCACTCCCCGTCGGTGACGGCCGCGACGACGACGTGCGGCCGGTGGTGGTCGTGCCCGGTGAGGGCGGTGTGCAGGGCGTCGCGGTCGCGGCCGTCGACGGTGACGGCGGTCCACCCGTTGACGGTGAACCGGCTCGCCGCGCCGCCCGGCCAGCCGTGCGTGGCGGAGCCGTTGTCCAGCACGATCGCGGTCAGGTTGCCGAGCCCGGTCGCGCCCGCGTACGCGATCGCCTCGTGGTTGGCGCCCTCGTCCAGTTCCGCGTCGCCCAGCAGCACGTACACCCGGGGTCCGGCGCGTCCCTGGGCCCGCAGGCCGAGCGCGGTGCCCACGCCCAGCCCGAGCCCGTGGCCGAGCGACCCGGAGCCGATCTCGACGCCCGGCACCAGCAGCCGGTCCGGGTGGTCGCCGAGCCGGCTCTCCGGACCGCCCTGGTCGTCCAGCCAGTCGGGCGGTACGAAGCCCCGGGCGGCGAGCAGCGCGTAGTAGCCGGCGACCGCGTGTCCCTTGGAGAGCAGGAACCGGTCCCGGTCGGGGTCGTCCACGGTCGCCGGGGTGATGCGGAGCACCCGGTCGTAGAGGACCTGGAGCACGTCAAGCGTCGAGTACACGTTCGCGCCGAACTCGCGGCCGGCGCGTACCCGGTCCAGCAGCGCGCCCATCTCGGTGGCGGTGGTCGTCGTCATGCCGATAGCCTCGGACCTGAACCGAACTTCACCTCAAGGTCCTGTGATGCACGAGGCAACCCTGACCATCGGCCAGCTCGCCGACCGCAGCGGCGTGGCCCCCTCCGCGCTGCGCTACTACGAGCGGCTCGGCCTGATCCACGCCGCCCGCACCGGCGGCAACCAGCGCCGCTACGCCCGCAGCGAGCTGCGCCGGGTCGCCTTCGTCCGGATCTCCCAGCAGGTCGGCGTGTCACTCGACGAGATCCGGGAGGCGCTGGACTCGCTGCCCTCCGGGCGTACGCCCACCCCGGAGGACTGGGCGGCGCTCTCCCGGGCCTGGCGGGACCGGCTGGACGAGCGGATCCGGCTGCTCGGCAAGCTCCGCGACGACCTGGACGGCTGCATCGGCTGCGGCTGCCTGTCGTTGCAGCGCTGCACGCTCTACAACCCCGGGGACTCGCTGGCCACCGAGGGCCCCGGCGCGCGCCTGGTGCTCCCCCGGGATTGAGGCGTCACCGCACCAGCAGCACCTTGCCCAGGTGGTCGTTGGTCTCCACCAGCCGGTGCGCGTCGGCGGCGTCCGCCATGTCGACCCGCGCGTGCACCACCGGCCGGACCGTGCCGGCCTCCACCAGCGGCCACACCTGCTCGCGTACGCCCCGGGCGATCGCCGCCTTCTCGTCGAGCGGGCGGGACCGTAGCGCGGTCGCGTGCACCGAGGCGCGCTTCGCCAGCAGCATCCCGAGGTCGAGTTCGCCCTTGCGGCCGCCCTGCATGCCGATCACCACGAGCCGCCCGCCGGTGGCCAGCGCCGCCACGTTGCGGGGCAGGTAGGACGCGCCCATGATGTCGAGGATCACGTCCGCGCCGCGCCCGTCGGTCACCCGGCGCACCTCCTCGACGAAGTCCTGCTCCCGGTAGTCGATCGTGTGCGCGGCGCCCAGCTCGCGCAGCCGCTCGTGCTTTGCCCCGCGCGCGGTGACCACCACGGTCGCGCCCAGCGCCACCCCGAGCTGGATCGCGAACGTGCCGATGCCGCTGCCGCCGCCGTGCACCAGCAGCGTGTCCCCCTCGGCCAGCCCGGCCAGGTCCACCACGTTCGACCAGACCGTGCAGGCCACCTCCGGCAACGCGGCGGCGTCGACCAGGTCCACCCCGGCCGGCACCGGCAGCAGCTGCCCGGCCGGGACGGCGACCTGCTCGGCGTAGCCGCCGCCGGCCAGCAACGCGCAGACCTCCTGGCCCACCGACCAGCCGGTCACGCCCGGACCGAGCGCGCGGACCGTCCCCGAGCACTCCAGCCCGGGGTACGCGGGCGCGCCCGGCGGCGGCGGGTAGTGGCCCTGCCGTTGCAGCAGGTCGGCCCGGTTGACCGCGCTGGCCCGCACCTCGACGACCACCTCGCCGGGGCCGGGCTCGGGGTCGGGGACCTCCGCCCAGACGAGTGCCTCGGGTCCGCCGGGTTCCGTGATCGTGATCGCGCGCATGGCTCAGTCTTACCCGATCCCGTGTTCGTGGCAGACTATGCGCGGTCGGGTTCCCCTTCGGGGAGCACGTCGGGAGGGTTCGCCTAGTGGCCGATGGCGCTGGTCTTGAAAACCGGTAAGGCAGCGATGTCTTCGTGGGTTCGAATCCCACACCCTCCGCCCGCAACGCCCAGGAGGCCGAGGTGACGGACGCGGCGTTGGCCGAGGTGATGGCCGAGCTGGCCGCGCTGGAGGACCCGAGGGCCCGCGCGGTCAACGAGAGGCACGGCGACGACCACGGGGTGAACCTGGGCAGGCTGCGGGCGGTCGCGAAGCGGCTGAGGACGCAGCCGGAACTGGCCCGTGAGCTGTGGGCGACCGGTGACAGCGCGGCGCGGCTGCTGGCGCTGCTGATCTGCCGGCCGAAGGCGTTCGGGGCGGACGAGCTGGACGCCATGCTGCGCGAGGCGCGCACCCCCAAGGTGCACGACTGGCTGGTCAACTACGTGGTGAAGAAGAGCCCGCACGCCGAACCGCTGCGGGTGGCCTGGCTCGCCGACCCGGATCTGGTGGTCGCGAGCGCCGGCTGGGCGCTGACCACGGAGCGCGTGGCGAGAAGGCCGGCCGGGCTCGACCTGCCCGGGCTGCTCGACGTCATCGAGGCGGAGCTGCGGGACGCCCCGGACCGCCTCCAGTGGGCGATGAACCACTGCCTGGCCCAGATCGGGATCGAGCACGCCGGGCTCCGGACCCGGGCGATCGCCGTCGGTGAGCGCCTGGCGGTGCTGAAGGACTATCCGACGGCGCCGGGCTGCACGTCCCCGTACGCGCCGGTCTGGATCAACGAGATGGTGCGCCGGCAGCACGACAGCGGGGTATGAAGGGGCGCAGAACATTTTCGCGCACCGGAAGGACCCGTTTCGATGACCCTGGAACGACCGATCGCCCCGGACCCGTACGAGCTGCTGCCGACGGTGCCGTCGTTCGACCTCACCAGTGGCGACGTGCACAACGGCGAGCCGATGGACGCCAGGTACGCGCACGGCAGCGCCGGCGGCGAGAACGTCTCGCCGCACCTGTCCTGGTCGGGCTTCCCGGCGGAGACGAAGAGCTTCGTGGTGACCTGCTTCGACCCGGACGCGCCGACCGGCAGCGGGTTCTGGCACTGGGTGCTGGTGGACGTGCCCACCTCGGTCACCGAGCTGGCCACCGCCGTGCGGGAGGCCGACCTCGGTGGCGCGTTCAGCATCCGCAACGACTACGGCGACACCGGGTACGGCGGCGCCGCGCCGCCGCCGGGGGACCGCCCGCACCGGTACGTCTTCGCGGTGCACGCGGTCGACGTGGAGCGCCTCGACGTGGGCAAGGACGCGAGCCCGGCCTTCGTCGGCTTCAACCTCGCGTTCCACACCCTGGCCCGGGCGGTGATCCGCCCCACGTACCAGGTCAAGGAGTGACTGACGGGTAAGGAGGGGCCCCTTCTCAACACGTGGGTGTGAGAAGGGGCCCCCTCTATACCGGAAGCGTTAAGAAGGGGCCCGGCCTCACACGCGGGCCACGGCGAAGACGGACTGGCCGAACGGGGGGCGCAGCCGCTGCTCGGCGGCCTTGGTGGCGGGCAGCACCAGGGTGTCGTAGACCTTCACCATCGGGCCCTCCTTCGGCATCAGCCGGAAGACCTTGGTGGCCATGAAGTAGCCGATCAGGCCGAGCGCGTTCGCGTAGTGGATCTTCTCGACGGTGAGCCCGGCCTCGGTCATCGCCGCGCCCAGCGTCTTCTTGGTGTAGCGCCGGACGTGGCCGGTCGCGATGTCCGCCGGGCCCATCGCGAACTGGAAGGCCGGCACGATGATGATCACCGCGCCGCCGGGACGGACCAGGTCGCGCATGCTGCGCAGCGCGCCCACGTGGTCGTCGATGTGCTCCAGCACGTTGTACGACACGGCGGCGCTGTAGTCGCCCCGTTCGGTGTGCGGCAGCAACATCTGCCGGACCTCGACGTTGGGGTGCTGGGCCAGCCGCTCCTTGAGCTTGACCAGCCGGTCGGGGTCGGCCTCGGTGGCGGTGATCCGGGGGATCTGCTCGGCCCACTCGAGGGCGTAGTCGCCCAGGCCGCTGCCGATCTCGATGGGGTCGTCACCGAGGTAGGGCACGGCCAGCTCGACGAACCACCGCCGGTGGTTGACCGCCGTGGCCAGGCCTTCGAGTACCTCGGCCTGGACGCGCTGATCCCCAGTGATTTCTGCCATGCGTCGATTCCTCACGATATTACTGACCCGCGCCTGGACCGTCAGAGTCAACCATCTGGATGGCTGGCGGGAAAATCGGGGGCACCGGAGTGGCCGAATTGCGGTCGGGTGGGGCACGTGATCGGCGGTCGGCGAACCCGGCACATAGTACGTGAGTCCCGGAAAAATGTCACGGGGCCGTCATACCTTGACTACGCTCTGAAATGTTATGACTACTCCGCAATCGGACGCGGGCCTACGGCGGGGGCGGCGGACCGACGCTCTCGCCGTGCTCAGCTTCGTGCTGCTGGCGTTCTGGGTGACCGCCCGGCTGTGGATCGACCCGGCGAACGGCGTACGGGACAACCGCACCGATCAGGCGCAATTCGAATGGATGATGGCGCACGGTGCTCGGGTCGTCACGGAATTCGCCTATCCGTTCACCTCGGATCGGATGAATGTGCCCGACGTCGTCAATCTGATGGCGAATACCTCCGTATTATCCATTTCGTTGCCCCTCTCGCCGGTGACGGTGTGGTTCGGGCCGCGTTGGTCGTTCCTCATTTTCCTCACCCTCGGCCTCGCCGCCACCGGAGCCGCCTGGTACTTCCTGCTCTCCCGGGTGGTGACCGGAGCCCGGGGGCCGGCCTGGCTGGGCGCCGGATTCTGCGGGTTCGCGCCGGCCATGGTGTCGCACGCCAACGCCCACCCCAACATCGTCAGCCAGTTCGTGGTGCCGCTGATCGTCTGGCGGACGCTGCGGCTGGCCCGGCCCGGCCGCTGGCTGCGCAACGGGCTGCTGCTCGGCCTGGTGATCGTCTGGCAGGCCTTCCTCAACCTGGAGATCCTGCTGATGACCGCCATCGGCCTCGGCGTGGTGGTGCTGGCGCTCGCGCTCGGCCGGCCGGAGCTGCGCTCGGCGGCCCGACCTTTCGCCGCCGGGCTCGGGGTGGCCGCCGTGGTGGCCGGGGCGCTGCTCGCGTACCCGCTGTACGTGCAGTTCGCCGGCCCCGGCGCCTACTCCGGGCTCTCCACGCTGATCCGGGGCTACTCCACCGACCTCGCCGCCTACCTGGCGTGGTCCCGGGAGTCGGTGGCCGGCGACGCCCGGGGCAGCGAGCCGCTGGTCAAGAACGCCACCGAGGAGAACGCGTTCTTCGGCTGGCCGCTCGTGGTGCTGGTGGTCGCGCTGGTCTGGTGGCTGCGCCGGAACGCGGTGGTGCTCGGGCTGGCCGCGGTCGGGGTGGTGTTCGGCCTCTTCTCGCTCGGCCGGGAGATCCGCTTCGGCGGGCGCGACACCGGCGTGCCCGGTCCGTGGGCCGCGCTGGAGAATCTCCCGGTCCTGCACTCGGTGGTGCCGACCCGCTGGTCGCTCGCGCTCACCCCGATCATCGGCGTGCTGTTGGCGCTCGGCGCCGACCGGGCGCGGCGCCTGGCGCAGCGGCACCCGTCGGCCCGGGGGCAGATCCGGTTCGTCACCGGCACCGTGCTCGCCATGGCGCTGCTGCCGATCCTGCCCACCCCGCTGCCCGCGACGCGCCTGGACCCGACCCCGGCGTTCGTCACCTCCGGGGCGTGGCGGCCCTACGTGGCGGGCGGGCGGAGCATCGTCACGCTCCCGCTGCCCGACACCACGTACGCGGTCCCACTGCGCTGGTCCGCCGAGACGCGGCTGGACATGCCGCTGGCCCGGGGCTACTTCCTCTACCCGGACACCCGGCCGGGCGCCGGCCGGACCGCGCTCTTCACCGCGCCGCCGCGCCCCACCAGCACGTTCTTCGAGACGGTGCGGCGGACCGACGCGGTCCCGCCGATCACCCCGCAGGACCGGGTGGCCGCCGTCGACGACCTGCGTCACTGGCGGGCCGGTGCGGTGATCCTCGACCCCCGGCTGCCCGCGGCCGAGTCGCTGCGCCGGGCGATGACCGAGCTGACCGGGATCACCCCGACCCGCGCCGGCGGGGTCTGGCTCTGGGACGTCCGCCCGCTGGTCGACTGACCACCGGCCGGTCCCGGGCGCCGGTCGGCTCGGCGGGTGCTCAGCCCTGGCGGACGCAGCAGCCCTGGCAGATCTTCGGCCGGGGCAGCGTGAAGGCGAGGCAGCAGGTGCGCCGCTGCACGGTCGGCTCACCGGTCGGGCCGGGCACCAGCTCGACCAGATCGGCCAGGTCGAGCGCGTCGAGCAGCGTGCCGACGGTCGTGGTGGTCGGGCCGGGCAGCGCGTCCGCCGCGCGCAGGATGCCGTGCGCGATGCCGGAGGCCACCGAGCCCAGGAGGGTACGGGTGCCGATCCGGACCTCGCGTTGGATGGCGGTGATCAGCGGGGCGAAGTGGGCGTCGAGCAGCGTCGCGCGGAGCGCGTCGAGCAGCGCCGCCTCGTCGGCGACCACCCGCACGCCCGGCGCGCCGGCCAGCGCCAGCGGGTCGCCGGGCAGCACGGCCACCCCGGTGGAGGCACGCAGGCCCAGGGTGAGCAGCTGGTGATGGTCCTCGAAGTGCACCAGCACGTTCGTGGGGTCGAGCAGCGGCACCCGCCGCGCCGAGGCCCAGCCGAGCACGGCCGGCAGCGCGGTCCAGTAGCTGTAGGACTTCCAGGCCAGCGCGGCGCAGGCGTGCGGGGTGCCGCCCCAGCGTCGCCCGGCGGCGGTCAGGAACTCCGGGAGCAGCGTGCCGTCGATCAGGCGGGCGGCCGGGGCCCAGCGGTCCAGCTCGTCGCGGACCAGCAGGCCGGGCGCGAGCCCGGGCAGGTCGTCGGTGCCGAACATGGCGCGCAGGGTCGCGGTCACCGGGGCGAACGGGGTGGCGACGTCGCGCCCCGGCATCACCGCAGTCACCTGGCCGTCCCCTGTCTGGTCGCCCGTCGGCCGGCGCGTGCCGTCGACCGAAGCTAAGGCTAGCCTAACCACACTCCCCGGCGGAGGGAAGTGGTGCCACGGGCTTCGTAGGGAGGTCCCGCTCACTCCCTCGCCGTCGCGTACTACCCGGCGAGGTGGGCGGAAAACGCCGCCGGGAGCGCCGGCGGACCGCGCAAGCATTGACGTACACCGCTGGATTGTCAAGGTGAGTGTCGAATACGAGGCAGTTTCCGTACACGTTCGGCCACGAAACGTGAAGATGGTCTTCCCGCGTGCGAGGAAGCTGATGACCTCACCGATCGAGCGTGCCGCCGACTCGTTCGCGGCCGAACTCGCCCGGCACCGGACCGGCCGAGGGCTGTCCAAGAAGCAGTTGGCGACGCTGATGGGCTTCGACCCGTCCTACGTCAGCCACGTCGAAGGGCGCCGGCACCGGCCCACCGAGGACTTCGCCCGCCGGGCCGAGGCCGTCCTGGAGGCCAGCGGCGCGATCTGGCAGCGCTTCCGGGAGTACGACGAACTGCGGCACAGCCGAGCCACCGGGACGCACCGGGAGTCGCTCGTCCCCGGCCAGTGGCTGCCCCCCGGCACCGGCCTGGTGGTCGAACGCGAGGTCGCCACGCTCACCCACACCGGCGATGGCTACCACTGCGCGATCCGGCGGGAGCTCTACAACGCCGGGACCGAGCCGGTCACCCGCTACCTGGTCCGGGTCGCCGTCGACCGCTACCCCAACGACCCCGGCCGGTCCAACCGGCACCACCGGGAGCACCCGCTCACGTTCGCCGAGCTGCAACTCACCGCACACCGGGACGACGGCGGCGGGCGCGAGCCGATGCACTGGCGGGCCAAGCACGACCGGGACGCGTTCAAGGAGATCTGGCTGCTCTTCGAGAACGACGAGGGCCGCTTCCCGCTCTACCCGGGCGACCGGGTGACGATCGAGTACGGGTACCGCGTCGGCCGGGACAAGTGGGGCCCCTGGTTCCAGCGGGCCGTACGCCTGCCCACCCGGCACCTCGCGGTGCGGCTCGACCTCCCCGCCGACCTCGACCCAAAGGTGTGGGGCGCGGAGACCTCACTGTCGGCGGAGGAAGGGCCGCTGCGTACCCCGATCCAGCGCACCGCGGCGGACGACCGGGTGATCTACGACTGGGGGACCGACGACCCGCCGTTGAACGCCCGCTACCGGATGCAGTGGCGGTTCCGCAGCCAGGCGTCGGACATCGCACCCGACGCACCGCCCACCGGCGACACCCGGATACGGGCCAGCGACCGGATGCGCGCGGTGGGCATCGTGCAGCGCGGCGACGACGTGCTCCGGCAACCCGCCCGCCAGTTCCACCTGCCGGCCGAGGAACCGCACGCCCGGCAGGTGGTGGAGCGGCTCGCCGGGATGCTGACCCGCCTCGACGAGCTGCACCCGTTCAGCAAGGGCGTCGGCCTCGCCGCGTCGCAGCTCGGCCTGGGCTGGGCCGCCGCGCTGGTCCGCCCCGCCGACCGGACGGCCGAGCCGGTCGTGCTGCTCAACCCCCGGGTGGTCGAGGCCGCCGCGGAGACCGACGAGCAGTACGAGGGCTGCCTCTCCTTCTTCGACCACCGCGGCCTTGTGCCCCGGCCGCTGCGGATCGACGTGGAACACGCCCAGTGGGACGGCAGCCGGGTCATCACGTCCTTCGAGTACGCGATGGCGCGGCTGGTCGCGCACGAGATCGACCACCTGGAGGGGCGGCTCTACGTCGACCGGATGGCGCCCAACGTGCCGCTGGTGCCGGTGGAGGAATACCGCGAGACCGGCACCCCCTGGCGCTACTGACGCGGCTGAGCCGACGGGGGGCCGGGGGGGGGGGGGGGGGGGGGGGGGGGGGGGGGGGGGGGCCCGGGCGGGGGGGGGGGGGGGGCCCCCCCCCCCCGCGGCGGGGCCCGACGCGGGGGACCGGCCGGTCGAGGTGGTGGCCGCCGACGTCACCGACCCGGA